>JBGSYT010000148.1:0-1532 GCA_041750855.1 Pyrinomonadaceae bacterium | reverse complement strand
TGGCCTGATCCCTTCATATACAATCCATAACTTATCTGTGGACTATGAGCACCGATTGGAGCGATTTTCCATCACTCCGTACGTTACGATCAAAAACCTGACGGACCGTGTTTATATCTCGTCGCGTGCCCCGCAGGGCATACAGCCGGGGATGTTCAGACAAGCCAATTTGGGACTGCGTGTAAGGTTCTGATCGAACGGGTTAACAGTAGATCATTTTTAATATGAGAAGATCATGCATCTTTGCCTTAGCAATTATCTCGGCGGCTTTTGCCATCCCGGGCTGCACGCCGGTGGCGAATAACAGCGCTTCAAATAGTCCAGCAAGTAATACGGCTTCGCAAAAGCTGGTCGTGGCCCTAAAACCTGACAAGAACCCTGACCACATGATGGAAGAGCGAAGCACCCTCTCAAAATACCTGTCAGACAAACTTGGCCGTCAGGTGGAGGTGATCATCCCTGTTTCTGCCGCCGTTATCAACGAGGGTTTCTCGAACGGGACGATCGATATCGGGTATTTGAGTGCGAACGACCTGATAAATTCAAAGGACGCCGAGCTACTGCTTGTCGGCGAGATCAACGGCCAGACGACTTACAAGAGTTACTGGCTCGGGCTGCGCGAAAAGCCTTACGACAGCGTTGAGGACCTGCGAGGGAAGCCGGTAGCGTTTGCCAGTAAGACAAGCACGTCGGGGTACGTTATCCCGCTCTGGGACCTTTCGAAACGCGATCTGCTCGGTGATGGCAATGACCCCGAATCGTTCTTCGGCAAAGGCAATGTCTTTTATGGCACCGGCTATGTTTCCGCTGTCGAGCGTGTATTAAATGGCCAGGCCGAAGCAGCCGCTGTTAGCTACTACGTTCTTGACGAAGATAAGCATCTCAATGAAGAACAGCGGGCACGCCTAAAAATGATCGCTGAACAGGGACCCGTACCGACACATATAATTGCGATTAGGCGTACGGTCTCGCCAGCCGAACGCACATCCTTTAAGAATGCGCTGCTTGAGCTGAATTCGGAACCAAACACAGGCCTCAGGGACCGGGTATTCACATCCAGGTTGGTCGAGGCCGAGCAGGAAACTCATTTGCGTCCGCTTCGCGAAGCTCTCGCGGTTCTGCCAAAATAGAAACTTGATCACCCGAACCGAAAACATAGGTATCGCCGCGGAAGGCCTTGAGATCATCCGTGGCGATAAACGTCTTTTCAGGGACATGAGATGGGAACTTACGAAGGGCAAGTTCATGGCTGTCACAGGGCCATCCGGCATCGGAAAATCGAGCCTGCTCGCTTGTCTGGGCGGCCGTCTGCAGCCGAACGCGGGCGGTTTCCGCTTGTCCACCACCGACCCAACGGCAATAGGGGTCGTTTTTCAGAATTTGCGTCTCACGCGGAACTTGACCGTGCTGACAAACGTTCTTTGCGGACGTCTTGGTTCAAAACCCTGGTGGCGGACGCTTTTCTCGTTCCCTCACGAAGAAAACCTGCGGGCTTATCAGGTAATGTGCGAACTTGGCATCGATGAGCTTGC
>JBGSYT010000147.1:0-7749 GCA_041750855.1 Pyrinomonadaceae bacterium | reverse complement strand
ATCGCGCTTGGCGTGACGCAGGGGACGACCGGGTTGCTGAAGCTGGATTACGCTTATGGCACGACGGCGAACAACGGGAATGTGCTGTCGCAGACGATCACGGTTCCGACGGTCGGGGTCAATACAGGTTTCACTGCGGTTCAGACTTACACGTACGATTCGCTGAACCGGCTTGAGTCAGCCGAAGAGAAGCCCTACGGGTGGACGGACTGTACATCGGATCCCACGAAATGCTGGAAGCAGGCGTTTACGTTTGACCGATACGGCAATCGGAATTTTGACGAGGCCGAGACGACCACGCTGCCGAAGAACTGCGGAACAGACCCGAACTTTACGGTGTGCACGGTGGACAGGAAGGTGGTCAATCCTTCGATCAATGCTTCCAATAACCGCCTGAGCACGACGGACGATTACGCCTTTGACAGCTCTGGCAACACCACGGAGGATGCTGAGGGCCGGACCTTCATCTACGACGCGGAGAACAAGCAAGTGAGAGTTCTCGACGATGAGGAAGAAACGATCGGTGAATACTGGTACGATGGCGACGGACGTCGCGTGAAGAAATTTGTCCCGGCGGTCGGTGAGAACCCTGCCGAGATCACGATCTTTGTTTATGACGCCGGCGGGAAATTGGTAGCCGAGTACTCAACCATCGTTGCCTCGACGAATGACGCCAAGGTCGCATACCTGACCGCAGACCACCTCGGCTCCCCTCGCATCAACACCGACAAAAACGGCAACGTCACCGCCCGACACGACTACCACCCGTTCGGCGAAGAAATCACAACATCGCAACGAACTGCCGCGCTTGGTTACAGCGACGATACAGTCCGGAAGCAGTTTACCGGCTACGAGCGAGATGATGAGACATCATTAGATTTCGCACAAGCGAGATATTATGGTTCCGGTCATGGTCGATTCACGTCATCCGATCCGTATATGGCGTCGGCAAGTCTGGAGACGCCGCAGAGCTTTAATAGATATGTGGCAGTCCTTAACAATCCGCTCAATTTTGTAGATCCAACCGGAATGGTCGCGGAAAAGGCTAACAAAGGCAGTTGTCCTGAAGGAAAAGTATGTGACGAGAACGGAAAGGTTGTGGAGGTCGTGGACGGGACGGTCGTAGCAGGCGGATTGGCGACGGTTACGGTAGAAGCTGTAAAAGAAACGGTTAAGACGGTCGTTAGGGAGACGATTCGTGAACCTAAATGGTGGGAAATGTGGTGGTATTATACGAAAAAGACAGTCAAAAACACACCCAAGACAGTGGTTACAATCGGGAAGGGGATTGGAGCTGTAGGGACGATATTACTGAGTCCCACAAGTACCAGCTGCGGAGCGTCTCCCGGGATGGGTTCTGATGGGAATGGTGGATGTATCTACAGGCCAGAGTGGGATTTTCGCTTGAGACCTGACGTCGATACAAGCTCGAATCCGAATCCGGCAGACAATTCGCCGACAATGTCCGATAATGAAGATGAGAATCCTAAGGAACATACAAAGGGCAAGCGTCCTTCTACCAAGGATAAGCACACTAAGCCACGCCCGGGACGACGGACTACCAAAGATCGAGAGAAATGGGACAGAATATGGAGACCGAGGAAGAAAAATTGATGCAAAAGAAAAGTTTGCTGAAACCTGAGGAAGCGAGCGAGCTAGGCCAGAAGCTATTCTACGGAGACGGAGTGAGGAAGAGTTACAAGGCAGCATTCCCTCTTTTGCTGGAAGCCGCCATCGCAGGGAGTGTGCACTGTAGGAACTTGGTAGGATACTGCTACGACATGGGACTGGGAACTGAAAAGAATCCTTACTTAGCGTTCGCTTGGTTCAGGAAGGCGGCTCAGAGTAATCACATTGAAGCGATGGGGAATCTCGCCTTGCTCTACGAAGCTGGGCGCGGTACCAGAAGAAGTCTCAAGCGGGCTTTCGAGCTGTATAAGAAAGCAGCAGAGATGGGGGACGCTTGGGCGCAATGCAACCTGGCATTTGCCTATCTGGAGGGATTAGGAACCGAAAAGAATGAAAAGGAGGCAATTAGATGGCTTCGGAAATCGGCTGAACACGGCGATTCAACGGCCCAATACAAATTAGGTATAGAATATTTACACGGCGGAATCTTAAGGAAGAATAAGAGATTTGCAGAAAAGTGGCTACGTATGGCGGCCAAGCAAGGTCATAAGGAAGCCGTGAAGGTTTTAAAGTCGGCTGGTATATGAAGACAGTCGCTCAGAGAATTAAGGACGGAATTGAAGGCAAGTTTCTCCAAAAGTTTGACGGTAAAGACGGGAAAAAGTACGAACTGTCGGCTCAAATCGACGTGATGGTCAAGGATAGTGAAGAGGAAGCAGCAGCGTCCGGTGCCGACAACGTAGCGGAACTTGGGTACGGAAGGTTAATCGACGACAAGGACGGGCCTGTTGGCGGCTTAGGATTCAGTAACGATGGCGAATCCTTTGATAGAATGGTGCTCCCCATTTTGCCGGGTTTGGGAGGAGGCACGTTTGGAGATTTCGTGGGTGAGATCGCTGCCCATGAATTTGGCGCTCATCTCTTAGCTGCAACACACTCCGGTGATTCAAAAAGCTTATTCTTCGGTGACGGGGGAAAGGGTCGCTTTTTGCAGAGCGATTTTGAACGTATGTTCGGTAGCAGAAACCCAAATCTGGTGGACTCACCGCCTCCAATGAGAGGAGTCAGGACCTACACTGATTACACGCAGAGAATCTTTAGCAGAGTTATGACCTCAAATCATGGTGGGATTGAGTCCCGCCGGGCCGTGACGGGATTAGAAAGAACTACCTATCATTGGATTCAGGAGGTGAAACGATGATTCGGATTTGGGTCGTTTTCTCACTTTTTTCATTCGGTCTTGGACTAGCCGCCGTCAGAGGTGTATCAGGTCAGAAACCAGCCAAAGTAAAAACCGACACCCGCACCCTGTGCAGCGAGACGACGGCTCTCGACGGCGAGTGGAAGCGCGTTGATTTTCAATCGTTTTCGATATGCCTTCCAGCCAATGTGGTGCCGGTTCCTAAGAAGTGCATCGACTCTAGATGTTATGAATTTGACGGTGGCACCTTCCGTGTTTATATAGACGTTACGCTCGACGCCTTTCGGCCGAGTCATGAGAGGGACCTCTTCGGCTATTGGCAAAAGACGTACTGGCTCAATGAGTCCGCTGGCGAATCAGCCTGGCTTTGGAAATTCGAGGATTCGACCAGAACGGACCGGTTCAATTCGGGAGCATTATTCAAGCGAACCAAAAGCAAGCCCCTCATAGTCGGGATCATGATTGTTTCAAACGCTTCAGATCCTTTCAAGATTGCTGGGTCAGCGTTTTCGACTTTTAAGTTTTCCTCCATTGAGCTAAGTGAGAATTGAACCTTCGGTCAATCTAGGACATTACGTCTGCCACCTTGAGCGTGTGTGACCGGGCACAAGCAGACCATCGACGGGCAGGAGCACACGACCGATTACACATATAATCTATCGGGGGCGTTGGTGGAGCAGCAGTATCCGTCGGGCTGCAAGGTGCAGAATTTTCTTGACCAGAACGGCGATCTGGAAATGGTGAAGAGCCTCAAGAATGCCAAATTCGGGCTACTGAGCCTACGCGGACAACCTCCCCTACAATGCTGCCGGTGCGGTGTCGAGTATGCAGCTTGGCAACGGGACTTGGGAATCGACGGTGTTCAATTCCAGGCTCCAGCCAGAGCAGATCGCTCTCGGTACCTCAGCAGCGGGAACGGCGTCTTATGATCTCCTAAAGCTTAACTACACCTACGGCACGACCGCGAACAACGGCAACATGCTGACGCAGACGATCAGGGTTCCAACGGTCGGGGTCAATACGGGTTTCACTGCGGTTCAGACTTACACGTACGATTCGCTGAACCGGCTCGAGTCAGCCGAAGAGAAGCCCTACGGGTGGACGGACTGTACATCTGATCCCACGAAATGCTGGAATCAGACGTTCACGTTCGACCATTACGGCAATCGGAACTTCGACGAAGAAGAAACGACCACGCTGCCGAAGAACTGCGGGACAGACCCGAACTTTACGGTGTGCACGGTGGACAGGAAGGTGGTCAACCCTTCGATCAATGCTTCCAATAACCGCCTGAGCACGACGGACGATTACGCCTTCGACAACTCCGGCAACACCACGGAGGATGCTCAGGGCCGGACCTTTATCTACGACGCGGAGAACAAGCAGGTGAGAGTTCTCGACGATGAGGAAGAAACGATCGGTGAATATTGGTACGACGGAGACGGGAAACGCGTCAAGAAATATGTTCCGGCGGTCGGTGAGAACCCTGCCGAGATCACGATCTTCGTCTATGACGCCGGTGGGAAATTAGTGGCGGAGTATTCAACACTTGTCGCATCGGTTGAAAATGCACAGGTCGCCTACCTGACCAACGACTACCTCGGCTCTCCGCGCATCAACACCGACAAAACCGGCACCGTCACCGCCGTAGGACAAACGCAGCGAACGTCTTAACGAAATGAAAATGCCCGGCCGAGGATAAGCCTGGCCGGGCGGTGTTTGCGAATTAGCGTTCGTTAAGATCAGAGAACGGGATTTTTGAGGACCGCTGCCAGGCCGGACAATCTTGCCAGGTCGTTTCCGCCTTTTGCATTTGCGGCCGTTTCTATGGACGAAGCGAGCTTACCGAGTTCATCGCGATCCTTTTTGCTGAGTCGCGAGCCCTCGGCTTTCTGGATAGCCTGCCGCACGGCAGCGATACGGTCCGCATCCAAGCCCTTCGATCGCTCCAACTGATCGACATAAGCCTTTGCGACGACCAGCTTTCGCGGCCATTCGATCCGCTCCTGCATTTGAACGTTCAATTCAGCAAATCTCACCACCTTTGCCGCATCGATCTCGTTCTGCGTCAGGTCCTTTGTCGGCGTCAGTTCGAAAATATCCAGCCCGCGAGCGATCTCGGACGAATAAATGAAGCCGTTGTACCAATAGGCCGACCAGGACCCGCCCATGACAAGCATCTTTGCGTCGATCGGGCCGCGGTCGAAGTAGGCGATCTCGACGGGCTTTGCAGCGTCGGTAAAGTCCATGATCGAGATGCCGCCCTGATACCAGGCCTGCACCTTGATATCGCGGCCAGGAACCGGAACGAGCGATCCGTTATGTGCGACACAATTCTCGGTCTCGGTCTGTGCCGCCGAGAGCTTATAGTAGCTGGCGAAATGGAGCTTGTTGTCCTTCAGGTTGAAGATCGCGTTTGCTCCCCATTTGTCGGGATCGCTCTCGCGGCAGCGAGGCGCCATGCCGCCGCCCCATTCGTCTGTGAAAACCACCTTCTTGCCGTCGTTCGAGAACGAGGCCGAGTGCCAGTAGGCATAATTCGGATCATTCACAGAGTCGATGCGTTTCGGGTTGGCCGGATCTCTGATATCGATCAAGATCCCGTTGCCGGAACAAGCTCCGGCCGCGAGGCCAAGTTCGGGATAGGCGGTGATGTCGTGGCACTGGTCGGTAGCTTCGACCTCGCCGCGGTTTGCATGCGAACCCGCGTCTTTGAGAACGCTGATCGCTCCCGTTGCCGGATCACCAAACAAACGCGGCGTCGAAACGACCTTTGAATCCTGCGGCGCTGAAAGCGGCACCTTGATCACCTCGATCCTGAATCGGGCGGTGTTCGGGTCTTTTTCGGGCGGCCCGTCGGAACATCCCGCCAGTTCCTCGCTAGGGCGAACGAACGACGTGCCGGAGACATATATATAAACGTTGTTCTTGTCCTTCGGGTCAGTTACAAGTGTATGCGTGTGCGAGCCACGGCAGGTCTGCACGGCCGCGACCTGCTTCGGATTTCGGATATCGCTTATGTCAAAGATCCTCACTCCGCGAAACCGATCCTTTTCGGCAGATGGGCCACCGCCGCCCGGAGCTGCGTTCGGCGCAGGCGGGAAGCCCTGTTCGCCGCAATCGATGCGGCCGTTGGGCATTTCGACCGACATGAACATCAAATTCTTGTGGACCGAAACATCACCCTGGCCGCCCGGACAGACGATCGAGGTGAGAAGTTTCGCACTTCGAGGATTCGAGATGTCGTAGATGTTCATCCCGTGGAAATTTCCCATAAACGCGTAATTGCCCTGGAATGCGAGGTCGGAATTTGCAAATGCAAGGCCAGCAAATCCCATCCGCATTTCAGCCGGCACTGCCACCGGATTAGGTACGCCGAGAGCGCTGAGCGCGACGCCGACCTTCGGAGAATTGGGATCGACACCAAGCTCGAAGGCTTCAGGCTTTTTCAACAGCGAGACGTGTTTTATACCGATCGCGACCTCGCCGGCGTCGAAAAGCCCGGGGGCGAGTTTGGAACGAGGGTCGTTCGGATTGGCACCGGTCATTCCGGGCGGAAGCTTCGGCTGCGGCCTTGCGGGCGAGCCCTGGGCTGCGGCGATGGCGGCAAATACCGCACATATAAAAAGGGAGGCTGCGAATGCGCGAAAATAGGTAATTGATATGTGTCTCATCGTTGCTTTACTACGGATTTTTGCTTAATAAGGTTTCCATTGTTCTGATCTCAGCACGCTGGTCGTTGTCGACATCGCGGGCAAAACTGAACAGCTCAGCGTCCTGGCCAGCACCCGGTGAATCGAACAGTTCCTTGACCATCACCAATGCACCTTCGTGGTGCTGGATCATTCCGGTCAGGAAAAGGCGGTCAAACTCAGGGGCTTTGGCGTTTCTCAACGCTTCCATTTGCTTCGGGGTGAGCATCCCGGGCATCAGCATTTCCTGGGAAGCTCCGTGTGCACCATGTGCGCCGTGCGCATTGGGTTCCGCCTTCGCCGGCATCTGATGAGTAGTGGATTCGCCACGCAGGCCCAGCCAGCGCTTCATAAAGTCGATCTCATCGGTCTGCGACTTGCTGATGCGTTCGCCAAGCAGGCGAATGGCCTTGTTCGAGGTGCGGGCATCGATCAGCGCCGTCATTTCTATTGCCTGCTCGTGATGCATGATCATTCCCTGCATAAAATCAACGTCTTTGGCCGATCGCGGCGGCAAGGAACCTCTTGTTGAAGCCGGCAATATCTTCGAGGGCTGGCCCGGAGCACCAGGCCGAATCACCACCGGACCGGTATCGGTGTTCGACTGCTGTCCTAATGCCGGAATAGATACAAATGCCATCGCCGCCGCAACGAGAACCAGGCTAACACTTGTTCTTGCAACGCGAGTAACCCATCGCTCCCAATGAACAGTGACGGTTGATCCGAACCCTTTCCTCAATGAATTAAGAATCATTACGTTAAAAACCTTAGCATATTGCCCTAACAGATTCTATTTCGGACACACGCGTCCCCTTTTGGTTATTGATGAAGTGAAACGACTTATTGTTGGCTGTATTTGTCCGGAATGTTTTGGGCCGACGCTTTTGCGGGCCGTCCCGGGGCTTATGTCAGACCGCGTCGGGCGTGGTAATATCGACGTTTGCCTAATGGCATTGCGGAGGCTCTATGAAACTTGCAATAAACGGTGCGACTACGATGACGGCCGACCTGGAGACGGACATCCGTTCGGCTGCGGCGGCGGGTTTTGAACTGGTCGAGCTTCGTTCGAACAAGCTCTACACGTATCTCGAAACGGACACAGTCGAAGATCTGAAGGCTCTTTTGGCGGAAACCGGCGTCGGCGTTCTTTCGATCAACACGCTTGAGCACATCACGTGGCGTTCCGATGAAGATTTTGCCGCGATCAAGGAAGAGTGCGAGAAGCTT
>JBGSYT010000146.1:0-11924 GCA_041750855.1 Pyrinomonadaceae bacterium | reverse complement strand
TGCCGAATACTTCTTTCGAGGCTTATGCGTCATGTCGTGCATCAGGTTTCCCGCCCAAACAAGACGGAGCTTCGGCTGGCCGTGATCGCTCATACCGGCGAATTTCGTCAGTTCTTCCTGAAACCACGGCTCGGCGGAAGGCGGATCTTTTACCCACCATTTCGGACCGCCATCCGGCCCTTGATATTCGTAATATCGTTGCTTGTCGTTCATAAAATCGGGTGAGGCTTTCACCCCACCCGTCCTGATTAAAGTGACTTACAGAAGGTTCCTGCGAACATCGGCCACGGTGAACGCCAGATTCTTCAGAAGAAACTGCGTATACGGCTCGTTACAGACAACCGCGTAACGGCTGTAAACTGCGAATTGGGCCGCATCGTAATACCTGTCAGTACCTGGTTTCTGAATGAGCGGCCCGCCTTGGAAGTCGTACATCTGCGGAGCTTTGACCTCCGGCATTACCCAACAGCTCAGGCGGAGACCGTAGATACGATCGGCCTGACAGTGCGAAGAAGTTCTCCACTCCATGCCGTTGTGTGAGACTTCCGCGAAACCCAGATCGAGTTTCTTGTTGCCGCTGGCATTCACGGTGCGGGTGAGGTTGTATCCGAGTTTGCGGTACATATTCTGCTGTGCCGCGTGCGAGATAAGCACCTGGTCCCACATCGGCTTGCCGTCGCCAAGCTGGTTCGATGTCTGCAAAGCGATGGTATCGAGGCTCGCCGGTGAGAGTGCGGCTGAAGCCATATCGACTACGTTTGCATTCGTCCACGGAGCGGCCGATCGGGTGATGGCCGAACCTGTGATGGCATCGACCAGCCAGCTTGTGCCGGAGTTCCCAACGTAAAAGTCGAGTCCCTGCACTTCGCGGTTGATCGTGTCCTCGATAACGACGATAGAGCCTGCGATGGCATCCGTCGGAACTGCGTCAAAGGTGACGACATCCGTTGCCACATCCTTCGATACGACCGTCGAAACGGTCACTGCGCCGCCCGTAAGCTGCACAAAGGTCGTCGGGTGATGGAAATGGACACGCTGCCCCGGCTGGAGCATCATCGAGCCGTATGGGGTCGCCTGAGCCAAGGCAAAGGTGAGCAGGGTTGGTGAACCGCCGCTGTAGCCGGTCGTGACCACGCCAAGCGATCCCGAACCGTTACCAAACAGGTAAAAGTCCTGAAACGTGGTGAATGACTCTTCCGCGTCACTCATCGCGTCTTTCGACAGATCGATCAAGGCTGAGTTGGAACTTGCGTCCATTACGCGGCCGGTTAGTTCGCCCGAAAGGAAGTGATCGCGGTAATCCGCTCTCACCTTTCTGCGAACGGGAGCACCCGGACGCGGCAGAAGCCCGCCTTCCTGGGCAGATGTTAATGAACCATATCCCTGGTTGCGCTGGGTTTTGACCGAGAAGAAATATCCTCGATCGTTGATGTCGACCTTCTTTACCTTGCGGCGAAAATACGAATAGAAGGTATTTCTTTTCGAGATCGCGTCGGGTGCGTTCTTATCGAAGAATTCCTTCAATATCGGGCCCGCGGTTGTGGCTGTATAAGCTAGCATTACTAAACTCCTATTTCACGTCTGTGAGGTTTTATGCCCCCGCGCGTAAGGCCTCGCTGCGTCGCACTTCTTCGGCTCCACCTTCCCAAACGTCTTCCGCTGTTTCGTACTGCGGACGGGGAGATGGTGCGGCCGAGCCTGCGCCGTTCGAAACTATTTCGACACGTTGGCTTGCCTCGGTTATCGGTTGTGCCAGTCGTTGTTTTTGAGCACTTAACAGAGCGAGATCAGGATCGATGCGTTTTGCCCGGAATTCCTTGTTTGCCTGAGCAAGCAGTTGGAAAAGCGGGATCTTCTCATCGTCGGCAAGGGACTGATAACGTCGGGCATCTTCGGCTTTATTGGCCGCTTCCGCCTGCACTTGTCGAAGCTGGGCGTCGACGATCCGTGAGACAACTGCCTCAAGATCGCCTTTGACCGTGGATTCGTTGTAGGCGTAAACCTCAAATGCCGAATCCAGGTTGTTCTCCTGTTCGTAAGGGGTGCCGGTATATAGCTCTTGTCTGGCCTCTTTGAAGGCTTTGATCTCGGGTGTATCGTTCTCGGAAACGACCAGCCCTGTGCTTTCGAAAACTCGAGGGAAGAATGTATTTGCGATACCGTCGCGATACTGTTTGCCCGATGCTGCCAGCTTTTCCTGTAGGATCTGCTGCTCCGCTTGTTGGGCCTCGGTTGTTTTGGCGGTTTTGACGCCTTCGAGGTCCTTTTCCAGCGCGGCCTTAGCATCTGACGCGGCCTTTGCCTGTGCTTCCATTCCACGGAGAGCCTTGGCTAATGCCTTTTCCCGATCGTCGTAGAAATTCTCGTCATTGGCCGGATCTCGCCAGTCAAATTCGAGAGTATCGTCGAGTTCTGCGGTCAGTTCTGCAAGGTCGCCGGTCGGCGGTGCTGTAGATTGGCCTTGCGCGGGTGTTTCGGCCTGAGTGGACTGAGTGAACGAGCCGTTTACGATATCATCCAAAGATGGCAGGGTTGCCGTCTTTGGATCGAACGACGGGTCGCGGGCAAGCATTTTGATCACATACGCACGTTGGAAGGTAGCGTCGGGATTGGCGTCGACCAGTTCGTGAGCGGCATGTTGCGATAAGGCTCCATACCGTTCCGGGTGGATCTCGGCGATCTTCTCGGCTACTTCTGCGATCGGCACGTTGGGGTCGCGAAACGCTTTGATAGGCTTTGCCCATTTCTCGTTTCGTGTCGCCCAGGCTCTGGCGGTCGCGTTCCTTTGAGCGGCGATCATTGCTTCCGGGTCCTGCTTGTCGAGGGATCCTTCTTCATCCTCAGCGTCTTCGGGGTTTTTGCCCTGTTCGTCTTCCGGTTTGAATAGCTCGTCGAGGACCTTGCTTACATCGTCGGGGTCGGCGTTCGGGTCTGCTTCCTTCTTTTCATCGGAGGCAGGCTTTTGGGCGTCCGGCTCGGGTGTTTCAGGCTTGTCGGTAGTATCGGCTTCGTCATCCGGCGCCTTGGCGTTCTCCCACGGATCGGCAAACATATCGTCTGCGGTGGGGTCGCCGGGCGTAGATGCTGGTGCTGCGGTATCTGCTGATGACTCGGTAGTATCAACAACTTCGACAGACGCGGGAGTTTGCTCGCTGTCCGTCACGGTTGAACTTTCCTGTTCTTCAAACATTGTTGCGTTTTCTCCTTGTTTCTTCGAAAGCGGCCGGAGAGTACGTCTTTCCGGCAATGAAAAAGCCGCCTAGAAACGGGCTGTTAAGCCTATTTCTGAGCGGCGATGCCTGTGAGACTTGCTCACAGAATGGCCGTTTTAATTGTATACTGGCGAACCGTATCGCCTGTTCGCTACAAATTTACCACAGTTGCGGTTTTTTCAAGCGACATTTTCTCCTTCTCAGCCGGAAATTTATGCTTTTCGGCCAGTTTCCATTTCAAATTACCGAGTTCGGCGTAGATCGACCGTGCCGTTTCCCGGTCCTCGCACTTTTCCGCCAGGTGTCGAAGCTGTGCCAGGGCACCCTTTGCGAGAGTATCGATGGTGAATGCTTCGATATGGATAGCGGGGTTGTTCATGCCGCCGTATGCCTCGCTATCTCCCTGTCGGTGCCTAATTGAGCCGCCTGCATTTGGGCCTCATGCTCCCTTTGCTGTTCACGATCATCGAATTCGAGTACCTGTCCCATCGCCTGAGCGATCTGCTGCGGTTCCTCGGCTGCGGCCTGTTCCTCGGCCATTGCCGCCTGCTGCTGTGCGGCCTGAGCCTGTTCCGCCTGGGCCGCGATCTGCAGCGGCTGTTGAGCCATCATCTCGGTTGCGGCGAGTAATTGGGCCTGCTTGCCCTTCGCCTGAATGTGCATCGTTGTACGCAATGCTACAGCGGCCAAAGCGGCATTTGACGAGTCGCGACCTTGATCCGTCGTTCGCCAGTCTCGGTATGAATCGATCAGAGCATCGTGGTTGTCGAGAAAGACATCGACCGGAACCTTGGTAAACTCGTTGATCCGGTTCGCGGTGAACATTACCATCTGATCGTCAAGATCGGTCGTCGGAAGGTCGCCATACTGCTGCACGTACAATTCAGCCAGGGCCAGAATCTTATCAACCGTCCGGTTCGCGTGTACCCGATCCGAATTCCATCCGCCTAATGCCGCCGGTACGCCAAACGTCTCAGCCGCATACGCGATCAATTCAGGATCGTTGATATTCGCCATCACTCCCAATATTTCAGTGTAAGCGATCAACTTAGCCTGCAACTGAGCATCAGACTTCGGCATATACGAGCCGGGAGCTACGGAGATTAGAAGATCCTGGGTCACGTCGACTTGTTGAAATGCCTCAAGTGCCGCAGCTCCGTGCTCGCCTTTGTATTGTTCCCACTGTCCGGGCGTGAAGAACTCCTGCTCGTTTTGTAAGAATTGGACAGCCTGCTCTTTGTCGAGCATATCGGCCATCAGCATCAGGTCGGGTGAGAATCGACCTACTGCCAGGTCGCGTTTGATCGAAATGGCGGTTGCGGTATCGCCCCACTTTTGAGCATCGTGCAAACCGCCCGCGCCGGATGACATTGCTCCGATCTTGTTTTGTATCGAGGCTTCGGCCTTATCTGCAATACCGTAAATTTCCGCTGAGAGCGGGGTCGCCGGTGCCTGATCGTAAGCCCGCCCAACGATACGATGTCCGGTATCGCCCATCGGCTTCGTGATATTCGTCGGGATCAGCGGGTCAGCGCTCAGTTCGGAGATATATTCAGGATCGACAAATTCACGCGGTACGCCATTCGACCAGGCATTCGCCATCGTGAGCGTCTTCAGGTCGTTGATCAATTCCTGATCGCTTAATACGACCGCCGAACCTGTACCGTACATCGAACCCGGGCGCATTCCATACGGGGTTGATGTCCATTTGCGGTTTTTATCCTCATTCCAGAGATCGAGAACAACTTCACCGGCAAACGCTGCGTAGAGTCCTTTCTTGAAAATCGAACCGAGCGGTTGGCCTGCTTTCAGAACCTTGCCGCGGCCTAGCGGTTGATCCTCGCTGAATTTCTTATCGCAATAAAGAGGGTAATCGAGCCAGAGTTGGTGAAATTCCAAAACTTCCAGTTCCCGCCCGGTTCCTTCCGCCTGCGAGATCGTGCCGTCGCCATTCGTGTTCCATCCGCCTCGGGTCTGCGTATCGTTCGGAAACGAGGTCTGCTGATTGACGATATACCGCAATTCAGTGCTTTCGATCCCCGTTGACATCAGTTCGACGCCTGGATACTTGTTCTGCAGCACGCCTCTGAGAATTGGCTGTCTCCATAAGAGAAAGGGCGTTTCCCTGATACTGCTGGCTTGCATCGAGACGACTATCCCGATCGGATTCGGCACCATCCAGCTATTTGAGCCGGTTGGCAGATCTTCATAGCCGATCACCACGTCCGGTCCGCCTGATGCGTCGATCTCGCGGAACATTGTCGAACCGCAGGAATGACACTTCTGCTCTGTCGGCTTCGGCATATCGCCGATGTCGGACATATCGAGTGCAGGCTTCGAGCATTGAGCACAGATCTTGACCGTCTGAGCATTATCTTCGCCTCTCTGCACTACCGGCATTTTCTCTTTTCGCTGATCGCCGCCGCGAAATTCGAAGAATGTGTAGCGGTACGTGATGCCGTTGAGCAAAGCGTAGGCGTTCTCGGTCTGTTTCAGGAGGGAGTTGAACGTTCTGGCCCGATTCGCGTCGTATCGCGTCTGAGCGAACTTGGCCGCCGAAACGATCTCTTCACTGGCTCCGTCCGGGGCCTCGATGACGATCTCGGTTTGCGATCGCGACAGTTCCATCAGGGCCGTCCGCCAGTACGCATAAACCTGATTGTCCGAGTACCAGACCTCGTTCGGGTCTTTCGTGCGGCTCTGCCATTCGCAGTTCTCGTCGACGTAGCCATAAAAGTTCCCATCCATGTACTGATGGGCCTTTATCATCGTTCGGAACAGGTTCAGGCGTTTATGGCGGTCGAGGTCGTTGATCTCGTTACGCAGCCGGATAAGGAACGCGGACAGGCCTTCGCCGACGCGCTCACGATGTGAAACCGCTTCGCGTGCGGACTCTAATCTTTCGCGGTTCTCAGGATCGAGCGGGACCATTCCCGACGGGTGAGTAGCGAGACCTGTTTGTAAACCTGTTCCGGCGTCCATAATAATTCCTTAAAAAAGCGGCGGGCTCGCAGGCTACTGTCCTTGTCGAAGTCCTGCTTTTACTCGTAGTCACCCGTAGTTGCCCACAGATGTCACCCGCCGCTATCCTCTTAGGCAGCCTTTTTAGCTTTCGTTTTCTCCGCCTTCGGTACCAGCGGATTTCCTTCAAACTCACATCCTTCCCAAGACGTTACACCGTCAGCCGGAAAGTAATACTCGCCGGATTTCGGGTCTTTGCATCTGATGCTGGGATGAAATTCGACATTTGCCAAAGGCGTAAACGTCGAGTTCTCGGACGTGATCTTCAACCCAGACGGCGTTTCCGCATCCTGATCTCTCGCCGGAGCAACCCCGACATACCGCAGATCGATGCCGTCAACCGTTACAAGCCCGATGCTCGCCCTATTCGAGCGCCCCTCGAACGTGTTGTCGATTGCCGCCTGTTCCTCGTCTGGCCGAACCTGCGATGCGGGCTCGTCCGACATGTCCGTTGTGACTGCCGATGTCAGCGACGACTTCGGAATATCGTTGCCTTCATCGACCGCCTCTGCTTTTTCTGCTTTTTTCTTATCAGCCATAATTTTAACTTCCCCTTATATTCGAGTTTTGACCACGGCGACTGTCTCGCCAACTGTGTTTAATTCCGGCTAGGCCGCTGCCTTGCCTTCATCCTGCGTCGCCGCAAGAAATTCACGCTTGATCGATGGCGGAACCGGAGTTACGCGCGATGCAGCGGGTTTGGTACTGACTGAATGCTCGTTATTTTTCACCTGAAGCTCGCTCACGACCTGAGATGCCGAGACGATGCGTTTTCCTGGCTCTTTAGGATCGACTGACGATAATGCGGGTTGATACGGCTTACCGGCTCCGGCTTTCGTTAGAAGGCGTTCGAGAATGTCTTTGTGTTCTGATCTTTCCGCATTGTGTCCGGCGGTAAGCATATTCTCGCGTGCTTTCGCGTTTTCGCGTTCTTCCCTTGCTCCGAGTCCTTTCCCGTAGAGAAACGCAGAGATAGCCAGCGACACGCTGAAAGCGATACCCATTACGGCAAAGGCGATGGTGAGAATCGTGTCCATTATTTCAATTCCGCTCCAAATATCCTGCAAAGCAACGCAGCGATGAAAACTGCCACGGTGACGGCTGTAATCCTGCACCAGTCTTGGAAGTCTTTTGTCATCGCTTCCTCATCCTGATCGTTGGGACCATAGGTCTATGCTTCGACACCTGAGCCCGCCGCTTGGCGTCCTGCTGATCCATACTGCCAAAAGCCATTTGCCGCGCCAGCATCACGCGCTCGGCCTGTTCGGGATTCTCGGCAAGTATCTTCTCCCGATTCTGCAACGGAGCAGGCAAAGCGGCTTCCCTGGCCTCGATCTTCGTCAAAGGCGTCGGGGTCTGGCCGAAATAGTGGAATAATCCTTTCAAGCAGTCTGGGAAATCGTCATTCACCTTGCTCGGACGTTCCTCGGTCAAACCAGTCTCCGTCAGCTTCGTTTGAACATAATTCCAGCCTTGCACCTGTTCCCGGAGCAATTTCATGCCGTTATCATCGCGGGGATTCACAAGCTGATCGTCGTCAACGATGTAAAAAAGCGAAGGACTGCCGATAAGATACGTTTCACCGTCTAATTGCTCATCAGGCTTAAAAGGGTTCGGCTTCGAGTAATCGCAGCGGCAAAGGTTATTCCACTGAGCCACGCCGTCAGTTGCTTTGTAGTTCTGGAGCTTGCCGAACGGGAAACCGTAACGTGAATTGAGAGTCATCATCACACCCGTTGCTTCGTGCGACATCTGCCAATGTGAAACGAGGCCGCCAGGTTGAGCGTTTCGAGTGATGCCCAAAGCCTGCTGCAATGCCGGATAGAGTGCAAAATTGGTCTGAAAATCCCCGTCCTTAACCAGATCCTTCCAGATCTCGATCGCTTGATCGTCGATCGCCGTACCGATGAAGGATTTTGCCCGATACACAAAATGCTTCCCCGGCAATGCGGAGTTCATCGCGGATACGGCTGCGAATGCCCAAGCTGAATAGTGAGGGGCCATACCGTCCGAGAAACCTACGTCGAGGCCGCAAGCTGCTTTCCAGTGCTTCGGTATGAACTTGGACCCAAAGACCTTCTCGAACATCGACCAAGTAATCACCTGAGCCTCTTCGTTGTAGTCGGGAATGACCTTGCCCGTCTTGAGGTCAAATTCGTGCTGATATTCGGCTAAGAACGCCTCTTTGCCGGATAGAGCCAGAAAACTTCTTGCATCTTCGATGTTGAAATAGTCCCACGTCGGAACCGCGTTCTTGATGTACCACCGAGGCACGCCGTCTTCGCCGTCTTTCTGGTCCAGTTCGATCTCTTTGAATGCCTTCACACCGGAACCGCCGCCGATAACCGTGCGCTCCGAGAGTATGTCCGTCTTTCGGCTAAGTATCTGCGACGCGACTGAATTGGCCGTAATGAGGTTCTGAGCAAAGATCACTTTGCCGTCTTTCGACATCGCCGGGAATACGGTTCGAGATAAGATGCGTTTCTTCTTCTCGATCACCATCAGCGAATCGTTAAGATCGTCGATATCGTCGACCAGAACCAGAGTGAATCTTTGCGTATCGATACGACCGCCGCGCACATTCGAGGTTATTCCCCTGGCGGTCATGCCCCATCGCCCCTGATTCGTGATGATCGTATCCTGACGGTATTTTGCAACCTTCGACGTACCCATGCTCGATTCGATCACAGGCGAGGCCATTTGCGGGTAGTATTGGCTGAATACGTCATTCTCAAGAATGGCTTTTACGGAATAAAGGTGTTCCTCGGCTAGGATCTGCGAGTCTGAGAGGTACAGTGCGTAGCCTTTCCCGAGAATGCAGCCCTCCGCGATACCGGCCATTTCTGCGGAAGTGGAGTTATGGGTCACGAGCAAGTTGGTAACAAGATTGTGATTTTTCTCAACCTCCACGTCGAACGTCTCATGAGATCCAGCATCCTCGATGCACGTCACCTTATCCCAAAACACTTCCGATGCTTCTAACTGTTCCCATCGCGGATGAGAATAAAGAGCAAGAGCCGCTTGCATTTTGGCTCTGGTTACGTCGTATCGACGGCTGATCGACAAACCGGCTCTCTGTATCGCGTATCCAATACCATGAGGCATCCCGCGCATTTCTGTATACGGATACGTGTCGGTGAGGCTGTATCGCCGTTTCTCGACCCATGTGTTCAACGTAGATTGCTTGGCTCGTAGGTGGAGTTTGTCAGCATGGGCCTTCATGTACCCTGAATCGAGTAGCAAGGCCCAAGCATTCGCGTGATCGTTCGGGCGATAAAGAACGGTCGAAGGAATGCCCATCTGCACTGTTAAATACTGTAAATCTTCGACTAGAAGTTGATTCGCCAGCGTAATCCCGATCTTCTGGCTGATCCATCCGTCAGTGTCGATAAATGCGGACAGAAACTGCCATTTCTGCCGTTCAGGAAGGTGAAAGACCCAACTCGGCAACCGCTTGTTAGTTGATTTTTTACCGTTGAGATCGTTTTCTCGAATCCAAGCGCGGGCCCCGCCCGATAAGTAAATCGATTCATGGTTATCACGCGGTGTGCGACGTACTCCAAATCCGAGGGATTCGGCACAATACTCAATGTCCTCAATCACACCCGCGTCTTGATTGGTCAGCACCAGATTAAGCATGCTTCCGCCGCCCTTTCGTTTATATTCCGTGGTATTTCCTTCAGCAATCACGTAAGCCAGCAGCCGAACTTCTTCGTCGGTATGGGTTTTATCGCTCCATGCCACTGGAAGTTTACGAGGTGAGGCAATGCGGTCTCCGATCGTTAAATCACCGGCCAGTTTCCATCCGTCGAGAGTTAAAACCTTGTGCTTTGCCGTCAGTACTACTTCATGACGGGATTTCGTTCTAACTTTGACGCACTCCCGAATTCCCGATTTCCACTTTCGAGAAATGACATCTTGTTCAAACTCGCCAGTGGATTCGTTGTAGGAAAATATGGAAGTTCCGGGTTGTATATCCCGAATGGCAAGGCGTGATCCATTGGCAAGATATATCTGCGTCTCTGCCGCCAAGCACTTTGCGTTTCCGCGGCCCAAGGGCAGAATGATCGTCCTTTCGCCGGCCGGAATGATCTCGCCGCCGCGTTGACGCATCAGCAGCGACCAGTATTTGTCCCAGAACTCGACGTGCTCTTCTGAGAATGGCGCAGTAAACGACCGTGGTGACAGCGTTTTGAGCCACGCCTGCCAGCCCTGGTCTTCTAGGGCCTTCGCCTTAGCGGTATCCGGCACATCGAATCCAACCGCGCTCATGCACGTCTTCGCATCCCACGTTATAGGCGGGATAAAAGGCTGCGATGATGGGTTGGCGGTCTGTAACTGCATTTGTTACTGGGTCGTGTCGAAATACTGGACGCCGACCTTCTTCGCGAGCTCGTGATTGTTCATCTGCGAGCCTTCCGCAATCGTCTTTATCGCGTCCACCTTGTCCTGATCTGTCGCCAGCGGGTTCTTGCTCGCCCACAGATCGAACGCCCTGATGGCCCGGGCCGTCTTCATGGTGTCCTCGACATCGGCTGAGATCTCGGGACGGCCGAATACTCGGTTGATCATTGTGTCGATCGCTCTTTCATTCGGGCCGACCTCTGTCACAAAATAGAACGTCTCGCCGACCTTGCCGGATTTGCCGTTGTGCTCGTCTAAAACTTTTTTGATCTCGTCAGATTCTGTTACCAGCGTATGCGTGTCGCGATAGTGGCCGTTTTGCCCTTTTATCCTGTCTTTGCGGAATACTTGGATCGAACCGAGGGCCAAGGCTAGATGCGCATTAAAGAGCGAATCGACGTGTTGCATGATCCGCTGCTTGAACTCGTTCTGAACGGCCATCTTTTCGAGCGTTTTCTTATTGTGGCCGCCCTTCTTACGCCCGGCACCTTTTCGGACGCCGCCGTTCTGCTTCATCAATGGTGGTAATTCGTCTTCTTCTTCAGCCATTTATCACCTCTTCAATTATTGGTTTCGATCCGAGCGTCCCGCGAAAGCAGGGATTGCACTCAAGATTTTCGTCCTTCATCAGCTTCGAACCACATTTACGGCAGATATCGGCTCGAAGGGCTTTGATCTCGACTTGCGGCGTGTCTATGATCTCAACCTTAACCACTTCTGACGGGGCCAGAACAACTTCGTGTGGTGTCGATGCCAGTTCACCCTCCAATGTCTTTACCTGCTCGTCCAGCCGAGTAAGGTGTTCCGCCATTTCTTCAAGCTCTTTTACTTCCGTCACGCTTCGCTTATGCCACACTATGCACGTTATGATCTCGGTCTAGGTGATAGAGTTCACTTATCATTGCTTTTCGTGTACCGCTACGTGTATCGGGTCTTCTGCCGTGCCCTTTTGTTCTAGCAGTTCGGCTGCTTGCTGTGTCCCGTTAAGCTGCACCAGTAACTTCAATGCGTTTAGCTCAATTCTGAGGTCCGCGATCTCTTTATCTTGCTTGGTGCATCTTTCCCGAAGTCGTTGATTGTCTTGTTCCAAGTGTTCGATTTTGGCGTCTTTTGTTGCATTCATTTCTCTTTGGGAGGTAAGATCATCGTGCAATTTTTCAACACGTTCTTCGACTAATTTCAGGCGTTCGGACACGATCATAAATGCAGCCTGGTCCGCGTCAATCTGCTTACCCTGATTCGTGACGTGAACGCCTGCGATTTCTTCTTGTGCCTGATCCCGTCTAT
>JBGSYT010000145.1:0-6275 GCA_041750855.1 Pyrinomonadaceae bacterium | reverse complement strand
ATCCCGCTCCTTCGACCGGTTCAGAAACGAATTTCTTCGCAAATTACAAGAGAACGGACCTGTTGACGGTTGATATAGTACGATCTAGCATATAAGATTAAAGTTTGTTTTTCGTACGGTTCGTATAGATGAATACATTTCTGTTACTTTTTCAGGACGCGGGTGCGGGCAGTCTTCTCTGGACACTGCTTCCATTCGTATTTATTTTTGGAATCTTTTACTTTCTAGTCATTTTGCCTCAGAAGCGACAACGTCAACAGCTTCAGGAAATGATCTTTCAGTTGAAGATCAACGATGAGATCGTTACAAATGGCGGCGTGATCGGAAAGATCAAGGAAGTAAAAGAAACTAGCTTCATTATTCAGAGTGCGGAGAAATCGTTCCTCGAGATCGGCAAAACCGCAGTTGTCGGTAAAAAGGCTGAATAATTTAGCCCTACGTCCTTAATTTTCCCGCCGGCGATCAGCGAATAGTTTCCTCGATCGACCTGGACCATCGGCGGACCAAGTTATTTATGAAGAAGAACACCTTCAAGTTCCGGGTGATCCTCATCCTGGCGATAACGCTTCTGGGCCTCTATCTCTGTATCGGGCCTCGACGGGGCCTGACGAAACAGGATTTTACCTGGGCCGGGATCAAGCAAAATCTCCAGGAGAATATCAATCTTGGCCTCGATCTGAGGGGCGGGTCACACCTTGTGATGCGAGTCAAAACAGACGAGTACCTCAGAATTTTGACCGAGAACAATCTGCAGGCGGCCCAGGCCGCCTTGCGGGATGCGAACATTCAGGTTGCGAACAGCGAAGTAGTGGCAGAAGAGGGTTCTTATTCGATTTCCATCACGCCTGCTGAGGGCACGCCGGCGGCCGTTGCGATCGAAGAGATTAAGAAGCGGGTCGATTTCCTAAACTGGAATGAATCGATCAGCGAGAACACGGTCACATGGAGTCTGCCATCAACAACGCAGACGCTGTTCAAAAACCAGGCGGTTGATCAGGCGTTACAGATCATCGAGAGCCGGATCAATGCTTTCGGTGTAGCCGAACCGACACTTCAGCGGCACGGTGCAGAGGCATCAGCCCAGATACTTCTTCAAATGCCGGGCGTGGACGACCCGGAGAGGATCAAGAGGCTTCTCAATGCGGAATCGAAATTGGAACTGATGAAAGTGGTCGGGCCTCCAAACCCGGCTCCGGTCCAGACTTTTCCTTCCGAACAAGCTGCCGTCCAATCAGTGGGAGGCACGGTACCCTCGAACCGACGGGTTCTGGAGTACATCGATCGCGACGCGGCAGCAGCGGAGACAACTCCGCCTGGCCCGGAAAAGCCTAAGGAGTTTGTGGTCGTCGAATATCCTGCGGTGGTTGACGGCAGCGAACTTCGTGATGCCAATGCTGTGTCCCAAACCGGAAACGAAAACGATTTTCAGATAGCATTCTCGCTGAAACCGGCTGGAGCTGCGAAGTTCGGCGAGTGGACCGCGGCGAACATCAACAATTACATGGGTGTTGTCCTGGATGATAAGGTCAAATCTGTTGCCTTTATCAGATCGAGGATCGACGATAGGGGCGAGATATCGGGTAAGTTTACTCGTGCAAGCGCTGAGGATCTGGCCCTGACGCTTAGGTCCGGTGCCTTGCCTGCCAAGATCGAATATCAGGAAGAACGCACCGTCGGCCCAAGCCTCGGTGCCGACTCTATTCGTGCGGGCGTTACCGCATCGATCGCGGGCCTGGCGTTCATACTTGTTTTTATGGTGGTCTATTACCGAGGTTCCGGTTTGAACGCGGTGGTCGCGTTGACGCTGAACATGTTGTTGACCATCGCAGCACTGATAATGATCGGAGCAACACTTACCTTGCCTGGTATTGCGGGCCTGATCCTGGGGCTTGGAATGTCAATCGACGCAAACGTCCTGATATTTGAACGAATGCGGGAAGAACTGCGCGCGGGCAGGGCAGTCGAAAAGGCCGTCGAAATTGGTTTCGACAGAGCTTTCGTGACGATCGTCGATACTAATGTAACGGTAATTATCTCGTCGATCATTCTCTATCTGTACGGTTCCGGGCCGATCCGCGGATTTGCTGTGACCCTGATCCTTGGATTGCTGCTAAACCTGTTCACGGCAGTTTATGTTTCCCGGACGATATATATGGGTATATTGCTAAGAAACCCGAACAAGACCACTATAAGTATTTGATCCTTCACCGAAGGTTTGATCACTATTCAGATATGGCCGAAGGTCTCGGCTAGAAAAATTCTGGTACTCAGGATCGATAATTTCTCTAATGTTTCAAATTTTTACAAACCTTAACGTTGACTGGCTCGGCAAGCGGAAGATCCTGATCGGGGTATCGGTCGCAATACTCTTGGCGGGCCTTGTTTCCGCTGTCGGAAGGGAAGCCGTTGAAGGCGGGACCAGTGCCTTCAACCTTGGCGTGGATTTTCAGGGCGGAACAGTAGTGATCGCCAAGTTTCGCGAAAAGCCCAGCGCGGACGCTATTCGCGGAGCACTTCAAACGGCCGGGCAAAATGATGCGGTCATCCAGGAGTCGACGGACAAGCAGGATGAAGTATTGATTAAGGTGCCAAACATCGGTACGCGCGAGGAGTGCCGCGACGATAGTGGGGAACTTCAGCCAGAGGCCGGACGCTGTATCGTCAAATCGGCGCTCGATAGTTTTGGGAAGGAAGCTGAAGGTGCGACGACACTTGAAGAGGACGAGAACGCCGCATACAAGATAATCGGGACTGACGCCGTCGGCCCGATCGCCGGCGAACAACTCAGAAACCAGGCGTTGATCGCCACGGTGCTGGGCATGCTCGGTATCCTGTTTTTCATCGCTTTCAGGTACGATTGGACCTACGCGGCCGGCGCAGTTGTCGCTGTCATCCACGACGTTCTGGTCACACTAGCGTTTTTCACGCTGTTCCAATGGGAAATAAGCCTGACGGTGGTTGCTGCACTTTTGACACTTGTCGGCTTTTCGGTCAACGACTCGATAGTCATCTTTGACCGTATTCGGGAGAACATAACCCTCCAACGGGACAAAACGTTGTACCAAATTACGAATGATTCGATAAATCAGACGATGTCGCGAACTGTAGTAACGAGCGGCCTTGTCTTGCTTTCGGTCCTTGCTCTCGTGTTTTTCGGAGGCGAAGTCCTTAGGGGATTTTCACTCGCTTTGCTTGTCGGAGCAATTACCGGGACTTATTCAACGGTCGTTATCGCCAGCCCGATCGCTCTATGGTGGCAAAGTAAGCTCGGTATCGGCAAGGTCGAGGAAAAGGCATATCAGCCGCAGGGCGAGAAAATGGCTACTGCCTCGCGCAGAACCGTTACGCGTAGACCGGTAACTCGGTAAACGACGGGGTGCAGCAACTCTATTTGCTCGGAATCGCCCGTGCGTGAAGATAACAAAACGAAAATTTCTCCGTTTACGGGCTTGATTATTCTTGACTTTCTTTTTCTAACTAATTAGACTGCATTACGTTGCTGGTCAATTAAATATTCCGTATCTGCTTTTCGCGTTGGCTTTCGTGTGAAACTTGCGTTGAATGTGGAACTTTTGTATCCGTTGCCGGCATGTGTTTCTTGCTCCGCACTTGGTGTTCAACAGTCCACAATCAGGAAGGGCCGGAAATGGAACGCATGCGGCCATTCTGCCTTTGTTGAATGGCTGCAACGTACGGTTTCGTACTTTACATCAAAACACCAGAAAGGTTTGTAACCCTTGACCTAGTTTGGCACCGAAAGCAAGGGAGGAATTTACGATGTTAGATCAGTTAGTAGAATCAAGAAGCCATTCGGAGGAAAACTCCAAACGAGGCGGTTTGCTTCTCTCCACCTTCGTGATCATGTTAGCGGTTTTAGGGAGTGCATATCTCTACAGCCTCTACGCCAAGGATTTCGGTATGGGAGGGAATGAACTCTCGCTTGAGACCCTCGTGGCACCACCGGTGATCGAAGAGGCCCCTGAGCCGGAACCGGAGAAACAGCCGGAGAAGCAAAAGGACCCGAACGTCGATATCCGGAAAGAGATCATCGCCGCGATGACCGAGACTCCGCCCAAGCCGCCAGACAGGATAAGCGTTGAGAAGAATACGATCAAGGAAAGGGATCCGAATCGGTTTACGGTCAAGGGCGACCGCGACTACACTGCCGCGGTAGGCTTGCCCGCTGATTACCGTGGCCCGGTCAACACGTCCGGCAGCGGAAGCGACAGCGGTGCTCCGGGTGATGGCGGTACAAGTGAGAGGGCGGCAGCGCCACCGCCACCGCCGCCGCCGCCAAAGAAGGAACCGCCTAAGACGATCTCACGCGGAGTCCTCAACGGTAAGGCCACAAGCCTTCCCAAACCGCCATATCCACCTGCTGCCAGAGCAGTGCGTGCAAGCGGCGCGGTCTCCGTGCAGGTGTTGATCAGCGAGACGGGCAGCGTCATTTCGGCCAACGCCGTAAGCGGGCATCCGCTGCTCAGGCCGGCCGCTGTAGCTGCGGCTCGTGGGGCTAGATTCAGTCCGACGCTCCTTTCAGGGCAGCCTGTGAAGGTCTCAGGTGTCATTACTTATAATTTTGTCCCTTAGGACGTTCGATCCGCGAGGAAGGGAAACGGCGACCGTTAGCCGTTTCTCTTTCTTCGCAGAAAATACGCAATAATATAATCTTTTCGATTTTTCTGGAGGAAAAACAATGACTTTTTTGGCAAGCCTAATCGGATCGGACTTTCTGGGCATGTTCCTGCTGCTCATGGGTGACGGGAAAAACCCGTTTACGATCTATGACATCGTCCGGAGCCTCACGATCCCGGGTTGGGTCGTTATCTTCGTCCTTTTGATCCAGTCTGTTTACCTGATCGCTGTAGGGATCGAGCGATACCTCACTTACAACAAAGCGAAACAGCAGTCGCGGCAGTACGCCCCGAAGGTAGCGATGGCTCTGAAGAACAGCAACATTGACGAGGCGATAAATATCAGCGACCGCCACAAGGATTCGCACCTCGCCATGGTCGTTTCATCAGGTCTGAAGGAGTTTGCGGCCCACCAGGGAAACGCTGAAATTTCGGCCGATGAAATGGAAGCCTCAAAACGGGCGCTTGACCGTGCGATCGCCGTGAAGACGGCGGAACTGAAACGCGGTTTGGCCGGTTTGGCAACCGTGGGTTCAACCGCACCTTTCGTGGGCTTGTTCGGTACGGTCGTGGGGATCATTGGTGCTTTTGTCGCCCTTGCACAGACTGAGAGTGCCGGTATTGCCGCGGTCGGCGGTGCTATCGCTGAAGCACTTGTGGCTACGGCATTTGGTATCGGTGTGGCCGTCCCGGGTGTTTGGCTCTTCAACTATTTCACTAGCAAGGTTACGAGCTTTGGTGTTGAAATGGAGAATTCGGCATCCGAACTGGTCGATTATTTCATCAAACAAAAAACGAAGGCGCTAAGAGGATAACTTCGTCTGGCCTTACGTGATCTAGAAAAGGGAGTACTACTGCCATGGGAGCAAAGATCGGCGGGACCGATGAATATAATTCGGAGATCAACGTTACTCCGATGGTCGACGTGATGCTCGTGTTGCTGATCATCTTTATGATCGTGACACCGCTGCTTCAACAGGGAGTTACGGTGGATTTTCCGAGAGACCTTAACTCTCCGGACGAAGATGCCGATATAACGAAAGACACGTCCGTTGTCATTTCGATCCCGGACAACAGCAACTTCTACGTTGGCAATGAACAATTTCCGCTCACGGGTTTGGGCGAGAAGGTCCAGGCCATGATGAAGGACAAGCCGCCTGATAAGCGTATTGTTTATATCAAGAGTGGCGTTGACGTTAATTACGGTACGGTTGTGCAGGCGATCGATATAATCCGAAGACAGGATATAGACAAGATAGGCCTTGTAGCCGACAAGAAAAAAGGAGGCGAGGCACCGCAGCAGTAGCGGCTGCCTTGCACTGGAATTTTGCGGGAGAATTAAGCAATGGGAATGTCAACAGGCGGCTCTAGTGATGAAGCAAGACCTAATATCAATGTAACGCCCTTGATCGATGTGCTGCTCGTTCTGCTGATCATTTTTATGATCATAACACCGGTCAAGCCGAGCCGATTTGAGGCAAAGGTTCCGGCCGAGCCTAAGGACGAACCAGTTGCGGATGTAAAACCTAACCCTCTCACTCTTGTCGTTGGTATCAGCAAAGAGACTGGAGGGGTCACACTCAACAATTCCGCGTTTGGAGATGTGTCCGACACATCCGCACTCTCGAATGAGCTGAATAA
>JBGSYT010000144.1:0-9316 GCA_041750855.1 Pyrinomonadaceae bacterium | reverse complement strand
CGGATCGCGTATCACCAATGCAAGGCGTTTGGAATCCGGCGACCATTCGTAACCCTGGATCGCGCCCTTCGTGTCGGTAAGCTGCCTTGCCTCGCCGCCTCGCGTATCGAGCAGCCAGATCTGGCTTCCGCGGTTTGGGCCGGGACGCGATGAGACAAAGGAAAGGTATCGACCATCCGGGCTCCAACGCGGCTGATTCTCGCTCTCGGTCGTCGTGAAAGTGATCTGCCGGTGCGTCTTGCCGTCGTAGCTCACCATCCAGATGTCCGAGCTCGAACGGTCGGCCTTCACATCCACAGTCGAGACGACATAGGCGACCCATGCCCCGTCGGGCGAGACCTGTGGGTTCGAGACATTCTTTATCTTGAAAATGTCTTCAAGCGTCATCGGCCGTTTCGAAGACTGGGCCGTGGCCGTCACGAACAGCGAGAGAATTACAAAAAGCAAAGGCAGCGATTTACGAATTGACATAGATTGATCGGTTCGTTTCAGACGGCTGGCGCAAGCACATCGGTACCGCCTGAAACTCTTTTTCTAATTTTGGGGAACAATCAGATTGTTTGTGTGTTTGCAGCGAAAGTCAATCAGCAGGGCACTTTATCGACCGAAATACCGAATCGGCCGTCGCAGTCGGAAACCGACTGCTCTTCTCGTCCATTCATTGGCGACGCGCGAAATCGTCGTCGCCGAGGTGGTCAACAGTTCATGCAGTGCCTGCTTCATGTCGCTCAGGCCGCAGATGCAGGTCGAGGTAAAAAAAGGGCAGCAGATAATCACGTGCGAAAGTTGCACCCGGATACTCTTCAGCTCAGCCAAACCCGAAACCAACGAAGCCACCGCCTCCTGACCGCTTCTAATGATCGAAGTCACTTGTCGCGGGCTTTGACGTGAGCAGGTGCAGTGAGTTGTTAGGTGGCACCCCGGTCATCCTGGCGAGCCTCACTTATCTCAAACAGGTGCCCGTCCGGGTCCCGGAAAAAGCATCGGACCTCGCCGCCCCAATCTACTGGCGGCGTAAGGAACACGGCCCCGCGTCCGAGCAGCGTCTCGTATGCGGCCTTACAGTCGGGCACCCGAATGGTGAACGCGTGATCAACCCGCGCGGGATCATCAGGGGCCGCGAAGGTGATGTTGGGCTTGTCCTTGGTCGGCGGGCCACCGGTCACGACGAGGAGCCACACGCCCTGAAACTGAAACACCAAGGATGTCCCGCCGTACTCGCGGTGCAGACGCGCACCTAGTATATCGCGATAGAAATGGCGAGCGCGGTCAATATCACGAACCACCAGGATATGAGTGAGCTCCATGCCCGGCCCGGGAAAATCATTTTTGCTCATCATGTTTCGCTCCGTTGCATCGCTTGGTTAGGGCACGCATGGTTCAGAGATTACACGTCGGATCGTAATGGTGGAGCTACTCCGTGACCTTGGAATATAACGAGCAAATTGGCAGATTTTGAATAACAAAAATCGTGAAGATTCGGGCCAGTAAATTCGAAAGAAGAACTTGGTGCTAGTTTACCTAGAAGCTCTGCGAGTGATTCGACTGCAACCTGAAATCGTCTTTTCGGCGGCTCGAAAACTCTTCGCATTTCATCAATAGCGGAAGGAGCCATTTGAGGATTGTTCTTGGCACAAGCATTAAAGCCGTCGATACTTGCTGAAGCAGACTTGAGGTTTCGACAGCGATCAGCTACTGACTGATTATCGAAGCAGAGTTCGTGATCGAAACTGTGAGCAAAATCATTTCGAATGCCACGAATAATATTTAAATCGTCGTAAATTGAAGTGTCGATCCACGAAAGTGAGTACGCGACGCGAATACGTGAGCTAAAGCTAGATAGTGGCCCAGGATACTCGAGAAGTTCTTTCTTGAGACTCGACAAGCACCGACGAAATAGGCTCTCAAGTGCGGCATCAAGATAGGCACCCCCAAGAACAGCACATGCGCGATCTGTTTCTGTCCAGAATCCTTGAGAGAAGGATTCGAAGTCGACAGTCGAAAATTCATTTTTTTTGGCCATTCTTCGTGTTGTGCCCTAACTATTGATTAACACCGACGCCGATGATAATACAAAAACTTCAGCGGGTATCGAGCGTTGGCTGTGCTTCTGATCTCGCCATGCTGTTTTTCGCGTTAACGCCAAATAGGATTTCTTAGCGTCTAGTCCGAATGTGTGAATACCTACCGAATACTTCCGCTACAGCTCCAATGAGAAGAGCCAACCGAAACTTGCCGATTAATACTTAAAACTCGTTCCCTCATGTCACGAGAAACCTGACGGCGGCGGGGCCGTGGGACGAAACCGCTACCAGGCCCGTTAAGCTTTGCCAGACGACGCGATAACAAAGTCGCCGTTCCGCCCTCACGTCCATCGAATTGTTTGGTGCGGGATTGTTTTCAAAGGTTAACCTTCTTTCGAATCCTGATTTTACCCGGCGCGATTACGCTAAAATGATTTGGAAATTTTGCGCCTTGAGTTTGAAAAGCGTCCGAAACAATCTCGGCTTTTTTTTCAGCAGACAAACCTGCCAGCCGAAACAAAACTACACCGCCTGAACTCAAACGATTGTCCCTGAAAACGATCTCGCCAAAATCTTTGTCTCCCGTTAACAGCAATGCAATCTTTTCATTGGCGCGTTCAAACACAACCGTGTCAGAAATGCTTGGCTCGACTTCAGCAATGTATAAAACATCGTGTCCATCTTGCCGCAATCGCTCAATGATTTGCCTGTCAACGCTTTCGTCCGCCAAAAGATTCATACCGCTTCCGATGGAAACGTCGGTAGATTTTGGACTGCATATAACAATGCGGCGGAAATAGCGTCTCTAGTCAGTCGCGGATGAGCGTCAAGAATTTGTTCAACGGTTTCTCCGGCAGCAAGTTTTTCAAGAATTAGCTCAACGGTAATTCGTGTTCCTGCAATGACTGGTTTCCCCATCATCACAGCAGAGTCAGTCTTGATCAAATTCCTTTCCATAGCAATTCGAATTATACACCAAGCCGCAAAACGGCGTATATCGTCAAAAAACCGAGAAAGCATCGAACTATTGATTAACACCAACCCCGTTGAAAATACAAGAATTTCAGCGGGATATCGAGCATTTCTCCTGTTCTGAACTTGCTCTCCAGTCTCGTCCGCCAACTAACGTAGTCTGATCTTCCACGATTCAAACGAACACCGGAAACGTAGTATCAAAACCCGCGGCTGGCAATAGTTTGGGGAGGCGGCGGCCTTTCAACCACCCAGTCCTGACTGGGCTTGGGACCCCACGGTCTCTTTATTCCTCAACTCCACTTTTCCATTACAAGTTTCTTGAATTGTGAAACCGAGATGATCGTTGTCTCGATAAGTTTTCGCGCGTCTTCAAAATCCTTGTCACCTGTGATCAAGAAATCGGCTTCTGCCGCTAACGCACATGCAAGAAACTTGGCGTCCTTTTGGTCTCGCGGAAGATCGATTTCCATTTCCAGTTCGATCGTCGTAGTGAACTGATCGAAAACGTCACGCCACTGCTGCAGCACGTTCGGCGGTAGCCCAAACCTATCACGCGCCAGCACTTGGGTATATTCTTCAAGGATCGCAGAGGAGGTGATCCACTCGAATTCATCATGTTCGACGATGAACAGAACGACTTCTTCCGGTGTTCTGTCTCGAAGAGCGGCCGAAACGACAACGCCTGTGTCAATTACCGTTCTTATCATTTGCCGTTTCGGCAAGCCTCGACTTCACGCAATATGTCATCTTCGCTGAGAATTTGGATCTGCGGCAAGGACTGAGTTTCTTTGAGCAGCTCTTTCAATTTACGAACTCGCTCAGCGCGTCCGCCGTTTTCGGTGGTCAAGACTACGATCTCAACCTTGTCGCCGACGCGAAACGGCACGTCCGACAAAACAATTTGTTTCGAATCTGAAACTGTCGTGTAAGTCTTGTATGCTTTCATCGTTCACCTCATGCAATTAGATTATAGCCGACTTCGGCTTAAGATTTGGCGGCTTTTTGCGGCTTTCAGGGCCCGCCTTTTGATTGTGAAATAACCCTGCCCATGTAGACAGGACGGTTGCGAAGCATGCTTGAGGGGTAGTAAACACGGATGAATGTTCTAGACCGAAAACCCAAAACCCAAAACCGGACCGCCTTTCAACCACCCAACCCCGACTGGGCTTGTGTCAGGGCCGGGCCTTTTGTCCAGTCGTCAGCAACCAGGGTATCTACCTTCACCGGGACGCGGGTCAGGTATTCGCGGGCGGCGGCGGTCATCGCATCCTCTAATAGCGTGGCACTGGCTTCTGCTTCCGCGGCCGAGCATTCGAGGATGATCTCGTCGTGAACGATGTTGACCAGCCGGGCCGAGGTCCCCGCGATGCGGTCATGGAGCAGGCGGAGCGAACGCTTGAGTATATCGGCCGAGGTTCCCTGTATCGGCATATTTATCCCGTAGCGACGAGCGGCGGCCGTCTGCTGACGGTCGCTTTCATCAAATCTCAGCCTCAACAGCCTTCCCGAACCGCTTCGGACGCGCCGTTCGTCAAGCAGGCGGCGGCCTTCGTTTCGCAGATATTCGTCAAGCTGCCGAAACGTCCCGAAGTATCTTCGCATCGTGTTCTCGGCATCGTTTTGCGAAAGTCCCGTCATCAGCCCGAAACGCGACGCACCGATACCGTAAACGATCCCAAAATTCAACCGCTTTGCGAATGAGCGCTGGTCCTCGGTCACGTTGTCGCTGCCGACACCGAAAACCTGCGATGCGGTCGCACGATGAAAATCGACTCCCGAGATAAAGGCCTCAATGAACTTCGTGTCGCCCGAAAAATCGGCAAGGATCCGCAATTCGATCTGCGAATAATCGGCGATCACGAACTTGTTTCCCTCCGCCGGTGTAAAGCAGCGGCGGTATGCCGTGTCGTGCGGGATCTGCTGAAGATTCGGTTTCGAGCAAGAAAAGCGGCCGGTCGGAGCGCCGATCTGTCGAAAATCTGCATGGATACGGCCCGTCGACGGGCTAATATTTTCGAGGATGCCTTCGCCAAAGCTTGTCATCGATTTTTGGACCGATCGATATTCAAGCAGTTTCTCGATGACGGGGTATTTCTCCGATAATGGCTGCAGCTGCCAGGCCCTTGTCGTGTCGGGCACCGGGATACCGAGGTTATGAAGTGCATCGGCGACCTGTGCCTGCGAGTCGAGATTGATTTCCGACCGGCCAAAAAGCGATGCCTGCGCTACGCCTGAGGAGAGCATTTCCTGAAGTTCGTCCGCCACCCGGGCTTGGGCCGCTTTGACCTTGTCTAGCTGTTCCCGCCAACGTCCTTCGTCCAGAAAGAATCCGTTCGATTCCATGTCGGCGATCGGCATGACACATTCGAACTCCAGCTCCGCCACACGTTCGAGGCCGTCTTTTGATATCCGCTCGGCCATCTGGTCTTTTAGCTGCGGCATTATCGCCGCGTCACGGGCGGCATATTCGAGCTGTATGTGCGAAAGCTCCCCCGTGGTCCAATCGCTGGTCTGCATCGACTTATCCAATTCGACGCCGGCGAAAAATTGGGCAACATCAGCAAGCGAATGGCGTCGGTCGGTATCGCCGGCGGCGATGAGTTGGCTGGCAAGGTAGGTGTCGAAAATCCCCCTCAGCTCGCAGCCGAGATGATGCCGGACCCATTTCGCATCGAATTTCGCGTTATGGGCCACCTTGACCACGCGTTCATCGGAGAGCAGCTTCCTCAGCGGCTCCAGGCCGGTCGCATCGCGCAGTCCGCCGTTCTCGGCAAACTTCCTAAGATCTACGATAAGTGTCTTTTTACCATCACTTAGCTGTACCAACCGCAGCTCGCCGAGCAGCGGGTCAAGTTCGGTTGTTTCGGAGTCGAACCCGACAAATCCCGTGTGGCCAAAGCCTTCGATCGCCGTCTCAAGTCCCTCAGCATCCTCGATCCGTTGAAAGTAAATTTCCATTTGCTTCGGCCCGGGGGCCGTACCTCGCTAGTTTGTGATGAAATTGAATTGTAACCCTTTCGGGCGGAACTGACACCGGCGCCCGTTTCAAAAACTCATTTTGCATTTCCTATTTGCCCGAATTCGTTTATACTACACTCGGTTTGCTCCGGGGCCATCGGGCCAGCAAGACGAAGTGGCAAACTGGAGAAGGATTTGCGATTACCGGAAAACCCCCGGGAAAAAGGTTTTTAGAGGTCGAGCACGATCAATTGATTAGGTGCTCCCTGAGTTGATCATAGGCATTTGGCCTGTCAACTAAAAAAGGTTCCTGCGTGAAAGCATTAAAAGTTCTTTGTCCCGAGACCACGTTTCGAGGTCAATACCAAAAATTCAACACGCAATGAATTGAACACCCGTTCCCAACGGGCTAGACCCGCGCTATATCCACCCAGTTTCAAGTCTGCACCGTTCCGATCCTTTGAGCGAAAGATGGAACTCTATCTATAAGGAAGATCAATTTATGTCGAAAGAAATGATCGTGAGCGTCAATGGACGTGAAAAGAAGATCGCGATCCTCGATAACGGTAAAGTAACGGAATTTTACATCGAACGAGGGGAAGAGAACGCGGGCATCGCGGGAAATATTTACAAGGGCAGGGTGCAGCGCGTTTTGCCCGGCATGCAGTCAGCCTTTGTATCGATCGGGCTCGAACGCGACGCATTTCTCTACGTGTCAGACTTCTTCGATGAGGAAGAAGAGATCGAGCGGATCGTGATGGAGAAATCCAAAAAGTCCTCACCCGAGGAGGCGAAGCGGGAAGCGAACGAACAGATCGACCGGGCGCGGGTCACAAGAGAGAAACAGATGGAATCGGTGCAGGAGATCGCCGAGCCGCTTACCGAATCGTCCGAAGAGACGGTTGCGGCTCCTATCGAAGCGGAAGGGCCGGCGGCGAAAGGGCGCAGGGGCCGAGGGCGTGGCCGAAAGGTGGTTGAGGACGAGGCAAAGGACGAAGCTCAGAGCGATGCGTTTGTCTCCGGATTTAAGATCGAGATCGAGGATTACGGCTTCGAACGCATCGTGGACGATACGGATACAGGCGAAATGTTCAAGGACGCGTTCCGGCAGGAAGCGATCGTTGACCAGGTCCGTGCGGTCGAGTTTGATATGGAAAGCACCGATACCGCCGAAGTCGGCTCGTTCCTCGGCGGCGGCATCGACCGAGGCGAGGGGGCATTCGAACGAATCGCCGATGAGGATGAGGAAACTCCTGAAGAAAAGCCCGCCAAAGGCCGAGGCAAAAAGGCTGCAGCGACCAGTAAAGCGTCACGCTCGAGGACGAAGAAAGCGGAATCGGAGCCTTCGGGCGATGCCGGAAATGAGAGCAATGAGCCAAAGGTGAAAGGTAAGGCAAAGTCCAAGCCGACACGGTCAAGGGCAAAAAAGGCGGTAAGCGATACTCCCGTTCTTGAGGACGCGGAAGCAAGTGTGAAAGAACCAAATGAGTCGGCGGAAATGACCGTTCGACGTGGCGGCCGCGGTCGTCGCCGTGGCGGCCGAGGCCGTAAGAACGAGGACAACTCGGCGTCTACCGATACCGTCGATCTTCAAGATGATCAGGATGTCGAGAACGGATCGGCGGCGAATGAGGCTGAGGCGGATAGTGCCAACGCTGCAGCCGGTAACGGGAATCTGGCCGACGCGACTGAACCTGGGCGAGACGACGCCCGTTCCGAAGAAGACTCGGCCGAGCCCGTGACGGCTGAGTCCCGTGTAAACAAACGCGGGGATAATCGGCGTGAAAACTGGGAGTCACGCGACCGCCGCCCACGTGAAAACCGCGACCGTGAGCGGGGCCGTGGCCCTGCTGAGCGCAGCGGCCGAGGCGATCGAAATGACAAGCGCGACCGTCCACCCCAGTTGACCATTTCCGATCTGCTTCGTGAGGGACAGGAAATACTGGTCCAGATCGCGAAGGAACCGATCGCCAAGAAGGGCGCGCGGATCACGTCACATATCGCGCTTCCAGGGCGATTTTTGGTTTACATGCCCACTATCGAGCACCTCGGCGTTTCGCGGAAGATCGAATCCTCAAGCGAACGCGGGCGGCTTCGCACGCTGATCCAGCGTATTCGCCAGGAAGAAGACATCCCGTCCGGCGGGTTCATCGTTCGAACTGCCGGGATCGGCATCTCCGAAGAAGACCTCCGGCAGGATGCTCGCTATCTCGTCCGCACCTGGCAGGACATAAAGAAAACGTCCGAAAAGGCAAAGTCGCCGGCACTTGTGCATCAGGATCTGGACATCGTCCAGCGGCTGCTTCGTGACCAGATGTCCGACGAATTTACCGCGATCCGCGTGGACAGCGAGGAAGAGTATCTTCGCACCGTCGAATTCATGAACCGCATCCAGCCGCGGATGGTCAATCGTGTCAAGCTTTACACCCGCGACGAGCCGATCCTCGACGCTTTCGGTGTCCAGGAAGAGATCGAAAAGGCGCTCAAACCTCGCGTTTGGCTTAAATCGGGCGGCTATCTTGTCATCAACCAAACTGAAGCACTCGTGGCGATCGACGTCAACACCGGCAAATTCGTCGGCAAGGGCAACGCCCGGCTTGAAGATACGATCACGCGGACGAACCTAGAGGCAGTTGACGAGATCGCACGCCAGATACGCCTGCGCGATCTCGGCGGCATCATCGTGCTCGACTTGATCGACATGGAAGACCGCCGCAACCGCCACAAGGTCTCGCAAGCCTTGCAGGAGGCGCTCCATAGCGACAAGTCGCCGACCAAGGTACTGTCCTTCAACGATTTCGGGCTGATCATTATGACCCGTAAGCGCGTCAAGCAATCGCTCGAACGCACGCTTTGCACCGTTTGTGAATACTGCGAAGGCTCCGGCTGGGTCAAATCGCCGCAGACCGTCTGCTTCGAGATCCTGGCTGAGGCCGCCCGTCTCGGCAAGCACCTCGACGATGTGAAACAGGCGACGCTGCGGGTCCATCCTGAAGTTGGAAAGGCGCTCCGCTCGACCGATCGCGAGATCCTCGATGAGATCGAAGCCCATCTCGGCCCCGTCGATGTCACCGCAGACCCAAGCATCCACCAGGCACAGTTCGACTTCGCTTTTGTGTAAGATCGAACTGCAAAGGAAGCAAATTGGAGGCCGTCTGGAAAGTGATTTCAGGCGGCTTCTTTTTATTTTGATTCGAAGGGATCCATCTTTCAGTGATTGGCACTGAACCTTTGGAGGTTGTGGGCGAGGGCGATGAGGCCGAACTCGGTGGTGGTTTTATTGATACCTCTGAGATTGAACCTTCTGAAGCCTTTGTTTTGTTTTAGGTTTCCGAACACTGCTTCGACCTGCCATCTTT
>JBGSYT010000143.1:0-35924 GCA_041750855.1 Pyrinomonadaceae bacterium | reverse complement strand
GCTCATGGGTTCCATTGCCGGTTCGGCCATGGCCTCTGCCTCGGCCATGGGCAGCATCCTGGGGCCCGAAATGGAAAAAGAGGGCTATTCCAAAGAATTTGGCGTGGCGGTAAACGTAACCTCGGCTACTACCGGCTTGATCATCCCGCCCAGCAACGTTCTGATAATCTATTCGCTGGCCAGTGGGGGCGTGTCCATTGCCGCTTTGTTTTTGGCGGGATACATTCCGGGTATCCTCACCGGGCTGTTCCTGATGATCGTTGCTTATTTTTGGGCGAAAAAGAAGGGCTACAAGGTTGGGGAGCGTAGCTCATTCCGGCATGTTGCAAGGACCTTTTGGGCGGCTCTTCCGAGTCTGATGCTGTTGGTGGTCGTGATGGGAGGCATTGTGGGCGGCGTTTTCACGGCCACCGAAGCATCGGCGGTTGCGGTGCTCTACACGCTGGTGCTCGGGTTTTATTACAAAGAGATCACCTGGAAAAACCTGCCGGAAGTGTTCCTAAAATCATCGGCCACCACAGCCATAGTGATGCTCCTTATCGGCGCTTCGATGAGCATGTCGTGGGTGATGAGTTTTGAAAACATTCCCCAGGTTATCAGCGAGGTGCTGCTGGGCATCAGTAATAACCCGATCATTATTCTGTTGATCATCAACCTGCTGTTGTTGATTGTGGGCATTTTTATGGACATGACCCCGGCGGTGCTCATTTTCACTCCCATTTTCCTGCCCGTGGTAACGAAATTGGGAATGGATCCGATCCAATTCGGAATCATCATGGTGTTAAATCTTTGTATCGGACTGTGTACGCCGCCCGTAGGATCGGTGCTATTTGTGGGGGTTGGGATTGCCAATACGACGATCGGAAAAGTGATAAAACCGCTTTTGCCGTTTTTTGTAGCCATGATCATCGCCCTGCTTTTGATAACCTACATCCCCTCCCTCACACTCTGGCTTCCTAAAATGTTCGGGATGTAAGATTGAGGGACTACATTTGCGGATCCCTGTCAGTAGCCCGCAAATCAGTAACGAGCTCCCTTGGCGTCGCGCATCTCGGATGCACCAGCCCCTCCTGTCTGGGGGACCACTCCCTCACGGTCGGGCTACTGATGATTTTTTGTATCATTCCCTGATTTTCTCGATCAGGTCAGCTAATTCGGGGTTTTCTTTGTATTTCGTATATAAGCTTTCCACCTGTTTGAAAAAAGGTGTCTTATCAGGACGTACTATCTCGACGCCGGCTTTCTTAACGGCTTCCAAAGCCTCCTGTTCCGATTGCTCCCATAATTCCCGCTGGTAACCCACCGAACGCATCGCGGCTTCCTGTACCCAGTTTTGTTCCACATTAGTCAAACGGTTCCAGGTGTGTGTGCTTATGAGCAGTACGTCGGGCAGCATCGTGTGTTCATTGAGAGTGTAATATCTGCACACTTCGTAATGCCTCGAGAGATAGAAGCTGGGCGGGTTGTTTTCAGCCCCATCGACAACGCCTTGCTGGAGCGCGGTGTAGAGCTCTCCCCAGGAAATGGGTGTGGGGCTGCCGCCCAGGCTGCGCACCATATCCATGGCCGATTCGCTTTCCATCACTCGTATTTTCTGCCCTTTCAGGTCATCGGGGGTGTTCACAGGCTTTTTGGTGTAAAAGCTGCGGCTTCCGGCATCGTAGTAGCTCAGTCCCTTTAGCCAGTATTGCTCGCTTTCGTTCAGCAGGTTTTGGCCGATTTCGCCATCGAGCACGCTAAAGGCATGGGCTTTGTCGCGGAACAGAAAAGGCAAGCCAAACACTTTCATCTTGGGTGCAAAATTTTCCAGCACGCCCGAAGACACCTTTGTCATGTCCAAACTGCCGATTTGCAGCAGCTCCAGGTTTTCGCGCTCGGAGCCAAGCTGCTGGTTGGGATAGACCTTAACGCTCATCTTGCCATCGGAAAGTTCCTCGAGATGCTCTCCCATTTTCAGCATTGCCTTATGCACCGAGTGGTTTACGTCCAGCCCATGAGCCAACTTAAGGGTTTTGGTCTCCCTGACGTTACCGCACGAGGTAAGCAAAACAACGAAACCGAATAATATCAGAATGTTTTTTCTCATCATTTTTGACTCAGGACCTCATATCCCACGACGCAAATGCCTATCTTTCCGGCTTGTCTTCTCAATCCAAAAAGCCATTTGTTTTTGCTGCTTCACGCAGCGTTTTTCACCTGCCGGGCCGTAATATACTTTGGATTCTTCATACCTATTGTAGGCCGCGGCTTGAACCGGCCACGATCAATTACAACTAACAAGAGGGCCGCCAGACACACTTCGCGGCCTTACTTTTCAAATCTGAACCAATCAATATCCGCAGTCCCGGAGTCATTAAAAATTCCGGGCCGCGTGAAAACGAAACCGACCTTAGCCCCGATCCATTTCCCTTCACGTGCTTTGAACTCGTTGCCAACCTGCGTAAACCGCACACCGTCTGTGCTATACGAGAATCGGCACTTCGCATCTTTGCCGACAGTGACTCGAAGATAGAAGTCTCGCGAACTCAACCCGATCGCCTTTGACCGTGTTTCTGCAGTTCCTTTATCGGCATCTTTAACGATCTCGTGATTTACAAACAGTTTCCCGCCACGATGTTCTACTCCCACGTAGGAATAGTCGAGGCCCATCACGAGCAGCCCGAACTTTTCCCCGTCAAATCGCGGTTCCAACTTTACCTTGGCGGTTGCTGTGAATTCTTCCGCCGGAAATTTTTGGAGCAAAAGGTTCGGTAGATCCCACAGATTCTTGTAGCCGTCAGGTAGCACAACGCTGTTCATCCGCAGCACCCCGCGGCTAGGAAAAGGAAATGCCCAGGTGGGTTCCGGGTTGGCGTGCCACTGCCATTGCAGGCCGAGGCGCTCGTCGTTGAATTCGTCCGAGTCCTGCGGCGGCGTGATCGGGAAAGACCGGCCAACCTTCGGCTTGCGAAACCGCATAATAGGTTCGCCAATACCGTCAGCATCGGCGTCGTTGCCGATAACAGGAAATCCTGCCTTCCATTCGACAGGCTGCAGATGGACTATGCGTCCGTACGGGCCCTTGTCCTGGAAGTGGATAAACCACCACTCGCCGCTTTGAGTATCGACCAGTGCTCCCTGGTGAGGGCCGTTGATGGCCGTTTTACCCTGTGCCAGCACGACTCGCTGTTCATATGGCCCGTAAATATTCCTGGATCGCAGGACCAATTGCCAGCCGGTCGCAACACCGCCGGCCGGAGCCGAAATGTAATAATGCCCATCCAATTTGTGGAACTTCGGCCCCTCGACTGTCGGATGCTCATCATGGCCGTCGAAGACCACGACGCCGTCATCGAGAAGCTTCGTCCCTGTCGGATCCATCCGCCTTACGACAAGAATGCTCTTAATGCCGGCCCGGCTTCCCGCGAACGCATGGACCAAGTACGCTTTACCGTCACCGTCCCAAAGCGGGCACGGATCGATCAGCCCCTTGCCCTCTTTGACTAGCAGCGGCGTTGACCATTCTCCACGCGGATCTTTGGCTTTGATCATGTAGATCCCAAAGTCCGGATCGCCCCAATAGATATAGAACTCGCCTTTGTGAAACCTGATCGCCGGGGCCCAAACTCCTTCGCCGTGCTGCGGCTTGCGAAAATGTTCGATGGGATGTAAGGCCGGAAGTGCGTGATTGACCAGCGTCCAGTTGACCAGGTCTTTGGAATGCAGTATCGGGAGGCCGGGAACCGCATTAAAGCTCGACGCGGTCATATAAAAATCGTCGCCGACACGGATTACATCGGGATCGGAATAGTCTGCGTGGATTATCGGATTTTTGTAAGTTCCGTCGCCAATATCGGCGGTCCATACGCGTGAGGGTGTTTTAGTGTTTTGGGCTGAGGGTGCGGTGATGCAAAGTAAAACTGTAAAAAGGACCAAATGCGCACGGAGGATCTGGGAATCCATCGGCCGGATCACGAGACGTCCTCACTTTTCAGTTTCTCGGTCCGTTCCCTCAATTCTTCAAGCCGCTGTGCTTTTTGGGTTTCGATGAGATGGTCGTGCATCGCACGACGGGCCGCTTCCAGGTCATGTTCACGGAGCGCCCGATAAATATTATGGTGCTGCTCGGCGGACTCCTTAAGATCGAGCGCACGATGAACGGTCTTACTTCTCGCCTCAAAAAGGATCGCGGCCACCATGTTCATCAGGGCGGTTAGGATGCGGTTGCCGGACGCGGCCGCGATGGTCTGATGAAAGCGCATGTCGTGGACGAGGTATTGCTCGGGATCGTTCAACGACGCATACATCCCGGCGATCTGTTCGGCAAGCTGGGTCATTTGTTCGCTGTCGGCCCGCTCGGCTGCAAGTCCGGCGATACTCATCTCCAACGCAAGCCTGGCTTCGAACATTTCGTCGGAAGTGAACCCGTGAAGGGCGGAAAGCATTTTCAGAGGGCTGCTGTCGAGCATCGGCGACTCTGCCCGAGCGGCGACAAACGTCCCGGCTCCCTGCTTTGATTGCAGAATGCCGACCGTCGTAAGCGACCTGATCCCGGCACGAAGCGTCGGGCGGCTGACACCCAACAGCTTGGCCAGGTCTCGCTCAGGCGGAAGCCTGTCGCCGGCCCGCAGCTCGCCGCCATGGATCATGTCGCGAAGGCGCGTTGAAACCTCTTCGGCGGTGGTACCGTTTTTCACCGATTTAAGATCCCTGAAAATTGTGGCTTCTCGTTTTGGCATTGTTCGCTTCTTACGACCCTATTTTATCGCGTTGCGAAGGCGTTGTCGAAGAGTTTCCATTCCGCTATTTTGGCGGTTGAACATCGCGAAAGACCTTTATAAGTATCATTGAAAAGCCCTTGCCCGTCACGGTACGCTGGTGCGGTGTGCCGCGCGGAACTACTACCAGATCGCCTTTTTTTATCACGACCTTCTGCCCTCCCGTCGCCGACTTGCTTCGCCATTCGCCCGACGAGATCTGGTTTGGCTCGACCAGCGAGCCGCCGAGCATCAGTGTCGCCTCGCCCCCGAGCACGTAGTAAATATCGTCGGAATCGTCATGAACTTCGTGCAGATCGTTCTCACGCTTCTCATCGTGAAACACCGCAACCCTCATTTGACTGCCCGATTGCGCGAACACGTCGAATTGCTGATTGCCCTCCTTCGCCTCTATCTCTTTTGAAATATCCGAGATCTGCTGTTTCGACTTCACCACGAACGGCCGCGATGGCGTGCTCGGCCCCTGGGCACTCGCGACTATCGCAGCTACTGAAAGGATTAAGGAGAGGTTAATAAGCTGTTTCATAAGTTGCCACTTACTTCGTCCGTCATAAATTGCCACTCCTTTTAGCTAGTGGACTGATTCCTAAGAAGCTTCCAGGCCTTTGCCCAACAGGCTCAGCGAGCCGTCCCGATCAGCCAGCGGCTCAGGTTCTGTGCCGCCTTAAAATTCTCGAACTCGGCAGGCAGCCGACGCCCATCGACGTATTCGTTATAGAGCCACGGATCGCCGATAACAAAGACCGTTCCTTTGCCGTGTGCTGAAACGGCCATGATCACGTCGCCATTCGCCGTAACGACGGCACGTGCGGGCTTCGCCAGATCGAGCGTCGATATCTCTTTTACAAATATCTTTTTCGTAGTCGTGAAGATCTCGTTTCCGGTTGTGATGTCGATACCGCCCATTTTGTAATCGTTATTGATCACCTCAAATTTGCGGTCCTTCTTGAACTGAATGCCGAATTCCTTCGCAAGCGTGTTGAACTTATCAAGCTCGGCGTTCTGTCCATCATTGCCCATCAACACCAACACACCGCCGCTGCGCACCCAATCGGAGATAGCCTTTACATGTTGCGGTTCGATGTAATTCGGCGCCGCTGTTTCCTTCGGCGTGTCCGGATCGACAATGATGTAGACGTCCGCGTCGCGAAGGTTCGCCGCCGACGGTGCAGCCGAAAGTTCGCGGGTCGTTGCACCCAGAGCCTTGAAAATTTGCCCCCATGCGTGGAATCCCGCGTCGGGCATCTCGTCCCATTTGTAATGCCAAACTTCGTCGCGGCCGGTTATTTTGCTCTTGCGGATCTCGCGGTTGAAATGATCGTCGAGCATTACCGTCTTGCTGCGTCCGGGCCAGCCGCGTTCGTAATTTTCCATCTCGATCGCGGCCTTGATCGCGGGCCCTAGGCCTTTCGCGTCGTTCAGACGGATCTTTTCGCTCATATAGTATTCGTATGAGCCATCGCGATACGGATTGCCGCCGAGCCCCGAGACCGACACAGTGCCGTGCCATTCCGTGTGGCCGTCGGCGTTCGTCTTGATGAACTCTTTTTTGATCCCGTCCCAGCAGCGAACCGCGACCTTCATGTGCTTCTCGCTCAGATAGCCCTCACGAACCCCTCTTGCGATCGCATAAACGAACATCGCCGACGCAGACGATTCGAGATAATTCTTCTCCTTTCCGCCGAGGTCGAGTATGTCCCACCAGACGCCGCTTTTCGGGTCCTGGACTTTTGCAATAGCGATCACGAGCCGTTCCAAGATTGCCTCGATCTCCTTTCGCCGCGGATGATCTTTCGGGAAATGATCGAGCGTATCGACGATGCCCATCGCATACCAGCCCATTGCACGTCCCCAGAAATGCGGCGACTGCCCGGTTTCCTTGTTCGCCCAACGCTGCTCTTTCGACTCATCCCAGCCGTGGTAAAGCAGGCCGGTCTTTGGGTTTAGTGCATTCTTTTCCATCCAGACAAATTGGTTCGCAATATCGTTCCAATTGTCCTCTTCAAAAACCTTTGAGTATTCAGCATAGAACGGCTGGCCCATATACAGCCCGTCCAGCCACATCTGCCATGGGTAGATCTTCTTGTGCCAAAAACCGCCTTCCTTGGTTCGCGGATGCGTCTTCAATTGCGACCGGAAAAGGTCGACCATCTTCTTGTACTTTTCCTGCCCGGTCACACGATACAGGGTCATCGTCGCCAGTGCCGGCGTGATGTGGTCGATGTTGTATTCCTCAAGATCGTAATTCTTGTGCGTGCCATCGTCATTTATCCAGTGGTCCATCCCTTTCTGGATGTGCCTGAAATACTTTGGATCGCCGGTCGCATACCACATCTGCTCGATCGCTTTCAGTATCACGCCCTGCTCGTAGTTCCACTTCGGCGGAATGCCCGGCTTGTTCCGGTCATCGACCCAAATGCGATTCATCGCCGTATCGGCAAGCCGTTCCGAGACCGGCTGAGCCACGACGGTCGGAGCGGCAGCCGAAATGAAAAGGCCACAGAGTATTAAGAATGATTTCATGATGTCTAAATTGCCATTAGCTTAAGCTAGTGGTCATGGTGCAATAAAAGTTTCGAGCTTTAGCCCAACAGGCGAAATCACCCACTATCTGGAACTAGTGGCAATTTACAAAACTATTTCAAATGCTTCGCCAGCTTCAATTTGCTGGCTTTGATCCCAGTAACCGCAACCTTTGCCATCTCCTCAGCACCGAATGGCGAGAAGTGCGTATTGTCGTCAACACCGTTCGGATAGTTCGCGTTCTCTCCCGCCTTCAACTGCAGGAACAACTTTCGCGAACCCTCGACGCCGTGTTGAACTATCACCGCTTCGCTCGACCGATGCATATCGATCAACGGTACTTTGTACTCGTTCGCGACGGTCCGCACGATGTCGGGATACTCGCCGTGCGAGTCATAGAACTTACCTTCCTTATCGAACCGCCGCCGCATGACCGGCGTGAGCAGAACGGGATTGCCACCTTTTGCTCTCACCTCTTCAACGAACCGAATGAGGTTTTTCCGATAATCGTCCGGGGGCGTGTATCGGTCGCCTTTGTCTTTCGATGAATCGTTGTGCCCGAACTGGATGAAGACGTAGTCGCCTTCCACGAGGTCGCCTATTATCGCCTGCCACTTCCCTTCCGAAATGAACGTCTTCGTGCTCCGTCCGTTCGCCGCTCGGTTATCAACCTTTACCGTTCCCCGTTTGAAATGAGCTTCAAACCGCTCACCCCATCCGGTCTCAGGCCGCTTCTCGGGCAGCTTCGTGGCCATAGTCGAATCGCCCGCGAGAAAGATCGTCACCGCCCGCTGACCTACGTCGGAAAATGAAAAAATCGTCAACAGTAATCCAAAGGCGGCAAACTTCACAAAACTATCCACTCCCCACTTATCACTATCCACTGAAGAAAATCTACACCGGCCGTTTCGCCATCGGCTTGATGTCGGTCAATTCTTCGATCCGAACGGTTCGCTTTTCGTCGATGCTCTTGCGGGCGGCAATACCTATTAAGATCGACATCGCTCCGTCGCGGGTTCCGGCGTTGGTTTTCTGCGGATCGACTTTCGGTTCACCGCGAAACATTTTCGTGTGCATGCGAATGTCGCCGCCGCCATGGCCGCCTTTGTATTTCGGGACCTTGATAGATTCGAATTCGGTCTTGAAATTTTCGTGAACGATGATCTCCTCGTAACCCTCAGCCTCTTCGTTCTCAAATTGGCTCATCTCGAGGGCGTGCCGCTGTGCCTGATCGATCTTGGAAAGATCACCCATCTGATACGGTATGTCTTGCCACGTATCCAATTTCCCGTCGAATCCATTGAACGAGAGCCGATGGCCTTCGTAAGGCGAATAGGTCGTAAGCGAATAGTTCAGCGTCACGCCGTTGGCATAGATCACCTGTGCGGACATTTTGTCGTAAATGTCGATCTCGTTCCGAAAGACACATCCGTCGCGGATATACCCATCGTACTTTTCGTTATCGGCATACATTCGCTTCAGGTTCTCGTCAGCATTGATATCCCAAAAGAATTTACACTCTTTCTTATGCGAACAATTGCGACAGTTGGCACCGCGAAACTTTCCGTTCTTGCCGTAATGCTCAAGCGAACCGTAGGCCGTAACCTGAACCGGATCGGAATCGAGCCACCAGTTCATCAGGTCGAAATGATGCGTCGCTTTATGGACCCAGAGCGTTCCGCCTTTTGCCTTTAGCCCGTGCCAGCGGCGGAAATAGCTGGCGCCGTGATAGACGTTCAAATACCAATTGAGGTCGACGGATGTGACGCGGCCGATGCGTCCGGAAGCCAGTATCTCTTTGATCTTCGCGAGATACGGCGAGAAACGATAGTTGAAGGCAACGTGAACTTTTCGGCCGGTCTTCTTTTCGGCGGCGAGGATCGCCCGGCACTTCACCTCATCGGTCGTCATCGGCTTTTCGGTGATCACGTCGGAACCCAGTTCCAGTGCGCGAATTATCTGCTGGTCGTGAACATCATCATCGGTTGTGACGATTACGATCTCAGGCTTCACCTCAGCCATCATCTTGCCGAAATCGGTGAAGGTCGGGCAGCTGACATTCATTCGCTCTTTGCAATAGGCAACTCGGCCGGGATTGATGTCGCAAAGGCCAACGAACTCGATCAGGTCACCGAAATTCTTGTTCAAAGCATCGCCCCAAAACCGTGTGCCGCGAATGCCGGTGCCGACCATCACGATCCGCTTTTTGGAAAAAGGGAGCCCGTTTGCAGGTGCGTATGTCGCCAGAATTGCACCCATCATCGCGGCTGCCGATGTCTCTAAAAACTCACGTCGTCTCATGTCAGCTCCGTAACCTGTTTGCCTCCGACCCTTACATTTTCAAGTCTCAGGTTCTTTACGTTCTTGATAATGCTCGGCTTTTTGACCGTACCGAAATCGCAATTGATAAGCCGCACGTCGTAGATAGGAGCATTGTCGAGCCCCTGCAAGTCAACTGCCATGTTTGGCGTCCGGCATGTCAGATTCTCCACAACATAATTTCGGACGACAGGCGTATGACCGCCTTTCGCACCTTCTTCATAATTGAAATCGACCTCGACGACCGAACGTGAAACTGTCCCGACAGTCGTGTTTTTCAGGTAGATATTCTCAAGAACACCGCCGCGGGAAGCGTTGTTTTTCACACGCAGAGCGGTCCACAGATCGGGGCTGTCGAGCTTGTTGCCGATGGCAAAAACATTTCGCACTCCGCCCGATATCTCGCTGCCGAGCGTGATGCCGCCGTGGCCTTCTTTCATGATGCAGTTGCGGATGATGATGTTCTCACTCGGCGTTTTTAAGCGTCGGCCGTCCTCATTGCGGCCGGATTTGATCGCGATGCAATCATCGCCGGTGTCGAAATAACATTCGTCGATGAGAACGTCTTTACACGATTCGGGATTGCAGCCGTCGTTGTTCGGTCCGTGTGTTTCGACGCGGATCTTGCGGACTGTGACGTTCTCGCACAAAACGGGATGCACTTCCCACATCGGCGAACGCAGGATCGTGATGCCCTCGATAAGCACGTTCTTACATTTGTACGGCTGGATGAATTGCGGCCGCAGATAATGCCCTTCACCGAAAATTCGGTCGGTCACCGGCACGGGTACCGCCATCATTTTGTGAAGCTGGTCGCGGTCGCCGTGCTGACGCGGAGCACCTTGAACCCAGCCGTCGCGAACATTTCCTTTCCAGGGCCACCAATGAGTATTGTCCGCCTGGCCATCAAGGGTTCCCTCGCCGGTGATCGCAATGTTCTCCTGCTCGTACGCATAGATGAACGGCGAGAAATTCATCAACTCCATGCCTTCCCAACGTGAGAAAACATTCGGATATGCCTTAATGTCGGTCGTAAACTTCAGCGTCGCACCTTTCGAGACGTGTAGATTCACATTCGACTTCAAATGGATCGCACCGGTCAGGAATTCGCCTTTTGGAACAACGACGCGGCCGCCTCCAGCCTTATTTGCAGCGGCAATTGCCTTTGCGATGGCATCAGTCGCGAGCGTTTTCCCGTCCGCCTTTGCTCCGTATTTCAGAATGTTGAAGTTCCGATTCGGGAACTTTGGCGGCTTGATCCGAGCAAGGATCTTCGGATACTCCGTCGTCCACGGATCTGCCTGCCCGAACGCAAGGGACGGAAAAACTGCGACGCCTGCAGTCCCGATAGCGATGGTCTTAATAAATTCTCTTCTGTCCATCATATGATCCCATTCCTTTCAGTGAGTAGTTGGTAGTGACGAGTGGATAGTTAAAAACTATTCACTGCCCACTTGTCACTATCCACTGAAGCAATTAATTCTGTTTCGCCGCTACCTTCTCTTTCCACTTCGGATAATCGGCGAGCAACGATCGGGGCGAATCGACATACCAAGCGTAACCATTCCGCCGTTCGGCGTCGATCTTCATCACGTCAAATTTGACAACACCATCGCGCCCGATGAAGATCGGCTTCATAGTTTCGATCTCATAGAACCGAGCCCAGATCGGCGGGGCTGCTTTGTCCGCGATCACCTGGCTATTACCGTCCTTCCTTTCCCAACGGATTCCCTTAACGCTATTCGCCTCGAACCAATTCACCGCCGAATCGATCGCATCGACAACCTCCGAGGACGGCGTCGTATCAAGCATCAGAAATCGAGCTATTCCGACGCTCTCGCCCGCGGTCAGCGACGCCGGTTCGAACGCCCTCGCGGGTTTGGGCTTTAGCGTTATCTCGTCGTACTGTGCTGCCCAAACAGTTTTGTTTCCATTTACGACAACCTGTGTTTTCAGGATCATGGGGATCGCCCGCTCGACTGCCTTTTCGGCTCGCAGCCTTCGGCCTTCATCTACAAAGAGATAGTCGTCCTTCTTCTTCGCGATGTCTCTTAGCACGCGTAGCACGCCGATCGTCGCATCGTCATTGAACGTGATGTGCGAATAATATCCCTTGCGAAGCGGATAAAACTGCGGCCAACCGCCATTTTCGTATTGCGCGCCAAGCAAGTAATCGAGTCCCGCATAGAACGATTCCTTGTACTTCGGAAAATTGTTCGGAGGTGAAGGTTTCTTCAAGCTAGCTGTCATGAGGCGCGCTAGGTAAGCAACCTGCGGATAGGTGGTTCGGTTGTCGATCGTCGTTTGTGATACATCCGCCTTCATGCCTATTAGCTTCTGCTTCTCACGCTGCGTGAGCATCAGAGCCATGTCGACGTTCTTTTCAAATCCGCCGTTTACTTTCTGATAGAGGATAACTTGATCGCCGATCCGCGCCGCCTCGTCCGTCTGATACCATTCGGGCGATTGCCTGAACACATCATTCCATGTCACGAGCTTCCAATCCGGCCATGTCTTTTCAAGCCATTCGTCGTTGGCAGTTTTCGGGTCCCAACCGTCTCGTCCACGGAGAAAGGTCTTCGAAGAGAATGCAGCCACTTCGGTTCCCGAAAGCTGATGCGACCATGCGACACGTTTCGACGTATCGCCGCCGATACCGGTTGAACCTCGTTCCGCGAAAAAGGCGGTCTTTTCTCGCTCCGGGACCCAATGGTGCCAACCCTCGGGACGAATTGCGGCGTCCATCTGAGTATTTACGAAAACGGTGCGGCCATAGTCGCGCCATGGCCGCCCCAAATAAACGCCTTTCTCAGTGTTGCTGCTGGTCAATCGGCATTTATTAAAAACAAAACCCGAGCGTTCATCGGCTGCGAAACGCATCGGTGCGGTTATATAGCCATCGGCTTTGCTGTGGATATGACAATTCTCAAAGACAGCGGCCGCTTGGCCGAAGATGTAATCGACGTGCCCTTCGATATACGAATCGACATAATACTGGCGGCCGTTCTTGGCATATAAAGTGTCTTGCCAGCCGACGAACCGGCAGTTCTTGAACACCGCCCGATCTGCCTCGACCAAGACCGCAACCGCCTGCGAACCTGACCCGAACGAATTCTCGAACGTGATATTCTCCGCGTGAAAATCGTGTCCGCCGATATAGGTCGCGTACGCCGCGGAAGTTGAGCCGGCTTCCTTGTTCGAGATCTTGTAAGTAAGGATCGTCTTTTCGGCACTCTCGCCAATGAACGATACGTAAGGTTTGTTCGCCGGAACACGGATCTGCTCGTCGTAAATTCCCGGCTTGATCCTGATGATGCAGCGAGCTTTATTCCCGACCGGCACTTTGTCGATCGCGGCGTTGACCGTTCTTACATCGCCCGACCCATCGGCCGCGACCGTGAATTCACACGCCGCCAAAATTCCAGCGGCCGTTAACGCCATGATCACCGAACAGGTGAAAAGATGTGAAAAAAACCGAACCATTGGTCTACAAAAGGCCGGGTTCGCCAGCCCGCTCGTTTTGATGCTGAATCTGGTGAAAGAAATGCGCCGCACATTCGCTCATGCGACGCTTTCCTGGTCGAGTGTACGAGCCGCTTCGCCTAGAACGTGAACCGCCCGCCGATCTGGATGTCACGCGGCGGCTGACGCACCGGTGCGGTCACAAATCCAAAACTTCCGCTGGACGGCGTAAGGTTTGGCGGCGAGAAATAGGGATTGTTCAGCAAGTTGATCGCTTCAATACGCACCTGAAACTTCATGCCCTCACGGATCCGGAAGTTTTTTGATATTCCGGCGTCAAACTTCAGAAACCGCTGATTTCGAAGTCCGTCCATCGTGATCGGTATGTTCCGCAGGGTGATAGCGCTTCCGCTCGTGTGATTGTTGGCGACGCCAGGAACCGTTCCAGTAGCAGAAAACCCGCTGTTGTCCCAGGCCCGAATATCCACGCCATAGCGTTGGCCATTCGAATCCTTCTTGCCGAGCATGCTCTTCAGTTGGGTTATATCCCCATCGTAAAACGCGTTCGGAAGAAGCATGGGTTCTCCGCTCTGCCATTCATATAGGCCCTGCACCTGCCATCCGCCAAGGAAGGCATTTGCTACGGGATGCCAACCGTTGCCCCACTTTCGGCCCTTTCCGAACGGAAGCTCGAAAATACTCGAGAAAGTGAAGCGATGCGGCCGCTCGAAGGTCGATATGTATTCGGTCAGTTCCGTGTCCTGCGGATTCAGATACTGGTCCTTCAACCTGTCGCGCATCCACGTATACGACCCATTCATCGACAAGGCGTTTGTAAAACGTTTCGCGAACTGGAGCTGGATCGAATTGAAGTTACTGGTACCGTTGTATTCGATCGTCGAGACATTGCCAAACTGCGGAAATGCCGTAAGCAGCCGACGACGTGCGATGGTACCTGAGTTCCATGCACCGCCGTCCGGCACCAGCGTTCGAAACGGATTCGGCACGGTCTGGCTAAGGTAGGTTGTCGCGGCTGCGAGGTCTGCGACGATCGTCGCCGCGTTCGCCGTGGCCAGATCGACAAGACACGGACGCCCGTCCGTAACCCTCACACAATCGCGCGGGATGAAGTTCAATTCGCGGTTTACAGCGAGGTTTTTGCCGCGCGAGTGGATGTAAGTCGCCTCAACGGCCACGCCGCCCCATATCTCACGCTGGATCCCGATAACATACCGTGTGTAGTTGGCATTTTCCCTTTCGTTCTGGAGAATAATGCTCGTCGGCCCGTTGTTGCCGACGGCGGTCAGGTCACGCCCGACAAATGTCATCAGCCCTTGCGACGATCCCGGCGACGAAAGTATGCCGTTCGGGAAAGGATTCTGCAGCGTCGCTATAAAGGTCAGGCCGTTGTTCGTGGTCGGCGTGAAAATGGTCGGCGTTGAAAACCCGGGCTGGAAGATCACATTCTGCGTGATCAGTTGGAACGGTGCCGTAAAGATGCCGAAACCACCGCGCAGGACCGTTTTTGAGTCAAGAGCGTAAGAAAAACCGATTCGCGGCTGCCAGTTGTTTGTATCCGACTCTTGGTTTGCCTGCGAGGAATCACTAGCGAACTTGAAGCCGCCGACGAGATTCTGGAAAACGGCTGCTGGAACACCCGTCGGCGTATTCGAATTGTAGTTCGCGAGCACTTGTCCGGCAATTGGGCTCGGTGCCGTCCTGTCGAACCCTACGATCATACGTCCGTCCTTTTCCCTATACCCAGTTTCAAATTCGTATCGAAGTCCCAGATTTAAGGTTAACTTCTGGGTTACCCGCCAATCGTCGTGAATAAAGAACCCGTGATAGCCGGACGAAACGTCGTAAACTTGCGGATTGTCGATCTGCCCTCCGGCTGCTATGCCTAATAAAAAGGAAGCCCAATCGCGGCCCGGTCGGTCACGCTCGGTGTTGCCCGATGCCTGATGCTGCATAGTATAGGTTCCCTGAATCGTAAAAGTCCCGGCCCCAAAACCTTGATAGTCGAAGGTTTCGTGCAATCGTCGGAAGTCATAACCGTACTTCAGCGTATGATTTCCCCAAATCTGCGTGAGGGTCGGCTGAAACGTGAACGCATCAAAGGGCCGCGAGCGTCCGTCATTGTAGTCTGCTCTCAACGACCCGACCTCCATCCTGTTTGCCGGCCCGTTAAAGTCAAATCGGGGAAATACGAACCCTTGCCGATCCGCGGGAATGCCCGTGAAGCCAAGGTCGGCTGCGGTCGGCTGGCCTTCCTGGAACCTTCGCAGCTTGAACATTGCCCAGCTTCCACGAACATCGAGAACAAAATTTGAATTTAATGTTGAAGTCACACCGATATTTCCGCCGTTGTTCCGCCGGTTCTCAAAACCTTGAAAGATGGATCCGGGTTCCATCGTGAGGTTATACCTGTCTTCTGTGTTTCGGCTGTGGTAGAACTTTCCGAACATGTTAGTGCTTTCACTAAAGTTGTGGTCGATCCGCACCATGTACGACCTGTACGGCCTGAAAAGGTTCTGATCGGTGATGTAATTGTTCTGTGTGCCCCCGTCGGTCCCGGGGATGTTCGGTTCGGGAAAGAACTGCATAAACGCAAGGGCAGGAGCATACATACGATTCGTCGGAATAATGTTCCCTGCAAACGCCGTTCGGCAAACACGCGTACCCGTGCTGCCAGGCACACAGTTGTTATTCAAGAGGGCCGCCGTTGCCGGGTCATAGATCGGATAGCTTAGTTCGGAGAAATCCCCCTGCCTCATCCGCATCGTTGGGACCGAGTACGTCGTCGTCTGTGCAACGTTGTCGTTCTGCCTCTCATAGGCAAACATAAAAAATGTCTTGTTCTTGATGATCGGCCCCGTTAACGTAACCCCGTACCGGTTGTATTTTCGTTCTGGGCGGTCGATTCCGGCACGGTTATTGAAGAAGTTGTTTGCCGTGCGGCTCTTGTCACGGTTGTACCAATAGAGATCGCCGTGAAATTTGTTAGCACCACTTTTCGTGGCGACGTTGACCGTCGCTCCGGCAGTAAACCCCATCTGTGCGTCAAATGTGTGAGCCTGCACCCTAAACTGCCGTGTCGCCGTGGAGGGCGGCGTGAACGCGACCTGCCCGTCGTAGGCTAGATTGGGTGATCCGTCAAGCGTAATCACGTTGCCGCCAGAACGATTGACCTGATTGCCCACAGTCCCATTCGACCTGAAGCCGGCGAGATTACCATTCGCTGTCGGGCCCTGAAAGTTCGGGTCACCCGTGTAAACGATCCCCGGAGCCTGGGTCGCAAGCGTGTATGGAGCACCCTCAGCCAGCGGGAGTTCTTCGATCTGCCGTTGGCTCACCGCAGTGCCGACAGTCACAGTCCCACGTTCCAGCAATTCCGAATCTGCGATTATATTGACCTCGGCCGAAGTACCGATCTCCATGACGAAATCTATCGTCAGCCTGTCGTCGACGTTTACTTGCAAATTCTCACGGGAGGATGTCTTGAAACCGTCGCCGGTCGCCGAAACGGTATACAGCCCCGGCTGGAGAAAGGAGGCGGTGTAAGAACCGCTGCTGTTCGTAATAACCGTTGTCGCGATATTCGTTCCGTTATTGCGGACGATCACCGTGGCTCCTACAACAGCCGCGCCGTTCGGATCGCTGATGGATCCTGTTATCGTTCCTCGAAACTCCTGGCCGATGCCGACCGTAACGAATGCTGTGATTAACAACGCAAAAAGGAAAATGGATCTCGATCCATGCATTATCGTGCTTTTCATAGCGGGCCTTCCTTTATTAGACTTTAGAATTTGATTCGTCCCCATTGGTCCTTGATCGGCAGTCATCTTATTATCTTTTTAGGGATTGGTCAAACCAATAAATAATTATTGGGTTAAGTGTGACTTTCCGTAACAATAACGGAATTCAAACCGACTACTTATTTTCAAAGGGTATTTGAGCACGGACATTATGCATCGACTGAAAACTCTTGTCAACTGAGTAATACCAATTATCGATTTTAGGTGAAATGGGTTTTACCAATCGCCTAGGAATGGTCTGGTTTTTCTTCTCCTATTACTCTCGATTACCCCGACCGAATGACCAGTTCCGATCTTGCGAGCCATTCCTATAAGAAAACCGTCCGATTTATCGCAACCCTGCACATGTTTGTTCGCATAGGTCAACGACCTCCACGAAGGTCTTAAGACTATCCGGCCAGGTGGCTCGGCAAATTATTGACACTGTTCCGAACGGTGATATATGTTAGAGGTTCCCTTGTTCGACCCAATATGTAGATCTTGACAACTTAAGCTTGGAGGTTCCCTTTTCGAATGACCTATCTACATACCGCAACTCCATCTCTTAACCTGCTACTGGTGTTTGGCCTATTTGCGTCAACGGCAGTTGCCAATTCAAGTGGCCGGCTGGCTGAAGCTATGTCTGTCTGGGACGAAATATCTGGCTACCACGTTGGGCTCAACGCAAGAGTGGATACTGGCAGGCACCCTTTGGCCGACCAGTTCTCGACAGGTTTCGGTCCCCGACACGAGATCGTTGCCACTCCGGCAGACGGCGGGATCAAGGAAAACGTCCCCAAGAAATTTAAAGAGCGGTTTGATCGATGGAAAGCGGAGCTTCTGTCAACGCAATATGGCCGCGAGCAATGGGAAAGGTATGCAAACCGAAAAGATTTCGTTCTGACCATTACCGTTTCAGGCGATAGAAAAAAGGGCGCCGGGACCGACAAATTCCTTTGGAATGAAGACGGCCGCTTTGTAGGAGCGACCATTACTTTGGGTGCGAAGATCGACGAAGGCTTTCCGAATCCCATTTATTACCCGGTACTAAACTCGTTGTCACAGGATTCGACCTCATTCTCGATCAGCGGACGACTGCTTGCCGCGACAAAGATCTCGCACGAATTCGGCCACGTGAACCAGGCGGCGACCGCTAATATGAAATTCCTTCAGCTGCAGAATCGGCTGATGCCGGAGTATATCTCTATATTTCTCAATAACGGCCTCAACACCAAAGACAAAAAATTGGTCGAGCTTGCGCGCGAAATGGGCGGGACGCCGGTTGAGATATGGGAAAGTCGGGAGTACTGGAGCGAGGTCAATGCAATGCTTTATCTGGAAGATCGCATCAGCCGGGAGAATTTTTACTGTCATGTGTTCAACAAGATTCGCCGAAATCTTGAAACCTATGCTCCCGGATACAAACCACGTTTTAAACAACAGCCCCAATTTGCCGGTTCGCCCTGCTGGAATTGATTGATAATGGATATCGATTGCCGCAGACGGTTAAGCCCAGTAGTTCCTGTCGAGTGACCGATAGTTTATCGCTTCGCTGATATGGGCCGGGCGGATATCGTCGCTTTGCTCAAGATCGGCGATTGTTCGCGACACTTTCAGGATTCGGTCATGAGCACGGGCAGACAACCCCTGTCGTTGCATCGCTTTTTCCAGGAGCGATTCGCACTCAGCATCAAGCGAGCAGAATTGCCGTATCTGCTTTGACGACATACCCGAGTTTGAATAGACGTTATCTGATCCAAGCCGCTTTAGTTGGATATCGCGTGCCATCGCCACGCGTCGCCTTATCTCTTCGGAGGATTCGACCTTTTCCATTCCTTTTCCACGAAGTTCGGTGAACTTGACCGCTGGAACATCGATATGGATGTCTATCCTATCCATCAACGGTCCCGAGATCTTCCCCACGTAACGTTGTATCTGGATCGGCGAGCAGTTGCACTCCCTTGTCGAACCGAAATAACCACACGGACAGGGATTCATCGACGCCACAAGGGTAAAACTTGCCGGAAACGTCAACGAACTTGCAGCACGTGAAATGGTAACCTCCTTGTCTTCCATCGGCTGCCTGAGCACCTCGAGAACACTCCGGTCAAACTCCGGAAGTTCGTCCAGGAATAGTACCCCGAGATGTGCAAGTGATACTTCCCCGGGTCTGGGGATCGAGCCTCCGCCAATGAGGCCGGCGTGTGAAACGGTATGATGCGGCGACTTGAACGGCCGCTCCCGGATCAACCCTGAACTTCCGGTCAAACCCGCGACCGAGTGGATCTTCGTTATCTCGAGAGCCTCTTCAAATTCGAGCGGTGGAAGGATGGTCGGCAGGCGCTTTGCCAACATCGTCTTGCCCGATCCGGGCGGCCCGATAAACAGGATGTTGTGGCCACCCGCACTCGCCACCTCAAGTGCCCGTTTGGCTGTCTGCTGGCCGCGGACCTCCGAAAAATCGACACGATATTTGGAACCGTCGTTATTGAATTCGCCGGGATCGAGTTTAAGCGGACGCAGCAGCGTGAGTTGCCCATCCGCAAGGTCTCGCGAAAGCCTTGCAGCCTCCTGCAGATCACGAATAGGATAGACGTCCAGGCCCTCGACCACAGCGGCCTCGGTCGCATTCTCGGCCGGAACAAGAAGATCGTCGATGCCATTCTCACGCGCCGCGAGAGCTATGGAAAGCACGCCGCGAACGGGCCGCACCCTTCCGTCGAGCGACAATTCTCCAATGCTCAGCATTTTGCGTGTACTTTCGGAATCGCCGAGGTCTCCGTTGGCACCGAGGATGCCGAGCGCCATCGGAAGGTCAAAGCCCGCTCCTTCCTTTTTTACATCTGCCGGGGCAAGGTTGACCGTAGTTTTGTGAAACGGAAAGAAGAAAGCGCTGTTCTTGATGGCCGCTCGTATCCGTTCTCGCGATTCGCGGATCGCGGTGTCGGGCAGGCCAACGATGGTAAATGAAGGCGGATTGTCGCTTTCCTTCGCGACCGGCTGAAGGTTCACTTCGATGTCGACGATAAGCGCATCGATGCCATAGACTGCGGCCGACTGGGTCAGAAAAAGCATAGGTACACGGGAATTTGAACTTTGGAAGTTTACCGCAAAACCCCGCCGCGACGAAATAAGCGGGCGAACAGGCGATGCCCGATGAGAATTGCCGTCTTCCGTTCTAGCTTGCAGTCTTACAAGATATTGTGTATGTTAACGACAGTCTATACACTCCGACGTGTAGTTTGGAGTCCATTTACAACAACCTTTTTTCGCCTTCCTCACCGAAAACATTGGTCAGTTACTACGCTGCTTTATCAGTGGCGTAAGGAGCGCACCGGAAAATGAAATCGCTAGCTTCTCTGTTTTGCTTATTGTTCTTCGCAAGTTCGGCCGTCTTCGCACAGTTTCAGGTCAACTCAAAAAAGATATCCGCTCTGTCTGTTGTTCCGGTCGCTTCGACGTTTGCAACTACGACTGTGAAGTATTCGGACCGTGCGTGTTCGAATTTTGCGGACGAGATATCGGCATTGGCTATTCCCTGCAACGGTATTTCGGTTACGACCGTTACATTCAACGCCGCAGCGAGAACTATCGAGACCGGTACGAACAATACCGTCGGTGTTCGCTATCGCTATCCTAGCGTTGGCGTCGCTCCGGACGGAACATTTGTGGACGCGCTGGTCACAGTGCTGAGCTACTCGAACACACAGGACGCAGACCAAACGACCTTTCGCGATGCTGACACACCATCGGCCGTCACCGGTTTTGAGGAAAACCTGCAGCCGAGCTTGGAACAGGAATCCGACGTTTTCCTCAATAACGGGCCCTGGATCGCGGAAATTCGATATCGCATCCAGTTTGTCGTAAGCGGCACTTCGACCCCTCGCGTTATCACGATAGCAGCAACGTCTATTGATAACGACGGTTCGAACTCTTGCGGCGGCCTCCGAGAAAACGTCTCCTATTCTCCGGGATTCGCGCAGATCCTGCTTTCAACCACTACAAATCAATCCGTGTCAGGCAATGTTGTAACAAGTCCGTTGACTAACCAGGCCGGTATAGGTATCGGGGCGAACTTTGCGAGTTCGGCCCTCTACCTGAATGTCTCTGAATTTGAATGGACTCACGGATTTTCAACTAGCGGAAATTGTTCTGCCGGCGGCGCCTCGACCGATCGTTGGGGCTCACTGAACCTTACCTGCCAGATAAATTTTGGCCAAAACTTTTCCGCTGTCGCGGTGAGCGGCACTGTATTTAACGACGTCAACGGCCTTACAGATGCAACGGTAAACGGCACCGGCATCGGCGTTCCGGGTGGAACGCAGGTTTATGTCAGTTTGATCGACTCGAATGGAAACGTTGTATCGATAGTTCCGGTCAATGCAAACGGAACATATACTTTCCCGATCGTATTTCCGGGTAATTACACGCTCCAACTCTCTTCGACACAGGGGTTTGAATCAAGTGCGGCACCGCCTCAAACGCTGCCGTCCAATTTTGTCCTCACCGGCGAGAACCTCGGTGCGGGAGCAGGAAATGACGGAGCGGTCGATGGCCAATTAGCCGTGACCGTGGGCGGGGCAGCCGTAGCGAACGCGAATTTCGGTATCCAGCAGCGGCCGATCGCCGGCGACGAAACTGCACCGACACAAGTGAATCCGGGCGGTTCGATCAACTTGACGGTGCCTCCGGGAACTTTCACGGCAACTGACCCCGATGGCGGCACAGTGACCGCCATACGGATCACATCGTTCCCGAGCGCCGTTGCGAGCATTACGATCAACGGCATCCAATATACGTCCGCGACATTCCCGACGGGCGGCGTCACCATCCCAACAAATGCGGCTGGAAACCCGCTGCAGACGGTTGAATTCGACCCATTCGAGGGCCCGAGAACGATCATCATCGCGTTCGTCGCCATTGATAATCTGGGATTTGAAAGCCTAAATCCGGGTACGGCGACCATTCCTGTTTCGGCCGGCACAACGGCGGGCGAGGCGAACATTACAGGCCGCGTCTTGGGCAATGACGGTCGAGGGGTTGCACGGGCCCGTGTTACCGCAATGGCACCAGACGGCTCCGTTCGCACGGCGTTGACCAACCCGTTCGGGTTCTACCTTATCGTTGGGCTCGACGTGAATACGGCTTATGTGGTCACCGTAAACTCCAAGCGTTACACGTACGAGCAGCGATTCGTAACGGTAAACGAAAACCTAACCGGACTTGATTTTATCCCGCTGCATTAGGGGTTGGGCATTGCGGTAAGCAGCAGGACCGTGTTAGACCCTGATCCGTTTACTTGCGGCCCAAGTCAACTTTAATTATCCGTCTGAGTTAGAGGGCGGCAGAGACAAGTCAGAAATAAATGGTTGTCTGCCGCCCTTTTTGTGCAAATCCCCTCGATTTACTCATTTTCAACGAGCTCCAATCCCGCTGAACAGATTTAAATCGCTTTACACTTTGGCGTTTTAGTCCTAAAATTCCCTTGAACTTAACTGTCAGGTCCGGCGGGGCAACCAGATATTGGAGGTGCAGCATCGAACCTAACGACCATTTTCTTAATACCGGCGAATTACGAGGACTAAGCATGGATCAAACCGCTGCGGCGATCAAATCCGACCTGCCTTTTGGTTTCGAAGATGAGGCTCGGCTTGGCTTGTGCGTTCCGCACGCAGGCGCTCGGCCGATCGATCCGAGTGCCAGCGACCTTGACCTCTGCCGCCTCGCCGCGGATGGAAGCATTGCAGCCTTCGAGATCATCTACCAAAAATATCATCGCCGAACCTACGGCCTCACGCTTCGAATGACAAACAGTCAGACGGAGGCCGAAGACCTCACCCAAGAGGTCTTTATCCAGCTTTTTAGGAAGATCGGGAGTTTCCGCGGTGAGTCCGCTTTTTCTACCTGGCTTCATCGTTTGACCGTAAACCAGGTTTTGATGCATTTCCGCCGCCGTAGCGTAAAGAATGAACGGACGTCGGATGATGGCGAAATGCCGGAGCAGACAGTGCGGGGTTCCGCAAATCCGAGACGTATGCAGGTGGTTGATAGGATCGCTCTCAAAAATGCGATCGCTGAGTTGCCGAACGGATACCGTAACGTATTCGTCCTTCATGATATCGAAGGTTACGAGCATGAAGAGGTGGCAAAATTAATGAAGATATCCGTCGGCACCTCGAAATCCCAGCTGCATAAAGCCCGCCTAAAGTTGCGCGGCTTGCTTATCAGGCAAAACGAAGAAAAAACATCGGCTTGACAGGCAACCATCGCCGTAAACGTTTAATCTATTCAGTTTGATAAAGGTAACACGAAAGTGCAGCCCATTCGGAACGGGTGTATTGCGTGTGGACAGCCTCATGATGTAGTGCATTTTAGAAGTTGAAGATGAATTGCGACGCGTGTCAGGAGAATTTAAGCCTCTTTCTCGACGGTGAACTTGACGAGACGATTTCGTCCGCCGTGCGGGCCCATCTTGCGATGTGCTCCGAGTGTTTGCTGCTTAGCGAAGATTTTGCGTCGATCCTCGATTCCTGTCGCGACGGCCAGCCCGTCGATACCGTTCCGCCAAACTCGAAGGCGCTTTGGTGCAGGATCAACAACATCATCGAAAACGACGCGCATTCGAGCGACACAACGCGTCCCGCTGCCGTACCGTCGGCTTCCCGCGGTTTCACGTTTGGCCAGATGTTATCGGCCGTTGCCGGCATTGCTCTTATCAGTTCTCTCCTGACGGTCGTAGGAATTCGCAATTATTACAAGGCTGACGGCGAGGGTTCGGCATCTCGATCCGATGTCTCCCAATCGACCATGGAAAGGGTAATGGTCAAGGTGGGTTTGATCGAGTCGCCTCAGGAAAATCGGTTGCGACGTTTTCGCGAACAGCAGGACGCCGTCGAGTATTGGAACCGCCGGGTACAGGAACGCCGGGCTCAGTGGGATGAGCGTATGCGCGAAGCATTTGACCGAAATTTGAAGGAGATCGATCAGGCCGTAACGGAATATACCGTCATTCTTGAGAAAGATCCCCAAGACAACCTTTCAAGTGAAATGCTCGATTCTGCGATGGACGAAAAAATGAATCTGCTGCGGGCGTTTGCTGAACTATAAATTTCCCTGCTCATAGATGTCACACTGGATAGATGATCTTTCGCGTATTAAGGGCGCACGAAGAACTACGACTCTGCTTTTGACCGGCGTAGTTCTTTTCTTTGGTATCGCTTTAAGCGAGACCATCGGGCAAAAGCGCTTTTCGCGGACCTATCCGGCCACGAAGAATGTCCGGCTTCAGTTGCTCAATCGTTCAGGCACCATAACGGTAGAGGGCTGGGACCGCCAGGAGATTAGCATTTCAGCTTATCTTGAAGCCCCTGCCGCCAGCGTGGTGCCGCAAAGCCTTAGCGGTACTATCGTCCTCGACCTCGTCAAAGAAAACCAGGGAAGAAATGTCGGCAACGTGAATTTCCAGATCAGGGTGCCGCTCACTTCAGTTGTTGATATCGAGACCAGGATAGGAAACCTAAGTGTAACGAATGTTTCGGGTGGTCTGGTACGCGCGATCATCACGACCGAAGGCGATATCACGCTTACTAACATCGCTTCTGGCGCCGTTGACGCCCAGAATGGGCTTGGCGATATCTTTTTCGATGGCGAACTAAGAAGCGGCGGCCATTACAGATTTACCTCGATGCGCGGAAATATCAATCTTCGCATTCCCTTTGAATCGTCCTTCCGCTTGGTGGCGACCGCACCGTCGACCCGAAATATTGATCTTGGACCGTTTCGCGGATCGAATATGCGGTTCGTGAGCGACGGGCGTCGAGTGGCCGGGCAAACCGGCGAAGGAACTGCGACTTTGACGGTTACGAACCAGCGCGGAAGCATCGCTTTCATCCGCCGTTGACCTCCATTTTCGCTTCATTCGCCTGAGTCGTCCCTGTTTGAGTCAGCGTGAGCGATCCCGCAATAGGCATTATTCACCCGCGTCGAGATCTCGAAAGAGATTGACCTTTTCGGGCAGAAGGAAATATGATTAATGTGGCTCTTCCTCCTGTCCACACCACAAATAAGATGCATTCACGAAATATAACCGCCGCGATAATCCTAATAATTCTTGTTCTTGGGGCCTTTGAGACCGTTCTCGGGCAGGAACCTGCTTTAATTAAGCGGACAACGACCAAAACGGATGCCTTCGATTTCGGATCAGGGGGTACTCTTTCCGTCGTCGGTGCGCCGAACGGTTCGATCCGGATCGAAGGCTGGAACAACAACCAGATACAGATAGAGGCGGTGATCGAGCTTTTCGCCCGTACAGAGGCCGATTTAAACGAACTTTCGCGGGTCACTGGCTTTACGCTCGACGAGGCCCTTGGCAAAACAAGCATTATCAGTGTTGGAACCCACAACAAATCGTATATGAAGCGTGCGGCGAAGAAGTTTCCGAAACACTTACTTGGCCTTCCATATCGTATCGATTATGTGATCAAAGTCCCGCGATATTGCGATCTGCAGATCGACGGCGGAAAGGGCGATCTCTTTATCGGCGGGATCGACGGCACGATGAAGGTCAATTTCATTGATTCCAACGCGCGTCTTGACTTATTAGGCGGTGGCATTTTTGCTACGTTCGGCGGCGGCACGGTGGACGTGACGGTCCCAACTCGTGGCTGGCGCGGACGGTTTGCCGACATTCAGCTTGCGGCTGGATCGATGAACGTCAGCCTGCCGCCAAGCCTAAATGCCGAAGTTGACGCCTCGATACTTCGAACCGGCTCGATAACAAACGATTACACCGAGCTGAAGCCGAAAACGCGACGGGACATTTTTACCGATAAACTGATCGCCGGCAAAACGGGTGTCGGCGGCATTCCGCTTAAATTTACTGTCGGCGACGGAGAACTGAAGATCTTTCAGGCAGCTAAACCCTGACAGGTAATATAGATTGGAATTTGGCCGGTGGAGGTGATAAGTTACTTTTCTTATCACCTTTTTTATGACCATAAAATCCGACATATGGCTGCGCCGAATGGCTGCTGAGCACGGAATGATCACACCCTTTCTTCCGGAGCTGGTCCGTGAAACAAACGGCCATCGCATCATTTCCGCCGGAGCGTCGAGCTACGGCTACGACATGCGGCTTGCGGACGACGGGTTCAGGATATTCTCGTCCGTTCACGGCAAAGAGATCGACCCGAAGAGATTTGACGAACAATATACGCTGATCGAGCCCGAGATCCAGACCGGAGCGGACGGTTCGCAGTATTATATTCTTCCGCCGCATCATTACGGGCTGGGCGTAACGGTCGAAACGTTCAAAATGCCTCGAAACGTTACCGGTATCGCTCTCGGAAAATCGACCTATGCTCGTGCCGGGCTGCTGGTAAACACCACACCTCTCGAAGCCGGCTGGACGGGCCGTCTCGTGGTCGAGATCGCAAACCTCGCGAACCTGCCGCTCCGCGTTTATGTCAACGAAGGCATCGGCCAGATACTTTTCTTCGAATCGGATGAGGACTGCGCCGTTTCTTACGAAGACCGAGGCGGGAAATATCAGGGCCAGACAGGATTGACCTTTGCGAAGGTCTGACCGTGTCCGTTTTTGTTTCCGATTTGCGTCTGTATATGCAGGGAGGCGATATTCGCTTCCTAACATCATATATCGGAGGCAATTAAATGAATACAAAAACTATCGTCAATGGCCTGGACGTTGATCAACTCAACGGTACGGTTGAAGCGATCAAGGAAACCCCGACACTAGCTCGATTCCAGTGGCGTGCTCGAAACAAATGGATCGACGGCGGCGAGAACCGCACAACGGTCAAGGATTTTTACGGCGCCGGAGCGGAGGATACATCGCGCAGCGAGCCGTGGGAGTTCGTCAATGGCGAACCGCCGGTGCTGCTCGGCAGAAATGAAGGCGCAAACCCCGTCGAGTTCCTTCTTCACGCACTCGCTGGGTGTGTTACTACGACGTTTGTTATAAATGCCGCTGCGCGAGGCATTAACGTCGAATCGATCTCGACGACGCTTGAGGGCGATATGGACCTGCAGGGATTCCTGAACCTGGACCAGAATGTTTCGCCCGGCTACGAAGCCATCCGCATCAATATGGATATCAAGGCTGATTGCTCGGAAGCGGAACTTGAGTACCTTCTTCAGTATACCCGTGAGCATTCGCCCGTTTGTCAGAGCGTTTGCCGGCCCGTTCCTGTTACCGTCGAGCGTGTCGCGACAGCGACGGCGCGTTAATACAGCTATTAATTCTCGTTCGTCCTCGACCGCATTCAGTTGCGGCCGGGGACGTTTTGCACGGCCTGTCGTGCTAAATTACTCATATGAATTCGAATCGTACGGTTATCTTCACGGTGTTGGTGCTTCTCGGTTCCATCAATGCGATAGCTCAGGCAGAGTCGCGTCCGAGAGCACGCGATATTGGTATCAAAATTGGCATACTCACCCCCGGGCCGCTTAACTCAATAGTCGATGTGACCGGTGTTGCTGTCGGCCATACGACCATAGTTCGCGGCGACAATATTAGGACCGGCGTTACTGCCATCCTGCCGCACAGGGGAAATCTGTTTCGCGAAAAGGTGCCCGGTGCCGTACACGTCGGCAACGGATTCGGAAAGCTGATGGGCTCAACGCAGGTAAACGAGCTCGGCGAGATCGAAACCCCGATCATCCTCACATCAACTCTTGCGGTGCCCCGTGCTGCGGATTTTCTTATAGATTTCATGCTTGGCCTTCCGGGCAATGAAACTGTCCAATCAGTCAATCCGTTGGTCGCCGAGACGAATGACGGATTCCTGAACGATATTCGCGGGCGGCATATCACGCGTGAAGACGTTTTTAGTTCGATCCGAAATGCAGGCACGGAGATGGTCGAAGAAGGATCGGTCGGTGCGGGAACCGGCACCGTCGCCTTCGGCTGGAAGGGCGGCATTGGAACGGCTTCACGCAAGCTGCTAGGCAGGATCGGCGGCTATACGGTCGGCGTGCTTGTCCAATCGAATTTCGGCGGAGTGCTCTCGATCGACGGTGCACCGGTAGGCGTTGAACTTGGGCAATATTATTTGCGCGATGTCGTAGGCCCGCCCGCATTGGATGACAAGACCGACGACATCAAAAAAACATCGGTGCGTATCGCGGATCCTGATTCGGCCAGGCAGGCCGATGGGTCGATCATCATCGTTATCGCGACCGACGCCCCGCTTGACCACCGCCAGCTTCGACGCCTGGCTGAACGAGCGATGGCAGGGCTTGCCCGGACCGGATCGGCAATGACCAACGGCAGCGGAGACTACGTGATAGCGTTTTCCACATCGGAAGAGGTCCGGATCCGGCCGTTCCCGCCCGGCACCACGACGCGTCCGTTGAGATCTGTGGCGAATGACACTATATCACCGCTTTTCCTCGCCGCGATCGAAGCAACCGAGGAGGCGATCTACAATTCCCTACTGAAAGCCACAACCGTCACTGGAAAAGAAAAGCGGACTGTTGAGGCTTTACCACTTGAACCCACGCTTTCGGTATTACGCAAATTCGGCAAGATAAAGTAGCCCTCGAACAGCCCGCATGCTTCACAAAAACCTAGGTCGTTACATGTCGCTGGTCGTATCGAAGCTGGAAGCGGCGGATGTATCGACCGTTGTGTCGATACCGGTGTCGACCGAGGCGACCGACGCATCAAAACCGCCTGCGTCATAGCCGCCGGCCGTTCCCGCATCAAACGTACCCGCGTCGTGCCCACCGGCCATGCCAGCATCGTAGGTCCCGCCGGTTTCGACAGCTGATGAAGGATCGACGTCGTACATAATGTTGTTTGGGTCGGCCTGTTGGCCGTAATCCCCGGCGACGGCCGCCGAGTTCGCGGCCTGATCCGCATACATTTCTGCCTTATCAAAGTCGCCTTCGGCGGCATAGACCTCAGCATTCCGAAAATTGTCGTCCGCGATTTCCTGATGATGGCTTGCCCAATCAAGGTTTGCTTGATCGGCCTGAGCCTGGCCGGTGTGGTCGGCTCCACCAGCGGTCATATCAGCATCGCGCGTGGCCCATTCTGATTCGAAAGCTGCCTGACGGGCTCCTTCATAGTCACCCTCGGCAAGTTTCTCGGCCTGCTGATCCCTAAATTCCGCAGCTTGATCCTGCTTGTCGGCGGAGTATTCATAATCCTGGGCGTCATAAGAGCCGAGCATGCTGGAATCACCTGCATCGCCTGCCAGCGTCTCCGCTTCGGCCCGCGCATCAGCGGCCGCACGATAATCACCGGCGTCAGCAAATTCGTCTGCCGCGGCCTGAGCATCACGCGCCGCATCGGCAATTGCCTGCTGCTCGGCGACGGCCGCAGCTTCCGCGTCGGAGCTTGCCGTCTCCGCATCAGCGTTTGACGTTGTTTCGGCCTCTGCCGCTGTCGAGAAAAATGGGTCAGCAACAGGCTCAACACCCGCGGTCCCGTCATCATTGATCGTGACTGTGTTCTCGTCGACCATCGCTTCAAGTCCGGCTGCATAGGCCTCATTTTCCGGAGTTTCAGCGGTCTCATCGGCGTTGGGGAACATATCCTCTCCGATCGTAAACTCTACCGAATTGGTCGAGATCTCCTGTTCGGTTGGCAATCCTTCAGACGCCTCCAATGTGAAATCCACGACCCCGTCGCCGTCGATGTCAACGGCATCGATCTGGCCGTCGCCATCAGTATCGTAGGCAATGGCATCGATCTCGCCGTCACCGTCCGTATCAAAGGCCGCTACATCGATGTTTCCATCGCCGTCCGTATCCAACCCCATAGCATCGATCTCACCGTCTCCATCCGTATCCGCAACCACGGTATCAACTTGTCCGTCGCCGGTCGTATCAGCGGCTGCGGTATCGAGCGTTCCGTCGCCATCGTAATCGACATAAGAGGCTTCCTGGTCGGCCGAACCGTCGTCAAACATGGCTTCGACAGCTGCCTCAGCAAAAGTCTGGTCTTCACCGGTGAGATCTTCGGCTTTGGCGGTGGTTATCTCAAATTCTTTTTCGACGCCGTCGGGCCCTGTTTCGGTAACTGTGATGTTTTGTTCATTCGCCATAGTTTTGTTTCTCCTCTAATCTCTTTGGTTTTTGCAGCTTTTGCTCTTCAGGCTTTCTCGCATTTTTCTTTAGACGGGTGATCGCTCCACATTTTGCGTCCGGACACTTAACCGGGAGTTCCGTTTTCCCCGCCAATACATTTCTCGGTATCCGCATCGGTGTATTGCAGGTCGCACACTTGACTCGCAGATCTCCATCGGCCGCTTCGTCTTTTTTCTTCTCAGGTGGAGGCGCCGAGGCTCGAATTGTGTCCGAGATTATTCGAAGCGAGTTTTGAAGCTCAGGGCTTCGGGCAAACTCGCTCAACAATCGCAATCGCGGACCGAGGTATGGAGTTGAGGTCGTTGTCAACTCCGATAATTTCAGGTAGGAGTCGTCCCCCAATGCCTGTTGCTCCAGCCAGGACTCAATGTTTATCTGTTTGTAAATGAATGACGACTTCAACGACCATGACAAAAGCACACGCCGAGCGACGTTTTCGTTGCCGACAGTCAACAGTCCGGCGCGGTCCGCCGTGATCTCCGCCTGCCTTGCCCACGCGAGCAAAGGCATTTCGATCGCGCCGCCGATCAATGCGGTCGGGCTCAAAGCGGCAAAGATACCGCCGGCCATAAACCCCTTCGCCGGGCCCTGCTCGCCGAGAAAAAAGCGTATGACCGTCTTCCAAAGTGCGTGCCCGGATTTGCAGTGCCCCATTTCCCTCGCAAGCAGGAAAAGCATATCGACGCCCTGGAAATTTCCGGCCAACGCCGAACCTAGCACGATGAATGAGTCGTTATCGGTGCCGAAGGTCAACATATCCCATGGACGCTCGCCCGAGAGATAAACGTCCGGCATATGCGACATCCCGAGTATCCTCGCTGCTCGCACCGCTTGCCCGAAAACGTGGGGCATTTGGCGTTCGCTAAGACGCACACCATTAAAGGTAACCTCGATCCAACGCCGCCCGACCTTTTCCGAGACTGCCTTTGCAGCCGCGTTAAGTGGCGTCATTGACCTTAATGTGGCCATCGCCTTCGCGTCGGCAGCCCACGCATACGCAGAATTATCGACCCGATATCCAGGCACAAGCGGTTTTAGACCCCGGCACTCGCTGCAAATTACGACCTTTGGGGGTAAATTACTCGGGTTGCCTCCACATGTGTAGCACCTGACCTGGGTTGGAAGCTGATTCTGATATTGCGGATATTGCTGATGCGGATAATTAGGCGGCATCGAGTGCTGCTGCTGGTGTGGATGGTGTTGCTGTCCCGGCTGGCCGGCCCCTTGTTCGAAGTTCTGGTTACCCTGCCCGCCTGCCTGCACGTTCGGCGTTCCGGATTGTCCTTGTCCCGGAGCAGGGTTAAAACCTCCTTTGATCTCTGGATTTGCAGTGGGCTGAACAGGGCCCTGGCCGGGCTGGGCCTGAGCGACGATCACCGCGATGCCGCAGTAGATGCAGAACTTAGACCCCGACCGAGGCTGGTCGTGTCCATTGTTGCATTTTAACCCACCTTCCATTGCTACTCGTAGATTCTAATACCCGTAAGGACTTGAAGCTGCCATTAATGACAAGAGTATCCAAAGAATAAATCCGATGGCGCCTAGTATTGTGAGTGCAATTCCACCCCAAAGCCCCACCTGAGCCATCCACTTACCTGCAGGTGAGGACTGGCCCTTGCTAATGGCATCCAGTTCAAGCCACCCGAGAATTGCTGACGGGATACCCGTCAAAGGGCCACAACACAAAACCAGGGCCGCGATCGCAAGTATAAGGGCCGCGATAGCCCGCCCGCTCGGACCCTGTGCTCCATTGCCCTGCATTCCCAAATTCTGTCCCCCACCGTACTGGGGAGGTGATCCTAAGTATGGCCCTTGTTCCTGAGCACCGACGTAGGGCGGCGCCGGTTGCTGATAGCCGGTTCCGCCGACTGTTGGCCCCAAGGGTGTCGAACAATTGAGGCAAAATGCCGCATCGGGCGGATTCATCTGGTTGCATCTCGGGCAAGGTCGGTTCATAGTTGTGATTTGACGATCAGTTGTCGTGTTTGCGTCTTTCGACGCAGAACCGGCCTTTAGCAACGGGTCGAACACCTGATCTGATTGTTTGTTTTGCTGGTGCTGTTACTATAAGGCAAGTCTCACGTGATTCAAAACTTATACTGCGCTTTTGCGACATCCGCATGAAGATCGTCAACTATATTGGTGGTGAATTGGTCGAACCGGCGTCCGCCTCATACTTAGACAATTTTGAACCGGCGACCGGAGAGGTCTATTCGCAGATCCCGGACTCGGACGACCGCGATGTCAATCTAGCTGCGGACGCCGCCAGTACTGCGTTTCCGGCCTGGTCGGCGACACCGCCGGAAGAGCGGTTTGCGGTCCTGATGCGGCTGGCCGGGATGATCGAACGCGACCTGGAAGAACTCGCTCAGGCGGAATCGAGAGATAATGGCAAACCCGTCTCCCTAGCGCGGTCCGTCGATATTCCGCGTGCAGCAGCGAACTTTCGCTTCTACGCGACGGCCGCGATGCACATGGCAAACAAGTCTTACGACACAACTTTGCCCGGTGGCGGAAAGGCCATCAACTACACGCTGCGCCAGCCGGTTGGCGTGGTCGGCTGTATTAGCCCATGGAATTTGCCGCTTTATCTGTTTACCTGGAAGATAGCGCCGGCGATCGCTGCCGGCTGTACGGTCGTCGCAAAGCCGTCTGAGGTCACGCCGATGACGGCGTATCTGTTGTCACAACTGTGTTTAGAGGCGGGCTTGCCCGCTGGAGTTCTCAATATTGTCCACGGCCTCGGCACAAAGGTCGGTGCCGCGATCGTCGGGCACCGTGACATCGAGGCGATCTCATTTACCGGCGGTACCAAGACGGGCGAAGATATCGCCCGCACCGCCGCACCGATGTTCAAAAAGCTCTCGCTCGAGCTTGGCGGCAAGAATCCGAACATCATCTTCGCTGACTGCAACTACGACGAAATGCTCGCGACAACCGTCCGCTCGTCATTCTCAAATCAGGGTGAGATCTGCCTGTGCGGCTCGCGGATATTCGTCGAACGTCCTCTATATGAAAAGTTCAAAGCGGACTTCGTCGAACGTGTTTCGGCGTTAAGAGTAGGCGACCCGGACGACCCTGCGACGGACGTCGGCGCGATCGTCTCGAAATCTCATTTCGACAAAATAATGTCGTACATCGCGCTTGCGATCGAAGAAGGCGGAACGATCCTGACCGGCGGAAACCAGGCCGCACTGAAGGATCGCTGCTCAGGCGGCTTGTTCATCGAACCGACGATTATCGAAGGCCTGCCGCACGATTGCCGCACGAATCAGGAAGAGATATTCGGCCCCGTCGTCACCATCATGCCGTTCGACACAGAGGAGGAGGTTCTCGACTATGCGAACAGCGTCCGCTACGGCCTCGCGTCTATCGTTTGGACCGAAAACCTTTCCCGCGCCCATAGGATCTCAGCCTTGCTCGAAAGCGGTGTCGTCTGGGTAAACTGCTGGATGTTAAGGGATCTGCGAACCCCGTTCGGAGGCGTAAAAGACAGCGGCATCGGCCGCGAAGGCGGCTTCGAGGCTTTAAGGTTCTTTACGGAAGAGAAGAATGTGTGTGTAAAACTGTAGTCGGTCGTTAGCAACTTCAGAAGTAATTCGCTATGAAAGCCAAAACGTTCACATTTCTGATCGCTGCCCTGATGTTTTTTGTTAGCACGGTGTCGGCAAAGCAATCAAATAAGACGAAGACACTCAAGATCAAGGGAACCGTCGTTGCGGTCGACACGATGTATCCTTTGATGATGTGTTATCACGTGTGTATGGTTTCGCTTCTCGTAAGGCTCGACGGCAAAGAGTCCGGAAAGTACGCAATTGTCAATGTCCGCCATATGGATGATAGACATTTCAAGGAAAGGGGCCTTCATGTTGAATTAGTAGAGAAAGTTAGAAATTGGGAATTCATCGGCGCCCCAAATACACCTGAGAAAGTTACTCTTGAGGAATTTCGTCAAACTAGATCAGGAAATTCAGAAGAAAACGCTGGACCCAGCATCACTTATTGGACGCCCCTCGAAGGCGCACAAGATGCTCAAATCCCTTTCGGCTCTTTGGTATCGAGTTATAATGTTGAAATCGGAAAATTCAAAAAACGCCGATCAACGCCCGATAAATAATTTACTTGATTGAAGAAAATATGATTAATAGCATGCACCTAGCCCATATTGTGAAAACACTCGCTTCGGTTCTTTTTGTATTTCTTGCAGCCGTGTTTGTATCCGCTCAGACCAAGGCCCCGTCGGAAACCGCGATAGATCGGTTTCTTCGGTATGTGAAGATCGACACCCAATCTGCCGAAGGTGCTGACAAGGTTCCGAGTACAGAAAAGCAATGGGTTTTGGCCAGGCTGCTTGAAAAGGAACTAAAGGCTCTGGGCGTGCAAAATGTCCGTGTCAGCGAACACGCGATCGTTTACGGAAAGGTGCCGGGCAATCTGCCGGATAACAGCAAAGTCCCCACGATCGGCTTTATCGCACACATGGACACATCGCCGGCTGTTTCGGGCGAAAACGTGAAGGCGATCATCCACAAGAATTATCAAGGCGGCGATATAGTGCTGCCGAACGATAAGACGCAGATCATCACGGTCGAGCAAAATCCGGCCCTGAAAGAGCTTATCGGCGATGACATCATCACTGCCGATGGCACCACGCTGCTCGGGTCAGACGACAAAGCCGGCATTGCGGAGATAATGACGATGATCGACATCCTCCGCAATAATCCGCAGCTAAAACACGGCAACATCGCCGTTGCATTCACGCCTGACGAAGAGGTCGGCGGTGGCATCGACAAATTTGACATCGCAGGTTTTGGCGCAAAATACGCTTACACTGTCGATGGCGGTGAGCTCGGCGAGATCTCTGACGAGACTTGGTCGGCGCGCACCGCCACAGTCACATTTCACGGGAAATCGACGCATCCAGGATATGCCAAGGGCATCTTGGTAAATTCGGCATACGCCGCTGCAGATTTCCTCGGGCGCTTCCCGCCGAATATGCTGCCCGAAACAACCGAGGGACGCGTCGGGTTCGTGCATCCTTACATCGCAAATCTCGATGTTGAGACATCGACCGTAAAAGTTCTAGTGCGCGATTTTGATCTGAGCGGGATCGAGGCAAAAGAGAATATGCTCAAGCAGATGACTGCCGCCGTTGAGATCAAATTCCCGAATGTCCGTGTGGAGTATTCCAGTGTTTTAGGCTATCTGAATATGAAGGAAGAGCTAAAAAACCATCCGAAACTGATCGAATATGCTCAGGAAGCTTCGCGTCGGGCCGGCATAAAACCAAAGATGAAGCCCATTCGCGGCGGCACTGATGGAGCGAGGCTGACCTTCATGGGGCTGCCGACGCCGAACCTGTTCACCGGCGGGCACAATTTCCACGGCAAGCTTGAGTGGAACTCGCGAAAAGGTCTCGAGAAATCAACGGAAATGCTGGTAAACCTGGTCCAGGTGTGGGCAGAAAAAGGCAATTAAGTATATTCATCAATTTCAGGATGAGCGGCTGGCCGGCCCGCCCAGCCGCTTTATTTTTGCCGATTCGTGATAAAATTCGCTTTCACTTTATGACCATTGCGATCGATTCATCCCGAGCGCCCGAACCTGTCGGACATTATCCGCATGCGCGGCGGGTTGGGGATTTGCTTTTTTTATCGGGCGTCGGTCCGCGGACTCGGGGTGAGAAGAAGATACCCGGCGTTGAACTCGATAGCGAGGGAAACATCTTGTCTTACGACATCGCAGCCCAGTGCCGTTCGGTCTTTCACAACGTCCGTCTAATACTGGAGGATGCCGGTTCGTCTTGGGACCAGATCGTTGATGTCACGGTCTTTTTGACCAATATGAAAGAGGACTTTGCGGTGTATAATAGGATATACGCGGAATATTTTGCGGAAAACCGTCCCTGCAGGACGACGGTCGAAGTCGGAGCTTTGCCGACGCCGATCGCGAT
>JBGSYT010000142.1:0-30552 GCA_041750855.1 Pyrinomonadaceae bacterium | reverse complement strand
GCGCCCGCGCCACCCGCTCCGGGCGGACGCGCGGCCATCATCATGGCCATCTGTTCGGGATACCTCTTTATCAGTGACGCCGAAGCGAGCGAGATCGTGACATCTTTTTTGCCCTGAAGTTCGGTGATAACAATTTCGTTCTTCTCAGCATCGACAAATTTAACGACACCGGCAACGGTCTGGAAAGCACCGGTAACGATCTCTTCGGCTGCAAAACTCGCTCCGTCAGGACTCCGATCGCCGAGGGCCCGGATCATGTCTCCGGGTGCTATGTCGCCTAGCTTGCTCGGCACCGCCTCGTGATATTCGACGGAGTTCACGGCGTACCGAAGGAACTTCACCTCGTCCTTCGGCGTTAGGACCACGCTGGTCGTGGTACCGAGGCGGCTTACATCGATCGTGATCTGTTTCGTCTCTGCATTTATCGATTTTACCTGGCCGGAGACACCACGTGTTGCCCATTTCTCGCGGTCCTTTGCAACCCTTTGCGCGAGGTCGGATTTTGTTATCAGGTAAACCGCTTTCGCCGGGAGTGTAGACTTGTCGGCGGACATCATTCCGGTGACCATAAGTTTGTCGCCGACCCCAATATCCTCAAGGGTCGCGGCAACGGCCGCTTTCAGGACCGGGTTCTCCGGCGGCACCCTCTTGTATTCCGTAGAATCCGCCAGCTCGACCTTAAGTTCGCCGGTGTTCGTCTTGAGCACGACCGCTGCGACATCGACCGAAACAACCTCTCCCGTGACTATCGAGTTCTTGGCCGACGCCGGCTGTTGTCCGGCAACGACCGCCGAGGTAAACAGAGTAAGAATTAACGTGTTGAAAATAGTAATAAAGCGACGCATAACTTCTTCTTTCGAATCGTTCCGAATATCGGATGTAGATCAATCTTTTTTATACGATCTCGACGGGCAAAAGTTGCCGCCAAGTTTATAAGACGTAGATTTTATAACGTGAGTTTGATTTTAAATGTAAAGATTTGTAAGCAAAGCGGATGCGGGATTTAACGAGTCTTAACCATTCGGCTGACGCGCCGTGACAACGAGGCCGATGCCCGCCGAGAACATGGCAAGAAGTGCCAAGGTCCAGACATATGGGATAGACAAAAGAACGGTCCAAGCGGCCACGCCGAAAAGGATAGCTAGAGCCTCCGATCGGTTCCGATCGGACAATAGATATTTCTGGATCAGCTTCCCGACCGCGACGTGCAACGCAACACGGCCAAACACGTAAGCGAGCGTCAGTACCAGAAACGCCATTGTCGCAAGGATGGCATTTACCTCGCTTGGAAAATAACCGAAGCCAACGACGAGAAATACGCTGGAAACAAAAAACACCAAAAGCCCCAGGCCGATCACCTTTCCCGTAGAAAGCTTCAACCGGGCTACGGCGCGGCCAACTGCACCCGGAGCGATCGTGACGAACACAAACGAGACCAGAAACCAGAACAACACTGAAAGAAGACGCTGTGCGAGAAAAGCGAGTGTAAATGAGGGTGCAAATATACGCGCCGGGTTTTGGGCAAATTCGCGCAGTTCCTCTTCATAGGCCGCAAGAATAATGGTCTGCTTGTTTTCGCCCCGAAGCGGGACCTGAGAATCGTGCGAATACTTACCGCCGATCACTATCACGTCGCCGCCGATGAATGCATTCTCGTGTTGGATCACCGACCCGCCGATCGCTGCCACGTCACCAGGCACATTGCCCTCGATCACTACATCCGCTCCGAAAACAAGCACCCCTTTCGCTTCTTTCTTTACAACCACCCGCTTTGAGAACGAGATGATCTCCATTTCGGGCGACGATTCGATGACAAGGGTCTTATCATCGGACTCGGTTGAAGACTGGATATTGCCAGATACGGTCGCAGCGAGGGTGATAAGTAGGACTAGAAAAATAACCAATCCATCCGACCAATGACTGGCCGGTGCATAGAATTCTTTGTGGAAGGTTCCAAGCATTTTGCGATCATCTACCGCCGTGCGTCAGACACTTTTCCGTCGTGGCCGATAATTGTAGAGCATCAGCATCGCTGCAGCCGCAGCAAAGAACCCAAACGGCAGTAAAACTTCCTGAAAACCGATATTCGAGGTGAGCGACTTGAGCACGACCGACAAAGCGAGGCCCACGATCCAAACCAACTTACCGAAAAACAGCGTTACCGCGATAGCCTTTTCGCCCAAACTCGACGCGAACCCGACCGACGATAGAGCTTCGTTACCCAAAGCGAACAGGATGAACAGGAAAAGCGTGACGGATATGAAGATCGCGGTGAACCTTTCGTTTTGATGCCTAAGCCCGACGACGCTGCTTTCAGCATTTACGATCAGTCGTTTTGTAAGGTCCGCTGGAAGCTCAGCCGTCCCCTCGACGGTCAACGATGCTGAGAGCGCCGACAAAAACCTCTTTTGCTCGTTCAATGCCTTTCGACACATCGAGCATTGCTTCAGATGGCCTTCAAACTCCGCAAGGCTTCCGCCGGACAATTCGCCGTCCAAATATGCGGCGATCTCTTCCAGCGGGCATTCGGCCGATTCCGTCCCGTGCATCACAATAGTAACTAGATCCGTAATTTGCTCAGATTCCGTCGAAACCGCGTTCGATCATGATATTTCGCATCATCTCACGCGCCCTGAACAGCCTGTTCTTAACAGTTCCGAGCGGCAGGCCGGTTACTTCGGCGATCTCGTCATAGCTGAGATCGTATGCGTGCCGCAAAAGGATAAGCTGTTTATACGTGTCCGGCAGCCGTTTCACGACCTGCCCGATCTCCGCCCGCCATTCCTTTACCTTTCGGTCCTGCTCCGGCGAACTGCCCGGTGCTTCGATCTGTAGTTGATACGTACCGTCGGCGTTTTCGGTTTCGAGGCTTTGTGCATTTATCGAATTGCGGCGCAGGTGGTCGATCGCCGCATTGTGGGCTATTCGATAGAGCCATGTGGAGAATTTGTACTCTGAGCTGTAACGATGGAGGGAATTGTAGACCTTTATGAAAACGTCCTGCGTCACATCGAGGGCCGACTCGTATTCGCCGACTATTCGAAACACATAGCTGACGATCTGTTTCTGGTACCGGCGGACCAATTCTTCGAACTCGTCGTGGCGGCCGCCGAGCGCACGGGTCACCAACTCGACATCGTTGAGCAGGGTGATCCTTTTTTCGGCGATCGCAGCGGCAGGCATTTTCGTAAAACGATACGACATTCTTGCCCGAAAACTTCAAGAGGCGCAAGTTGACCGTACTTCTGCGAGTGTAAGCGGCCTTGTCGCGTGAAATATCGAAAATGTGACGAAGCGAACCGTTGCAGTGATGAAGCGGGAAAATTTGTCGTCTTCCCCGAGGTAGGAATTTTGTAGGATACTTGAGGCTTTCAGGCGAACAACTACCTATCGCCACCCGAAACTCGCCAAGCCCGCCGGAGCGGCAATATCGTCGAACGCAAGAGCATTTGAAGGCATATTCAGCCCGACCTCGTCCGGCCTGAGAACGGTAAGTGCCCGGCCGAGTGCTTCGATCGATATCTCTTGTATCTTTTTCGGCACCAGGCCCTTACCTACTACGAGAATGCGCTCGAGGATGTTAGCGGCGCTCGTAACGGCAAACCGGTCGTGATAGAACATCAACAGCCTGTAGATCTCGTCGTCGCGCTCAGTGTCTGTGCAAGTCACCGAACGAACGACGGTCGGCTGGCCATTACGCATCAGGATCGCGCTAAAGCCGTCGCTCTGTGAGCTGATAAGAAGCATATCGTTGCGGTCGGACTCCTGGGCGATCCATTTGGCCTCGCTGACCGCCCTGGGAAGGATCAGTCCCGCCTTCCAACCGAAGTTCTCGAAAATGGTCTCGTATTCGTCGATCACAGCCAGCTTCACGGCGGTCGCAAAATATCTTTGCCGGCCGTCACTATCGGATGCGATCCGGTAGCGTGTGATCCGGAGTTCCGCGGCCGGCGCTCCGAACACCTGTTCGGACTTCCAGTCAAGAATGTCCTCGGACTCGTCTTTGCCCGAGCTTGTATTCTCCAGGGTCAAAATTGCCGAACGCGCAGTATTGCTCGGAAGCGAGACCGACCAATTTTTCTGTCCGCCAAGGCCCGCGGACATTACCGCTTCCTCGATCAGCACCGAAAGCTCCCGGCTGTCAGAAATATTACTTTCAAGAAAGCTTGGCGTTAGAAGATTGGCTGGAAGCTCGACGGTCGCGGCCTGCTTTAGGCCAAACATACTGCGGCCTTCGCGCGCGAGGCTCAGTGCCGTCACGCTCTCTTTTTCGAATCCGAGCGCGGCTTTCGGAAAACTTGGTTCAGTCAGGAATAAAAACATTTTTAGTAAGTAGATCGGTCGAGGGTTGCGAGTTCGCGAAAGGCCCGACAGTTGAAACATCAATATTCGCGATACGCTTTTCCGTCCGCGTCCACGCCGTCCGAAGCACTCTTTATATCGGTCAACCCGGCTTCACCATTCGCCGAAAAGTCGTCTGTCTCGGTAATTTCCGTCCAGTCGTCCTGTTCTGTGATCGGATCGATGGGCCTTTCACGCAGGTACCTTGCGGTCACCAGATCGTCAAGCGACTTAGGCGGCCGTCCCTTGTCCCCATGATATTGGTCTATTGCCCGGCGCATCTGCCAAAGGTTTTCCTTGAGCACGGATTCCCGGGCGCTTTGGACAGCTCGCTGATACGAAGGCACCGCTACCGAGATCAGGATGATCAGAATGAACATCGCGATCATCAATTCCAGGAGCGAAAACCCTTTCTGACTGCGGAATACAGAACGCGGACTGCGGAACCCTTGTTCGATCGTCCGTTCTTTAAAATCAGGTTTCTTTGGGTTCAATTTGTTCATTCTCAGATCCGCATTCCGCAATTCGATCACCAGTCACTATATTTCGTTCCATCGAGAGCGGTCTCTTCCGATGACGAGCGGAGGTCGAACACGTTAATCTCATCCCAGTTCATGTCGTCGGCCGCCTGGTACGACGAACGCAGTTTCCAATCAGACTCGCCGGTCATGGGATCAACCGGCATATGTCTTAAGTAGACTTTTTGCAGCTCATTAAGCTCAGTCAGGTCCGTGGCCTGAAGCGATCCGTCGCGAATGCCGCTGCCGGCGATGGCGCTCATACCTCTTTCACGTACCTGAACGCCATTTACCAATATGCCCAGCGTTGGCGGGAAGCGATCGATATTCTCCGAGTCGAAGATCGTGCAATCGTCGATGACGACCCGGCTTCTCGGATCGGTCGGCACATTCGCGTTCAACCTTGTCGGATTCACGGTGGTAAGTGCACCCATCGGGCACGCCCCTATCGTATCCCGTTTGAACTCGTCTATCGCCGCCCGGACGAGCCTCAGCGTCTCACGAAGCTTGATCTCCTTTTGACGCTTCACGGCGTTTTGAGAAAGCGGGATCGTGCCCATTACCAGGATGCTCAACACGGACAGCGTTACGACCAGCTCAAAGAGTGAATAGCCGCCATGCCGGGCCAAGGCCCTCGGCCTTGATTTTGTTGATCGTACGAACACGAATATCACTCGAATTTCACCGCAACATTCTTTCCGTCAGCGGAAAGAAAGCTGATCACGTCGCGCTCCAGCAATAGCTCCACCCTGCCATCGGCGAGGGCTTCGACCTCGACTATCGCCAAAATGCCAGTCGGCGTAACGACGGTTCCGGACGGCAGTGAGAGCGAAACGAACATCCTCCCGTCGTTGTTAATGAATGGAGCCACGGGTATCTTCGAAGCGTTCGCTCCGAACATATCGCCAAAACTCACCGAACGCACCGCCACTCGTTTGTCGTCGAAGCGAAGTCCAAGAACAGCCGAGCGGAAGAGGGTCGCGCCATTCACCGATACCGCGATCCTCGCTCGTTCGCCGCGTTTTAGCTCCGGCATTTCCGCCGGAAGCACTACTTCGGCAACCGGCTTTGCATCTGCATCAGCCGGCTTGTCTTCCGGCACCGGCAATGTCTTCACGGGCTCAGACTGCACAACATCCGCCGATTTTTCCGGGACCGAGTCCGCCGCAAGCGATGTTTTTGTGACATCCAGCGTCTTAACGCTCGTATCGATCGGTTTTAGCTCGACACTCGTATTCGCCGGCCTTGTAGTGTTTTCGGCAACGCCTGTATTCGCATTCGTTGCGTTTGGCGTGACATTTGTCGCGGCCGCATCCGTACGAACGTAACTCGGAGCTTCGACCGGCTGATCGGGCAGCTGTACATTGCTCTCGGTCGGAAGCCGTCGGGCCAACGCAAGCATCTCATCCCGCTCGTCCTGAATGATCATTGCCTCAAGCGAACCGCTGGTCGGGGTCTGGAGGCTTCCGGTTGCCATTTCGACTTCGTCTTCCGGCAGGATCGCAGGTGCCCGGATGACCCTCGGCGTGATCGCGATAACAATATCGACTTGCCTGTTGTCACGGGTCGGGGCGGTAAACAGCCGGCCGATGAACGGCAGCAGGCCAAGAATAGGCAGGCCCTGACGCCCGTTCGTTTCAACATCCTGGGCAACGCTTGCCAGAAGCAGCGTCTTGTTATTTTGGATGCGTGCCGTGCCCGTGATCTTTCTTTCGGTGAACACCGGCTGCTGCGTCAGTGCACCGGCTACGTCCTTCGACTCGATGTCCATCGCGACCTGCACGTCCTGATTCGGAAAAACAATGGGCTTGAATTTCAGCGTCAAACCGACCTGCTCATAGTTGTACACATCACCAAGGAAGTTGTTGTTCTGCTGGTTATTCCCTTGATTTGTGATCGGTGCAAATGACGCCGTCCTGACCGGGACACGCTGTCCGATCCGGGCTGACGAATCCTCGTTGTTGAAGGCGTGTATCTGCGTAGAAGCAAGCAACTTTGTATTCTCTTTGCGTTGAAGGGCCGCTAACGCGCTCACCGGGAGGCCCAGAGCTATGCTTGAAAAACCGAGGCCCGTCCAGCCCAGTGCATCGGCAATAATACCGTCGCTTCCACCCCCTCTGACAAGCGGTGCACCCGCCCCGCCAAGCCGTGTCAACTGAGCCTGCGTGCCGACCTGGTTTCCGAATTGAAGCAGGTCGCTTTTATTGACCTCATAGATAGCGACGTCCATCACGACCTCGGCCCTGTCCTTGTCCAGCGACTGGATCAGCCTGCCGATAAGCCTGATATTCTCAGAGGTATCGCGGACCGTAATGCTGTTGGTCGCTGCGTCTTCGAGAACGATCGTTTGCGAACGACCGGGCTGGGCCGGGATCGCCGCCGTTATAATCGCCTTAACATCCTTTGGGCTTGCATTGGATAGATAGAACGTTCGCAGCACCAATTGCTGGAAATTAACGCGCCGAAGCCCGGTTGCGACCAGGATCGTTTTCGGGCCGACCTTCTGAAAGAAAAGATTCTCCTGCATGAAGATATAATCAAGTGCCTTTGCAGGGGTAACATTTCTGAGGTCGATCCGTACCTGGCGAGACTCGAGCCTGGAATCTGTATCGAACAGGACGTTGAGGTCAAGGTCTCTGGCAAGTTGTTTTACGATCTGCTGCAGCGGCACCCCGCTGGGAAACGGCAGGTGGCTGATAACCTCCATCTTCTGAGGCACGGCACCGGACGGTGTCGCTTGAGGCTGCGGAAAACTCGTTTGCACTAACCTAACCTTACCGTCGTCCGCTGCCTTATTGCCGTTGTTATCGACCGCTTCCTGCTGAAGACGCACCATTCTGGCCATTTCCGATTTCGCCAACTCATTCACTGGGTCAAAGGCATATGCCCTACGAAACGCGATGAATGCCGCTTCATAATCCTTTTCCTGGGCAGCAATGTTCCCCTTTTTCATATACATCTGCGATGCATTGAAAAGAGAGCGCTGAAGGTGGAGCCGGTACTCGGGATTCTTCGGATTTTCCGCAACGGCCAGCGCAAATGACTCTGCCGCCTTGTCCCATTCCTGGGCATACTCGTGCTTCATCCCCTGCTTGAAATGTTTCTTGCCGTTGAACGCAAGCACAGCTGTTGGGGACAACATTGCGAAAACAAGAAGAAATGTGACGGAAAATCGGGCCGTGGTTGATCTTTTCATAGTGATTGTTGATCGGCTGATCGCTAGTTCAAAATGCCTGTTGTCGGAAACTTACACGCGGAATGACGCTCAAAGTTTCAAAAAAACGTCAAAATGGGGGACCGCCGGAGCGGCTTACCTATTTTCTTACTTAGCGTGCGGAAATGCAAGTTTTATTGCCTTTCAACAGCAGTTAGATGCTGCGAGGATGCTAAACCTGTCAAAAGCCGGTTTCACGCTTCGCGCGGCTTCGTAACCTTTTCAAGTGCTCTTCGGCTGAAGACCGTTATAATGACCACCGAAATGATCGTTGCGGCGATGCCGAACCAGATCGACCAAGTGTCCGGGGACGGGTTTAGCGTCAGCTCGGAAAGCCCGGCTCCGGTCAGCACGACGGCGCCGGATCGCGGAAGCATCCCGACAAAAGTCCCTAGCAGATATGTCGTTCTGGGCACCTTTGCCGATGCTAGAACGAAATTGGTCAATGCAAAAGGCATTATTATCGAGAACCTGATGAGAAGCACGATCAGCGCCGTTCGCACAGTACCCTCCGAGGTCAGTGCTTTGTAGATCGCCTCGCCCTTTGGATGTTTGGATGCGGCATTCGGCAGCATGTCGCCTGCGATCTGTCGATGTATTGAGTAAGAAACGAATGCCGCTCCGACGACGGCCGTCATCAGCAGCAAAAGCCCGACGTCGAACCCGAAAGCAAAGCCGCCGATCAGCCCGATCACATTCGTCGGCATCAATGCCAGTCCACAGACTACCAGGACTCCGGCGGTATAACTGACAGCACCGATCTCGGGATTTTCCCGCAGCCATAGCCCCAAAGGATACCCCACCGCGAAAAGAACCAGACTTCCCGCGACCGGAAGGAAGGTGGTGATCAGTGCGATCGGGGTCAGCTTTCCCAAGTGTCTGATGGCTGATGCGGCCTTGCGGTATTTGTTTGTGAGAAAAGGCGTCATTCAACTTCTTGCTTTGCAGACTTCGATCTCAGCATCCTTCGCCTTAGGTAATCAAGGGCCGCCTGGCTGGATCGCCAGCGGATCAGATAACGATCTCCCGGGAAGACAAATTTCACCGACCGTGTCTGCACTGCGTCGGAATACCCAATAAAAACAGTACCGACGGGCTTTACATCGCTTCCGCCATCGGGCCCGGCAATACCTGTTATGGAAAGGCCGATGTCGCTCCCTGCTAATTCCCGAACGCCTTGAGCCATCGCTTCCGCTGTCTCCGCACTGACCGCACCGTGCTCGACCAATGTATTCTTTGGGACATCCAGCGTGTGCATTTTCGCGTCATTCGAATACGTCACGACACCCTCAAGAAAGTATGCGGACGATCCAGGAACATCTGTAAGCCGCATCGCGATAAGTCCACCCGTACAGCTTTCCGCCACGGCAAGCGTGATCCCGTTCTCTCGGAGCATCGATCCGACTACTTCTTCTAGTAGCTCGCCGTTCGACGAAAAAAGAGAAGTTCCGAGCACATCGGAAAGCCGTCGGGCCAGTTCGTCCAGCAGGGCTGACGCCTGGCCCTCGCTTTCGGCCTTTGCCGTTAAGTGCACCTCAACCTCGCTCTTGTTGAACAGGATCGAGGTCTGCACGCCTTCGAATGCTCGATAGATCGGCGAAATTGCTTCGTCAACGGCAGATTCGCCCATTCCAGAGACTTTTAACACCCGCCGCCTCACGACCACATCGCCTGCCAATTCTCGTATGCGCCCGACGATATAGCTTTCAAACATCGGCTTTAGCTCACGAGGCGGCCCCGGCAACACAATAAAGAGCTTTCCGTTATCCTCGAACAACATGCCCACTGCCGAACCGTTTGGATTCGGAAGTATTTCAGTGCCGTCGATCGCATAAGCCTGTCGCTTGTTGATCTCGGGCATTTCCCTTCCCCATCGACGAAATCGTTCGCGAAGTTCATCTTCGAGTTCAGGCCGGTACACGAGCTCACGGTCAACCGCACGAGCCGCGACCGGACGTGTGATATCGTCCTCGGTCGGGCCTAGCCCACCGGTTGTGATGACAACATCCGACCGCTTCAGGGCATCACGGATCACCTCTTCCAGCCGCGCTTCGTCATCACCGACAATCGTCTTCAACATCACCTCGACGCCCGATTCGTTGAGCTTCTCAGTGAGCCAAAGGCTGTTCGTATCGGTCTTTTCCGGCGTCAGCAGCTCGGAACCGACGGCAATGATCTCGGCAGTTTTCATGTGAAAAAGGGAAAACGTGAAAAAGCTAAAAAGTTCTACTCCGCTGCCACTTTTATGGACTTCATATGGTTCCAGATCGATCCGCTGAGGAATTTTGCTTTCTCCCGCAGTTCAGCATGTTCGGCTTGATCAAGGTAGCCGACCTCAAATGCTACTGCGAGTTGGCTGCGAATCTCGCCGGCTGACGCCTTAGCGATGTTTAGAAAGTTGAGATACTCCTTACGCGATCGTCGCTCGAAGCCCTCTGCGATATTGCTTGATATTGCGACTGCGGCATTCCGCATTTGCCCTTTTAGGCCAAAGTCGGTCGCCAGCCCTTTGCGATCTGTGATCAAATAAATGTCCCTCGCAAATTCGATGGCTTTTTGCCAAATAAATAGGTCTTCAAAACACTCGACTTTCTTTTTCACGTTTTCACTCTTTCACATTGTCACTTTAATAGATCTCAACGACGGCCTTCCCTTCGCTATTGATGTAGGCCCGGTACATCCCTTCGGAATTGAACGACATACCGATGTTGCCAAACTTGTCCACGGCGATAACACCGCCGTCACCCCCTGATCGCTGAAGCTTTTGTTTGATCACAATGTCCGATGCCGCCTGCACCGTCTGTACCTGATATTCCATCAAAGAGCTTATGTCGCGGGCAACGCCAAGCCGGATAAAATATTCGCCCCAGCCGGTTCCGGAAACCGCGCACGTCATGTTGTTCGCATAGGTCCCCGCACCAATGATCGGGGCGTCACCGACGCGTCCATATTTCTTGTTCGTCATACCGCCGGTCGAGGTCCCGGCCGCGAGGTTGCCGTCCTTGTCCAATGCGACCGCGCCAACCGTTCCGAATTTGTTTTCTGAAAGCTCAGCGAGATTTTGGCTTTGGACTTTGGGCTTTGGACTTTCCTTCTCTTTTTCTTCCTTAAGTAAATTTTGCAGCGCTTCCCATCGGTGCTGGGTCCAGAAATATTTTGTATCAACAAGCTCGATCTTCTGCTCTGTCGCAAACTTCTCTGCACCGTCGCCGATCATCATCACGTGCGGCGACTTTTCCATAACGGCCCGGGCAAGCGTGATGGGGTTCTTCACACGTTTTAGCCCCGCAACCGCTCCTGCAGCAAGCGTTTTGCCGTCCATAATGGACGCATCTAACTCGTTCTTGCCATCATTTGTGAAGACCGCTCCTTTACCGGCGTTGAAAAGCGGCGAATCTTCGAGCTTGCGGATCGCGATCTCGACCGCATCGAGTGCGGGCCGGCCCGCCTGCAGTGCACGATACCCTGCGAGGACCGCCTCTTCGAGCTTCGCACGGTATTCTTTTTCCCTTTCCGGCGTCAACGAACCTCTCGAAATAACACCAGCTCCGCCGTGGATCACAAATCCTAAACGAGGGTTTTGGGGTCCTTGCAGTTGCTTGACCTGGGCCAGTGCCGGCTTTTGGGCCATCACAGGAACCGACGCCGCAATAAGTAGGGCGGCCATCAATAGTGCACTTATCGTTCTTTTCATATCGCTTTTGATCTTGCGTTCAAACATGAAACCGAATTAACTAAGGACCATTCACCTTACGATGTCATGCGGCGGCTCGGAGTTCGGTTCGCTTTAGCAGAGTCCGCAAAACGGGGCTTTCGGCAAGGAGCAATCCTTCCTCGATCGCCCACGGTGAAAGCTCGCAATCGACACGGCGGATCGCCGTAAGAAAATCGTTCCAACTCACCCACTTTGTTTCTGCCACTTCCGCCGAATTTAGCACCGGCTCCTGATCGGTCACACCGACCAGCACCGGGCATATCTCATTTTCCACGATGCCGTCCTTTTCGGCACGATATCGGAAATCGGGGAGTGCCATGTGCAGGTCCACATTCTTAAGACCTAGCTCAAAGACAAGCCGCCGAGCCGCGGCCTGTTCGGTCCGCTCGTTAAGCATCGTGTGCCCGCAGCAGGAATTCGACCATACACCCGGCCAGGTCAGCTTTCCAAACGCTCGCCGCTGCATAAGTAGCTCACCGTTTTCGTTGAATAGGAACACCGAAAAGGCACGATGCAGGTGGGTGTCCTGATGGTGCGTTTCACTCTTGCGGGCGGTCCCAAGTGGGTTATTCTCTTCATCCACAAGGACGACCATCTCGTCAAAGGCGTAATAAGACCGCCGCCACCATAGATACATCGCCATCGCCAACGCGCCACCGATCGCTGCCGGAACAGCCAGCCCGCCGAACGCCGCGATCGCCGTCCAGAAGAACATTATGAAGAACGCGCTCGAACCGAGTTGGACCGGCGGTGGCAGCAGCGGCCCGAAATAGCTCACCGCCGCTTCCATAATTATCGAACCGATCGCTCCGGAGACAACCCAACCGAGGAAATTCGAGATTGGAACTCCGTAAAACACGCCGCCGCCGGGATATTCCCAGAAGCCAAGCAATACGGCTCCCGGATCGAGAACAAGGTCGAACACCACGAGAAGTGTCGTGGCAAACGCGATCCGCCTGAGCCGCGAAACGAACAAACTTCTCGCGGCCGCGTAGGCGCACAACATCAGCGGGGTCCAGGCAAATGCAACCGTCCACGGGACCTGGCCGAATAACTTAAAACCGAGGTGCTCGGAATATCCGAAATGACCGTACGGAAAGCCGGTGAAAATGGCAAAAGTCTCGATCGCCAACGCATAGGAGCCGAGAATTAACACAAGTTTGCCCGCGTCTTTCCAGCCAAGCCACATCTTCAATGCCCACATCGAGGGCACGGCAAAAAGCAACACGTTGATCGATGAGAGGATGTGCGACCAGGGCGGCAGCTCGACATTTGTCATGAAAAACGCGCCCGCCGCGAGGAAGGCGAGAACGAAACCCGTGGGAACGCTGATCTTGTAGTTCCTTAACATCATCAAGATATACTCTATGAATTATGCCCGATTGGAGATTCCTGGTAAAAGTAAGCCGCCCGAGATTTTGGCTATACGTGTTCGGCCCGTACATCGTCGGGCTTGTGGCAGGAGCGTCGTCGCGCGGCGACCTTCTCCGGGTCGAAGCCGTCGTCTTCGCGATTTACTTTCTGCTCCCGGCCAACTTGCTCATTTACGGCGTCAACGACATTTTCGACTTTGAGACCGACAAACTCAATCCGAAGAAACAGGAATACGAGACGCTCGTGACGCCGCTCCAGCGTCGCGGGTTGGCTCTCGCGATATTTCTGCTGAACCTTCCGTTCATTGCGGCCGCCTTCTTCACCAACGGTGCGGGGCGCATCGCGATCACCGGTTTCCCTTTGCTCTCGATATTTTACTCGGCATGGCCTATCAGAGCGAAGGCGATACCCATTGTCGATTCGATGTTCAACGTGCTCTATGTCTTGCCCGGTATCTTTGCCTACGGGCTGATAACCGGCTCGCTTCCGCCGCTGATGTCCGTCATTGCCGCCTTCCTCTGGACGATGGCAATGCACGCTTATTCGGCGATCCCGGACATTCAGGCCGACCGAGAAGCCGGCGTTGAGACTATCGCCACGTTGTTCCACCGCGAAGGCACGTTGTTCTTTTGCTCCGCCTGTTTCCTGCTTTCGGCGGTGTTCGCCTTCCCGTATCTCGGCGTGTTGGCCGGCGTCCTCGGCCTCGTCTACCTCAGCCTGATGGGTGCGTCACTGCTGACCAGACAAACCGGGGGAGTCTACCGCATTTACCGTTACTTCCCTTTCGTCAACTCCGCCTGCGGGCTTCTCATATTCTGGTATGTCGCATTCCATAACATCTTCCGCGCCTCCTGACTGGCCGGTCTATAAATGGACAAGCGGCCCGGCCGAGGTGATCCCGCGTACCCGTTTGTAGACCAACTCCGCCGAGATCAGACATATCTGGGTACCGATGCCCGGATTTACACCCGCCCCAACGTAATAGAGGCCCTTTACCTTCTTTGAAACATTGCTCGGCCGGAAGATCGCCGTCTGCCAAAGAGTGTGGGCAAGGCCCAACGCCGAGCCCTTGAAGGCGTTATAGTCCGCTGCAAAATTGTCAACGGTGTATATGCGACGATATTCGATCTTATCTTTCAATCCCGGAAGTTTCATTTCCTTTTCCATTATAGAAAGCACCTGATCCGCATATTCATGCTTTTCATCGATAGATAGCTTCATGTCCGAAGCGATCGGGACAAGGACGAAAAGGTTCTCCTTTCCCGGCGGAGCTACCGTCGGATCGGTTACCGAAGGTGCGCAGACATATAGTGATGGCTCGGCAGGAAGGCACGGATCTTTGTAGATCTCATCGAAATTCTTTCGCCAATCTTCCGAAAAAAGCAGATTGTGATGGACCAGATTCGGCAACTTCTCCTTTACGCCCAGGTACATTATGAACGCTGATGGAGCCATCACCTTCTTGGCCCAAGACCTTTGTGAATGAGTTCGCCATTCGCCCGCAAGCAAGTGTACTTCCGTGTGGTGCATGTCGGCGTTCGATATGACGATATCAGCTTCGATGAATTCTTGATTTTCAAGCCGGACGCCCTTCACAACTCCGCTTTCGACTATAATTTCAACCACCGGAGCACCGGTTCGCAGCACAGCACCGTTCTTTTCGGCGATGCTCGAAAGGGCCTTTATCAACTCGTAAAACCCTCCCTGTGGATAAAAGACACCCTGGTTAAAATCCATGTGCGACATCAGGTTGTAGAGCGCCGGGGCCTCGTACGGCGAAGTGCCGAGAAACACCATCGTGTACTCCATCACCTGCTGGAGCTTTCGCGATTTGAAAAATCGGGACACGAACGTGTGCATTTTCGAAAAAACTGAGAGCTTTTGGCCCTCGGTTATCACGCGTCGATTGAAAAAATCGAAGATCGTATCGTAGTTCTTGTACATGAAGTGCTGCGTGGCTACATCATACTGGTACTCCGACTGCTTCAGGTAGGCGCGCAGGCGTTCGCCCGACCCGGCCTCGATCGAATCGAAGGCTGCGGCATCGAGAACGATGTTCGACTTAATGTCTAATGGTTCGGGATCGTTGTGAAAGAAAATTCGGTATGAAGGATCGAGGCGTACGAGATCTAGGTGATCGGAAACCCGCTCGCCCATCAAGCTGAAGAAATGTTCAAAAAGATCCGGAGCCAGGTACCACGATGGGCCCATGTCGAACTTGAAACCGTTCGCTTCGAAAATGTTCGCTCGGCCGCCGAGGTTTGGGTTCTTTTCCAGCAGTGTTACGCCGTAGCCCTTCTTTGCGAAAAGCCCAGCAGTGCCGAGGCCTCCGATGCCGCCGCCAATGACAACGACTTTTTTACTCATAAACACCGGCGAGAGCCTTCAGGGAAAGATAAATTTTCTGTTGGCGGTTTGTACGCACGCGGCCGGCATAGACATTGTAATTTGCCCGCTCGATCTCGCGAAGTATCGCTTTGTAAAGCACATAGGACACCCGGACGGCGAGCCGGCCCCGCCAGCTGAGCAGTTTAATCCCGGGAAGGGCTTCGCGATAGAGTTTTCGATTGCGTGCGATCTGGAATTTCATGAACTTCTCGAACCTTTCGTCGCGAATGTGACGCCGAATGTCCGAGTGCGATAGTCCGAAATACGCCAGCTCATTCTCGGGCATATAGATCCGGCCAAGGTCATCGCAATCTTCCCGAATATCTCTTAAAAAATTCGTTAACTGGAACGCATAACCCAGTTTCTTCGCATACTCGAATGCATTCTCGCTCGAATATCCGACGACCCGCGTAACCATCAGGCCGATAACGCCAGCGGATCCGTACATATAGTCTTCCAACTCAGCGTAATCAGCATAGGTAAACTTCTCTTCGTCCATGAACATAGACCGAAGAAAAGCCTCGCAGTCTTCCATAGGGATCTGGAATTTCAGGAACGATCTTGCGATGAAATCGAGGACAGCGTCGTCGCTCGTACCGTTGTCCATTGCGGCCCGCCAGCGCCCGACCCATTCATAGAGTCTTCGTTTCGCTTCAACTGGGTCATTCAGGTCCGGGTCATCAACGATCTCATCGGGTATCCGGGCGAACGCATAAATGGCGTAGATGCCCTCGCGCATCTCCTTTGGGAAAAATTGCGTCGCGAAGTAGAAACTCGTGCCGTATTTCTTTGTTATCAAACGGCACGCCTCACCGCCATCCGTCTTTTCGGGCGGTTTAACCTTCGTTTTGTTCTCGGCAAATAGCATCGTCAACACCTGTGGGGAGAAGATCCCAACCATAGTGTTTCGATAATTGCCGCGAATCAGATTCAATATAACTATGGATGATATGAGTTTAGATGATCGCGGACAAGTTTCATATCTTCCCAGACCTCGCGCTTCTTATGCGGGTCACGCAGCAGGTAGGCAGGATGGAAGGTCGGCATCACCTTGACACCGAAATAATCGTGAAAATGGCCGCGCAGCTTCGTTATCGGCGTTTTCACCTGCAGGAGATTATGGGCTGCAGTCGCGCCTAGGACCACGATGACTTTCGGCTTAACGACGGCTATTTCACGCAGGATGAACGGCCGGCAGGTAGCGGTCTCGTCTGGTTCCGGCTTGCGATTCTCCGGCGGGCGACAGCGGTTGATATTACCGATACACACATCCTCGCGCCTTATCCCGATCCCCTCGATGATCTTTGTCAAAAGCTGTCCTGCACGGCCAACAAAGGGAAATCCCTGCTCGTCCTCATCCGCCCCCGGAGCCTCACCGATGAACATCAGGTCAGCCTGAAAATTTCCCGTAGTGTGGACGATCTGCTTTCGGCCAAGCTTGCTCAACGCACATCGGGTACAGTCGCCGATCTCTGCGCGGATACCTTCAACGGTGTCTGTGGTCTCGTTGATGATGGAAAGCACGGCTGATGGCTGTTCCACTTCGACCCTCGCGGTCTCCTTATGAAGGACCGCCGGTTCCGGCGTCTGGATAGCCGATTGTAGCACTCCATCCCTGCCAACAGCATCTCGCTTTCCCAATGACGGCAATTCCGTGAGCCGCGATCCGGCAGACCGCTTGGCCCGCTGCGCCACCGACACGACACTCGTATCAGGTGCCGGACTATCAACTTTGAACTTGTCACTGACCACTGAAGTTTTTGCAGCCTTGTTTTCCAGGGCAGGAGCCAGCGTTAATGCATCAACGCCAAGTTCCTGCAAAAACAGGACTTGCTCTTTGATATCGGAGATAAGGTTAAAAACTTCGCTCACTTCTGGTTTGAACTTCCTCGGGTGTCTCTGTGTTCCGTGGATCAATAGTCCGTAAATCGTCCGCGAAAGTCAGTCTCGCAGCTTCAATACTTCATCCAATATCCTATCAGCCAGTTCGCGTTTGGGCATCAGAGGGAATTCGGTCTCTACGCCCCTCTTCGTAATGATGGTAGCGATGTTCGTGTCGGTATTAAATCCCGCACCGCTTTTCGTGATGTCATTCGCGACCACCATATCGAGGCCTTTCTTTTCCATTTTGGCCTTCGCATATTCGACGACGTCGTTCGTTTCAGCCGCAAAGCCGATGACGAGCTGCCCTTCGCGGCGGCGTGACGAGACCTCGGCTAGAATGTCGGGGTTTTTCGAAAGTTCGAGCGTCATCGAATCTCGGCAATCCTTCTTTATCTTCGCATCGGCAGCGTTCGCGGGCGCATAATCGGCCACGGCCGCAGCACCTATAAACACGGTCGCGTTAGCCAGATTTGCCATCACGGCCTCGTACATTTCCCTCGCCGAAATGCCACTCAGCAGTTTTATTCCTTCGGGCGGTTCGACCGAGGTCACGCCAGCAACGACCGTAACCCCCGCGCCGCGGTCACGGGCTGCTTCGGCTACCGCGAACCCCATCTTCCCCGAGGAATGATTCGATATGAACCGCACCGGATCGATCGCCTCCCGCGTGCCGCCGACCGTGATCAAGATCTTCTCTCCGATCAGGTCCTGCGAATGCCGACTGCGGATCGCGGATTGCCGTTTTCCGGCCGCCGCGTCGTTTCGTTTTTCTTCGCTTGAATTCGTGTCTGAATCTTCTTGATTCCGCACTCCGCGTTCCGCATTCCGCAATAGGTCGAGGCTTTGCGAGACAATGTTCTCAACATCCTCCAACTTCCCTGTCCCGACCGTCTTGCACGCGAGTTCCCCGGCAACCGGCTCAACAAACCGCACGCCGTCTTTCTTTAATTGTTCGATATTCCGCTGCGTCGCCGCACTGTCCCACATCGTGGTGTTCATCGCAGGGGCGATCAGGACGGGAGCGGTCGAGGCGAGATATGTTGAAGACAGAAAATCGTCCGCCACACCGTTCGCGAATTTCGCGATGATATTCGCCGTCGCGGGCACGATCAGCAGGAGATCGATATTTTGCGAGAAATTGATATGCGCGATCGGGTCGGGATTCGCCGGGTCGTAATCATCGACGATGACGTGCTTGTCCGTCAAAGCCCGAAACGTCAACGGCTGAACAAACTCCGTCGCATGCCGCGTCATCGCCACCGTCACCTCGCACCCCGACTTCTGCAAAAGCCGCATTACCTCCACAGCCTTATAAGCCGCGATCCCGCCGCTGACACCCAAACCTACTCGGTATTTCGACATTAGATGAATTATACGCGAACAACTCTTAAAGAACAGCAATCAGCCGTCCGCTAACGGCTTTCAGCCAGCCCCTTGCCTGAAGGCTCGAAGCTGGTGGCTGGAAGCTGTACGAAAGCCACAGGCGGTGACTGTGGATTCCCACCTTTCAATCGCCTCACAATCCGATTTAGACTGATGCCGTTATGAAACGGCATATTCTCGGCTTGATTCTCTTTATCCTGACGCTATGTGTGGGCTTATTCGTATCATTGTCCGGCGCCGAAAACTTTAGAATTCAGCTTTCGCAGGGTGTCCCTGACACCCCAGCCGCAGAAGAAACATTAAAGGATGCCGACAGAGTTCCTATAGCTCAGAACCCAACACTAACATCTAAAGACGGAGCTTCTGACCGTGAAGAAACGCGAATAGAAAGTTTTTCGGACGATAGACGAATTGGTCGCCGTGGCAAAAATAAGATCGAACTGCGATGTTTTAGTAACAGTGCGGGAAGGTTCGCCGAACTCAAGTTCTATTCCCGCACAGAATACGGCTCCTGGCTAGAAGTCCAGTCGTTTAAATTTCAGAAAGATGGGGTGACAGATTGTAGTCCGATCATTGAGGACTTCAACAATGACGGGCTCAAAGACTTCACCTATGAATCAAATGTAGCCGCACGCGGAGCAAATGAGATTAGGACGCTTTTGATCTATAACCCGAAGAAGGACGAGCTGATCCATATAAAGAATTCGGCTGAATATCCAAACCTTGCTTACAACAAAAAGCTGAACTGCATCGACGCCTGGCTCTTCCACGGAGCAACGACTACGGTATTCCTTAGACAAGAAGGAGATATGCTTCGGGAATTTGCGTCAGTTGACACAGGCGCGGAACGCGTTGTGACGATCACTCGGAGAAGCAGTAAGAGGGTCATCATTCGGCGCCAGCCGATGCATGAAGATGAGGTCTATACAAGGTATTCAACGTTCGACCCGCCGACCTAACTAGACTCCAAACTGCCTCAAGTGATGATCGATGTGTTTGTATTGCGTCTCGCCCCACTGTTTGCAGGTGAGGGGACCGAAGAATCTGTGGACCCGGCCTTCGGCGGCTGATTCGCCTTCTCCGTGAAACGCGGTGATCAGATCGATGAGCCTGGCCCGCGTGGATTCGAAGTTTGGGTCCTCCTGTACCAAAAAGACGCGGCTGGTCGGGGCTCCGTTCGGGACCGGGCCATCGCCGAGAAACTTCTTTATCACCATCCAACTCAAAAGCTTGCCGATAATCGACTGCTTCACGACGACGCGGCCGGAAGCGAGATCGAGTGCCCTGGCAACGTGCTCCATCATCTGCGCGGGCGACATCTTACCCCACCGCCGCTCGCTGCTTATCTCCAGTTTCGCCAGCCTTTCGAGCAGTTCGTCGTGAACGTTTTTGTCGAATATTGTCTTCATTGCGTTCCAACATTCTACACCAACGCACGCGTATCCTTTCGCGACCTTTGTGGGCTTCACTTGGTGCCCTTTGTTTTAAAACCTATTCTTAACACAATGAGAACGGAGATTTTCACAAAGGCCAAGAAATGAAACCAGAAACACTTGCTTCCGAGACGATTCACCACGGCCGAATATTCGACATCCGCATCGACGAGATCCGCGAGGGCGATATCACGTATAAACGCGAGATCGTTGTCCACAAGGGTTCTGCGGTAGTAGTTCCTGTGTTTGATGACGGAACCGTCGCTCTTGTCCGGCAGTACCGGCACGCTGCGGGGAAGTATTTGCGTGAGATATGTGCGGGCACGTTGAACGAGGGCGAGGACCCGCTGGTCGGGGCAGTTCGCGAGCTTGAGGAAGAGATCGGAGTGACTGCGGGGAAGGTCGAAAAGCTCTGCGAATTTTACGTTTCGCCCGGATTTTTGACTGAAAAGATGCACCTATTTTTGGCGACCGAGCTTACAGAATCGCGGCAGAACCTTGAGGACGATGAAATACTGACCGTCGAGCGGCATACCTTTGGTGACCTATTAAAAATGATCGAGAACGGCGAAATCGAGGACGCCAAGACCATCATCGGGATCACGATGGCTTCCTCGTTTTCCGATCAATTGAACGCGGATGGGACGGATAAGACGGATCTCCGCTGATCGAAGCTTAGCATACTGAATTGTTTGACCTTTGTTTATCCGTAGAATCTGCGGTATCCGTGTTCTAATTGCTTCCGTAAACTTGACCTTCCCTGCCGTTTTCGATACTCTGTGAGTTCGCTTTCACGCGAGGAAAGCTATTGGTGTGAGTTGACTATGAGTACTTACTTCCCGAGTGGCAAGGGTCTGGCTGAAGGCCGAAAATGGACGGTCGTCGATGCAAAGGACAAAACGGTAGGCCGTTTGGCGACCGAAGTTGCACGGATCCTGTCCGGAAAGAACAATCCGGCTTGGACACCGTTCATGGATATGGGTGACCACGTGATCGTTATCAACGCGCGTCACGCGAAATTCACTGGTTCGAAGACTGACCAAAAGCTATATCGACGTCACACGCTTTATCCGGGCGGGCTTCGCGAAACAAGCGTTAAGGAAATGTTCGATACAAAGCCGGAAAAGGTGATCGAACTCGCCGTTAAAGGCATGCTTCCGAAAAGCAAGCTCGGAAAGGCGATGGGCAAGAAATTAAAGGTTTACCCGGATGCCGACCACAGGCACGCGGCCCAAAAACCGGAAGCGAGAGAATTGTAGGCAGTTGGCGGCATTAGCTGCGATAACTGACCACTGACAGCTTAAGAATATGGCAGACATTCAATATTACGGCACGGGCCGCAGAAAGACCTCGACAGCTCGTGTCTATTTGCGTCCGGGAGCGGGCACGATCACGGTCAATAAGCGTGAATTCAACCAGTATTTCCCGAACGAAGCGTTGCAAATGATCATTCGCCAGCCACTCCGGCTGACGGACACCGCAGAAAAGTTCGATATTTTGGTGAATGTGGAAGGCGGCGGTACTGCCGGCCAGGCCGGTGCGGTTCGCCACGGGATCACCCGTGCGTTGATGGAATACAACGGCGACCTGCGTCCTACACTGAAAAAGGCCGGCTTGGTCACGCGTGACCCGCGTCAGAAAGAACGCAAGAAGTACGGCCAGAAGGGCGCTCGCGCACGATTCCAGTTCTCGAAGAGATAATGTTCGGGTACGACAGGCTTTCCAGCCTGTCGATCGGAACAGGCTGGAAAGCCTGTTCTACCCTAATCCATCGCCGGGACTCCTTGGTTTATAGATAAGTTCCCGGCGAGTACATAAACCAACTCGGTAAAGGAGAGTTAAATTTGGCTACAGTTACGATGAAAGAGCTCCTCGAAGCAGGAGTTCACTTTGGACACCAGGTCCGCCGTTGGAACCCGAAGATGAAGGAATATATCTTCGGCGAGCGAAACGGAATTTATATAATCGACCTCCAAAAGACCCAAAAGCTGTTTCGCGACGCGTTAAGCTACGTTACGGAATCTTTGGCGGAACGCCCCAACCAAAAGGTCTTGTTCGTCGGCACGAAACGACAGGCCCAGGAAGCCATCAAAGAAGAAGCCGAACGCTGCGGACAGTATTATATCAACAATCGCTGGCTCGGCGGCCTTCTTACCAATTACCAAACGGTCCAGAAGTCGATCGTAAAGCTGAAGGACATCGAGGCGATGCGTGAGGACGGCCGTTATGAAATGCTCACGAAAAAGGAGCGCCTTAAGCTCGACCGAGAGCACGAGGGCCTGATGCGCAACCTTGCCGGGATCAAGGATATGGGCGGCCATCCGGACATGCTCTTTATCATCGATGTCCGCAAGGAAGACATCGCGGTAAAGGAAGCGAACCGACTGGGTATCCCAATCGTCGCAGTCGTCGATACGAACTGCTCGCCGGATGGAATCGACCAGGTAATTCCCGGGAACGACGACGCACTTCGTGCGATCCGGCTGTTCGCATCGCGCGTCGCGGACGCGATAATTGAAGGCAAACAGATCGGTACTGAGGGCCGCACGGCGGTCTCGGAAGCGGCTGGCGAAGAAGCGGAGGCTGAGGGCAGCTTGACACCCCCGGCGGAACCGGAGATCCAGGTCGCCGACCAGTCATTTGCGACGGCCGAAGCTACGCACCCCGAACCGGAGGCCTCGCCCGAACTGAAAACCGAGGCTGCAGCCGATGCGCGAGCTGCGGAAGAGGTACCGGCAGAAACCGTCGAGCAGAAAACTGAAGAATCTACGGAAGCAACAGCAAGCTAGGTCATTTTTTAAATCGAGAGCGTAGCCGTTTCCGTTTAGGTGAATTGGCTACGCATCTTTATAAGTTCGGAGTCCACGCTTCCGCGTAGCCGCCTGAAGGCGGGACTCAAATCATTTATTTTTGGAGCAATATATGGCAGAAGTTACGGCAAGCGCAGTGAAGGCATTGCGCGAGAAAAGCGGTGCAGGGATGGTCGATTGCAAGAACGCACTCGTCGAAGCAAATGGCGACGAGGCAGCGGCAATGGAGATCCTCCGAAAGAAAGGTGTGGCGACAGCCGGTAAAAAGGCTGGACGCGTAACGGCCGAAGGCGTTGTCGGCTCATACATACACATGGGCGGAAAGGTCGGAGTTCTCGTCGAGATCAATTGCGAAAGCGATTTCGTCGCCCGCGGGGAAGAGTTTCAGCAGCTGGTGAAGGATGTAGCGATGCACATCGCCGCTACCGATCCGAGGTTCGCGTCCCGCGACCAGGTTCCACAGGAAGAACTGGACAAGGAACGTGAGATCCTCAGGGAGCAGCTTAAGAACGATCCGAAGAACGCAGGTAAGCCCGACGACGTTCTCGGTAAGATCATCGAGGGCCGGCTCAACAAATACTATGAGGACAACGTCCTTCTTGATCAGCCGTTCGTAAAGGACCCGGGCAAGACCATTGGCGAGTTGGTCACCGAAAAGATCGCTTCGATCAAAGAAAATATCACGATACGCCGCTTCACTCGTTATAAAATGGGTGAAGGTATCGAGAAGAAAACCGACGACTTTGCCGCCGAAGTGGCGTCGATGGTGGGTTGAAAGTTTGAAGTTTCAAGTTCCAGGCTGAAATCTAGGTACGGTTTCATATTTGGAACTCGAAATTAGGAACTCTGAACTATCTATGTATAAGCGCATCCTGCTCAAGCTTTCCGGCGAAGCCCTGATGGGAGGCCAGAACTACGGCATTGACATCGCGGTTGCAGAGTCGGTTGCGCGCGAGGTAAAGGCAGTCCACGATCTCGATATTGAAATAGCTATTGTAGTCGGTGGTGGGAACATCTTTCGCGGTGTTTCGAAATCGGCCGGCAACATGGATCGCGGATCCGCCGATTACATCGGGATGCTCGCTACCGTAATGAACGCGGTCGTACTGCAGGATGCACTCGAAAAACTCAATGTCATTACACGGGTGATGTCAGCTATCGATATTCCGCAGTTGGCCGAGCCGTTCATTCGCCGGCGTGCGATCCGACACTTGGAGAAAAAGAGGGTAGTGATATTCGCGGCCGGTACGGGAAATCCGTACTTCACGACTGATTCGGCAGCGGCGCTCCGAGCCTGCGAGATCGGTGCCGAAGTGATCTTTAAGGCAACCAAGGTCGATGGCGTATATTCCGCCGATCCGATGAAGGATCTCAATGCAACTCGATTCGAGAAGATATCCTATCAAGAGGTTCTTGAAAAGCATCTCAAAGTGATGGATGCATCGGCAATTTCCCTTTGTATGGACAATAATTTGCCCATAATGGTCTTCAACATGACCGAATCCGGCAACATCCTAAAGGCCGTCGAGGGAGACCTAAGCATCGGTACATTGGTTTCGGTGACCGGCTCCGCGACAGCTGCCTAGTCAGCCGTAGGTCGTCCTTGAGCCGGCTTTTCCTTGTCAATGAAATATGAGCGTTGATAGCATAACGAATTCAACCAGGCCTAAGATGGAATCGGTGATCGAGGATTTCAAGCGAAAGCTTGCGAATGTTCGGACCGGGCGTGCTACGGTCGGTATACTCGATCCGGTGATGGTCGATTATTACGGCACTCCGACTCCGCTGAACCAAATGGCTTCGGTCGCGGTTCCCGAACCGCAAATGCTGACCGTCCAGCCGTGGGACGCGTCTCAGCTCGCCTTAGTAGAAAAGGCGATCATCGCGGCTAACCTCGGCCTCAACCCGTCAAACGACGGCAAGATTATCCGGCTCGCGATCCCTGCCCTGAATGAGGAGCGGCGGAAGCAGTTTGCCAAGCAAGTAAACGAGTTCGCCGAAGATCACAGAATTGCCGTCCGCAACATCCGACATGGAGCGAATGACTCACTGAAAAAGATGCTTAAGGACAAACAGATCTCAGAGGACGACGAACGGTACGGCCTGGACGAGGTGCAAAAGCTGACAAACACGTTTATTGCCACGATCGACGAACTCGCTAAGAACAAAGAGCACGAAGTAATGAGTGTCTAGCCTTCAACGGACAAGATTATCGAAAGCCCGCATCCGACAAAGTCGAGACGCGGACTTTTGCATTTTGGAGTTGAGATCACTGATTCTTGCTTTGTTCTTCGGCCTTGTACTTTTCAAACTGAGTTTTGAACTCCTTGCAGGTCTTTGCAAGTTCCTCGGTATTCGAACCGTCCTTTTCGACCGCTTCTCGGATGCCGTCCTTGATTCGATTCAGGATCGTGGCCTTGATCGCTTTGGTCACAAAATTATCTTCGCTGTTGCTGAGCTCGGCCTCGATCAGGTCCATCACCTCATCACACTCGGGCACGCCGATTCTTGAACTGCCGACCGTCCTATCAACCACGTCGTCAGAAGTAGTTCTGTCTTTTCCACTCGGACCATCGCCTGGCCCCTTAGCGCCAAGCAGGCTGCAGCCGAGGCCGACGATCAAAATCAATGTAGTAACGAATAATACCGAAAACTTATTTCTCATCTTAATCTTGCGGAAACAGCCGCCCTCCTTATGAAAGACGTTCAATTGTCAGGCTTTTTGCAGGTTGGCGAACTTTTCGATCAGCTTCTTCATTCCGTAGCCGGGAAAGCTGACGGTAAGTTTGGAACTCTCGCCCTTCCCTTCACGTCGAAGCACGAGGCCTCTGCCATATTTCGAATGGTTAACGTACGAACCGGGTTCGATTCCTCCGTCCTGCTGATCAAGGTCTAATTCGATCCGCCGCCCGGTTTGGCCTAATGCTTTGTCAGAGCCGATCGTCGACGATTTTGTCTTATCGACATACGGCTCGTTCCCGTCCGGCTTTGCGGCGTCACTCGGCTGCTCTTCGTTCGCTCCGATCTCCTTGCGGCGAAAGAACTCTGCGATCGCATCGACACTGTTATAGGTTTTCCCGGTGAAAACATTTCGTGGCTTCTCAGGCTGATGATCCGCAGTTTCTCCGGAAGCGGCCGCCGTCTTGCTCCGGGCCTTCCCGACCGATGTGGAGGCGTATGAGAGCCATGACGGGCCGCGAGAAAGATCGTCGATGAGATTAAGCGGAAGCTCGTTCAGGAATTGCGACGGCTCGGCCGCCATTTCCTCACCATAAATCCTACGTCGCATTGAGTGTGTAACATACAACAACTGCTCCGCGCGCGTAATGGCGACATACGCAAGCCTACGCTCTTCTTCCAATTCCCTGGGGTCGCTGACACTTCTAGCATGGGGAAATACACCGTCCTCGAGGCCGACGATGAATACAACCGGAAATTCCAGTCCCTTCGCGGCATGAACGGTCATAAGCGTCACGCCGGCATTTCCGTCGAATTTGTCAGTATCAGAGGTCAATGCAGCGTGGTCGATAAAATCCCGCAGGCCAGTCTCAGGAGTCCGGTCGTACTCAGCGGCAGCGTTGACAAGTTCCTCAAGGTTCTCCAGCCGCCCTTGTGATTCATCAGAATTCTCGCTCCGCAGCATTGCCGCATAGCCGCTGTCCTCGATCGCAGCGATCACGATGTCGGAGACCGGCTTGTCAGACGAACGGAATTGATCGAGCTTCGCCCTGAGCCCCTCGATTATGCTCCTGAACGAGGCCACAGCGTTTCGGGCACGCTGAGGCAAGATTTGGCGGTCGCCGATTCCCTGCTCCGTAATGACCCTGATCGCTTCCCAGATCGATACACCGCTTCGTCGTGCATTCTCCTCAATGATCTCGATCGTCGAACGGCCAATGCCTCGTGCGGGAGTGTTTAGAACACGCAATAGTGCAATATTGTCTGAAGGGTTGAGAACAAATTTCAAGTAGGCGACGATGTCCTTGACCTCGGCCCTTTCATAGAATGAGAAGCCGCCGACGATGTTGTAGTCGATACGCAACCGTCGAAGAGCCTCTTCGAAAATACGCGACTGGGCGTTTGTACGGTAGAGCACCGCTATCCGCTTGCTGGCGTCTCGCCGCCTGTGATCTTCTATCTTTGAAGCAACGAAACGTCCCTCGTCATCGCTGTCTCGGGCCTGAAAATACTTTATCCGGTCGCCGCCCGCTCTCTCCGTCCATAATTTCTTTTTCTTTTGATCGACGTTGTTCTCGATTATCGAGTGAGCGGCGTCGAGAATGTTCTGGGTCGAACGGTAGTTCTGTTCAAGGAGGATGACCTTCGCATCGGGGAAGTACTGCTCAAACTCCAGGATATTCCGTATGTCGGCCTGTCGAAATCCGTAAATGCTCTGCGCGTCGTCGCCGACAACGCAGATGTTCTGATGCTTTTCCGTCAGGAACCGCGTGAGCGCCAGCTGCAGTGGATTTGTGTCCTGATATTCGTCAACGAGAATATAACGAAACCGATCATTGTACTTTTCGCGTGTCTCGGGCGACCGTCGAAGCAATCGCACCGTCTTGATAAGCAAGTCGTCGAAATCGAGAGCATTCGCTCGGCCCAGCCTTTCTTCGTACATTCCGAAGACCCGAGCATACGCTGCGTATTTCTCGTTCGTTCTTTCGACCGAGGAAGAAAACATCTCGACATCCTCCCCGCGGTTTTTTGCCGCGCTTATGGTTGCTCGAACAACCCGAGGGACGATCTGCTTTTCGTCATGGCCCAGATCCTTGATACAAGCCTTTATAACCTTCAGGCTGTCGTCAGTGTCGTAGATTGTGAATGATCTTGTGTAGCCTTCCTCTAGTTTCTCGATATCCTGCCGGAGCATCCGCACGCAAAAGCTATGAAAAGTCGAGATAAGCGGAAACGAATTGATCTTTTCGCCTTTCAGCAGGTTCTGAACCCTTTCCCTCATCTCGCCTGCGGCCTTGTTCGTGAACGTAACTGCAAGAATGTTATGCGGCGGCACGCCTTTTTCGGAAATAAGATAAGCGATGCGCACCGTGATCACCCGCGTCTTGCCTGAGCCGGCGCCTGCCAGCACCAACAACGGGCCATCCGTCGTCGTTACCGCTTCTGTTTGTTTAGGATTTAGCGAGTGTAACAGGTCCATCGTTTGGCCGTCTCTTGAGCCTCATTTGATAAGGGCTTGGACCTCTTTAAATCGAGCGTGTTCGGCGGTCTTCATTAACTCGAAAAGCGCCATTTCAACACTTGAGGTTATAACACCGGCCGATCGCATTCGTTCGATGCCTGCCTCTTTGTCATGATCAAAGCGAGACCCGACGCAGTCGGTCAGCAAATGGACAAAAAATCCTGCGTCCAGAAGGTCCAGTGCCGTCTGATTGACGCAGACATGAGTCTCCACGCCGCACAAGACAACATGTCCGCTCCCGAAATCGCGAAGCCGGGCTTGCACCTCGTCAGAACCAAATGCACTGAACGTCAATTTCTCAATCCTGAAAGGGTCATCGGGAAGCGACAACCTGATCTCTTCCGCTGTCGGCCCCAAGCCCTGCGGATATTGCTCGGTTACGATCACCGGCAATCCCAACATGCCGAATCCGGTTACGGCCGTAGCCGCTTTGGTGGCGATCGACTGAAAATTCCCGATCGGGTCGCGAAATGCTTCCTGCATATCGACCACCATTAAGACTGTTTTTTCAGGTGTCAGCTGGTCAGAACGACGCATGTTCAGTATGATTCACCCTCGGCAGGCCCTTCCTCGGTAACGCCGGTCGAGCCTTTCGTTTCCTTTTTACCGGAGTTCCGCAAGGCCTTCTCCCGCATCTCCTTTTTGTATTGACGAAAAAAGAAAAAAACAGCCAGCGCGGAAATTATCAGGATCAACACCATCATTGCTGCGATGAACACAACCTCCGCTTCGATGGCACCCTGCATACAGACAGTTTATGGCCTGGCATTGGATCATTCAAGTTATGGTTACTCTATCGCAGGCAGGAACGGGTCGAATACTTGCAGGGGTAATCAGGAAATGAACTAACCAGTGGCTTTCGCTCCGATCGCCAGCCAACATCTGGCAGAAACGATCGACAACAGCAAATGGGGTTGATTCAGTGAGGTGCTTCTGCGGGAAGTGGCTCCGCCATCTCAGGAACTTCCTCACCAAGTTTTTCCCGATAGATATCCGGGATCTGCCTGACCTTCTTCGATTGGTCTGTAACCAGATGAAGAGTCTCGCCTTCTGCAAGAAGGGCACCGTCTGCCGGGCGAAATACCTCGTAGATGAAACGTATCGAACGGCTTCTGATCTCAGCCACCCGACTTCGTACCACGAGGACATCTTCATAATAGGCCGGAGACTTGTAGCGGCAGTAAGACTCTGCAACAACCATCAGGGCGTTGTCGTTTTCTTCCATCTCTTTATAGGAGAATCCGCGGGCGCGGCAAAGATCGCTTCGGCCGGCTTCGAACCAAATGAGGTAGTTCGAATGATGGACTATGCCCATCTTGTCGGTTTCGGCATATCGGACCCGAATCTCGGTTTCATGCCAGCCGTCCATAATGAGTGGTCGGTGATCAGTGGTCAGTGGCCAGAATCAGATCTCCTCTGAACACTGACAACGGATCACTGACCACTAAAGAAATGGCTGGGAGACAGGGATTCGAACCCCGATAGGCAGATCCAGAGACTGCAGTCCTACCATTAGACGATCTCCCAGCGTCCATAATAATTTACGTTTCAAAAACAACTGTTGTCAAACTCGGCATCTGGCATATCGGAAGCCGCTCGGGAGTGTCTAGCTGAAAACAAGAGTACGATCCTAAACTCCTCAAAGGGATCTCGATTGCGGTCGACAATATGGTTTTTGACTTTTCTCCGTTTACTTTCTACTTTCAAACATAGTGTCTTCAGTAAAGGAAATTCTGACGAATCGGCAAGCCTATCATGAATATCACATCGTTGATAAGTATGAGGCCGGAGCTGTGCTGGTTGGCACAGAGGTGAAGAGCATCATGGCGGGGCGAATTCAGCTTAAGGATTCGTATGTACAAGTGAAGGACGACGAGGTGTGGCTGCTGAACGCACATATTTCGCCCTATTCACACGGGAACAAACAGAATCACGAACCGCTTCGAACGCGAAAGCTGTTGCTTCACAAGAAAGAGATACAGAAACTCGAGCGTGAAACATCGATCAAAGGCATGACTTTGGTCATTACGTCGCTCTACTGGAAGAATGGGCGGATCAAGTTTGAGATAGGTGTTGCCAAGGGTAAGAAATTGTACGATAAACGCGAGACGGAAATGAAAAAGACGATCGAACGTGAAACTCGACAGCAGTTGAAAGAACGGTAGAGATAAGCTAAGGTATTACAACGATTTTCAATACTATTAGAGACATTTATTAAAGAGGAGTTTGATGGAATTTCAGGGTATTTCTTCGAATTTTGCGGAAGCCAATGCTGAAGCGTTGGCGGTGCCT
>JBGSYT010000141.1:0-31280 GCA_041750855.1 Pyrinomonadaceae bacterium | reverse complement strand
GCCGCACCGGTGATCATGTTCTTGACATAGTCAGCGTGGCCCGGACAATCGACGTGTGCATAGTGCCGGTTCGGCGTCTCGTACTCAACGTGCGCCGTTGCGATCGTGATACCGCGAGCACGCTCCTCGGGTGCGTTGTCGATCGAATCGAACGACCGAAACACCATCTTCGGGTTATGCTTCGACATCACCTTTGTAATTGCCGCCGTCAATGTCGTCTTCCCGTGATCAACGTGACCGATCGTCCCAATATTCACATGCGGCTTCGAACGGTCGAATTTTTCCTTGCTCATCTAAAGTTTCCTCTTTATAGAAATATAAAAACCAATTACTGGAGCCCAAGGCGGGATTTGAACCCGCGACCTCATCCTTACCAAGGATGCGCTCTACCCCTGAGCTACTTGGGCGAACCTGTCAAAACCGCCTTGGCAAAAACAAATTGGAGCGGGAGACGAGACTCGAACTCGCGACATTCAGCTTGGAAGGCTGACGCTCTACCAACTGAGCTACTCCCGCCCGTGCGAAACGCGAAAGGATAAAGGATAAAGTAGGATCATTTTACTTTCGCCTTTCGCCTTTACCCTTTCAAATCCTGGTGCATGGGGTAGGATTTGAACCTACGTAGGGAATTAACCCGACGGGTTTACAGCCCGTTGCCTTTGACCGCTCGACCACCCATGCGTCTCCATTCCTGTTGCTAATGCCCATTTTCAGAGCTAATTAGCAAATTTCCAATAATATCGAACACGGGCAAAGCGCGCAAGTCTGGCGGTGAAAATTAAATCAGCTTGTCCGGGGTTACCGGCAGGTCGCGGATGCGTTTACCGGTGGCATGAAAGATCGCATTGGTGATCGCGGCAGGTATCCCTACCAGGCCAAGCTCACCTAAACCTTTGGCCCCCAACGGGTTAACTATCTCATCAACCTCGGGGACAAAGATCGTATCGATCTCGCCGATGTCGGCATTTACCGGGACGTGGTAGCCGGCAAGATTCGGGTTCATTATCCGGCCGAGGCGGTGGTCGATCTCGGTATGTTCCATAAGAGCCATCCCGATACCCCACACGACGCCACCCATTTCCTGGCTGTGAGCACCCTTTGGATTGACGATACGGCCGGCCGCCGTGCCCTGAACCGCCCGCGTAACTCGGACGCGGCCGATCTCTTCATCGATCTTGACCTCGACAAACTGGGCAGCATGCGATGCGATCGCATACCGGGATCGGCGCCCTTGATCCGGCGTTGAACGATGGAGCAGCCCAACATGATCGAGGTTGTTTTGTTTCAGGATATCAACGAACTTACGTTTGGTCTCCGGTTTACCGCGGACAAGGATCGAGGCATCCTCCGCGACGACGCTTTCCGGATCGACGCCTTTGAACGGGGAATCATCCTTCTTATTCTCAAGCTCGACGAGCTGTTTCAAAACAAGTTCGCATGCTTCCTGCACCGCGGTACCAACGCTCGAGGTCGTGTTCGACCCGCCTTGACCGGGCGACGGCGGCATATCGCTGTCGCCCAGAGCGAATGTGACCTTTTCAATCGGCAGGCCGAGTGTCCGGGCCGCAATGATCGTCATCGTCGTGTAAGTCCCTGGGCCGATATCGGTCGTACCGCTTTCGACCCGAACCGTACCGTCCACATTCAATGTGACGCGGGCCGAAGCCGGTGCCTGCCCCGCCGGCCATGTACCAGTCGCCATTCCCCAACCGACCAGCAGATTCCCGTCGCGCATTGATCGTGGTTCAGGCTTGCGCTTGCTCCAGCCAAAACGCTCGGATGCCTGTTTGTAGCATTCTCGAAGCTCTTTGCTCGAAAACGGGCGGCCGGTCTCGGGATCTGTGTCTGCGTAGTTGATCAGCCGCAGCTCCATCGGATCGATCTTCAGTTTGTACGAGAGCTCGTCAAGGGCCGATTCAAGCGCAAATGCGCCCGAGACCATTCCGGGAGCTCGCATCCAGAGCGGTGTCTGAAGGTCGGTCCGTGCGATCTTCGCGACCGTCCTCACATTTGGGCATTTATAAAGGCTGCGCGATACGCCGACCAGGCTTTCCGAAAAATTCTCGTAGGACGAGGTGTTGTGGACGGCTTCATGGGTGATCGAGGTCAGCTTGCCGTCCTTGTCGGCAGATATCTTGAGGTCCTGAATAGATTCCGGACGATAGCCATGGGCCGTCGCAAGCTGGCGGCGGGAATAGACAACCTTCAATGGACGCTTAACCTCGCGTGCAGCCATTGCGGCAATGATCAGATTCGGCCCCGGCCGCAGGGCCGCTCCGAATGCTCCGCCGACGAAAGGGGAGAGTACCCGAATGTTCGACCGGTCGATACCAAAGGCGGAAGCCAAATAACCGGTTGTGCCTTGAATTCCCTGCGTCTTGTCGTAAACGGTCAGCTTTCCATCCACCCAATTGGCCACCGTCGCATGCGGCTCCATAGCGTTATGGTGCTCGATAGGGATGGTATACCTAGCCTCTACCTTGTATTCCGATGCCGCGAAAGCCGCGGCGGGCGTACCGCGGTCGGCTTGCTCGCGGCCCGAAACAAAGGCCGCAGAGGCGGTTTCTTTAAGGTCGGTTTTGTGAGGCGATGCCTCGTATTTCACCTTGACGAGCGATGCGGCGTACCGAGCCTGCTCGAAAGTGTCGGCGACGACGACCGCGATCGGCTGCGCACTAAACCTGATCTCGTCGATCGTTAGAGCATAAAATGGCCTTACGACCGCATCGGCAGCGGGTGTCGGGACGGCAAGCTTCGGTAGATTCTTGTGCGACAGGACCCGAACGACGCCGGGCTGCTTCTCGGCCTCGGACGCGTCGATGTCAACGATCCGGCCCTTCGCTATCGTTGATTGGACCAGATACCCGTAAGCCATGTTCGGAAAACGATGTTCGGCGATGAAGGTCGCCGTCCCGGTCACTTTCGCCCGACCATCAACGCGGCTCGGGCCGTCTTGCTGAATTTCGACAGTCATATTCTCGCCGCCCTCCCTAATGCTTTCGCAATGGCACGCTGAGCCATCATTACCTTATATCCATTATCCGAAAGCGGTTTTGCATCTTTCAATGCGGCCTCGGCCGCCTGCTGAAAGACGGCTGGCTCGGCCTTTTTGCCGACCAGTAAATTTTCTGCTTCCGTACTACGCCATGGTTTATGTGCGACTCCGCCGAGTGCGATACGAGCTTGTCTGATCGTGCCGCCGCTGATATCAAGAGCCGCCGCAATCGAAACAAGTGCGAAGGCATAGCTTGCACGGTCGCGGACCTTGAGGTAGTAGCTGTTCGCGGCGAAATTGTTCTTAGGTATATCGATCGAAGTGATCAGTTCGCCGTGGGCCAGCGTGTTGTCCTTCTCCGGCGCATTTTCAGGAATGCGGTGAAAATCGATAAATTTGATCTTTCGCTGCATGCCGTCCGGCCCCTGTACATTGACCGTCGCGTCGAGTGCGGCAAGCGCAACACACATGTCCGACGGATGGACCGCGACGCAGGAGTCGCTCCAGCCGAAAATGGCCGAATAACGGTTGAGGCCGTCCTTCGCTCCGCAGCCCGAACCCGGCTGGCGCTTATTGCACGGCGTTCCCAGGTCGTAAAAATAATGGCAGCGCGTCCGCTGCATCAGGTTTCCGCCGTTTGTCGCCATGTTGCGAATCTGCGGCGAGGCACCCGAAAGGATAGCCTGAGTCAGCATAGGGAAATCCTTGCGGATCAAAGGATGATTCGCGGTGTCGGTATTCTTCGCCAATGCCCCGATCGAAACACCGCCGCCAGACAATGAACGAACCACAGAAAGCGGAAGCCGCGAGATATCGACAAGTTCGTTCGGCCGGTCAACACCTTCTTTCATCAAGTCAACAAGATTCGTCCCGCCGGCGATGTAACGAGCATCTTTATTGGCGGCAACGAGTTTTGCAGCGTCGGCGGGAGCGGCGGCACGCTTGAACGCAAATGGCCTCATTTCGCACCTCCTGAATGGACGTCCTCGATGGCCGCGACGATATTGGGATAGGCCCCGCAGCGGCAGATATTGCCGCTCATGCGTTCCTGGATCTCAGCCTTGCTAAGCTTCTGGCCCCGAGCGATCGAGCTGACATTCTCAGTGACGTGGCTCGCATCGCCGTTTTTTGCTTCTTCAAGCATCGCGATAGCCGAGCAGATCTGACCGGGCGTGCAGTAACCGCACTGCATTCCGTCGCGTTCGATGAACGCGGCCTGCATCGGGTGAAGCTTGTCGCCCTCGGCGAAGCCTTCGATGGTCGTGACCTTGCGGCCGTCACACATCGCGGCGAGGGTCAGGCAAGAAAGCTGTCGGCGGCCGTCGATGATGACAGTGCAAGCTCCGCACTGGCCATGGTCGCAGCCCTTTTTCGAGCCGGTCATCTCAAGCTGTTCGCGAAGAGCATCCAGGAGCGAGGTGCGGGTGTCGATCGGAAGCGTTTGTTCTTTCGCATTTATGTTTAGCTTGACGGTCAACTTCTCGACCGCCACGCCGCCTTCGATCGCCGGTTCGCTGGCCACTACAGGCACCCCGCCGCCAAGCTTGACCGACGCAATCCCCACCCCGGCCATCGCCGACGTTTTCAAAAAGCCGCGACGCGAACTCCCGGCAGAAAGAACCTGCTCACCAAGAGCCTTATTCTGTTCATGCATAATTTTATTTGGAATTAGTACGATACCAAAACCTTAGGGACACCGCTAAACATGCAGGAAAATACGGGTAACCAACAGCTATTGTTTCTTCGACCTCGGATGAAAGTTCTCGTAGGACTTTTTCAGGTGGGCACTGGTTATGTGGGTGTAGATCTGCGTTGTCGAGATGTCCGCGTGGCCGAGCATTTGCTGAACGCTGCGGATGTCGGCGCGGTTCTGGACGAGGTGCGTGGCGAAAGAATGCCGAAGCGTGTGGGGTGAAACGCCATCGAGCCCGCATTTGTCGGCATATTCCTTGATCAACGCATGGATCGCCTGTCGGTTTAGTCGCCTTCCTAACGGTGTCACGAACAGGTTTTGGATCTCGATACTTTCTTTTTTGCGTCGGACGGCTAGATAGCTTTTCAGCCATTCGACCGCGCTGGTACCGATAGGGACGCGACGGGTCTTGCTGCCCTTTCCCATTGTGGTCAGTATGCCGGCCTCGAAGTCGATATCCCCGATCTTGACATCACACAATTCGGAAACACGAAGCCCGCAGGCATACATCAGTTCGAGAATGGTCCGGTCGCGGAGGCCCGTTTCGGTAGAAGTGTCCGGTGCAAGAAGAAGCTGTTCGATCTCTGACTGATTCAGAAAACGAGGGAGATAGAAGCTTTTCTGCGGCGTATCGATGTCTTCGGCGGGGCTTTTCGTGATGTGCCCGTCCGTCATCAGGAACTTATAAAAGCCGCGGACCGCACTGATCAAACGCCGCTTGGAATTTTCGGAGATCTTTGCCCGCGAGAGGTCCATCAGCCATTCGCGTAGGTCCGTACGTGAGAGCGTCAGCAGATCAAAAGCGTTCTTGTCAGCCCACGCCGTGAGCTTTCGCAGATCGCGCTCATAAGCCTCAAGCGAATTCTTCGCCAGGCCTTTCTCGACGCGGACATACGAGATGTATTCGCGGATCAGATCGCGGGTCATCCTGCCCAGTTTAGCATCATGGCGCCGTTATTCCGCGCATCAGTAACCGAGCTCATCATTATGCAGATATGTCGGGCAGCCCTCAGTCTGGTGCAAGAGCGGGTCATTTTCTCTAAGAAGATCGAAGGCCGCTCGGTTCGAGAAATTGAACGACCGCAGATCCGTCATCTGGCCAAGTTCACCGTAACGATTGTGGACGGTTGACTTGACGGCGCACTGGTTCTCGTCCGACATCAGCGGCAGCCCGTCGATGAGTGCCGGCAAGGCATCATCGCTGAGTCTCGCGTTGTAGTATGCGTCGAATTCCCGACCCTGCTGCATCAGTTGGATGTTCTTGCGGGCTATGAAATCGTCGGGGTTCATCAGGTTCGTCGCCCCGAGAATAATGATGGCGGACCAGAGTGCGCCCCAGGCAAAATTGTTGCGATGCCCGCGAAGCACGGTCCATCCGAACCACACGAAGACGATTGCCAGCCAGATCATCACGACCATCGGGTAAAACCGTACGGTCGTCCATCCGTAGCCGAGTTCGCCGGTAAGCAGCACAAGCCGCTGCATCGCCGATGCCATTATGACGAAGAGAAGCACGACCTGAATGCCCGCGAGCACCCGGAAGATCGTCTCGTTCTTCGCATTGTCGCGGCGGAGCAGCCAGTGTGACAGTAACAGCATCGGCAGGACCAGGAATGCCACCGCGACCAATTCGCCAAAACCACGGCGAGCAAAATCGGCGAGCTTGAGGTCCGGAGTGTTTTGCACAAACTCCATCCCGCCGAATAAATAAGGAAGCTGGAAGATCACAAAACTTAGAAAGAGAATATTGAGCAGGCCTAGAATGATAACCGTCTCGACGGTTCCGAGCGTGAACACGGACGGAAAATTGGTGTTGTCCCAGTTCTGCCAGTCACGTTTTTTTGGGTCGATTGCCGTTGATTTTGTATTTTCGCTTTCGGGAACCCGGTCGCTCCCGGTTTTGACATCATCTGCGTGCGGCGGGTCGCTTGTGTTGATGTGCTCGACGACAGTGGCATTATTAGGGAGCGAGGCATCTTCGGCCGGCTCGGCGGTAAATTTATCGACAAGACTTTCGTTCGCATCCGAAACTGTTGCTGTAGTTTTCGGCCCTGTCTTAACATCAGCATCACCGGTTGCGGCCGTTGCCTCGGCCGGCGCTTTATTATCGTTCAGAATGGGCGATACCACCGCCGGCGCCGCATTCACGAAATGCTCGATCAGCGTCCCGCGGAAGTATCCCGCGGTCAGCCACGCGAGGACCGAGGTCAGCATCACGTGCGAGATGACGGTGTCGATGTCGAAATTGACGACACGATTGGCGAAGTTCTCAAATGCGGCGTCAGCCGCCATGAAAAGAGCACCGAAGATCAACACGAGCGGCAAAGCGATCGCCACACCTCGAAGCACTGAAAAAACACCCTTGCTCATTCGGTTGCCGGGCATCTCTTTCCAGTCGATGTCCGCGCCGAGTAAGACGAATGGAGCGAAAAGCGAACTCAGACCAGACCAAACGAATCCTGCCGCATAGTGAAACACGCCCGCGATGCGCTGGTTCACGCCGAAATTAGACAGCACGAGCACGCCCATTATCACGATGATCGCAAAGGTGTCGTAAACCCGCAGCTCGATCGAATCGCGGATGAGGAACATCGACGCGAAAAAGACCATCGCACACTGCAATGCGATGGTTCTTGAGGTCAATAACTCGGGACGATGACGAACCGTGATCGCGATCATCGCGGACGTAAAGACCGTCACGAATAGAAACGCATTCAGGCCCCAAGGTGTTTGCCGGAGGAGCAGATTTCCAAGCAGCCCGATCAGGCCCGCTGCCAGCATTATCTCGAGTCCGATACGTGTTCGTCCGTTCATAGATACCTCGCCTAATGAATCACTGATGTCTAATTCGATCTTACCTTCGCCTACAACGTTGCAATCCGCTCAGTCGAATGTGGGTAGCCACAGTGAATGCATACTTCATCCGGAATAACTGAAAACTGAGAACTGAAACCTGAAAACTGTCGATCTCCCCCTCTCATTTGATCACTCGAAAGTTGATTCGATGTTCGGACGAGCTTGCCGCGCGCTGACGCAGACGGTTCTGACCTAAATTCCCTTCATCGCTGTGATCAGAGCTTCCATATGGTCCAAATAACGCTCCAATGCCTTGCGGCCTGCGGCCGTGATCTTGTATTCCGTCAACGGCGTGCGGCCTGCGAAGGACTTTTTCATCGTCACATAGCCGGCGTCCTCGAGCTTGCGTGCGTGGACGCTCAGGTTGCCGTCGGTCGTGTCGAGCAGCGTTTTTAAGTCCGAAAAGCTCAGCTTATCGTTCGCCGCAAGTGCACTGATAATGCCGAGGCGCATCCGTTCGTGGATCACCTTGTCGAGGTCGTTTGAGACCGTTTCGGCCGCCTTCTCGGCGTGCAAGGCACGAAGTGCTAGGCCATCTGATCTCAATCTTGCTGCTAAGTCCTTTTTAGCCATTTCTAATTAACTTCCGGCGAACCTCGTCCCGACGACGCCCACTGCGAGTTCCGCCCATACCAAAAAGAGGCCAAGGAGGATGACCGCGCAGGCGGCGACGCGAGACCACAAACTGGAGAGCACCCGCAGCGCGATCTCGATGGCGAGGCTGGTCCCGAAAAGCAGCACTGCAGCAACGATAAAATCGAATACCGTCCATTTCACCTCGTCGGTGAACCTCATCGCTACGAGCGGAAAGGTCAAAACTGCCGCCGATGCGAGTATGATGAATAAGAACCTTTTACTTTGTATTTGATAAACGTTTTCCATTTAGTTAGTTAACCCCCGTACCGCCGGGCGATGATCGCCCCGAAAATAATGTGAAGAAGGCCAAAGCTGGCCAACATCAGGTAGTTGCTGTAAGCCGCTGGGAGCATGAACGAGAGTCCGCCGAACGCAATGAAAAGCCAGCCCATAACCGGTACGACGCGTACTGAGAAAGCTCCGCCGGTGACGACGGCTGCTCCGTAGCAGAGCATCCAGATCGGTGCCATCACTTCGTAATGTTCGTATCGCCAGAGACCAAGCGTGACGGCCACACCGGCAATGAGTGGCGGCGTGAAACCAAAGGCGAACTTGCGTGCCGGAGCGTTCGTGAGCGAACCGCCCGCGATCTTCGACTTCTGCCACATCGCGAGGAAGCCGATCGCAGCGGCGAGGATCGCCTCGGTCAGCCAAACGATCAGCCAGTTCCGCGGATAGATCTGCTGCGAAGCGATATAGGCCGCGACAACCGCCGTCGTGCCCATCAGCATCCCGCCATAACCCGGCACGGCGGTGAAGCTCGTTGACCGCTCCATCGCTTCGCGAATGTATTGCAGGTTGTCGAGAGCGCGGTCGCCGATATTCACGGGCTCGTCGCTGTCTTCTTCTTTGCGTAAAGGTGTAATGCTTCCCATCGAGAAGCAAGTTTATGCCAAGTAGTTGTGATTGTCAAGTACTTTATGGTGCAAAGCGATATGGCGGAAACACGACTTGTAGGGGGTGTGCCCTTTGCCCACCAGCCGCCCGGGTAAACGGACACCCTCGCTACCGCTTGGGTTTCTGCCCGTCGAGATATTTCTTCGATTTAACCGGATCGTTCATTATGTCGCCGTGGTTTTCGAGGGGTGGGGCGGAGGGGTTGGCAATGTCGTAGGTGAGGCGTTTGCGCTGAAGCTGAAAATTTTTGCCGTTCCATTTGTAGAACGACCGAGTGAACTGGGTCGGGCAGCATAGTTGCTGCTCGTCGCCCGTTATCCGGCCGGTTTCGGACTGGCCCAGCACGAATCGGTCCTGACCGAAAAGTTCGATCACGAGTTCGCCGTTTTCAGCGCGGATGTCCTTAAGGCCCCCGTCGGCCCGGTCGCCGGTCCGAAAATTCCATTGCAGCTCGGGCTTACCGTCGTTCCAGCCGAAGATGTAAACAAGCTGCGGGATGGCGTTACCGCCGGTTTCGATCTTGAGGATCACGGCGGCTTCGTCCTCGCCATCATTATCAACGTCGAGATATTTCGTAGTTACATACGACATCCCGATCCGCCGTTCGGCCCGGGCGGCAGCTTTTTCTTCCGGGGACATATCCTCGAGGATGTCCCTCATCTTTGGAGCAAGGCGGCCGTCTTCGAGCGTGATCTCATCACCGTCTGGATGATGCCAGCCTCGCGGAAGCGGAAAAGTGAAATTTCGAAAATCGAAGGATCCAAGCGGCGAATTTGTCGTTTTGCCGCGATCATCGAGGATCTCTGCCTGAAGATCCGGGATCTCCGATGGCGGTTCGGCCGCGGCCGGCTGAAATCCTTTCGATGGTTCGGCCGATGTTTCCACAGTTTCCGGTTCGACCGCCGCCGTTTGCCGTTCTGCTTCAGCCCGGTCACCGCATGAGATGGTAAACAAAAGAATGGCAGTAGCTGGAAACAAAGCTATTTCTTTCGGTTTTTTCATCGGGTACGTCTTCCTTACGCTCGCGTCAGGCTTCGATATTTTATCCGGTGCGGCTGGTCTGCGTCGTGGCCGAGCCGGCGTTTGCGGTCCTCTTCGTATTCGCTGTAATTGCCGTCGAAATACTCGACGTGGCTGTCGCCCTCGAACGCCAGAATGTGAGTCGCAATGCGATCAAGGAACCATCGGTCGTGGCTGATAACGACTGCGCAGCCGGCAAAGTTTTCGAGAGCCTCTTCGAGTGCACGCATCGTGTTGACGTCAATGTCGTTGGTCGGCTCGTCGAGCAGCAGTACGTTGGCTCCGGTCTTGAGCATCTTGGCGAGGTGCACGCGGTTGCGTTCGCCGCCCGAAAGTGTGCCGACAAATTTTTGCTGATCAGCCCCGGAGAAGTTGAATTTGGAGACGTACGTCCGGGCGTTCATTGTACGTGTCCCGAGCGTGACGTTATCCAGTCCGTCTGAGATCTCATCGAACACGTTCTTTTCAGCGTTGAGGCTGTCGCGCGACTGATCGACGTAACCGAGCTTGACCGTTTCGCCGACCTTGAAGGTTCCGTCGTCAGGCTTTTCCTGGCCTGTGATCAGCCGAAACAGCGTCGTTTTTCCCGCACCGTTAGGGCCGATAACGCCGACGATGCCGCCCTTTGGCAGCGAGAATTCGAGATTCTCAAACAAAACGGTATCGCGATAAGCCTTCGAAACGCCGTGGGCCTCAATGACGATATCGCCGAGCCTTGGGTCGGGCGGTATGTAGATCTCGAGTTCGTCAGCGTGTTTCTCCGATTCGGTGGCGACCATCGCTTCGTAATCGTTGATGCGGGCCTTTGACTTCGCGTGACGGCCTTTCGGCGACATGCGGATCCATTCGAGTTCGCGTTCGAGAGTTTTCTGGCGCTTGTCCTCCGACTTTTGCTCCTGAGCAAGCCGCTGCGATTTTTGATCGAGCCACGACGAGTAATTGCCCTTCCAAGGAATGCCCTCGCCGCGGTCGAGTTCGAGTATCCACCCTGCGACGTTATCTAAGAAATAGCGATCGTGCGTGACCGCAATGATCGTGCCTTCGTATTTTTGCAGATGCTGTTCGAGCCAGCCGACCGACTCGGCGTCGAGGTGGTTGGTTGGCTCATCGAGCAGAAGGATGTCGGGCTTTTGCAGTAGCAGACGGCAAAGTGCGACGCGGCGTTTCTCACCCCCGGACAGGGTCTTGACGATCGTATCGGCGGGTGGACAGCGAAGTGCGTCCATTGCCATCTCAAGCCGCGAGTCGAGGTCCCACGCGTCGGCGTGGTCAAGCTTCTCCTGCACCTCGCCCTGACGTTCGATGAGCTTATTCATCTCATCATCGTCCATCGGCTCGGCAAATTTTGCGTTGATCTCCTCGAATTCCTTTAGGAGATTGACCGTCGATTGCACAGCTTCCTCGACGATCTGCTGAACGGTTTTGGTCTCGTCGAGTTTCGGTTCCTGTTCGAGATAACCGACGCTGTAGCCCTTCGAAAAAACGACCTCGCCGTTGAACTCCTTATCGGTACCTGCGATGATCCGCAGCAGACTCGATTTGCCCGCGCCATTCAAACCAAGCACGCCGATCTTTGCACCGTAAAAGAACGAAAGATAAATATCCTTAAGAACAGGCTTCTTATCGTAAAACTTGCTTACCTTGACCATCGAAAAGATGATTTTGTTTGGTTCGTTATTATTGCTCATATAAAACCGACTGTTCGGAATAGTGGATAGTGAACGACGAATAGTGAAGAATTCCCTACTAATCACTTTTCACTATTCGTTATTCACTACTCCGGAAAAGCTTCAGTTTATTTACCACCCAGCCTAAAACGCAAGCCAACCCGAACGAAGGCTGGGGCCGCGACCGTACGGACCGGTGTCAAGCCGATGTCGTATCGAGAGTTAAGTACATTCTCCGCGGCGGCGAAGAGTTCGAGCGATCTGTGAATGCGATAGGCGGCGGTTGCATCCATTGTGAAGTAGGGCCGCAGGCGGAGTGTGTTCAGATCGTCTTCGAATTGTGCGTCCGAAAGGCGGGCCTGTACCCCGAACGAAAAACGCGAACTCGGTCGATAGCGAAATTGAAAATTCAGTTGTTGTTTTGCGATCTGCGGAAGGAATTTGCCGACAAGGGCCGGATTTGAGGGAAACTCCGTGACGCGGGAATCGGCGAGAAGGTAGCTTGCTGAAAGCCGCAGGTCTCTGCTGACCGCAAATTGTGCATCAAGCTCGATGCCGCGTGTGCGCGTCTCGCCGACATTCTGCCGCTGGCGGGTGATCAGGGTCGGTGTCGTGCTGAGCGTGACGCTGACGACGGGATCGGTCACGATCGTGACGAAAATATTGCCACGAATGCTCAGCTTGCTCGCGAGCGCGGTCACATTCGCCCCGCCTTCGATGGTATTCGCGTATTCGGCCCTCAGGTTCTCGTTCGGCTGGGTGACGACGCTGCCGACGCGGAAGCCGCGGTAGAGTTCATTCAGCGTCGGCGCACGAAACGAGCGAGAATAAGATCCATACAGCGAAGCGTCCCGCGTCAGCCGATAGATCGCGGCAATGCGCGGGCTGACGGCGGTTTCGTCGCGGTCGGGAAAAGGTGTGTCGGTGACGATGTTCGTCGAAAGCGGCCGCATCGAAGAATGTGCGTCGAAATTCTTCCAGTGATCTGTGCGAACGCCAAAATTGAGATTCAGCTTCTCGGTTGCGGCCCAACTGTCCTGTACAAGAAACGCGATTGTTCGCTCGCGGCCACCCGAGCCGCTGAGAGATGTGGGCTGGCCGCCGAAATACCCTACTTCATCGCTAAAGCCGCGGACCTCTCGCATTTCCATCGATGCGGCAAGAGTATGGGTGTTGAGCGGCTTCGTCCAGAAGAGGCTTGCGCCGGTCGCTTGCGAAGGAACGCGTTGGAGGCGGGACAGCGTTTCGGTGTTGCGGTCGGCGGACACGGCCGAAAATGATTGATCGTAAACCTGAGCTTCAAAAAACGTACGGAAACGAAGTTCGCCGATCTTATCGCTTGAAAGGTCGGCACCACCCGCAGCCTGGCGGAAATATGTCTTGTTGTACGTGAGGCTCGTACCGTTGTCGCGGCGTTCGTCGAAGAGGTTGCCGCGAACAAACATTCGGCCGTTGAATCGCCTTCTCCCCTCCTTGTCTAAGGAGGGGTGGACGCCGCTCGTCTTTTGAGCGGTGGACGGGGTGGTGACGACGCCTGAGGGACCGAATCTCCGCTCAACTGATAAAAACCCATTACTATGTCGGCTGTTAGCTCGCGTATCCGCAAGTCCCCGTTCATTTTCAGCTACGGGAATGTATCCGCCGGTTTGAAAGGCTTCAGCAGCGGCGTCGAAGTACCAACCGTTCTTGCCGAATGACGTGTAAAGGCTGCCGTCGTATGTGTTCTGGCTTCCGGCCGATGATCGGAAACTGAGAAAAGGTCCGCTGTCGCGCGCTTTCACCGGCATCAAATTGACCGCCCCGCTCAACCCGCCGCTGCCGTAAAGCGAGCTAGCACCTCCGCGAAGCACCTCAGCCTGCTCAACCGCGATCATCGGTACCCGCGACCAATAGGTCCACCCTCCGAAGGCGTCGTTCAGTGACAGTCCGTCAAACAAAACCGCCGCCCGCGATGCCCCGCTGCCAGACACCCCACGGAGATTCGCCCCCTGAGCGGTGGGATTCGTCGCCCGGCTTCCGCTCCGGCGGAAAAGCGTGAAGCCCGCGATCTGCCGCAGGCTGTCGTCGATAGTCTGGGCGGCTGTAGATTCCAGATCCCCCCGCGTCAACACGACCACGCTCGCCGGCGTTTCGCTCAGACGGGTTTCGGTTCGTGTGATCGAAACGGTAACGTCTGCCCCGACGGCCGTGGGTTGGAGAATAATGTTTAGAGCTTGAGGGATAGGTGTCGGCAGGACGAGCCTGTATTGCGCAAAGCCGGGAGCTGTCACAGTTAACGACTGGCCAGGACGAAGATTCGCGATCGTAAAACGCCCCTCAGCGTCACTGGTCGTGCCCGATACGACAGTGCCGATCTCCCGGACCTCAACCAATGCATTCGCGACCGCCGCGCCATTACCATCAACCACAACACCTGTCAGCATTTGAGCGGAGGAAGGAACTGCGACCAAGAAGATGAAGAATAATAGAAGAGCAAGCCGCACACTAAGGTTTTAGCACAGCCACACCGAACTTGCTTCCGCATAGCCACGCAAAACTTAGTTCAGAATCTTCTTCGCGATTTCGTTCCGGCATAGCCATGCCGTTTACGGCGTGGTCAGCGTTGCTGAGTGAGCCTTCAGGGCGTTTTAACGCCCTTAGTCAATCAATCGGAGGTTATTCGTTCCAACCTCTCGTACAGCGTCCCAACTCGGTGATGTTCCTTCTGGTTGTGAATATACGCCATGACCCAAGGCAAATCCTTAGTACCAAACGAGACAACACCGTACCCTTTCTGCCACTGCAGAGGTTTACCGAATTCGCGCGAACTCGCCCCCTTCATTTCACCAATCCAGCGATCGATCTCAAACGGCGGAAAGAACGACACTGCAAGATGGATGTGCGTGGCGATCCCGCCGATGGCGTGGAAATAGACGTTGTGCTGGGTGACGATCCGGTTCTTGATGAACACCCAGAGATCCGGCTCCATCGCCGGCGTGATCAAAGGGAGATTGTCTTTCGTATGCCAAGTGATATGGAAATTGATCTCGGCGTAGGAACGATTCGACATAGTTTTGGCATAGCCACGCCATTAATGGCGTGGGTTCGATTCGGAGAGAAGATTTCGAGGCCGTTTCAACGGCCTTACCATTCCGGTTTATTGTAAGGGCGTTAAAACGCCCTGAGAAGCTTTGGGGAAACCGTTACCACGCCGTGAACGGCGTGGCTATGCGGGGCCGGAGGCAATGCGAATTCGGGACACCGCCCACGTCAATAAAAAAGATGATCTAGTTTGGTCCGTTATCGCTCATGATTCAGAATTGAAGCCTGCTTAATTACACTTGCGTATTCGTCCATATTGAATGAAAACGGCCCGATGTCACTATAGGCTTCAAGGTCAATGTTCTCGTCGTAGTTGTTTTGATAGCCGAAATCCCGCCACACGATACTATTGCCCATCTTTTCAATGACGACTGATATAGCACCACATCCCAAATCACCGCATTCTGGACAAACGTAAACGCTTCGCCGGTTGTCTGGAAAATCGGCATCGTCAATCAAGAGCAACCGCCGAATTGCTTTGTCATTTTGTTCCGATAGAAACCATCCAAAACAAGAGGCAAAATCGCCTTCGACTCTGTCAAAAAGTGAAACCCCGTCAACTACAAAATCCCAATAAATGACTTCCGACAAATTAGGCCCGCCTTCCCTTTTTCTCTCTTTCAATTCTATGGACGACATTTACGTGATTGCCACTTTTCGAACACTTAATTTCTCGATCCGATCCCGTTTCACCTCAAACCCAATTCCCGGGCCGTCCGGCGCGGTGATGGTTCCTTCGGTGGTGACCTTCACCGCGGGTTCGATCACGTCCTCGTGCCAGTAGCGTTTGCTGGCGGAGACATCGCCGGGCATCGTGTAGCCGGCGAGGGTTGAGATGGCGATATTGTGCGCCCGGCCGATGCCGCTTTCAAGCATACCGCCGCACCAGGCCGCAATGTTGTTCTCGCGGCAAACCTGTTCGACCAACTTGGATTGCGTGTGACCGCCGACGCGGCCGTTCTTTATGTTGATTATCTTGCCGGAACCGAGCTCGACGGCCTTGCGGGCGTCATCGGGGGATTTGATCGGCTCGTCGAGGCAGATCGGCGTTTTGATCTCACGCTGCAGTCTTGCGTGGTCAATGATGTCGTCGTACGGGAGCGGCTGTTCGAGCATCATTAGGCCGAATTCATCAAGCGATTTGAGCTTGTCGATGTCGGCAAGCGTGTAAGCCGAATTCGCGTCGCCCATCAGCGGGATGTCGCCGAATTCGGCTCGTACGGCCTTGATCACGTCGTAATCCCAATGCGGGGCGATCTTGATCTTGATGCGTTTGTAGCCGGCCTCGACCTCGACGCGGATCTTTTCCAAAAGCTGCTCGACCGAATCCTGAATGCCGATGGAAACGCCGCTTTCGATGACCTGATTCACGCCGCCGAGGTGCCGCCAAAGCGGAACGCCAAGTTTCTTCGCCTCGAGGTCCCAGCACGCGGTCTCGATACCCGCTTTCGCCATCCGGTGTCCGCGCGCCCGCTTCATCAGGCCCCAAACGTCCGCGGCCGAATCAACCTCTTTCCCGACGACCATCGGCGCAAGTATCTTCTCAGCCGTGACCCACGCCGAGTCTGTCCATTCATCGGAATAACCCGGTTCCTCGCCGCAGGTGACCTCGCCCCAGCCCTCGCCGCCGTCGTTATCCTCGACGCGTACCAGAATTATCCGGCGTTCATACGTCCGGCCAAAGCTTGTTTCAAAAAAATGGACCAGCGAAAGCTGGATCTCGATAAGCTCAATTTTCTTGATCTGCATCACAACAAACTACCGGCACCGCATCCGGTGCCATTGATCTTCTTTAGGTCATTGGCGATTGTAGTCGATACTGGCTTTTCGGGCGAACTAGTAGAGAGAAATTAGGTATGCTCAAAGCGGCTGTCTGCCTCTTCTTGGTTTGGCCGTGCAGATCACCGATCATGACCGCAGCCGCATCAACGCGTCCTTCAAGGAGAGGCAATTTTGCAAGCGGGGAGAGAATTTTTGGTATGATATACGCAGCCGCGTCGTTTGAACATCGCAGTTTAATGCGGACAGCAGTGTTTTCCCAGACAGCATCAAACCCCTCGGAGTTCCTTTGCAGATGCATAATAAGAAAAGTTCAGTATTCGCGATTCTTGCAGCAGTGCTTGCTGTGTTCACGATCAGTTGTTCGGCACAGCAGACCGAAGATCAGGCCCTCGAATCCCTGCGTCAAATGACGCGTGACGGCAAGCTTCCGCCGGAGGGTGTTGTCGCCAACATCGAATCGCGCTTTGCAGGTAAAAGGACCGGAGCACTGGCCAGGCTTATCCGCGCCCGGATCAGGTTCGAGAACAAGGATTTCGCCGGGGCTGCGGATGCGCTCAATTCCGATACCTTTTCAAAACAAACGAAGCTCGGCGATTACGCCCTTTGGCTGCGGGGCCGGGCATTGCAGCAGAGCGGAAATCATCGAGGAGCAATGGCCGCTTTTGAAGGGCTCTACACGGATCATCGTGATTCCTTGCTTTCAACGGAGGCTCGCATCCTTTGGGCAGCGTCCGCTGTGAATACCGGCGACTCATTGAAGGTTCCGGGCGTTCTTTCGGAACTGATCGAGGCACATCATGCCGGAGCACTTCTCGCCACTGCAAAGGCATACGAAGCTCTCGGCGACACGGCAAATGCTTCAGTCTTCTACCGCCGCACATACTTTTACGGTGCCGGCGGAAACGAAGCGAAGGAGGGCGAGGCAAAACTGACCGCGATAGGACAGGCCCTTGTTCCTCAGAACGCCGAAGAGATCATCGCCCGCGCTGAAGGGTTTTACAACGCAAAGAATTATGCCGAAGCGATAACCGCATTCGCGTCGCTTACTGCTAATTTTCCAGACGCAGTATCGGCTGCCAACAACCTCATGCGACTGCAGGCATTGGCCAATCTCAAAAGGATGACCGAGGCCCAGGCCGCCTTCAACTTGATCCCGCTATCGGCTCCCGAAAAGGAAAAGGCTTTCTACGATCTCGTTACCGCGTATGCGCGAAACCGCTCGTGGGCCGATGCGCGGCGTACGGCTGAAGAGATGCGGCGGCAGTTCCCGGCCGGCAAGTTGACGGTAAAGGCGTGGGTCGATGCCGGCATGGCCGCTCGCGATCTGAAGACTAAGGCCGAGGAGCAGTATTTCCTTGGAACCGCACTCGCGAATTATCCAAACGCGGTCGAGGTCGCATCGGCGCAGTTTGAACTTGCATGGCTTGCCCATGAAGCCCGCGATTTCGAGCGTGCTTCGCAGATGCTCATAGAACACCTCGCTCGTTATGTCGATAAGGACACGTCCAACCGCGGACGAGCGGGCTATTGGGCAGCACGCAACTCTGAGAGGGCCGGAAAAACGAATGATGCCTGCATCCTTTACGATGCGGCGATCTATCGCTATTCGGCAAATTGGTATGGCTATCAGGCCCAGCAGCGGATGAACGCCATGAGATCGCAGGGGAAATGCGGCGGGCGAGACGGAGTGGGCATCAGTACGCTTCCAACGAGCCATACGATGCTCGAAAGGGCTGCGGCGAACCTCAGAACCGTTACCGTTGCGCCGGAAACGGCAGGTCCTGCAGAGTCTCTGCGAGCCGAAAAGAGCATAGAACTTAGCACGATCGGGCTTTTCGACTGGTCATTCAATGAATTGACCGAGGCGAGAAAGACCGCGCCTACTTCGCCAAGTATAAACATGGCGCTTGCCAGACATTACCGGAACAAAGGCGATAATGTTAGTGCGTTACTTGCACTGGCAAAAAGTTATCCTGACTACTCACAAATGTTCCCCGAAGAGATGGGACGCGAGGAATGGGACATCTTTTACCCGCACATGGCGTGGGATCAAATCGCTGCATGGTCTAAACAACGCAACCTTGATATTTACAACGTTGCGGGCCTTATCCGACAGGAATCTGTGTTTAATCCAAGAGCGAGATCGAGTGCGAACGCATACGGGCTGATGCAGTTGTTGATTCCCACGGCCCAGCTTACCGCGAGGAAGTTCGGGACGATCGGAACCATCACTGCGGAGTCACTTTATCAGCCCGCCCTCAATATCGAGCTTGGCACCGCATATATGCGCGAACAGCTTGATCGCTTTGGACGCATCGAGTTCATGGCCGTCGCCTATAACGCCGGGCCCGGCCGCGTACCGCAGTGGAGGGCCCAGCTTCCCATCGAAATGGATGAGTTTGTCGAGGCGATACCTTTCCGCGAGACACGAGGATATGTCCAGGGAATCATCAGAAACTCTGCTCAATATCGCCGACTCTACGAAGAAGATGGCACCTTCAGGCCCAATGTCGGAACGCGTCCGGTCCGGGCAGCGATCGACGCTCCCGGCGGTTCCGAATTAGCAGCAAAATTCCCCGACGTAGTACTTAGCACGTCCAGTCCCGGCGGCGAGTGACCGCGGTTAGCAGTCCGAAACTCAGCAGCGTCCTCGCTTTATCGAGGTTTCGTCTCAGTTTTCCGCCAGGTTTGCACGGAAGATCCCGTTCAGGGGCGTTGCTTCTCTCACCGTTTTATTGGCGAGTCACGCACCTCGAATAATACTTTCGCATAAAGAATATCTTCGAACCGAAATGGCATTGGAGGCGAGCCGGAGGCTGGGATCTAACTTGTTTGATCTTGTGGTTTAGATCGTTGCCGGCGCGAGCTTGCATTCGGGAGTTCGCGGGTGTATTGTTCCTGCGTTCGGGAACGATTCAGGTCCCGAATTACCTAAAAAAATTAAATCTGTAGCGGGCCAGTCTCGTTAGGGCCGGCCCGTAACGATCGAAAAGAATATGGCCCTGAACGAACTTAATCTAACACCTGCCCAACGAAGCCGCAATTTTGATAGGAAAGCCGCTGTGGCCTGCCTGGCCATTCTGGCGATCGCCATCCTTGCCGGCTTCGGGCCAACATACTATTTCAAGCTCGCATCCGCCCTCGGGGAATATCGGCTGAGCACGCACTTGCACGGTCTGGTGATGACGGCCTGGGTACTTGTGTTTGCGGCGCAGATCTATTTTGTCCGCTCAAAGAAGATCCTCCTACACATGCGCCTGGGACTCGCGGCGATCGGATTAGCAGTTGCCGTCGTGGTCGTTGGGTTCATCGTGGCGATCCAGGCGGCGCGCCTCGGGTCCCCTTCGTCGCCTGCTGATATACCGCCGCTGTCATTTTTGATAGTGCCGCTGGGCGACATCCTGATCTTCGCACTTCTCTTTGCTGCGGCCATCTATTACCGGAAAGTTCCGGCCAATCATAAACGGCTGATGCTCTTGACCGCGATCAACTTTATGCCGGCCGCGGTCGCCCGGATACCTATCCCGGAACTTCAGGCACTCGGCCCTCTTTGGTTCTATGGATTCCCCGACCTTGTTTTTCTTGTTCTGATCGCTATCGACACGTGGTGGAATCGAAAGCTGAACTGGGCCTTCGCCATTGGTGGCCTTCTGCTGATCGCGTCGCATCCGATCCGCCTGATGCTTAGCGGAACTGAGGCATGGCTTTCGATAGCACGCTGGCTCACCGGATGAGCATTTTCTGCTTGATCACTTTGCCTACGGGAACTAGCGTGCCGGACCGCTACGCTTTCGGGTGGGAACGGTCGTAAACCTCTATCATTTTTTCCATCGACACGTGGGTGTAGATCTGCGTGCTGGTAAGGCGTGAGTGGCCGAGCAGTTCCTGAATATCGCGGAGGTCGGCCCCGGCGTCGAGCAGATGGGTCGCGAATGAGTGGCGAAGGCCGTGTGGTGAAATGTTGTGGACCGTGGTGCATTGTTTGATGTATTTCTCACACATACGAGCAACGCTTCGGGTCGTAATTCGCGTGCCCTGGGAGTTCAGAAAAAGCGGGCGGTCATTGCATTTAACGGGCGGGCAATTTTTGAGGAATACCGGCCGTGTGTTCTCGATGTAGTTCAGCACCGCCTGCAAAGCGAGTTCGTGAAATGGGACGATGCGTTCTTTTCGACGCTTTCCCATAACGCGGATCAGGCGTTCGCGGAGGTCTATGTCGTTAAGGTCCAGGCCGACGAGCTCGCTGACCCGAATGCCTGTCGCATAAAGAAGCTCGATGATCGCCCGGTCGCGGCGGCCTAGATCGGTATTAGCATCGGGCGTTTCGATCAGGCGGACGGCATCGTCGATCGAGATGTGTTTCGGCAGCTTCCGCTCGATCTTAGGGGTCGCGACCAATTTTGCTGGGTTGATCTCAACAACGCCTTCACGGATCAAGAACTTGAAAAATGTCCTTAGGCTTGCCAGCTTCCGGGCGACTGACGACTTACTGTGACCAGCGTGAAGCGACGCCATCCATTCTCGCACTGTTAAACGGTCAATATCCTTGATATGAATGTCGTCGCGGTTTTCGATCGAGCGGAGATAATCGCGAAACTGTCCGAGATCGCTCTCGTAGTTACGCAGCGTATGCGGACTGGCATTCCGCTCATGTCTGAGGTGGTCGACAAACTGGCCGATCAGGTTCTGAAGCATAAAAAGGGCAGCTATTTTTTCGGTACAAAATAGCCTTTTCGGGTGCGGACGTCATCCGTCGGGCGGCCTTTGACCGTTAACTGGATGCTGCGAAACTCGCCGCGCTTCGATGTCGCCGCGTCGGGATAATAACTGAGTATGTATTGCTCTGAGAGCTCAGCCGAGATCTGACGAAAGGCTTCATCCAGCTCGTTCTCGTCGATCGGGGAAAACACGCGGCCACCAGTCTGGGCGGCGATCTCGAGCATCCGGCGCTCGGCCGCAAGCTGGCGAATATTCGCATTTCCGACGCGCGACTTCGTCCTTACATAGTTTTCGAAGTCGGTCGTTTTCACGACATAGACCTGACAGTTCGCAAAATGCATCGACCTTAATACCTGGTCAAGCGTCGCATCGCTGTAAGTGTCGTCGCCATCCGAGACTATCACGATCACGCGTCGGCCGTACACCTCGCTGAGATACTGTCCCGCTTTTACCAGGCCGTCAAATAGGGCCGTCGCACCTACCGGCGGAGGAAAGGCCAGGATCGCCCGGGTAAGCGACGAAACATTGTTCGTCAACGGTTGTTCCAATCTGCTTGCCGTCGCGACGCTGAACAGGGCCGCAAGGTCTTTTTCCGGACGGATCATCCGGTCAAAGAATCTGATCGCCGCCTTTATCTCGAACTCGCGTGCAATCATAACGCTGGACGAGTTGTCAAAAAGCATCGCAAGTCTTACGGGAGACTCTGAACGCGACATTTCGCTGATCTCGACCACCTTTCCGTCGATCTTAAGTTCAAAATCCTCAAGCTTTAGCGTTGTAACCGTTCGGCCGTTCTCGTCGAGGACTATTGCCGGGATTGGGACCAGACTTGAATCGACTTTGATAACATCGTCATCATCCGCACGCGGCGTAGGAGTAGCCACCGGCCGGCCAATTTCGTCCGGCGACTGCGTCGGATTATATTGCGCAGGCGGACGCTGCGTGGGCCGAGGCGTCGGCGACGGGCTTTCCGGCGGTTTGATCCGGCCGGATTGGGAGGAGCCTGTGCCTACAAGCGCCAAGATTATGAGGAACGCGAACTTCATCTGTGGATATACAGTTTCCGGTGGTTTGATTACCTTTCTGCCCGATTGTATGCCCGAACACCGGTTCGATTAACTATTTACTATAAACCATTGGGCTATCAACTGGATCTATATTGATCGGATGATCGCATTACCGTTCGCGTTGAAGGGTTTCTCTAACCGCCAAAATAAGACTTAGACCAACATAAGTTTGACAGCCGCAAAAAGCAGCACGGTTGCCAGAACGCGTCGCAGCATCAGCGAATCGAACCTGGTCGCCCCGAGCAGCGAGCCGATAAGGCCGCCGGCGACAGCGGCGATTATCCAGAACCACGCGTCGGCCGGAAGAAGGCTGACCTGAGCATAGTTTCCGGCAAGGCCGGCCGCAGAGTTTACGAAAATAAACAAGGCCGAGACCGCCGCCGCGGTTTTCGCATATGACCAGCGCAAAAGCAACAACATCGGCGTCAGAAATATTCCTCCTCCGACGCCAACCAAACCCGAAAGCAATCCAATTCCAGCGCCAAATACCAATGCCATCCAAAGCCGTGCCTCTCGCACCTCATCGGCATCCTGCGCGAAGTTCCATGCCAGACGAAAAGCCGCAAATAGAAGCACGAGGCCAAGAATCATCTTGTACACGTTCGTTGGGAGTTGGATCATCCCGCCGATGAACGCGAAAGGGATCGATGTCAATGCAAACGGCCAGAAAAGCTTCCACGAAAAATGCCCAGCACGCCAGAACTGCAGCGTAGCGATCGACGCTACAAACAGATTCAAAACCAACGCCGTCGGCCGCATGACCGCCGGTGCCACCGCAAAGAACGCCATCACCGCCAGATAGCCCGAAGCCCCACCATGCCCGACCGAGGAATAGAGAATGGCTACGACGAAGATGGCTAGGATTATTAGAAGCTGCGTTTCCATTGGAACGCCGGCATCTTCCCGGCAACTAACGCGTTATTGTTCAGACGCCGCGACACCACTTGCGGCGTTTGCCGGCAAGATGCCGGCGATCCATCTATCCCAGTCCACCAACGCACGTTCGACCTGTATCATATGCCGCTCGCGTTTGTTGCGGTGTTTCTTTCGCAGCTCGACAGGCAGTGGTTCGAGCAGGCCGAACGTGATGTTGACCGGCTGGAAATTCTTTGTCTCGACGTTGGAAACGTAACGGCACAGAGCGCCGATCGCAGAGGTCTGAGGTGCGGTCAGCATCCCGTCACCGCCGAGCACGCGGACGGCGTTTATCCCCGCGAGCCAACCGGTCGCGACGGATTCGACATAGCCCTCAACGCCCGTGATCTGGCCGGCGAAAAAGAGTCGCGGGTCTGCCTTGGTCGCCAGCGTTTCATTCAGTATCTTTGGCGAATTGATGAACGTGTTGCGATGTATCTGGCCGAACTGAAGAAATTCGGCATTCTCAAGGCCGGGGATCATACGCAAGATTCTTTCCTGCTCACCGTAGCGAAGGTGGTTCTGAAAGCCGACCATGCCGTAGGCATCGGCCATCAGATTCTCCTGCCGAAGCTGCACGCAGGCGTACGGCTCGTCGCCGGTCTTGGGGTGACGCAGGCCCTTCGGCTTCATCGGGCCGAAGCGGAGCGTTTCGGGGCCGCGGCGGGCGATCTCCTCGATCGGCAGACAGCTCTCGAACCAATGCGTCTCTTCAAATCGCTTGAGCGGGACCGACTTTGCCTCGAGCAGTTCCGCGATGAAAAGCTCGTATTGCTCGCGGCCCATCGGACAATTTATGTAATCGTCGCCGCCCTTATCATATCGCGCCGCTTTCCACGCGATCGACATATCGATCGAATCGGCAGCGATGATCGGAGCGATCGCATCGTAAAAATATAACTGGTCGTCGCCCGTAAAACGCATGATCTCAGCGGTGAGTGCGTCCGAGGTTAAAGGACCCGTCGCGACTACGGTGGGCGTCTTTTCATAAGATTCCCCGTTCCGCATTCCGCATTCCGCAATCGAAGTTATCTCCTCGCGAATGACCTCGATGTTTGGGTGAGCTTCTACCCGCTCGGTGATCAATTCGGCAAACTTTATGCGGTCAACCGACAGCGCCGCACCGGCCGGAACCCGCGTCGCGGATGCCGCCGCCATCACGAGCGAACCGCCACGGCGAAGCTCTTCCTTTAAGAGGTAAGGAGCAGAGCCTTGCTCGTCTGTTTTTAGCGAATTCGAACATACGATCTCAGCCAACTTGTCCGTCCGATGCGCCGGCGTTTGCATTACGGGCCGCATTTCATACAGCCGCACCTTTGCTCCACGCTCCGCCGCCTGCCAAGCAGCCTCAACCCCAGCAAGCCCACCACCGATTACATTTATTGAGTTCTCCATCGATATGTCGATATTTTCGCATTTTATCGACATATCGCCATGCGCGGGTCCAAAGATCGCAGCAGAGAGGCCTGGCAGCTGGAGAAAAACCGATGAAACTATCTTCTTACTTCTGCGTAAATGAATTCAGATCTATACTGTCCAAAATTCGATCTTGTTCAATTTCCGAGGAGAATCTATGCGCGTTTCCGAGCCACTGAGACGTTTGTTTGCCGTCTTGATCATTTCACTACTTTCACTACCGCTGCCTTTGGCGGCCCAGGATGAGAAAAAGGACGAACCCAAGGCCGAAGAAAAGAAAGACGAGAAAAAGCCCGAGCCGCTTCCGCTGAAGCCGGCCAGGACCATAAAGTTCACGACCAATGAGGGAACGTGGATGTCTCTCGACGTCTCTCCCGATGGTAAGACGATTGTCTTTGACATGATCGGCGATATCTATACGATGCCGGTCGAGGGCGGTACGGCGAAGAAGATCCACGGAGGGATGTCTTTCGAGAGCCAGCCGAAATACTCGCCCGACGGAAAAACGATCGCGTTCCTGAGCGACCGCAGCGGGTCGGAAAACCTTTGGGTGATGAAGGCCGACGGCAGCGATGCGAAGGCTATCACGACCGGCCCGCGGGCCATGTACGTCTCGCCGTCATGGAGTGAGGATGGGAACTACATAATCGTTTCGCGATCGGACCAGTCTATCGGAGCCTTCCATCCATTTATGTATCACAAGGATGGCGGCTCGGGCGTCAGCATGGGGCCGGCCCCGCCGCCATTGCCCGCTCCGGGGCAGCAAGGCCCTCCGCCACAGCCGCCGATGAATCGCATGGGCGCGATTTTCTCGCCGGACGGCAAGTTCATTTATTACGCTCAGCGGAGCGGCCCTTTCAACTACAACGCAAGTTTCCCGATCTGGCAGGTCTTTCGCTTCGACCGCGATACAGGCGAAATGTCCCGCATCACCAATGCCCAGGGCTCGGCGATGCGGCCGGTTCTCTCGCCCGACGGCCGTTATCTTGTTTACGCAACACGATTCGAGACAAGAACGTCCCTTCGCGTCCGCAACCTTGAGACGGGCCAGGAGCGCTGGCTAATCGATAACGTCACCCGCGACGACCAGGAATCTCGGGCGACCCGCGACACCTATCCGAGCTACACGTTTATGCCGGACGGCCGTTCGCTGATAGTCCCGATAAACGGTAAGGTCGCACGTGTCGATTTCACGACTGGCCGGGCAACAGATATCCGGTTCACGGTCAACGTCGAGGCTGAGGTTGGCCCGCGTGTCCATTTCCAGTACAAGGTCGATGACGGCCCGACTGTAGACGCTCGGCTCATCCGTTATCCGGCCGTATCGCCCGATGGCAAGCGGGTAGTTTTCACCGCATTCAGCAGGCTATATGTGATGGACCTGCCTTCGGGAACGCCGCGTCGGATCACCACAGCAACTGAGGGCGAGTTTATGCCGACGTGGTCGCCGGACGGTCGTTCGATCGCTTATGTGACCTGGACACGGCAAGGCGGCCAGATAATGTCCGTTTCGCCGGATGGCGGCCAGTCGAGACAGCTAACGCGCCGCGCCGCATTCTACTCATATCCCGCGTATTCGCCGGATGGAAGCAAGATAGTTTTTTTAACCGGTGCGGTTGACGATCAGCTTTATGCCGATATCCGCGACGGGCATGCATTCGGTTCCCCGGAGGAAGAGGCCCTGCACGGCCATCACGGCGAGCGCGAGGTTACGGGCATCGGCGGCTCACCCGGGACCGATCTGAAATACATCCTGGCGGCCGGCGGTGAACCGGTCCACATCGCAGCTTCGCAGGGCGGACGGCTTCCCCACTTCTCGGATGACCCGAACCGCGTTTACGTGACCACGAACATGGGCCTTGCCTCGATCAGGCTCGATGGCCAGGATCGCCGAGTTCATATGCGCGTGACGGGCAAAGGCACTCCGCCGCAGCAGCCCTCGGCAAGCTCGATGAAGATATCGCCCGACCGCAGTCGTGTTTTCCTCGAGCTGCAGGGGCGGCATTACATCGTCACCGTGCCGCGATCTGGCCGAGATACGATCAATGTCAACCTTTCGGGCCCGACGGCAAACGTCCCCTTCAAACGGATGTCCACGCTCGGCGGCGACTACATCTCGTGGTCGCCGGATGGAAAGTCGGTTTCGTGGTCGTGGGGAACAAGTCTCTTCCGTCAGACCCTGGATGCCGATAAGCCTGAGACGACGGTGGTCAAAGTGAGTGCTCCAAGGCCGAAACCATCGGGTACGGTCGTTCTCTCGGGCGCCCGCATCATCACGATGAAGGGCAACGAGATCATCGAACGCGGCGATGTCGTCATCACGAATAACCGCATTGCCGCCGTCGGCCCGAAAGGCAGGGTCACGATCCCGGCCGGAGCGAGGACCATCGACGTAACCGGCAAGACGATCGTTCCCGGCTTTGTGGATGTCCACGCCCATATGTGGCCGCCGCGTGATGTGCACCAGGATCAGGTTTGGCAGTATCTGGCGAATCTTGCATACGGCGTTACGACAACGCGTGACCCGCAAAGCGCAACGACCGATGTTTACGCCTACGCGGACCTCGTCGAAACCGGCGAGATCCTTGGTCCGCGAGTGCTTACAACCGGCCCGGGCGTTTTCTCCGGCGTCGGGCTTGACAGTAAGGAAGCGGTGGACAACTACATCAAGCGTTACCGCGATGCCTATCAGACCGATACGCTCAAGCAGTACGTCGTCGGCGACAGAAACATCAGGCAGTGGGTCGCGATGGCCTGCTACGACAATAAGATCTCGCCGACCACCGAGGGCGCGCTCGATATGAAACTCAACATATCGCAGATGATCGACGGCTATTCGGGCCACGAACACTCGCTCCCGCTCCAGCCGATCTACAAGGATGTGATCGAGCTCGTCGCTCAAACCCAGACTTTCTATACGCCAACGATACTTGTCGCATACGGCGGCCCGTGGGCCGAGAATTACTATTTCCAGAATACGGATGTGCTCGGAAATAAGCGGCTGGCCCGATACATTCCCGGAGAACTGACCAATCGTATGATGCGGCGGCGGGCGCAGTGGTTCCGGCCCGAAGAATACAGCTTTAGGCAGATCGCCGCAGATACTGCGTCGGTCGTAAAGGCCGGCGGCCGTGCCGGGATCGGCGGCCACGGGCAGCTTCAGGGCCTTGGGGTACACTGGGAGATATGGGCGATGCAGTCCGGCGGTATGTCAACCCACGACACGCTTCGCGTTGCTACCATTTTTGGGGCCGAAGCGATCGGGCTCGACAAGGAGCTCGGCTCGCTGGAAGCGGGCAAGCTGGCTGACCTGATCGTGATGGATAAGAATCCGCTCCTCGACATTCGCAATGCGGATTCGATCAGCCACGTGATGAAAAACGGCGAACTTTTCGCGGCTGAAACGCTCGATCAGATCTGGCCTGTCCAGAAGCCGCTCGGCCCGCAATATTGGTGGAATAACGGGCCTAAATGATCCGGCCGCGTCTCAAGGACTAAAGCCTCGCTTTGTGCGGGGCTTTTTTACGTTCGGTTTTTGGTTTGTCGGGCCCCTGAATTCCCGGAAAAGGCCGCAGCACGTCGTACCGATGATGGTCCTTTCATAGGATGAAACTGCTCAAAACCACAGGATCCCAACCGGATATTTTTTTAGATACTTAGATGCCCCGACGAAACCTATTCGCAACTTCGCGCGTCTAATTCTCAGTTGTCACAAATTCGCATCGGGCGGTGTCCTGTTAATGCGAAGATTTTTCTCTTGTTTCGGCGATCTTTCCCGGATCCTTTTGGAATTATTTTCCGAAGGTCAGGGAAATATGGCCGATCAGACCGGCGGTGTTGATGTACAAGAACACTGCATTTCCATTCCTATCGCCAACGCATTCTCGCGTCGGGCATAGGCTGCGCCGATCACATCAACCCCCTGCGCAGCCCGCACCGGCCCCTACACATAAAGATCTCCTGATCCATAATTTCCGTACTCAAGGGAGGCCATTCCTATGAAGAGCGCAATTTTTTCTTTAGTAATAGTGTGTTTCGTGACGTTGCCCACGTTGGCTCAGGGAGGCGGCGCCCGCCCGCGTTCGACGCCTCGCCCGCAGGCCGACACTTATATTCCGCCACCGCCACCACCGCCGGGAACTAAGAAGCCCGAGGACGAGATCATCACGGTAGAGACCGACCTGGTCACGACGCCGGTAACGGTGATGGACCGCAACGGACGGTTCCTGCCGGGCCTGCGGAAACGCGATTTTAAGGTATTCGAAAATGGTGTCGCTCAGGAGATCACCTATTTTCAATCCGAGGAGACACCGTTTACGGTCGTCTTGATGATCGATACCAGCCCGTCCACCAGATATCACATCGAAGACATTCATTATGCCGCGCTGACGTTTGTAAACCAGCTGCGTCCGGCGGACCAGGTAATGGTCGTGGCATTTGACCAGCGTGCGAGAATTCTTTGCGAACCGACGGCCGATAAGAAACTGATCTTTTCAGCGATCTACAAAGCAAATTTCGGCAGTGGAACGAGCCTGTACGACTCGGTCGATGCGATCGCAAATCTCCAGCTTACTAATTCGCCCGGAAGAAAAGCGATAGTGATCTTCACCGACGGCGTGGACACTACGTCGCGAAGGGCAAACTATCAATCAACACTCGGCCTTGCCGAAGAGATCGACGCGCTCTTTTATCCGATCCGCTACGACACGCTCGAGCAAATGAGTCCCGGCTCGCGAGTCTCGACTCTTCCGGGCGTCGCTTTCCCGCCGGGGGTTGCTGTCCGAATGCGTGGAATGAGCGCGGCCGAATATGCCCGCGGAAAGACCTACCTCGAAACACTTGCTCTCAACAGCGGAGGACGGATCTTCGAGGCCGACACTCTGACCAATCTGGAAGCCGCATTTTCAGGTGTCGCGGAGGAACTGCGGAGGCGTTATTCGATAGGCTATTATGCGAACACCGACCGTGTTGCCGGCGAACGCAAGCGGATCAAGATCCAGGTCGCCCGGCCCGGTGCTGTCGTTCGCGGAAAGACAAATTACGTGGTGAGGCAAAAACGAGAGAACGACGGCCCGCCGCAGGTTTCCAGCATCGAATAGGCGTTTCATTGCTCCGATCTCTGCGACCCGACAGTTGATACCGGTGGCGTCCATTCGGTGGTTGTAATTCATCCACTCACTCGACGCTTCACAAATCAAAAGCCCCGTAATCATTACAGGGCTTTGTGTTAGTCGATCGCTTGCCAATCAATCCCGGGCCGCTGCAACGCTGAGCGACATTCTCCCCTTTGCACGATATATCTCGGCCATTCGGCAGCAGTTATCGAAGATCTTCGATGTGACGTAGAACGATTCCGGCTCGGTTTCCGTGGTCGAAGAAACTCGGCCCGCTTTGGTCAGCCAGCCGTTTGCCGTCGCCGCGTTTAGATCATAGGTCGGTGTCCATTCGGGATGAAGCGGGTTAAGCCCGGCCTTGTCTTCGAGGGCGGCGGCCGCGAGTATCTCGTCCAGATCGTCTTCTGTCAGGACGGGTTCGGTTTCCCAGGCTGTGAGCCTTTTTAGTTTTTCTAGTGGTGTTTCCATATGTAAAGTGACTAGTGGACAGGGACAAGTGACGAGCAGGAACATACGTGAAGTGAGCTGCTACAGATCGAGGAGCCGACGAAAGACGAAGTAAGAATACTTTATATCGTTTCAGGTTCAGACCCCGCAGTGACCTGCGCCCGGGCAACACGTGCACGTTAAGTGTGCATTCCTGTGGGCACCTGATCATCTTCTTCCGATCACATCTCATCACTCGCCACTAGTCACTTGTCCCTGTTCTCTTACTCCTTGTTCGCGATCAACACGGCGAGGTTGTTTGGCCGCACGACCTTCGCGCCGTAAACGTGCAGCCCCTTGACCGCATCGCCAAAGCGCTTCTCCGGCTGAAACGTTTGCACATCAAGCACCTGCTCGACATAAGCCGTCGCGATCTTGTGCCCCGCGAGTATCTTGTATTCCGTGCCTTCATCGTTCGGGACATTGTTCGATTTCATGATGCGGAAACCGGCCGCTTCGCCGACCTCGCCGTTCGCGAGGGCCTTGTCGGAACGGACCGTCCCGGCCTTGATAAAACGCTCATCTTTGAGCAGCAGTCCGTGAAACCACGCCGGGACGATAACGAACCGCCCATCGATGGGCGTGTCCGATTCATCGAGCAATACGCCGAGATCGACAAGATACTCGTAAGCATCGTCCTTCGTCGGCTCGATCGGCGTCACGGTCGAACCGATCTGGTTCCCGGCCGGGACCGCTGCGTCCATCACGCCGGAGAGAAACGTGTCGGCTGTTCCGCGCAGCTTCCAGGCCGCCATTTTCATTGCCTCGTCCAGCACGTTTACGTTCTGCTGGGCGCGGTCAACGCTGTCAACGAAAAAATTGAAGTATTTCGCCTGGTTGACGAGGAGCGAAGGCTCGCTGTCGTCCAGGGTTTCAGGATCGTTAATGTCGGTGTTCTTGGTGTAATCGCCGATGGTCACATCGCCGATCGAGGCG
>JBGSYT010000140.1:0-3108 GCA_041750855.1 Pyrinomonadaceae bacterium | reverse complement strand
ACGCCTCCGTAAGCATGTGTTCGACGAATGTGTAGGCATCGCCAAACGACGTTGCCGGCTTCTCGAAGTGGAGCCGGAACCACTTGCCGCCCGGCGTAAGTAGCTGCATACAGCGGCCGTGCCTGTGCTTTCCGATATACCGGGGCGGGTCGTAGAGATAAACCTCGGCGGTATTCTGATTTCTAAGTGCTATTTGGCCGAGAACAAAGTCTTGGATCTTTCCCGCCCGGTCATAGATAAGAAATCGTCCCTTGAAGGCTTTGAAACCCGCGCTGTTATCCTCGTACCAGTCAAAAGGGCCAACACGGTTTTCAAAAAAAATCGTTACTGTCCTGCTCATCGCTCCCATTGTTTTCCTCGATATCCGTTTAACGGCCCGCCTGTCTATCCGCCGCAGACAAAGCATCCCGGCCGTTTCCGGATCATGCCGATCCGGTCGGGTGCGATACCTGAAAGGTCGGCTTCACGCCAGTTGAACGGCTTAAGATCGCCCCACCCCATCAACGCTCTATGAGCAAAAAAGATCGTGAAACCAGCCATCATAAAGCAGCTGGAAATGATCGCCGACGCGCATGGCATATTGCGGTCAAGGTCAAGGTTCGGCAACGCACACCACAGACAGGGCTCTAACGGCGACCCGCTTTGGAGGAAGACGTGGCCGCGCATGCCATCACGGCTCAGCATCGAGAAGATCGCGGGTTTGCCGCGCCTTCGCGCTTCACGCACAACCTGAAGACGGCATTCGTTGTTGTCTACACCCGCGATGATCAGGTCTGCGGGGATAGGGTATTTTTCGATCGCCTCATCAAAGGGCAGACCAATACCGGTCACATCGGCGCCTCCGACAGCGTGTGTGGCCACATGCTGAGCGAGCCGTTTTGCTTTCAGCTGACCCAGGTCATCGCCCAAAAAATATTGCCTCGACAGGTTTGTGCGGTCAACGATATCACCGTCGACCAACGTCATTACTTTCGCTCCACTCCGGGCCAAGCCCACAAAAACGGCGCCGTTAAGACCGCCGCACCCGACTCCCATGATTCGAGAGCCTTCCAACAGTTTCTGATCGTGCGCCGGTATGCCGTCGTGCCGTGCGAAAAGTCCGGGCTCTACCGGATGTGTCGAGGGCACCTCATCCGCGTGCACGAACTCAAGTGGGTCGCCGAGCTCCAGAAGCGATTCCGGAAAATCATCGAACGGCCCTGCATCGCCGTCAGCGGTCTTGTTTACAATGTTTTCAAATGCATCCTGCATCGTTTTTATACCTCTAATTGATAGATATGTTCGCGGGCGGATACTGGTACAACACCGTCGCCGTTGATCGAAACCGCGATCGTACCGGTATCAAGCGCCGTTCCCCAGAAACGCAAATACCGGTCGGCGACCATGATCGCGGATACGAGATCCGAAGAGTAGTTCTTGAGCCAATCCGCATGTTGCCGTAGATCGATCTGGCTCGGGTGAGTAGCTCCTGGGCCGCTGCCCGGATGCGAATGTATCCAGAGCGCGAAGTATGTTCCGCTCTGCGACATAGCGATAAGCGCCTGGCCAAGAAGATCGGGATCCGCCTTGACGCCGCCCGGGCTCGCGACACCGGTCACATCGAACAGCGCCTCGACCGTTACCGTGCCCGCCGATCGTCGGCCCGCGCCGACAATCATGCGCTCAGCGGGAAACAGCGAATGCCTCAGCCCGAACATCATTCCCGAGGGCAGCACCATTACCGGCCCGCGAGCTTTCCCTGCCACCATTTCGGCGTTCGACACAAGCCGGGCGATACTCGGTGCGTCATCACGGCCTTTTAGACCGAAAGTGCTCTGGATCTCCTGGCCCGCCGCGAAGAGCAAATTCCCTGTTCTATTGGCGATGTTTTTCGCACGCTCGCCGACGGTACCGCTCCGAATCAATCGTTGCGTATTGCTCAGTTGAGTCGCGATAACATCAGCGGCCGCTTGCGGAGCCACGCGCTCGCCTGCGTGGTAAAGCCGCCTGATAGTGGTGTGACATTCCGTCAAATTCTCGATAACCGTTTGTACGCTCTCGTTCTGTTCCGCATCAAGACAAGCGGCGGTACTGACAAAGGAGAGGCTGTCGTCCCACTCCTTACGGAGTTCGTGCTCGACGTTTTTTAACGAACCGCGTGCGTCATCGTGTTTATCCGACCTAAGGGCGTGAATGGCCTTCGCAGGCAATTTCTTGATCTGGTCCAACATATTTTTTACCTCTTCTTATTGCCGTCTATCTGTTATTGATGGATTCATCCAGGATCTGCTCGAAGTACAGAAGCGCCTCGTCCACGTTCCGCGGCGAACGCTGCCAATGCAGGATGAACCAGCCGGTGCCAATCCCATGCTGCTGGAAACATGCGTGATGCCGGTGCCGCCGGATCTCGTGCGGGGGTTCGTGAATGTAAGCGGTAATCCGATTCCCTCTTCCAACCTCGATCCGCCCTCTAAAGCGTCGATCGCCGACCTGATACTGACCCTCGTAAATTTCGCTGCCGGCATCGCTTCGCCGGGTCCAACCGCGCTCGTCCCAGGCTCCCCGCTCCGGCGGTTGAACCGTTGCTGCAATCGTCGGCAGGATAGGTATAGCGGTCGTGGGAACCACAGTTGCTGTCGTCACAGGCCTTATCTCGATTGTGATCCGAGGCCCAACTTGAATGACGGTGGACGGACGAATTGTTACTTGCGGGCCGGACGGACGAATCGTTACTTGCGGGCCGGACGGACCCACGGTGATCGATATTGATGGTCTGATTAGCGTCGGCATCTATTTCAAGAAAGTGCCAGCAGGTAGGTCTCAACCGCCTGCTGGGCGGTGCGTTTCAAGCGAACGCCGGCAGTCCGGCGATGACGTCCGATTTTGTCGCGAAAACTTTTTGCCCGGCAGAGACAGCCTGATAAAGGTCGTCGTTGAAGTCGAACGCTCCACCTTCAGGCTTCATCAGCTGAAAGCCGTCAAGCTTGAGTTGGTTCAGGACATCGCGTGGCTTGGTCCCTGGCATGAGCACCACGTCTGTGTACTCGTGAGAGCCGTCGGTTCCCGCTACCGAAATAATAATTTTCTTCATAGTCGTTACTCCTTTATTTTCGTTATTTCCGCCGGGAT
>JBGSYT010000139.1:0-5335 GCA_041750855.1 Pyrinomonadaceae bacterium | reverse complement strand
CCAACGCTAACACCTAAGAAATAAACAACTTAAGCATTCAAGGCGGCGAGCGGGCCGCCTTCATCGTTCCGTGGCGTTCAGGCCGCGTTCCGAGCCTGACAGAACGTGCAACCAATTGATTCATAGGCACTTATCGTCTTGCTGAGCCCAAATTCGGTCGGAAAAGTGAAAAACTTTTTACCGACGGGAAAAATCCTAGTTTTTCAAAGATCTGACCGGCGCATTTACGCGGGGCCGGGGCTCCTTATCTTTGCATATGTGCTATCCGTCGTCAAGTGTTTTATCTGTGGAACGTTCCACAACCGGATGTTTCCGTAAAAGCAACCAAATCCAAAACATTGAACATCCATTAGCGAAATCGCTTCGTTCGCGGTCCTGCGGAAAGAAGTAGCAAAAAGAGGAAAAACATTATGGATCGAGTACTTATTCTCCTGTTGGTATTGGTGTGCGCTTTTTCGGCGGCTGCTCAAGGCGTTAGACGAAACACGGCTCCGGCAAATGGCCTCGCGGGCCATGCAAGGCCTTCCGCCCCGGCAAATTCCCTGCCCATCCGCCGCGTGATCCTCTATTCCAACGGAGTCTCCTATATCGAACGCCGCGGGACGGTGACCGGCAACGCAGAGATAAACCTTTCATTCAAGCAGTCTCAGGTAGACGACGTACTCAAATCCATGGTCGTGCTCGATCTCGGCCAGGGCAAGATCGGTGCGGTCAGCTACAACTCCTCGGCACCGGCATCGGCCAGGATGTCCGAAATACCGTTCTCCGTTGGGGCGGTCAGCTCGGACGGAGCAGGCATAGCCGGCGTATTGTCGCAAATGCAGGGCTCGAAGGTGGCGGTGGCGACTGACCGCGGGGCCGTAACAGGCTCGGTGCTCACAGTCGAGAAGAAGACGGTGCGGGGCGAAAAGGAAACTTTCACAACGAGCGTTTTAGTGCTGGCTTCGGAGAATGGCGAGATCTCCAGCTTCGACCTGCGAGACGTGCGAAGTCTGAGGCTGCTGGACGAGGGAACGCGGAACGACATCGCCGAATTTGCGAACGCGACGGCCTCGGCTCGTCGGCTTGACGCGAAAACCATTACCGTTACAAGCGAAGGCACGGGCACCCGCGAAATGCTGGTCAGCTATACGGTTTCGGCTCCAATATGGAAAACCACTTATCGGGTAGTTCTCGACGAAAGCGGACAGCCATTCTTCCAGGGATGGGCCATCGTTGATAATGTTAGCGAAGAAGACTGGAGCAACGTGCAGCTTTCACTTATCTCAGGCTCGCCCGTTTCTTTTATTCAGAACCTGCAAAAGCCGCTGTATCGGTATCGGCCCATCATTCCGATCCCGGAGGATCTGAATCTCCGTCCCCAAATTTACGACCCTGAGAATGAGACCGGCGTCGGCTACGGTTCGGGGAGCGGACGCGGCGACGGAAGTGGCTACGGCAGCGGTGCCGGGTCCGGATCGCCGCCACCGCCGGCACCTAAACCTTTGTTCGAAGGTGCGAACAACAACTTTATGGTCTCGTCGGGCTTTGCAGGCTCAAGCGTCAGCGATGCGATAGTTAGGGAAAACTCAGGTGTTGAAACAGCCGCGAGCGGTTCGGATATCGGTGAACTATTCGAGTACAAGATCGAACAGCCGGTAAGCGTTTCGCGCAACCGTTCTGCACTCATCCCGATCATTCAATCGAGGATGGAAGGCGAACGCGTTTCGATCTTTCGCGAACAGTCAGGTGATCAAAGCGATGACGACGATGATGACGAAACGGAGGCCGTCCGGAGAGCAAATCCGCGTCCAATGAGCGGGCTTTTGCTCAAGAACATCACCGCCATCACCTTCGAGGGGGGGCCGATGACTATACTTGACCGCGAAGCCTATGCGGGTGAGGCGCTGATGGAAAGGCTGAAGCCGAAAGAACAGCGGTTGATCTCCTTCGCTCTCGACCTCGGTACGCTTGTCCGCATTGAGAAAAAAGAAGATCGCGAGCCTGCAAAGCTAGTAAAAGCCGTAAAAGGCGTGTTTCAGGTCCACTATTTTAAGACCGACAAAAAGATCTATCGCCTTTCGAACCAATCGGATCGGCCAAAGATCGTATATATCGAGCATCCAGTTCGAAAAAATTGGACATTGTCCCCTAACTTCGCGAAGCCCGATTACACGACAGCGCGTTTTTACCGTTTTCGCGTGGAGCTGGCGCCATTTGAGAATAAGGAAATAACGGTCGGCGAAAACTTGGGAATGATGGATTCTTACAGCCTCTCATCGTTCTCGCCAAAAGACCTTGATGTATTCATGGCAGGCCGCTTTATTGACGAACCGGTCAGGCAGAAACTTGCGAAACTGGTTGACCTGCGAATGAGAATAAACACGATCAACGAAAAACTCGCCGCGTCCGAAAAAGAAACCGAGGAGATAACCAAAGATCAGGCCCGTTTTCGAGAGAATATCGAAGCGCTGACTAAAACAACCGAGGCAAGGCAGCTGATCGCCCGATATATCGCGAAAGCAAATACCCAGGAATCCCGGCTTGAGGAAATGAACAAAGAAAAACAAGCGATGATCGACGAGAAATACAAACTCGAGGTCGAACTGGCTATCGAGATTAAGAACCTGGAGATTCAGTAAGTGCTCGACCAATGGATAATATTGCATTTTGCGTCATTTTCGGGCACATTAAATTTTATGACGTTCGAGAGGATAACGGTCAATCCCAAACGAATGAACGGGCAACCATGCATTCGCCAGCTTCGCCTAACGGTGCGCCGCGTAGTTGAGGCGGTTGCAATATATCCTGACCGTCGTGAACTACTCCGTGAATTCCCCGAACTCGAAGAAGAAGACATCCGCGAAGCTCTCGCATACGCGGCGGCTAATCTTGACGACCGAGTGATAGAACTGGCTTTGTCCAAATGAAACTGCTGCTCGATCAGGGAACTCCACGTTCTGCGGCAAGTATTCTTCGGGACGCCGGTTTTGATGCGATTCATACGGGAGAAATAGGTCTCGCCGAGGCAGAAGACGCCGAAATTATTCACAAAGCCACACTCGAAGATAGCGTCGTAGTAACACTCGATGCAGATTTTCACGCGCTTCTTGCCGTGTCACAAGCCTAAAGACCGTCGGTGATACGAATTCGCGTTGAATGGCTGCGTTCTGAGGATTTCTGCCTGATGGTTCAAAATGTAATAAGCCAATGTGACGACGATCTCGAAGCCGGAGCTCTGATTTCTGTAAATCGATTTCACATTCGCGTTCGTCGGTTGCCAGTCATTTAGTATCACTATACCTTTATGAAAATTCGTCGGCGGTACAGAAGCCACATCAGAAACAGCCAGAAAAGGATGAAGCTAACGGCGTAGGCGAGCGAGGCATTTACCGGAGAGAAAACGGCGAGGTAGATGTTATTAAAGATCCATTGCTGAAGGGTGATTTCCTTCCCTTCCGAGCCGGCAAATCGGATCATTCCCAAAAGGCGTGCCATGATGCCGGAAAAGACGAAAAGAGCGAGGGCGTTTACGCCGAATACGACGAACGGTTTCGCCCAGCGTTTCCAGCCTTTGATATCGATAACGAAGTAGCAAAACGCGAGCGTTAGCAAGGCGAGGCCGGAAGTGTAAACGACGTAGGAACTCGTCCATAGGGACTTGTTTAGCGGAAACAGAAGGCTCCACGACCAGCCAACCGCGAGCAGGACCGTCCCGGCGAAGAAAAGTCCGGTTACAGTGACGAGTGACGAGTGACGAGTGACGAGGCTCTCTTCAAATTCGGAGTGCGAACTGCGGACTGCCGATTCATCCGTCATTTCCTCAGTCCTTTCGCCCACTGCAGTATTCATCTCCACGCTTGCATGGTTTTCCGCTTCTTTTTTATCCTTTCTCCTTTCTCCTTTATCCTTTCGCAGCAGCCACGTTCCGGTGAGGACACCGCTGATGGTGGTTGCAATAGCCGGGATGGTTGAGAGAATTCCTTCCGGATCGAATACCTTTCCGGCACGCCATATATGATTTTCGGTCAGGACCACGCGGTCGAGCCAGGCGGCGAGATTGCAGGCCTTATCGTCGATGGTCCAAACTTCGCATCCCGGAACCGGCACGACGGTCATCAGCAGCCAGTAAAGCAGCAATAAACCCACTGCGATCACGGTTTGCTGTTTCCAAGTGGTGTGCAGGTATATTATCGAAACGATCAAATAACATACGGCTATCCGTTGAAGCACGCCGGGAATGCGCATTGTCGAGAAGTTGTACCACACGATGTCTGTGCCGCCGGCCCAAAAACCGATCACGATCAAGGCCGAGACGCACCCGACCGCCGCGGCGATCGCCCGGCGGTCCGTCAAGTAGAAAAAGAGGGCCGCTGAAAACGAAATAACGAGCAGCACTTTGATGATCGTCGGGATACCCGTGTTCGTAAAGGCAAAGAACGGGATCATCGACATCAACAGCCCGATCACGAATATCTGGACGGAACGGAAGACGATCTTTCGATAAACCGTGCCCGTGATGCCCTCGGCGATCCGTTTTGACAGTGCGATCGGAATCGCTACTCCGACAATAAAAAGGAAGAACGGAAAGATGTAATCGGTAGGCGTGATGCCGTGCCACTCGGCGTGTTTCAGCGGGCCGTAGATCGCCGACCACGTGCCAGGATTGTTGACCAGCACCATCCCGGCGATGGTCAATCCACGAAAAACGTCGAGGGATATAAGGCGTTGCTGTGCGGCGGTTTCCGGCATTAGTTCCGGAATAGTGTATAGCGAATAGCGAAAAGTGAATAGTCAGGAATTGGCCCGGCAATTCACTATTTCGAAAAGTTCTCTATTGAAACGAAGCGCTGAATTCAGGTCACCAGCCGTTGCGTTCGCGGGTTGCGGTTATGTGGGCGGTGTGATGTCGGGAGTGCCAGGCATAGAGTGCGACCACGGCCTCAAGCTTCCATCGGCCCGTTTCGGGATGAATGAACTCGCGCGCAAAGTCTTCTTCGGTCATATTGCGTAGCAGTTCCGACCATCGTGCGTGGACGCCGTCGATAATCCCTAGAGAAATTTCGACCGGCAACCGGCTATCGGCGAGCTCCGCCCACCGATCTTCCATATAGGGTACGATGGTCGGTGTTTCGTCTTCCGTTAATGCAAGCTTAAACCGGCAAAAAGAGTTTATGTGGCTGTCCGCGATATGGTGCACGGTCTGCCGCAGCGTCCATCCGGCGGGGCGGTAAGGTGTGTCGAGCTGTTCCTCGGTAAGCCCGGCGACGGCATTCCGCAGAGCGGCCGGCAGGCCGGCGATGGCCTCAATATTCTCATCGATCGAAGGAAAGGCCGTTGGATCGTACTTACCGAT
>JBGSYT010000138.1:0-2801 GCA_041750855.1 Pyrinomonadaceae bacterium | reverse complement strand
ACTTAAAATCTTGACATAAGTAGAGTTAGAGGCTTATGATTCAGAGACGTTTTAGTTTCGGTTTGTCTCTCGCGTTCCAGTTTCCATGGAGGACTCAATGATCAAACTAGACATCGTCAATCTCGTTGCCGACCGCACTGGTGTTCCAAAGCAAAAGGCTGAACAGGTCGTCGACTCGTTATTTGAAGCGATGAAGCAGGCGCTGGCGGAAGGTAAGAGGATCGAACTTCGGGGATTTGGGGTCTTTGTTGTAAAACCCCGCAAGCGCGGCGTAGGGCGAAATCCGCGAACAGGTAAGGAAGTTCCTATTCCGGCCGGCAAGACAATCAGGTTCAAACCGGGCAAGGAACTATCAGCTAAAGCAGTCGGATAAAACAAGGCTTTGTAGTATTATATTGTCATCGATCGTAGATCGTGGCCGCGCCCCAAAGCGCAGCCCACGGGCTACGATCTTTTTGTTGAGAGGGTAATGACAGAACGGGAATTGATCGAGAACCAGTTCATTTACGGAAGGCCGGCGATGCGCCCCACCTTGCGTACCTGGATCAAGCACATACTTTTGCTCGCGGTCACGTTTTGTACGGCGACGGTGGCCGGCACGCTATTCCCATTTGGCAGGCTGCCGATCTTTCCTGAATCGGATCCGCAGACAGCCGCTGAGCTCATCCGGTTCCTCGTGATGCTGCCCGTGGCATACGCAGGGTTGGTCGTGTCGGCTGTTGAAAACATCATCAACAATCCGGCGGAACTTGCATACGGCCTCAGCTTTTCAATCTCGCTCCTATTCATCCTGCTTTGCCACGAAATGGGGCATTACATCGCCTGCCGTATATATCGGGTTGACGCGACGCTGCCGTTCTTTCTGCCCACACCGCCGATGATCGGCCCGGCCGGAACGTTTGGAGCGTTTATAAAGATCCTCTCGCCGCTGCCCTCGCGAAAAGCTGTTTTCGATATAGGCGTTGCGGGGCCTATCGCCGGTTTTATTGCACTGATGCCTGTGGCGTTGATCGGTTATATGACGATGACCTTCGGGACTATGGAGGATGTTCGTTCAGGTAATGTTGACCCGATATCATTTTCAAATCCCCTGTTCTTTGAGTTGCTGGAGTGGTTTGTCGTAGCGGACCCATCGCTGCCACGCGATCCGAATGCATTCTACTTTGCGGCGTGGGTAGGGCTGCTGATTACGGCCCTAAACCTGATCCCGTCCGGCCAGTTAGACGGCGGACACGCAGTCTACGCCGTGCTGGGCGAAAAGGTACACTACTGGTGTGGGCGAATAGCTTTCATCATTATGGCGGTGCTGTCGGTCGCGGGGATGTACTTCTACAATAGCCCGAGCGGCTTTCTGATCGCTATACTCCTAGGCGTCATGATGCGCGTCAGGCACCCAAACCCGATGGACCAATCGCCCTTAGGAACAAAGCGTATCGTGATCGCCCTTCTGACGCTTTTGATCTTCGTTTCATGTTTTGTACCGTTCCCGATACAGATCAATTGAAAGTGAAAGAGGGGAAAAGTGAAAAAGGGTCAGAACCGGGAGCGATAGCGACTGGGTTCTTGGAAGGTGAAAAAGTGGAAAGTGAAAAGGGTGAAAGAGGCTTCCTCAGCTCTTTCACCCTTTCGGCTTTATGAGGCGGTGCTGACCTGGGGCAGCAAGCCTCTGATCTCCCTGACCATCTTTTCGACGTCTTCCTGGCCGTCGAGGGCAATCATGAAGAAGTCATAACTGGTCTTGAAACAGACCATACCGTTGCCGAAGAACCAAACGCCCTCGAGCAGGGGGTTGCCGCCGATGATGTTGCCGATCGGAAAGCCTGTGACTGCGGCAGGATTGAGCACATTGCTCATCATTACCGCTCCTGAAGCAAATGAGAACGCACCCAGCAGAGGGGCGCCGATCCGTTTTGCGATGTCGCGTTCAAACTGTATGCGTTCGGCGTCGGCCTCGGTCAGATGGCCATTGGCGATCAGTTCTTCTCTCCGCTTGAGGTATCCGTCAAAGTTCTCGGCGAGCTTCTTTACCGACCAAACGGGGATCGCCGAATTGAGCAGCCAGTGAGAGCTGATGCCGGTAAACACGACGCCGAGACCTGCTCCTATCGCCATTGAGGCACCGGTGGTTGCGGCCCTGAGAGGGTCCTCCTGGACCCAATCCGAAGCCTTTTGAAAGGATTTGAAAGCGGAATCCACGGTGTTTGACAGGCTCGATCCGAACCCAACGACCTTGGACACACGTTTGGCACCCGATTCGACCGTTTCACGAGCCTCGCCGATAAAGTCACCTGCCTTGCCCGCGGCGTCGGCAACGGCTTCGCCGGCCTTAACGCCAGCATCGCCCGCCGCGTCACGGATCGGCCCGCTCGTCTTCCAGGCTGTTTTTGCGGCACCGCTGGCGGTATTCACCACATCCCCAGCTGTTTTGACCGCACTCTTGCCGACATCGGTTCTTTCCGCTTCGGTCTTGATACGCTCGGCTCCGGTGCGCGCTGTTTCAACAACGACGCGGGCCCCGTCCTCGATCTTGCCCTTGATCCCGAGCTGCGCATCGATCTCCTCAAACTTTTCGGTCGCCTTCTTTTGCCACCGATCGAACTTTTCTTTGTAATCGCTCATTTTTGTGATCCTCGATAGTGAACTCTTTGAACAAATACGTCTGCTATCAATAGATTGTTCGCTCTGACACTCATTTACATCTCAGGCTATATGATGGCATCTACACACGAGGGGTTCAATAGATTTTTGTCGCGGGTTCGATATGTTAACCTTATATTTCGAGCCATATGCCCATCGTTAAG
>JBGSYT010000137.1:0-24766 GCA_041750855.1 Pyrinomonadaceae bacterium | reverse complement strand
TACGTGGAAGACTTTTGAATCGGTCACTGTGGCTGACTGCAGGATTTTTGACGTTCGGCGCGACCGTGCGAAGCGGTCTGGCGATGGACAGCTGGGTGATTTTTATGTGATCGATTCGCCGCATTGGGTAAACATTATCGCTTTTACCTCAAAAGATGAGGTGGTGATGATCGAGCAATTTCGCCATGGCACCAACAAAGTGATACTCGAATTACCGGGCGGGTTAATCGACGACGGCGAAGAACCGATCGAAGCGGCCCAACGTGAGCTCCTTGAAGAGACAGGGTATACGGGTTTGGCCTGGAAACTGATCGGCACTTCCCATCCGAACCCGGCCATCCAATCGAACACGATCTTTCATTTTGTCGCGCTTGGCTGCGAAAAGACCGGTGTAACGGCATTCGATCAGAATGAAAGCATAGTGACAAAGTTGTTTCCGCTAAGGGAGGTTCGTTCTAAGATAATTTCCGGTGAGGTGACACATTCTCTTGTAGTCGCGGCCTTTGCTTATCTTTGGGCGGAGCCGTCTGTACAATAAAATGAGGCTATCGTTGATATCATTAATTTTGTGTCTCGGTATCCTGATCGGACAGGCCCTGTTTTATTATAACGGGCTGCCCGATATCATCGCTTCCCACTTTGACGCCGCCAGGTGGCGGGACGCATGGATGTCGAAAAATGGCTTTTTCGCATTCGAGTTTGCGATCATCGCGATCTTGCTGCTTCAGTTCCTCGGTGTTCCCTGGTTGGTTGGCCGTCTGCCCATACGCTGGTTAAACCTTCCCAATCGAGACTTCTGGTTTGCCGACGAACGGCGGGAAGGAACGCTCCGAACGATCAGGGTTTACTTCGAGTGGTTCGCCGTGATGATGACGGTACTATTCGTGGCAGTGAACCAGCTTGTGTTTGAGGCGAACATGAACAGCCGGAACCTTTGGTCAACCGGGATGTGGATAATTCTTGCTGTTTATCTGGTTGCCGTTTGCGTCTGGATGATCGCCCTTGTGCTTCGATTTAGACATCCTCAAAGGTAGTGCCTTGACTTTGACAAGATATCGGAAATTAATATGAAAGTTCAGCTAGTAAAACTTGCACATGCCCGCTCGGGTGATAAAGGTGACACAGCGAATGTCGGTTTGATCGCGTTGCGGGACGAGATTTACCCGATCCTTGCCCGAGAAGTCACCGCCGAGCGAGTCAAGGAACACTTTGGCGATATGGTAAAAGGCGAGGTCGAACGGTTCGAACTCCCGAACCTCGGCGCGCTCAATTTTCTGTTGCATGGTTCTCTCGGTGGAGGCGGTACGCTCAGCCTGATGACCGACGCGCAAGGGAAGACATTCTCGACCGCACTACTGCGGATGTATATCGACGTGCCGGAGGAGGATTTAGCCACGAATTAACATGAATTTCCACGAATAAAACAAAGGTGATCAATAGAATAGACGATCGTGTTTATTCTTAATTTGTGTTCATTCGTGTAATTCGTGGCTAATATGTCCATATGTCCGTAATTCTGATCGAAGACCACAACAGTATCCGTGTCCTGACGCTCAATCGTCCCGAAAAGCGCAATGCGTTGAATGACGAGCTTATTACTGATCTCAAAGCCACCTTGCATGAGGCCGATCGTGATGAAAACCTGCGAGCGATCATTATTCGTGGGGCGGGGAAGGATTTTTGTTCGGGAGCGGATCTGTCGGCTTTGCAAAGAATCGCGACGGCGAGTTATGAGGAGAATCTCGATGACGCGCGTAGCTTAGCTGAGTTGTTTGGGCTGATCAGGAGTGTTCGGGTGCCGGTTATTGCGGCCTTGCATGGGCGGGCGCTTGCGGGTGGGTGCGGGCTTGCTTTGGGGTGTGATCTGGTTGTGGCGGGTGAATCCGCACGGTTTGGTTTTCCGGAAGTGAAGATTGGGTTTGTTCCCGCGATGGTGGCGGCGATATTGCGGCGAAATCTCGGTGAAAAGAAGAGCTTCGAACTGCTCACCCAAGGCTTCGAATTCAACGCCGCCGAAGCGCTTGCCCTCGGCCTCATCAACCGCGTCGCCCCCGACGACGAACTCGCGAAAGCCGCGAACGACCTCGCCTCCGTCTACACAAAGGTCAGCGGCTCCGCCGTCGCGATGACAAAGAAGCTACTCTACGACATAGACGCTGACGCGTACCAAACCGCCATCGAAAAAGGCGTCGTCGTCAACGCCACCGCCCGCATGACCGACGACTTACGACGCGGAATTGCTAAGTTTTTGGGGAAATAGTTGTGTTATTATTTATTCGAGGAGTCTATGGCTACTGTGATAGAGAGCGACGAAAAGTTAAAGGAAGTTTTCAAAGCCGCTATTATTGAGGTCTTGCAGGAACGGCAGGAATTGGTGCGTGAGATATTAGACGAGATCATCGAAGACATCGCTTTTTCAAAGGCTATTGGCGACGGCGAACAAACTCCGCGTGTCAGCCGTGAATCTGTATTCGAAGCGTTGGAGAACGTGAATTGAAGATCGAGTTTAACGAAAGCTTTCTCAAAGACCTCAGGGTCGTAAAAGATAAGACAGTCCTCGCCAAAGTCAAAGCCACCATCGAAGCGATTGAAATAGCAGAACCCCTCGACCAGATTACACACCTAAAGAAAATGCGCGGCTCGCGGGAATATTTCCGAATCCGCATCGGCGACTTTCGCCTCGGCCTAAGGCTCGAAGGCGATACGCTTGTCTTTATCAGATTCCTCAACCGCAAAGACATCTACCGATATTTTCCGTGATCTTTCCGCGTCTTCGCGGCACGTAGCCACGTCGTTTACGGCGTGGTTTGGATATATGAAATTCGTTCAGCCCGTTTCAACGGGCCTACCCGTGTGTTGGCTTAAGATCCGCGAGCGAACTATTTGGAAACCCGGCACGCGCATCCAAAACTCTCCGTTGCCGTTGCGAACCTATTTTCGGCTCAAATAGTCAGGCGATAGTTCTTAGATCTGTGTCCATTACTAGCGCGACGGGAACGCATCCACCGAAGACTGCGAAGATTGCGACGGACTGAATATTTCGGCCAATACCCTCTCAAGCCCCTCATTTGCCAGTTCGAACGTTGTTGCGAGAATCTTGCCGTCAGAATTCACAAGAAACGCGGTTGGTATACCGACTAGCTCAAATTGCTTTGCGACCGGATCGCCCTCCATCTCTCTTAGCTCAGGATCAATTGCATGTAGCCATGGCATCGTGATCTTACCATTACGAAACTGCCTTACGACGTCTCGATTTGAGTCGAACGAATAGCTGATAATCTCAAACCCCTTGCTCCGATACTTTGCGTAGGCCTGCTCGAGGTAGGGCATTTGCCGAATGCATGGATGACACCATGTGGCCCAAAAGTCGACCAAATACACTTTTGCCTTGACGTTCGCGTTGCTAAGAATAACTTTGGGATCATCAAACGAATTAAATGCGAACGCAGGGACCATTTTTCCTTGAGTCACGGATTTTCCACGCTCCATCATCTTTCGCCAACCCTTTGTCGCGGGGTGATCTGGAAATTCGCGAGCCAGTTTCCGCAAATAAGTATCTGCCCGTGCGTCGTTCTTGTTCTTTAACGAATTTCCGATTATTCCCGAGATCGCGGCGGTCTTGAGGGTGTCAGAATACCCATCTATAGTAGATTCGACGTAGGAAGCATATTTAGCAGGTTTGTTTGCGGCAGATACCGCCGTGTCGACGAGGTCGAATCTCAACCGCCACAGCTCTGAGGTTGGGGTCAGAGCATCGAGCGCCTGTCCGACAAGCGTCGGGTCCGCCGCACCGACGCCGACCGTCAGGTCTAAATAGTCGAGCCAGAGCATCCTTTTTAGCTCGGCACCTTTCTCTCTACGTATCCTACCGATAAGCTCAGTGATTTCTGAGTCTGTGGGTTTCGCAGGTACTTGCTGCGGGCCTGGTTTTCTATCTTCCATTGCACGATAGATTGCGTGCAATTGAGCGTCTAACGATTTTTGGTCTCCAAAAGTAAACCTGGCGGGACCGGAGTATGGAGGAAGTTTGGCAGGGTCAAGCGTAATTCGCACCTTGCCATCACTTGGCGTAGCGATCGAAAAATAAATCGTTCCGGAATCGTGAAGCACGAAGCTTCCTGCCTGAGTGCCATTGATCGTACCAAGTTTGGAAACCTTGCTTATAACATACTGAAGGGACTTTTCTTTGCTGTCGAATTCTGCCACATATGTGCCATCCAGCTGTTTCTTGAATAAACCCAATGCCCCTTTAACGTTCTCTGCCACGACCGTCGCTTCATCGAGAGTATCTCGATACCCGCCAGAAGTTAGAATAATGTCGAGATGCACTTTTCGCGGCTTTTCGATTATCAAAATGGAAGTGACATACGGATGATTGATACCCGTTGTACCAATTACAAATAGCCCGCTCCCGTCGGTACTCAATCGATAATTCCCATAGCGATCCGCCTCTGCCATATCTACATACCTGTCGTATGGCGACGGCGAAAGGATCACCACTGCGCGAGGCATCGGCTTGCCATCGTACCCGAGAACCTTTCCCGTTATCTCGGTAATCGCTTTTTTGCTTTTGGAAGTGGAGACCGCAGGCTGAGCGACGCATACAGCCGACGCAACGAGGGCTATGAGAAAACAGCAACAGGATCGAATCATAGGAATCTCCTACGACAAGAGGCGAATTGTCGAATTTCTAAACATTTGTAACCCATTGCGTGTTACGAGTCAAGCAAATGCCGTGAGCGGCCTGCAAGCCCGGAGATTGCGGCGTTCAGTCGGGTTCATTACGCTCTGGAACATCGAGCCAAAGATCTCGGGTGAGATACGGCTTCAATCGAGATATCAGCAATCGAGCAAAGCCTGACGCATTTTGGCGTCAAAGCTGGCGGTCGGCAGTGTTTCCTCAAAGAGTTTTCCGTTGACATACGGAAACTCGGCAAGCTGTTCGTCAGGATTGCTAAAACGGCTTTCCCTTGACGTATCGAGCACCTGAAAAAGTTCCTGCAACCGCCCGGCCAGATCACTGCCGTCTTGGCCGGTACGCTGTTCGATAAATTCCTGAAACTGCCGTTTCTCAAAGATCGTCGTATCCTCGGCAAACAGGCAAAACAGGATGCGTACCAAATAGACCTCAAGTTTGTGATCGCGGCAACCGATCTCTTCAAGCCGGTCATGGAGATTGCCCATCAATTCGGCAGCCTTGATTATGCCGTTGGTGCTGTTGATGGCTCCTTATTCTCTTTGGTGGTTTTTCAACGTGGGCGGCGGATTCGGCGGTAAGGGCGCAACGCATAAAGCGTAGCGACGAGACGACTGAAAACAATGTACAACTGACAATGGACAGCCGAAAACTGACAACGGACAATTGACAACGGAGAATGGCCTTTCTCCTTTAGCGTTTCACGTCGGTTCGGCGTGGATCTTCAGGCCAAGTGCGGTGATTACTTTAAGTACGGTTTCAAAGCTTGGGCTGCGTTCGCCAGACAGGGATTTGTATAGGCTCTCACGCGAAAGGCCTGTTTCGCGGGCGATCTCGGTCATGCCTTTCGCACGGGCGATGTTGCCTAGGGCTTTTGCGACGAAAGCTGCATCGCCGTTTGCTTCTTCAAGGCACGCTTCGAGATATGCTGCCATTTCTTCGGGCGTATTCAGATACTCCGCGACATCGTATCTAGTTGTTTTTATCTTAGGCATATATTCATAATTCTTTTGCTATATCTATAGCAGTCTGTATATCTCGTGATTGTGAACGCTTGTCCCCTCCGGCAAGAAGTATTATCAGCTCAGAGCCTTTCTGAATGAAATAGACGCGGTATCCGGGACCGTAATCTATTCTCATCTCCGACACGCCTTCGCCAATAGGCTTTACGTCTCCAGTATTTCCAAGTTCCAGCCGGTCGATGCGAGCCTGAATCCTCGCACGAGCCCGCAAGTCACGAAGTTTCATCAGCCATTTCGAGAACGTTTCGGTTTGGCGAACTTCGATCATCTTTAGTGTATCCTTGTGGCTACAGAATTACAATCCTTTTATGCTTCGACGATCTCGACCTTGGTGAGGATCAGCGACTTGGGGATCAGGGCGGGGAAGTAGGCCATTATCTCTTCGACTTTGGGGCGGCCGCCGGCGAAGCCGGTGACGGCGGGAGGGCCGGTTAGGATGAGCGGGGCGATCTCTTTGGTGAAGCGTTCGATGTCGGCTTTGCTTTGGCCGCGGACGGCGATGCGGAGTTGGACTTCGGGAATGTCGGACGGAGCGTGGACACTCCTGTCCGCATCGCCGGTTCCTCCGGCGAGAATATGCTTATCGTTTGTCACGGCCGCCGAAGCGTCGTCCGTTGCGGACAAGAGTGTCCGCACTCCGGCCAAGTGGCCGTGGGTGGCGTTGACGCCGACGTATTCGGTTAGGATGAGGTCGAATTCAAGGCCGAGGCGGTCGAGGCGTTCGCGGAGTATCTTGTCGGCGGCTTGAGCTTTCTTATACGCGTCGGGCCAGGCGTAAACGAGCGTACCGACGGCTTTCCAGCCGGCCGAGTAGGCGATGGATACCTTGTAAAAATCGGTTTTCGGATTTCCCGTGATGCCGAAGACGCGGACCCTGTCGGGGCCATCGGGGGCCAGTTGAATCGAAGAAAAATCTGCGACGACATCCGGCGTGATGTACGCCTTCGGATCGCCCATTTCATAGAGCAGCTGTTCTTTGACCGACTGGACGTTGACGCGGCCGCCGGTGCCTTCGTGCTTGGTGATGACGAATTCGCCATTGGGCGAGGCCTCGACGATAGGGAAGCCGACGTTGGCGAGGTCGGGGATGTTCTCCCAATCGTACTGACAATTGCCGCCGCTCGATTGGGCTCCGCACTCGATGATGTGGCCCGCGATCGTCCCTGCCGAGACCTTGTCCCAGTCGTCAAAGCTCCAACCAAATTCGTGCATCAGCGGAGCGAGCGTCAAGCCCGTGTCGGTCAAACGTCCGCCGACGATGACGTTCGCACCTTTGCCTAATGCTTCTACCAATGCCTCGGCACCCAGATAGACGTTGGCGGACTGGACTTTGTCTCGGATCGCGGCGAGCGGTGTGCCGTCGTCCATGCTGTTGATCTCGACGCCTTGTTCGAGGAAGCTATCCAATCTGTCGAGAATGTCATCGCCCGTAATAACGCCGATCTTTACTTTGCCTTGGAGGCCGAGTTCGACCGCTACGTCCTTGATCGCGTTCGCACAGCCTTCGACGTTGACGCCGCCGGCGTTGGAGAGGACTTTGATATCTTTTTCGACACAATCAGGCAGGATCTCACGCATCAGCGTGACGAAATCGCGTGCGTAACCTGCGGTTGGGTCGCGTTGCTTCTGCTTCTGGACGATCGACATCGTAACCTCGGCGAGGTAATCGAGCATCAAATAATCGATCGGTCCTTTGCGAACCTGATCGATCGGAGCCGTCAATAGATCACCCCAAAAACCCTGGCCGCCGGCCACACGCACTTTTTCCTTCATACGGTAACAATTAGAAACCAAAAGAAAGAGACGGTCAACAAACCGCCCCCTGGCCGGTCTGCTGCCATCTCAATTCCAAATTGCAAAACGATGTTAGTTGCTTGGCTTATCGTCGCCCAATATTACATCTTTTGTAGTCGATGCTGTCTTCTTAGCCGCAAATTTTACTTTCTTCGAAACCCACTTTGTGCCGTCCCATGTAGTAACTGTGAGCCAGCGGCCACCGTCAACGGCCTGCTCCGCCACGTTTTCTGTCACGTCGATCGTATAATCACCCACCCTCTTCGATGTGGTCTTTGTCTTCCGGGCCGTATCGACCGTAGCGTCTTTGGTCTTGTCGGCGGCTGTCGTTAAGCCGTCCGTCACGACGACCGTTGTTTTCTTTGCGACGTCCACTGTCACGTCTTTCGTTTTAACCGCAGCGTCCTTAGTCTTGTCGGCGGCATCCTTTACCGCGTTGACGATCTGTCCCGATGCACTCCCGTACGAAAATAGTACTGCGGCAAATGCGAATCCGAATAATTGTAAACCTTTACGTGTCATAACATTAACTCCTTTTTCAATGATTCCAAAACAAAAGCCATTATTTAAACCTTCTGGGAGTATCTGCCGTGCCACGCAGAAAAGCGGACCAGTGACCTCGACACCCAAATCGATTTTCAGAACCTTAGTCTCCCGAAGTTCCTTCAATCTCAATTATCCTCGCCGGAGCCAGGTTCAAGATGTTATCGCCTGCGATCACTGAGACCGGTGAACTCCAAAGCGCGAACCCCCTCCCGGTTTTTGCGATCCCGAAAATGTGATAGGCTCCTGGTTCGATGCCGGGCATTGTCGCACTTCCATCGGACCCTGTCGTGCCTGTGTATTTGGCAGATTGAGTGATCGCTCGCATAGCAGCATTTCTGAATTGAGCATATCGTTCCGGATACACAACTGCGAGACCCAGACTATCTGCCAACGAATTGCCATCGATAGGTTCTAATCTTGCTTCCCTGAGGATCTCTTCGACGCTGCGTTCTAATAAATAGAACTTTTCATTACGGACCGCCTGTGTTGACCCACTCTGCGTTAACACTCTCGCATCAATCTTCACGCTGCCCGACGTTGACGTGCTGCTGACCTCAGTCTGTGCTCCGGGTACATTTACTTTGCTCTCAAGTCGGGGAGGCACAGTGTCGCCGGCTGTTGACACTGGTGGAATTGAAGACGTGTCCGAACCCCGTGTTTCCGGTCGCGACGACCGGGTCTGATCAACCTTTACGCTTAGATTCGAATTGGCATCCGCATCACTGCGGTTGAACATAACAAGAGCAAATACGATCAAACCGACCAAAGCAATTGCTCCGACCGCGATAGCAGCTGGCGGGATACCCTCGCCTCTAGGCGGCCCGGTTACGACCACCGGTCGCGTTGGACCCGCGCTTGGTCTGATCGGCCTACCGCAGTTCGGGCACGCGACGGCCGTAGATGAGACATCGTGTCCGCACTCAGGACAGTTTAACAATGACATTGATTCGATTTCCTCCCTTTTCTTCTATCTATAGTAGTGGAGTGCAATCCGTGTGCCACGAACAGGGTTTTGTTGTGAAGATGACCGAGGCAATGATCGAGGATTTAACGAAAGAAAGTCGCCCTCAGCTTACGTTGAAAAGTATGCCTTCAGACAGGAATTCGCAAAACCTCCACAGGAAATGGCCGCGATCCGATCAATCCTTCGTCTTTGAAACCGGTACAGAGGCAAAATCCATGCGTATCACTTCGTCGAAAATATTCATCTAAAAAGAAAAAGAGAGGAAAGTTATGAAAACTGTAGCATATTTGATCATTGGAGTTTTACTACCGCTGTTAACGGTCTCGCCGGCTGTCGGGCAGGCCAACGACGTAGTTTTCAACGGAACCGTAGTTCTTTACGGCAGCGGTCTAAACACCCGTACTGTAACGCGACAGTTCACCTTTCGACTCAGCGGGCAAACCTCTGAAGAAGACGGAGCAAGATTTGTCGAGATCCTCGACGATCGGGGACAAAACGCACTGCTCGAGGCGGTAGAAGGGCAAAAGGTCGGAACCTTTGCGTTTACCGGACAGCTTGCACGCGACGTCAATGTAGCACGCGTCAGCGAAGTTGACGGCAAATTGCGGATCCGTGCCGTATTCGCACGGTGGATCGGCATCGGGGAGCTGCGGGGCGGCTATCGCTCGCTCGACTATCCATTTAGTTATGTTGAATTATTCGTCGATCCGAAAACGGGCAAGGGCGACGGTACGTTTGTTAGTGCGGCAAGGGTCAGGCTGCGGATGAACGAGGGGAAAAAGGAGATCGAGATCGAAGATTTTGGAACATTCCCAGGCAAAGTAATGGGAGTTCAAATGCGTGGTGTTCTCTTACCGTAAGCCCGGCCTGATGCGAACAATATTCTGAGCTGCTTTAAATCGCAATACCGCCTCCCGCATAGGCAGAGGCGGTATCGTTAACAAAACTAGCAGAATTCGCTATGGCCTGCGGACCGGCTTGCCGACAACAGTCCGTTTGCCCTTACGGTAAACCCATTTTGTACCATTAGCGGTCTTCACGGCGATCCATTTTCCGCCTTTCCATGTATTACTTGCGACCCATTTCGTGCCGGTCCATGTTCGGTTTCCAATGGTGGTTCCTACACGGCGCGAACTTCTGTAAACTTTTTTGCCGGTATTCTGAATTTTGTCGCCTGCTCGGCCCATCGTAGTGCTCTGGGCCGTCACCGAAAGATCTCCGTTTGAACTTATACCACTGCCAATAAACGTTACAGTTAGAACAAATGCAAATGCGATAATTATAGAATTAATCTTGTTCATTGAATTTTCCCCTTACTACAAAACATAATTACGGTTCGTAGTATGGCAGACCAAGAGAGATGCGTCTGTGCGGTACCACACATTCACCGGTCCCGAACGTTGTTGCGAATGAAGGTTACGATGTCCTCAGTTGAAGTTCCGGGGAGGAATACTTCTGAGACGCCGTTCGATTTTAGGGCATGGATATCTTCCTGAGGAACTATCCCGCCGACGAGGATGAGCGTGTCGTCCATGCCGTTTTGGTGAAGTAGATCGACGATGCGCGGACAAAGAGTGCGGTGGGCGCCGCTTAATATGGAGATGCCGACCGCATCAACGTCTTCCTGCAGTGCGGCGGCTGCGATCATTTCTGGAGTTTGCCGAAGTCCGGTATAGATCACTTCCATTCCGGCATCACGCAAGGCTCGTGCGATCACCTTCGCACCGCGGTCGTGGCCATCAAGGCCGGGTTTGGCAACGAGTACCCTGATCTTTCGTTCGCTCATCTGCGAACCAGTATATTAGCGAGCGAACCTTCCGAGCAAACCGTCGCGTTTGATGAAGGGTTTGATCTCGGCCCAGGTGAATCTGAGTTCGCCATCGGGTTCGAGAGCTTTTATGACATTCGGAAAACCATAATCGTAGAAAAACGCAACGCCCGCCATATCGACCGCGAAATTTGTCAGATCTTCGACGGTAAAATCCGTGTACTCAAAAAGCAGCTTCGGGTCGTCGTCGGCCACCCATGCGGGATTCTTTTTGATTTCGGCGACAGTTTTTTCCACCTCGGCGTTCTGCTTTTTCTTCACGGCCGCTACCAGGGAATCTAGGTCTATAAAAACCTCGGCGGGAGAGACTCGCTTTCCTTTCGCCGTGTCGATCACGACATATTTCGTAACGCCATCGGTATAGGCACCACTTCCTTCCATCCAAAACATCATCGTCAGAACACCGTCCCGATTAAAAACCTCCTGGTAATCAGCTTCTGAAAGCCATTGGATCTCGGTCAGTTCTTCCTTAAGGTCTATTTCAAGCACTTTTACAGGGTCGATGGCGGCGGTGATCTTTTTTGATAGCTCAGCGTTTGCGGCGGTCGCTATTGGACGCCGTATCTTAAATGTCTTTTTAAAGCCGACGATCGGTGCTTTGCGTGTATAAATCTGTTCCTTCGGCGTGATCTTCACAGTTTGGGCGACGGTTGAAACTGTGAACAGCGCAAAGACAAATAGAAGAGAGGTTAGAATGCGGTTGAAAGCTTCTGTCATATTATTCTTGCTTGGCGTACTTAGCGGCTTTACTTGCATCAGGTTTTTCGCACGCAAAGTCGCAAAGCCCGCAAAGAAACGTCTACCTGCGGTCCATATTCGGGGACGCGAATAAACAGCGCATTTTGCTCGAAAATGAATCTCGGGTTTTCATTTCCTGCCACATTTCAACCCATGCGTGCGTGTTCGCCCAAACGGGGTTAAAGCTTTTCAGTGGCTTGGTGATTCCGTAACGCGGCTCTTCGTCTTCGCCTACAAACGAGCCGAAAAGCCGGTCCCAGATGATCAGAACGCCTGCATAGTTGCGGTCAAGGTATTTTTCGTTGACGCCGTGGTGCACACGATGGTGCGAAGGTGTGTTCAGCACCCATTCAAGCGGGCCCAGGCGTTTTATTAGCTTTGTGTGGATCCAGAACTGATAGATCAGGTTAAATCCGTGCATCAACACGAACATCCACGGTGCAAAGCCCAGCAGCATTATGGGCGCGTAAAAGATCCAGTGCAGAAGGCCGCTGAACCAACTCTGCCGAACCGCGACGCTGAGGTTGTATTCCTCGCTGGAGTGGTGGACAACGTGGAAATTCCAGAAGAGCCGTGATTCGTGGCTGACACGATGGAAGATGTAGTAAGCGAGGTCGTCGACGAAGAATAGAATCACCCAAGCCCACCAGGCGTTTGTCGGAAACTTATAAGGCGCCAGCCAATATGCGGCGGAATAAATCGCCGAGACGAATATGCCGAAGAGCAACCCGAAGCCAACGCTGGCGAATCCGATGAAGATATTATTCCACGTATCTTTTTTGTCAAACGCGTTCACGCCGTTCCGGTTCGACCACCAGGCCTCGAGCGCAATGGTTGCGGCAAAAAAGGGTATCGCAATGACGACCGGATTGAACATAGACTTCGCCAAACCTATCTTAATATTTTTCGTATAAAGTTTTAAGGGGCATTATGCAATGCGAAAAGTGATCAAGATCGGTCTAATTTCGATAGTGGTTGTTTTTGCGGCGACCCAGTTCATCCGACCGACATTCTCGAATCCGCCGATCGTACCCGGACAACCGATCGAGGAGTCGATGAATGTTCCGCCCGAAGTGTTGGCGATACTCGAACGCTCATGCAGCGACTGTCATTCGTACAAGACTGAATATCCCTGGTACTCTTACGTCACACCAGCGAATTGGTTCCTCGCCGATCATATCAACTATGGACGCACGGAGTTGAATTTCAGCGAATGGGGAAGCTATTCGGCCGATCGAAGGCAACGAAAGCTCGAAGAAATTTGCGAAGAGGTCGATAATGGGTCGATGCCGCTTCCTTCATATCTGTGGATACACCGAGACGCCGTGCTTAGCCTTGATGAACGGAAGCTTCTATGCGATTGGTCGCTGAAGGAGGCGAAAAATGCCGGCAGGGAAGGTAAATAAAATCCCAAGATCCTCACCTTAACTCTTCGCTACATTTAAAACATAAGGGATGTGGCGAGCGAACTACGCTGGAGTGGGTCGGTAAGAAAAATCGTGTAAAGCAGATTTCGTCGGATCGTATCCTAGCGGCCCGACGCTTGTCGCAGATCATTCGGATCCGACCAACGTCGATGTCTGGAACATTGTCGAAAGGATAGGCGTAAGATGTGATATAAAAGGGGCGATACTTGAACGCGACGACAATTTTCCTCAGTTCTCAGAACTCCCGGATGAACTAGCGATCGCGCGTTCGAGACTGAAAAGTTTATGTACTGTCCAGGGTGTGGGACAAAAGGCGAAGTTGATCAGACATTCTGTCGAAACTGCGGCATGAATCTTTCGCAGACCGCCATGTCTTACCACGAACAGTTTCCCGGCGGCTCTCACCCGCGGTTGCAGCAGCAGGAACAGAGGCTCGAACGTCTCGGACAGGTCGCGTTCGGCGGCCTGGGGTTTGCTGTATTGATCGGTGTCGGGGCATTGATCTACAAGATCGTGACAGAGGTTATCATCGGCGATGGGAATATTTGGTTAGGGGTCTTCTCGATACTGTTTCTCGTTTTTGCCCTGCTGTCGCTTTCATATGTGATCCTGCGAGAGTCGCTAAACGAAAAGAAGAGCAAAGGTAACCCGGAGCACGTTGAGAAAGCGATGCACCTTGGACCTGACACCCGCCAGTTAGGATTGAATGCCGGCCAACCCGGCCTGAGCATCGTTGAAGACACGACGGAACTGCTACCGATCGAACGAAAGAAACGAATTCCCAATTGAGCCTCCAGCACCAACAAGACCTTCTCGCCAGGATATACACGGACCGGGCTTTTCGAGAGAGATTTTCTCAATCACCGGAAGCGGTCGGCCAGACTATGGGTCTGACGCCCGCCGAGGTGGCCGATATTCTCGCCGGTGCTAATGAGCTGGATTATTTTGCCGATTCCCTGATACATAAGCGGTGCCGGCAAGTCGAGAAGTTGCTGCCCGAAACGAGTAGGATCTTGGGCGAAGAGTTCCGGAATGCCTTCAGCAGATTTGCGCCAACATTCATTCCTTCGTCCGAAGAAAAATATTATGAAGAAGCAGTGGCATTTTGCCGATGGGTCGAAGACCGGGGAACGCTCGCGCTCGCAGTAGAGAATACAGCGGTTTTCGAGCGCACCAGGCTCCTCCTTTATCGTGAAGGCCGGCGTTTCTCCTTCTGCCGCCTACCGCCTGTGTCACGGGATTCGGCGGCCAAGGAAGTAACCCAACATCGCCGCGGACGCTTCGGCCTGGTGTTCTGGGCGAGGTTTGGCAGCCGAGTAATTCACTACAGTATTTAAGGTATAAAAATCAGCCGCTTTAGGGTAAACTCTAAGCTATGCCCCTCTTAAGGATCGTGCATTACCCCGAAACGGTACTGCTCACGGTCGGAAAGCCCGTTTCGGAAGAACGATTCGAGAACGGCCTCGCACGAACCGTAGAAGATATGTTCGAAACGATGTATGCGGCCGGAGGTGTCGGACTTGCGGCGCCGCAGGTAGGCATTTCAGAGAGATTCTTTGTCATGGATGTGCCGGACGATGAAGGCAATCCGAACAAATTGGCATTCTTGAATCCGGAGATTCTTCGTGTAGAAGGTGAACAATTCGGCGATGAGGGCTGTCTGTCGTTTCCCGGGCTTTATCAGACCGTGAAGAGGGACATGCGGGTTATTGTTCGGGCACAGACCGTTGCAGGTGGCCTTTTCGAGGCGGACCTTACGGGCCTTGCGGCGCGATGCGTGCTTCATGAAACGGACCATTGCGACGGGATCGTCTTTCTCGACCGGGTTTCCGCCCTAAAACGGGAACTTGCGAAGCGAAAGATAAGACGGCTGCAAAATACAGGAAAGTGGGAATGAGTATGGAAGAGACAAAATTGACAACCGAGGTTCGCTCGATCAGAGAGCTTAATATGTACCTGCTTTCCGGATGGAAACTCATCCTGAGTTACGTTAAACACATGAGCGACACGCAGGAACCACGCTTCGTGCTGGCCTGGCAGGACGAGCGTGAACCGGTGGTTCCGGAACTCCTGGACGAATGGGAGCTCCACGAACTGGAACAAGAGAGATACGGATAAAAAAAGGAATCGGGAAAATAAATAAGCTATGCAGACACAACGAGTTTTGGATGAATTCATGAACGAGCCGTTCACGGACTTTTCATTGCCGGCGAATGCTGATGCGATGAAGGCGGCCCTTGAGAAGGTCGCGGGTGAACTCGGCAGGGAGTATTCGTCGGTCATCAACGGCGAAAAGGTTTCGCTGCCGTCTAAGTTCGAAAGCAGAAACCCGGCGAAAAAGGATCAGATTGTCGGTGTTTTTCCCGAAGTTGACACAGACACTTCGCTGGTGGAAAGAGCGATCGTTGCTGCAACAGAGGCGTTTGCGACGTGGAAGTTCGTACCCGCGGCGGAACGCGCGGAGTATCTGTTTAAGACAGCGGCGTTAATGCGCGAACGAAAGCACGAGTTCTCGGCAGTGATGGTCTACGAGGTCGCAAAGACGTGGGCAGAGGCCGACGGCGATACGGCTGAGGCTATCGATTTCCTTGAATTTTACGGCCGCGAGATGCTCCGCTGGTCTGAAAAGCAGCCTCTAACGAAGGTTGAGGGTGAAGACAACCGTCTGGAGTACATTCCGCTCGGTGTGGGAGCTGTCATCCCGCCGTGGAATTTTCCGCTTGCCATCATGGCCGGTATGACAATGGCGGCCGTCATCGCTGGCAACACGGTCGTACTCAAGCCGTCGTCCGATTCGCCGACGATCGCTGCGATGTTTGTCGATCTGTTGGAAGAGGTCGGACTTCCACCGGGCGTGGTAAATTTTCTAACTGGCAGCTCCGCGACCGGCGAGGCCATGGTCACGCATCCAAAGACGCGGTTCATTTCATTCACTGGCTCAAAGGGCGTCGGGCTGCACATCAACGAAGTGGCCGCAAAGACGGTCGAAGGGCAGATCTGGATCAAGCGTGTGGTCGCTGAAATGGGCGGCAAGGATGCGATAATCGTTTGTGATGATGCGGATCTCGACGCGGCATCATTGGGTGTCGTTCAGGCGGCATTCGGGTTTCAGGGCCAGAAATGTTCCGCTTGTTCGCGTCTGATCGTAGATGAGAAGGTCCACGATGAGGTTCTGAGCAAGGTAGTTGCTCTTACGAAGGCCCTAAAGGTCGGAGTGCCGACGGAAGGGGACACGGACGTGGCGGCGGTAATCAACCAGCGGGCATACAACACAACCCTGGGATATATCCAGAAGGGTGTAGGCGAAGGCGGTTTTGCCGTGACTGGAGGCGTTGGTGATGATTCCGAAGGATACTTCATCGAACCGACGATCATCGATAACGTGCAGCCCGGTGACACGGTCGAGCAAGAGGAGATATTTGCTCCGGTGCTGGCAGTAATAAAGGCTCGTGACTACGATCACGCTCTCGAGATAGCAAACGGAACCGAGTTTGGTTTGACCGGAGCCGTCTATTCTTCGGATCAGGAAAAACTCGAACGCGCCCGGCGAGAGTTTCACGTTGGCAACCTCTATCTGAATAGGAAGTGTACCGGAGCTCTGGTCGGTGTTCATCCATTCGGCGGCTTTAATATGAGCGGGACTGATTCAAAAGCCGGTGGACGTGAGTACCTGCTCCAATTTATGCAGGGCAAGATGACTTCGCAGAAGTTATAGGAACGTGAAATGAGGTCGATGAAAAACGCAGCGATCATTATCGGACTAGTACTATTCACTTCTGCGGGCGTTTCTGCTCAGCGCATTGGAGCAACCGCAGCAGCAGGGCCAAAGCCGGTTATCTTTGCGGTCCTGAATGACGGAAAGTCGGTCGAGCCGATCGCCTTTGTCGATGGAAACACGCTTACACAAACGGTCGATGGTGGATCTGAACAGGACGCGGTTGGGGCTTTCCATAAAGCATATTACCGTGTCGGCGGGAAATATCGCCTGATCTTCGGTGGGGCAGATGCCGGTAATGTGAGCATTAAGAGTTCAGATCCCGGTGCGGAGTGTGCCAGGAATGCGGCCGAGATCACGTTTGTTTCCGAACGCGCTCGATTGAGGGGCAACGTAATGGCCCTCGCTACGAATGTCCCGACAACGAAAAAAGGCAGCGGCGTACGACGGCTGCCGACAGCCGCTGAACGGTCGGAGATCGAAGCTCTCGTGCGTTCTTTTCTCGCTGGGCAAAGAATGAACGCAGCCGTTGTGAAAGACTTGAAGTATCACAATCTTACTGCGGTGGACGTCGACTCAGACGGTAAGGTAGAACTTATCGGCACCTTCTGGGTCGAACCGACCCGAACTTCGAGGGCGTTGCTGTTTTTCATCGCGGAAAAAGGATCCGACGGGAAATATTCGTTCGGGCATACGGATTTCAGGGTTATCGAACAGAAGGACGTAATGAGTGAGGAAATAACCGATCTCGATGACGGTGTTTATCATGAACGGCTTCTGGATTTGTTTGACTTTGATAACAACGGAACCGCCGAGATCTTTACCTATATCCAGTCTTTCGAAGGGGCTGGTTTTAATGCTTATCGTCGCGAGAAAGGAAAATGGAATCTGATATTCGAGGGTTCAAATTATCGATGCGCGTATTGATTATCAGTATGATCGTCGGAATTGTTCCAGCGTTAAGTTCAGTCGAATTTAACGCTGATTTATTTTAATAGGCTTATGAATGTGAATATTTACAAACAATTGCTTGTCGTTGTGATGCTGTTCTCGGTGACGGTTTCTTATGCTCAGGGTCCCGCGAAATCGTTTCCGGTTAAACGCAGTGAGACGCCCGACACATGGCTACGTGATGGTTGGAACGCTATCGAGAAGGCGAAGCGCGAAAAGGCTCGCAACGGCAAGGCCAAGAACGTTATTTTGTTTGTCGGCGACGGCATGGGGGTCTCGACCGTGACCGCTGCCCGGATCTTTCAGGGACAGTTTGGCGGGGCTAGCGGTGAAGAGAATCGCCTGAGCTTCGAGGAGTTCCCGTATTCGGCGCTTGCAAAGACTTACAGTGTGAACCAGCAGACCTCGGATTCGGCGCCTACCGCATCCGCGATGGTTACGGGGGTAAAGACCGACGAAGACGTTTTGTCGATAAACCAAAATGTTGTTCGTGGCGATTTCAGGACCGTGACCGGGAATGAGACCAAAACGATACTTGAGATGGCGGAAGAATCCGGCCGCTCTACAGGGATAGTTTCAACGGCGCGCGTCACCCACGCAACACCCGCTGCCTGTTTTGCTCATTCACCCGATCGCGACTGGGAGGCCGATACAGACGTTCTTACACGAAATAAGGATGCACACAGCGCCGGTTTTCCGGATATTGCCCGGCAGCTCATCGAGTTCAAATATGGTGATGGCGTTGATGTGGTGTTAGGGGGCGGCCGGAGCAAGTTCATGCCGAAGGAGTCGGCCGATCCGGAATATGAAAACTTAACGGGCGAACGCAGCGACCGGCGAAACCTCATCGAGGAATGGAAGGGACAGCGTCCGGATTCTGCCTTCGTTTGGAACAAAGCGCAGTTCGATTCGATCGATCCAACAAAAACGAGACGGCTCCTCGGCCTCTTCGAACGGTCGCATATGCGGTACGAGTTTGATCGGGCGGCGGACAAAGCAGGCGAACCGTCACTGGCGGAAATGACGTCGAAAGCCATCGATATTTTGTCCAAAAACAGTAAAGGCTTCTTCCTCATGGTGGAAGGTGGCCGCATCGACCATTCGCACCACAACGGCAACGCCTATCGGGCTTTGCACGAAACGGTTGCACTATCCGATGCTGTCAGAACAGCCATGCAGAAGGTTAACCTCGACGAAACCTTGGTTATTGTCACTGCTGATCACAGTCACGTCTTTACGTTGGGCGGATATCCGGCAAGGGGCAATAACATTCTCGGGCTGACCCGCGGGGTTGATGAATTCGGCAGAGTGGAGGAAGAACCGAGTCTCGATCGCGACAAAAAGCCTCGAACGACACTTGGTTATGCGAATGGTCCCGGATTTATTCAAGGTGACCGCCCGGTTTTAACTGAACCGCAGGTGACGAATCCCGATTACCGGCAAGAGGCGACCGTTCCGCTTACTTCGGAGACCCACGCCGGCGAGGATGTGGCGATATACGCAGCGGGGGTTAAAGCACATTTGGTTCGTGGTTCGATGGAACAGAACTGGATCTTCCATGTGATGGCAGACGCCTTAAGGCTGGGTCGGAATAGATGAGGATCGTCTTCATGGGCACTCCGCAGCCGGCCACGGCCGCACTTCAGGAACTCCTAAACGCGGGCCATGATGTCGCCGCCGTTTATACGCAACCGGACCGCCCAGCCGGGCGCGGGCAGAAGGTAGCAGGTTCGCCCGTGAAGGAGTTGGCCTTGAATCATGGGTTGGCGGTGGTCCAACCGGCGAAGATCAAATCTGAAGCGGCGTTGAAGGAGTTTAGTTCTCATTCGGCGGACGTCGCCGTTGTCGTTGCTTACGGTAGGATACTTCCCGCTGGCTTTTTGAACGCTTATCCGTTCGGGGCGATCAACGTCCACTTCTCGCTGCTGCCAAAGTATCGCGGTGCTGCTCCGGTAAACTGGGCGTTGGCTAACGGCGAAACGGTAACGGGCGTTACGACAATGAAAATGGATGAGGGCCTGGATACTGGCCCGATACTGTTGCAGGAAGAGGTCGCGATCGGAAAACTTGAGACCGCACCGGAACTTATGGCCAGGCTTGCGGATTTTGGCGCGAAGCTATTGATCAAAACGCTGGACGAACTCGATCGGATAGAGCCGACGGAACAACTTGAGAACGAAGCCAGCTATGCTCCGATATTGAGCAAAGCGGACGGATGCATCGCCTGGGCATTGTCGGCGACGGTTATCGGAGATCGGGTTCGGGGCTTTAAGCCGTTTCCTGGTTCGTTCACTTTCTTGAACGGCGTACGCACGGTTATATGGTCTGCTCGTCCGTCTGATAACGCCATCCTTGTGCCAGCGGCTCCGGGAACCATTGTTTCAGTTACCGACGGCGTTATCGAGGTCGCAGCTGGGAAAGGTACGGTTCTGCTGATCGAGGAACTTCAGTTCGAGGGAAAACGACGGATCGCTGCAACAGATGCCGTGAACTCCGGCCAGATCAGGGCGGGTTTGCGATTTACAGATCAAGGATGAAGAATTACAAATGCGAGTGGGTGTTGACAACACTGGTTGCGTCAACGACTGAGCCGCTCCGCTGAATATGGAACAGGAATATCAGATTTTAAATTTCTATCATTTCGCACCTCTTGGCGGCCCGCAGGAACTTTTAGCATTGAAAGAGCGATTTAAGACCTGTCTCATCGAAAATCATGTTTTCGGTACTATAATTATTGCCGAAGAAGGATTTAACGCCAGCGTTTGTGCAGTACCATCCGCGGCTGAGGAGTTTCTTAAGAGTATGGGCAGAATCCTCGGCCTACGAATTGAGCCAAAGATATCAATATGTACGCGCTCGCCGTTCCGGAAGCAGGAGGTAAGGATCAAGCCTGAGATTGTTGCGTTCAGGCGGCCGGTGGACTTTGATCTCGGGGCCGGAACCCATGTTGACCCGATGGAGTGGGACGAGATCATCTCCGATCCTGAGGTTTTGATCCTTGATACGAGGAACGATTACGAGTTCAGGACCGGCACCTTCAAGAATGCGGTCAATCCGAACACAAGCAAGTTCAGCGAGCTCCCCGATTATGTCGAACGAAATCTCGACCCGCGTTCGCACAAAAAGGTCGCGATGTTTTGTACCGGCGGCATTCGGTGCGAAAAATTTGCACCCTACCTCAGATCGATGGGATTCCACGAGGTATATCAGTTGAGAGGTGGTATTTTGAAATACCTGGAGGTTACGGGGAATGAGAACGGAATGTGGGAGGGCGAGTGTTTTGTTTTCGACGAACGCGTTACGCTCGATCCTAGCCTTGAAAAAGGCACTTCTCCGGACCTTTCACAACGACGTGCTTCCGCTAAAGATCCTGTCCCCGTAACTGATGAAAATCTCGCCTGCCCGACTAGCCGCATTTGAGATGCTCGTCCGGATCGAAACGGAGCGAGCGTTCTCTTCCATTCTTCTGGCGGAATATGAGCCGCAGTTGCAGCCTCGCGACCGCGCCCTCTGCCATAACATAGTTCTTGGTGTTTTACGGCGACAAATCTACCTGAATGAATTGATCCGGCATTATACGAAGGGCCGTAACCTGGACCCGCAAGTAATAGTGAGCTTGCGGATCGGCCTTTTTCAACTGCTTTTTCTTGACCGGGTCCCGGCGCACTCAGCGGTTGATGAAAGTGTTCGCCTGGTCGAACGTGCGCGGAAGCGGTCGGCCAAAGGGCTGGTTAACGCAGTTCTTCGGCGCGCGCTTCGCGAGCCATTCGCTCCCACTTTCGAGAGCGACCTGGACCAGCTTTCATTTGAAACATCCCATCCAAATTGGCTTCTCGAACGGTGGATCGGCGCTTTCGGCTTCGAAGAGGCTCGATCCCTGGCCATCGCAAATAACCGCATCCCAAAGATCGCGTTTCGATTTACATCCAGAAATCCTTTACCGACCAGCTTACAAGCGGCAGTTCCCTCGGAGCATGTGCCGGGCGCATATATAGTTGAAAAGATGAGGGAAGAAATAATGCAAGCGGGGGCCGAGGGTGAGATCTATTTTCAGGACGAAGCGTCCCAATTGGTAGGCAGTTCCGTTCGCCTTGAGAACGGAGACGCTTTTTTGGATGTTTGTGCCGCCCCTGGCGGCAAAGTTTCGCAAATAGCCGCCGCCCATAAGACGGACGTTCGGCTCACTGTCGCGGGCGAGATCCATCCTCAGCGGCGACGACTTCTCGCCGAAAACTGTCAAAAGCAAGGTTTGTCTAGTGTCAATGTGATCGGCTTTGATGCAGAATCAACTTTGCCGTTCGATGAAGGTTCGTTCGATGTCGTGCTTGTGGACGCTCCCTGCTCGGGTACAGGAACGATCCGGCATAATCCGGAAATTAGATATTTCCTTGAACCCACAGATATCGAGGAGCTATCAAACAAACAACGCCGCATCCTGAAAAATGCATCAAAAGTGGTGCGGAAAGGCGGAATGTTGGTGTATTCGACCTGCTCTCTTGAACCTGAGGAGAACGAACTTGTTTTGAGAGAGTTTCTTAGTTGCAATGGTGAGTTCCAGAAGTTGCGGCCGAATGTTCTGGATCGCTTCGTTCAGCCCGATCTGTTTGCGAGGACCTTTCCTCATCGCGATGAAATGGACGGGTTTTTCATCGCAAGCTTGAAAAGGAGCGAGTAGTATGGTTTCTTGAATCCGCGAAAAATGTTAGACTTTGGCTTTGAATTTTGGGGGTTTAGGCTGTGGGATTTGTTTTGACTGGGGTATCGGCGATAGGAAAACTCGTTGCAGTGGCAATCCTGCTCGGAGCATTTCTGCTTGCCATGGCCGGAGTCATTCTGATGTCGTTGTCGGGCGACGAGATAATCGTCCCGGAAATAACAGGAAAGGACTTTTTCCAAAGTGAGAAGGAGCTGGCTTCTTTGGGCCTGAAGATAAAGCGGCGGGCAGATCGGCCCAGTACGGAACAGATAAACACGGTACTTGAGCAGCTTCCAAAACCGGGCGAAACGGTAAAAAGCGGCCAGATGATCTTTGTGGTCGTTAGCAAGGCGGGGGTCGAGGGCGAGGAACCTCCTCGATCGATAATTAAGGATATAGAAACAGACGATTCCGAAAAGATCGAGGAGATGATATCCGACCGGCCGAAACGGACGAGGTCAAACTCAAACTCGAATGCGAATGTTAAGAAAATAGCCGACACGACGAGAGATGTGGCTGCAAACACCGGCACTGCGAATTCTGCAGCCGATAGTAAAACGGACACGAAATCCAACGAAAAGCAGCCTGAATCGACCGAAAAACTCAGGGAAACCGGTGAAAAAGGAAACCGAAATTCGTCACCCCCTGCTACTACGAGGCCCCAAGCTACGCCTGCCGGAACTCCGGCAAGGGACACGCGCAACCGTCCGCGGACTGAGCCCTGATCGTGCGATGCAACCGTTAATGGCTACTAAGCAACCAAAAGGAAGCAAACTATCGAATGTTTGAGATAGCACCGTCAATACTATCTGCAGACTTCGCGCGTTTGGCGGATGAGATCAAAGCTGTCGAAGAGGGCGGCGCCACGATCCTTCACGTCGATGTCATGGACGGGCATTTTGTTCCGAACATTACTATCGGTCTTCCGGTTGTTCGGTCTCTGCGAAAGGTGACCGATCTTAAACTCGACTGCCACCTGATGATCACGGAGCCGGGCCGATATGTCGAAGAGTTTGTCCGCGCCGGTGCGGACATGGTATCTGTGCACGTCGAAGCCGACGCGCATTTGAATCGGACACTTTCCACGATACGTGCGGGAGGTGCTCTCGCGGGGATCGCCATAAATCCTGCGACGTCGCTTTCCGCTCTTGAAGATGCGTTGCCGTATGCGGATTTCGTCCTGATTATGTCGGTAAATCCCGGGTTTGGTGGCCAGTCGTTTATTCCGGAATCTACGGCCAAGGTCCGCCGCTTGCGCCAAATGATCGATGGTTTCGGACTACCCGTCAGGATCGAGATCGATGGCGGTATCGACGGGGAAAATATTATGACGGTCGTCGAAGCAGGTGCCGAGATGATAGTTGCAGGTTCTGCCGTATTTGGCAGGAACTCGCCTCAATTGGCGGTTCAAGAGCTTTTCGATAAGGGTACGGTTTGGGTATGAACGGGAATTTTATGAGTTCACTTTTTTTGAGAAAGGTATTTTCTTTGCTGCTATTTTTGGCTTTTGCGGGAGTTCTTGCAAATGCTCAGGTCAAACCTGGCGAAGGTTCGCCGAGTACTCGCCTTGAAGTGATGAAGCAAAAGCTCGAGACCATCAGGCGGTCAGCCACGAGCGCGGCCTCGGTGCTTCGAGAGGAGGGTAAAGACGAAAAGAATAATCTTGATACGCCCGTGGCAAGGCTGCGATCGATCGAGAAGGAGGCTTCGCAGCTTCAGTCCGAGGTCAATAGCCTCCGCGGCAAGATAGATCGGGCTGAAAAATACGAAGCAAGTGACATTGACCAGTTGGAAGTCTCGGTCGCAGATCTTCAGAACAGGGCCGAAGCGGTACAGATTGAAACGGCGGGAGCACGTGCCAACCCTGAATCAAATGTCGGAAAACCCCGTGAAAAGAAGAAGAAAGGGAAGTTTCTAGGAATATTTGGCGGCGGCGGCAGTGATGAGTACGAAGAGTTGATCGGAGGCGTAACCCCTGGCCGTGACCGCGAACTTTTCATTGTTGCTACCCGCGAGGTCCGCAAGAAGAACTTTGACGTTGGCCGCCTGCTTTTCCAGACGATCATTACGACGTATCCGGACTCACCATATCTTCCGATGTCGAAGCTCGCTGTCGCTGATTCGTTCTACCTGGAAGGGTCGACCAGCGCGTTGGTACAAGCTGTCGCGTCCTATCAGGATTGGCTAACATTCTTTCCCACTCATCCGCTTGCGGATCGCGTGGTGTTAAAAATTGCGGAATCGGAAATGAGGCAGATTGGACTTCCGGACCGGGACGCGACAAAGGCGAGACGAGCTGAGGTCCGGCTTAAGGCATTGATGCAGCAATATCCGAATTCGATATTGCGTGACGATGCAGACAGGCGGCTCAGTGAAGTGCAAGACAATC
>JBGSYT010000136.1:0-2452 GCA_041750855.1 Pyrinomonadaceae bacterium | reverse complement strand
CAGAGATCTCAACGCCTGCGGACGTAACAACGTCGTCGTTAACGATCGTGTGCGTGAAAGAAATTATCGGCGCAGTTCCGCATGCAGAAAGACTGGCAAGCTGCGCTCCGGCTACCGTCCCGATGGTGAAAATGACCGTTTCGTCCGGCTCGGGTATATAATCATCGCGTGTCGAGAACGGCAACGGAAAGACGCCTGTTGTATTGCCATCATACGATCCCGCGGGAACGTTAATGATGACACTGCTAGTATTAATAAACTGAAAGGGAACCGTCAGGCTATAGTCGATACCCAATGTGGCCGTTCCCCCGGTAACGCTTACCTGGATGGTTGCCGGCGTTGTTACGTTTCCGCTTATTCGCAAAGCGGGTGCGTTCGGTAAGGCAGGCGTTGTGCTTCCGCCACCTTCACCCTCTGGCGCACTTGTCGATAAGGCTGATGCCTCGATATAAGGAGCGAGGTTGATCGTCCAGTTATCAATAAAATTACCAACAGAAAGATCGCCTCCCGCGGTCGAAACGGCGCGAAAACCCAGGTTTACGAGTTGGCTTGCGCCTGTGTACGTATAGGTTCCGCCATAACGTACCCAACCGTTTCCGGCGACGGCCGCATTATTGACCGTCCCATTTGCTCCGCCGTCGTTCGCAATAGACCTGGGATTTCCGTCGGCTGCTGTACTGACAGTTGCGATGGGATACGAATAGCTATCAGCGGGCCGTGATCCGGTCGGAAGACCTGTTGGAATACCCATTCGGAACTGGGCAACGTCCCCAACGGAATTGCTGCTTCGGCCGCGGTGCAGGAATGAATAAGTAAACGATTCACCGTTCGTCATGCAGATCGGCTGATAGATCATCGAGTTTACGTCGGCGTTCAGCTCCACCCACGCGTTTCCAGCTCCGACATCTGTCGAAGTGTTTACGCTGTTGAATCCGCTTGACCATCGTTCGATCGGCCGGCACGAAGCGGGACCGATCTGACATCCGGCGGTGGGATGTGTAGTCAGCCAGCCGAGCAGCGCATTTTCCGCGATCCGCTGATTCGCGCTATTTGCGATCGCGGGATTTTCAACACTGGGATTTTGGATCGCTCGCTGGCCAAGTACGAGATTACTTTGAGCCAGAAGTATGGCGAGTAAAACGGTATAAGTTGGAACGGAGGTTGAGGAAGCCCACCCGTAAACCACGGCAAATTTGCGCAGATTCATCTCTATGTTCGTCCTTTGGGGATTGATTTGAGAGTGTTTTTTGCGGGGTGCGCGTGGAAGGTCGGGAGACCCGTCAATTAAGATAGCATACTTAGTAGGTGGCTCCTAAACTTTTTTGACCGAGTACGCTCGGCGGTCGCAAAGCCACTCAACCCGCTACATATTTTGGCGTGATGATAATTCTAAAAATGTGTTATAAGATTTTTATTGCAAGAGTTTTATTTCTCGGTTGACCTCATTTAGTTCCTTATAGAGTGGCGTCAAAAGTAAATGGATCCCAAAAACTCTCAAAAACTCAATAGCGTAACCACATCCTTCGAAGCCGTTTCGGCGGAGGCTGTACTTGAAGAACCGAACGTAGGTCGCCAGCAAACCGCCCAAACCGATTCCGCCCAGGCACTTCGCGAGAGCGAAGAAAGACTGAGGCTCGCGCTTGAGGCGGGGCGAATGGGCTCATGGGAATGGAGAATTAGTTCGAATGAGGTCATTTGGTCGCCGGGACTGGAAGCCATCCACGGGATACCGACCGGTTCATTTCCCGGGACCTTTGATGCATACCAAAACGATATGCATCCGGAAGACCGCGAACGCGTGCTCTCTTGTATCTCGAATACACTTCAAGACGGGATCGACCACGAGATCGAATATCGATTGGTATTGCCCGACGGACAGGTCAGATGGGTTCAGGGCCGTGGCCGGCTTTTTCGCGACGATGACGGCAATCCCGAACGAATGATCGGAGTCTGCGTTGATATAACCGACCGAAAAGAATCGGAAGAAGCCCTTAGAGTGCATACGGCCGATCTATCCGAGACTCTTCGCCGCGAGAGCGAATTTGCCCAGGTCATTACAGAACAAGCCGAACGCTTACGGACGACACTTTCAAGCATCGGAGACGGCGTGATCACGACCGACAACGAAGGCCTGGTAATAAATCTGAACCCGGTTGCCGAAGGGTTGACCGGCTGGCTGACGGCAGATGCGGTCGGCTTGCCGCTTGAAAAAGTCTTCTCGATCGTCAACGAAACTACGCGCGAATCCGTTGTTAACCCAGCAACGCGAGCCCTAAAGGAAGGCATAGTCGTCGGCCTTGCAAATCACACGATTCTCATTGCAAAAAATGGAGTAGAGACTCCGATAGATGACAGCGCCGCTCCTATTAGAAGTAAAGAAGGCGAGATCATAGGCTGTGTATTGGTCTTTCGAGATATAACCGAACGCAAAAGAGTAGAGCAGGAACTTAGC
>JBGSYT010000135.1:0-86036 GCA_041750855.1 Pyrinomonadaceae bacterium | reverse complement strand
ATGATGCTGCCCGCCCTGGAAACGTCGGGCCGACTAACCGCACGGCAGATCGTAATTTTTACCTTAATGTTGGTCCCGGTCAGTGTTGCCCCATTCTTCCTGGGCTTCGCCGGCCCGATCTTTCTGGCCGGTTCCGTCGCTCTCGGTATCTGGTTCCTTATAGAAAGTATTGCCGCTGCCCGGGCTAAAAATGCTGAGCGAGCCCGCCGGCTGCTTTTAGTATCGGTTGTTTATCTTCCGCTTGTCTTCGCGTTGGCGGTGATCGATCATCGATAGCTTTATGAAGATCGGTACGATCGAAAAGCAAAACGATATTGACGACGAAAGGCCTTTAAGACGGAGCTTCTCGGCGGCGAGCGGACAGGGCAGCAGCCCCGGTGGAGGCGACGGCCCCGACGACAACGACAGGGAATTGCCGGAGCCAGCAGTGAAAGATGCGGATGATCCGCCCGAGGTCGACAAATCGAAATATATCGCCTGGTTCCTGCTTCTCGCAGTCGGGATGACATTTGCCGGCCTGCTCGGAGCCTACCTGATGATCGCGACGAATAAGGCGGCCGAATGGAAGCCGTTTGACCTCCCGTTTCAGGTCTGGATAAGTTCCGCCCTGATCATTGCAAGCAGTGTCACCTATTCTTTAGCGGAGCGGGCGATCGGTGCCTTCAAATATGATCTGGGGCGCAACTGGCTGATAGCCACAACCGCGCTTGGGGCCGCTTTTATCTCCTCGCAGTTTTTGGTTTGGATGGCACTTGCGGCAAAGGGACTTTATGTCTCTGGCAATCCGTATGCCGGCTTTTTCTATATACTCACTGCCGCTCATCTTGTCCACGTCGCGGGTGGAATAGTGGCTCTGGGATCGGTGCTGCTTAGAAACTGGTATCCGGCTAGGACTGAAATCGAAGGGACACGGCGGACCGAAATAGCCCGGTCAGTCGGCTGGTATTGGCATTTTATGGGACTGCTCTGGCTTGTCCTTCTGGCTTTTCTTGGCTTCTGGAAGTGACCGAGCTCACCGCTACGGAATGGAATTACTCAAGATCTTTCCTCATCTAAATGCCGCACTCAACGCCACCAGCGGTTTATTTTTGGTCTTCGGGCTCTATTTTATTCTAAGCAAAAGAGTTACAGCCCATAGGGCATGTATGGTGGCGGCAAGCTCCATCTCTGCGCTCTTCCTCGTCTGTTACGTAACCCACCATCTGATCCGCACTTCGATCTACGGCCTGGGGCCGACGCGGTTCACCGGTGAAGGCTTGGCCAGGCCCGTGTATTTTACGATACTGACCTCCCATACCATCCTCGCGACCGCCGTGGCTCCTTTCGTGATCCTGACGCTTTATCGCGCCCTAAAGGGCCGTTTTGATGCCCACAAGCGTCTCGCGCGGCTCGTTTATCCGGTTTGGTTGTTTGTTTCCATCACCGGTGTGGCCGTTTACCTGATGCTTTACCAATTTTTCCCGGCAAATTGATCACATTCTCATTTTTTTCTTGTCAACCTCTTCGTCGCTGTGATAATCTAACCGATGTTGAAAAGTTGATCACCGAGGCCGATCCGATCCCGGTTCGGCGCGGGGGAACCAAATCGGAAAGTGAACATTCGCTATCCGAAGGGGCGAAGCGGCCTGACAACCGCAGGGATAATCTGTCGTTCCTAGCCCGGCAGCTACCCTCGGAGGTGTTGCAAAGAAGTTACTGCAATGAGCCTTTATTAAAAGACGCGATTTTGTGTGTGCTTCGCGCTCTCTGCTTTCTCAACATTTCAAGCAGACATCCGGTCTTCTCAAAGAGAAAAAGTTCCGCGCATTCTCACGCGGAACTTTTTCGTTTGGAGCCTCTAAGTAATTGAAACTAAAAGATTTGTGGGTGAACGAGTCGGACCCGAGTTGACGGCCAAGTGAGCCCTGCCTCCACCGAACCGTCTTCGTTGCCCACGAATTGCGATATATCGTAACCCATTTATTTTGTTAAGGATAGGCTCGCTATCTTCAAGGACTTTATAGGTATCTTTTCGTTTTTGTCGATCGCAAGCTTTGAAGGCGGTTCCGAAATCGTAAACGAGAATGTCTCCAGCCGCTTTTTCAGTTCAACCTTTTCGGTTACCGTTCCCGAAGGTGTCGTGATCTCGATCTCGAGAGGCAACCTGAAGGCAACAGGCGTAAACCGTTCCTGCCGTTGAGTTTGTCGAAACGTGAGGGTAAGCGTTTTTGTTGAAGCCGAGTATCTCTGGCCAACATCGATCTTTGGGCTGCCGAGCCCATAAACCCATTGGTCGAAGAACCACGCGAGATCGGCTCCGGAAGCCTCTTCCATCGCCCGTCGAAGATCGGTCGATTCGACGCTCCCGAATTTGTGGCGATTCAGGTAAATATTTGCCCCTTTCCAAAATGCTTCGTCGCCGATCTGTTCACGAAGCGTATGCAGCACCGCCCCGCCCTTGTTATACGCGGTGCCGGCACGGTCGAACAGGGAATTGACGTCCGCTGCGTTCCGGTTGAACAGGCCGTGCCGTTTCGGATTTACGGCGTCCTCGGCGAGGAATCGTTCGGCGTCCGACTGTACCTTGGTAATATAGGCAGCCTTTCCATATAGCTTTTCCCGCGAGACCGCTTCAAGAAACGTCGCCCAGCCCTCGTTGAGCCAAAGTTCTGCCCAATTCTTACACGTCACGAGATTCCCGAACCAGGAATGGGCCAGTTCGTGAGCAACCAGGTCCTCGGTAAACCCGGCAAACAGGGGGTTGTGCGCCGCGAGGATCTCAGTGTCGGCCATCGTGGTCGCGGTCATGTTCTCCATCCCACCGAACTCGAACGAGCCGACCATGGTTTGGTCGTATTTAACGAATGGATAATCCACCTTTGTTAGGTCTTCGAAGATCCGGAACATCTCGCGTGTTTTCCCATAGGCCTTTGGTACGACTGATTCAGTGCCCGGGTAAACGTAGTATCCGAGCGGGATGTATTTGTATTTTTCACTCACCTTCACAAATTCGCCGATAACAAACGAAACGAGATAGGTAGAATAGGGAACGTCCATTCGAAAATGGTGCGTGACCGTTCCGTCCGGGTTGTCGGCCTTGCCTATCAAAGCACCGTTTCCTATCACGGTCTCGCCCTTTCCGGCAGTAATAAATTGTTCAGTGGTCGCCTTGTCGCTGGGAAAATCGAACGACGGGAACCAATATCGCGCCTCTTCCGGCTCGCCCTGGGTCCAGATTTGCGCCGAGTGACCTGGGAAATCATCCGTCGCTTTTCGCTCAGACACGAAATAGATCCCCTTTTTCGGCGTCGCCGAGTATCGAAACCGGAGACCGATCGTTTCGTCCTTCGCGTGATCGCGGCCGAGGTTTATAACGATCCGGCCCGATTGTGTTCGGTAGGTCAGCGGTGCGTCGCTATTCTCGAGCGTTACCGACGTATAAATGATGCCGACCGAGTCAAGCGTAACCTGCCGGAACGAATCGCGCAGCGGCTTAAGCCTGACGGTCGTGTCCCCGAAAACTCGCTTCGCCTTCCGATCGAAAGAAACGCGCAGAATGTAATGCTGCACGTCGTAATCACTCGCCCGGTTGAAATTCGGGAGCTGTGCCTGTACGGGTAAAAAGAAAAAGAGGAATGCGGCGAATAAAACCGCATTCCCCGCGGTGAATCTTTTCATATTCTGTAACTATTTACTTCAAGTACTTATCCAACCAGGCGATGACGTTCGAATACCAGAATTCCGAATTCTGGGGCTTCAATATCCAGTGGGCTTCGTCGGGGAATATGATTAGCTTCGACGGGACCTCTTTCAATTGGAGGCTTGTAAAAAGCTGGAGGCTTTGATCGACGGGGACGCGATAGTCTAGCTCGCCGGCCGTGACTAAGGTCGGTGTGGCAAAATTATTTACAAATTTGTTCGGCGACCACCGCTGATAATTGACCGGATTTTCCCAGGGCATTCCCTTAAATTCCCAATTGACGAAGAAAATTTCCTCCGTCGAGGTCGCCATGCTCTCGAGGTTATAGACGCCTGCATGAGAAACGAGTGTCTTGAACTTAAACCGTGGATCGTTGTTGTGGCCAAGGATCCAGTTGACCATATAACCGCCGTAGCTCGCTCCGGCACCGCCGATCCGGTTACGGTCAATGTACGGCCGCTTTAGGACCTCGACCACGCCGTTCTTTATGTCAACAAATACCTTGCCGCCCCAATCGCCGGAGATCTCGTTGACGAACCTCTGCCCGTAGCCGGTCGATCCGCGCGGGTTTGGCAGAAAAACAACGTAGCCCGCGTTTGCAAATACCTGCGCGTTCCACCGCCAGCTCCATGAATCGTTCCATGCGCTTTGCGGGCCGCCGTGGATCAGGACCAGCAGCGGATACTTTCGGGATGCATCGAAGTTTCTCGGTTTTACGATGAAACCGTGATTCGGTGTTTGGAGCGCACCGCGCCATTCCAATTCTTCCGCTGCCGGCAAATTCAGGTTGCTTCGCGTGCGGCTGAGTGACTGTATCGAAGTCCCCTGGATCGCAGCTGCAAAAACCTCCGCCGGTGCGGCCAGCGAACTTGTCAGAAAAACTAGCGTCCGATCGTCCGGCGTCAGGCTGATATTCGTCACAAAGGGAAAGGACGTTATCGACCCCTCGACCTGCTTTACGTGCGTCGCAATCCTCTGCCGGAAATCCGGCTCGAGCGGTACCGTAAACACGCGAGAACGCCCGCGTTGGACCGCCGTGAAATAAACAGTCCGGTTATCGGAGGTCACGAGAAAGTCGTCGGCCTGAAGGTCGAAACCCCGAGTTAGTTCGACGGTTTCGCCGTTTCGACGGTCGTGGCGCATTATCCGCCAACGGTCGGCCTCGAAAGTCGGAGTCGCCTGTGACCGGTAAAGCATGTATCGGCCGTCCTTCGTGTAAAACGGCGAAACATCATAGCCCTTATTGGCTACGGTAATGTTCCTTGGTTCGCCCCCGCTTAGCCTGACCACATAAATGTCGCTGTTTGTCGAAGTCGCCTCGACCTTATCCGGATTTCGGAGAAAGGCGATCTCCGAGCTGTCGGGCGAAAAGGCGTAGTCATGTCCCGTCGATGCGGAATACGGAGGCGAATCGTAATCGCCCGGCGTAAGGTCGCGGGCAATGCCGCCTTCGCTGGGAATGATAAATACGTGGGTGCGTTTTCGGTCGCGCCACTCGTTCCAATGCTTAAAGAGCAGCCTTTCCGTAACCTTCGCCTTTACCTTGCTGGCCTCGGCCTTATCCTCCTCTTCTTTGTTACAGGCATCTGACGTGCATTCCGGGTAAACGTCAGAAACAAAGGCGAACCAACGGCCGTCCGGCGACCAGACCGGATTTCCGGCACCGGTCGAGATACGGGTTACCTGACGGTCGTTACCGCCGTCCGGCTCCATTGTCCAAATTTGACCGCCGGTGACATACGCTATCCGACGGCCGTCCGGCGACCAACGAGGACTCGAATGCGATGTGTTTCCGCTCGTCACCTGCCTTGGGTTCGAACCATCGAGGTTAACGACATAGATATGAGTAAGCGTTCGATTATCCGCTTTATTCACAACTCCGATCGTGAACGCGACCCTACGGCCGTCCGGCGACAATTGCGGGTCGCCGACACGACGAAGGTTCAGCATATCGTCGAACGAGAATCCAGATTGAGCGGCAATAAACGTTGCCGCACATGAAAGTACGGCCGAGAAAACCAAGAAGCGAATGATGTTCTTTTTCATTTCGATTAATGTCCTGAAGTTTCTTCTATTATTGCACAGATCTCTTTCGCGGACCGTCGCCGAAAGTTCAAAATGACACATGAGCGACGGCGTCGCCTATGCGGCGGCCACGAGCGATTGTAGAATACAAAACATGAAATTTGGTAATCTCATCGCGGTCCTATTTCTCACGTGCCTTGCATTCCAAGCTCAGTCGCCGGCACCTACACCCAAACTTTATTCCGACGCAACTATTGCGTCATTGCGCGACCTGCAACGAGCTGCACTCGCCAGCGATTATGCGCTTAAACAGACGGCTTACCTGACAAACAACATCGGCCCCCGGCTGACCGGTTCACCAAAGGCCGAACGTGCTGTTCGCTACGTCGCAGATGAGATGCGAAAACTGGGCCTCGACGTACGGCTTCAAAAGCTTACGGTGCCACATTGGGTCCGCGGCAGCGAGACCGGCGAGCTTACCGAGTTTCCGGGTATGGCGGCAGACACAAGGCAGAAAGTCGTCCTGACGGCCCTCGGAGGCAGCGTGGCAACCCCTGACAGCGGCTTAGCGGCGCAGGTGGTGGCCGTGTCCTCGGTAGCGGAACTTGAACGTCTGGGCCGGAGTGGTGTCGAGGGAAAGATCGTCCTTTTCAACAGCAAGTTCAACAGGGAATTGGCGGCGTCGGGTTTCGGAATTCAGGCCTACGGAAGTGCGGTTGGAATTCGAAGTGCCGGACCGAACGCCGCAGCCCGGCTCGGCGCCGCCGCGGCACTGGTGAGGTCGGTCGGCGGTTCGCAATACCGCCTCGCGCATACAGGAGCATTGCGTTACGATCCTGACGGACGCCGGATACCCGCTGCCGCAGTCAGCAACGAAGACGCCGAGTTGATCGCGCATCTGGCCGCCGAAGGCACCGTTCGAATGCGGCTCGTTCTCACGCCGAAAACGCTGCCTGACACGACCAGCTACAACGTCATCGCCGATCTAAAGGGAAGCGAGAAGCCCGATGAGATCGTCATCGTCTCCGGCCATCTCGATTCATGGGACCTCGGAACCGGTGCACTTGATGACGCCTGCGGCGTGGCAGTGTCGATGCAGGTGCCATATCTCTTGAAGCAGCTTGGCCTCAAGCCTAAGCGTACGATCCGGGTGATCGCCTATATGAACGAGGAAAACGGCCTTGTCGGCGGCACCGAATATGCCCGGGAGGAAGCGGCGAACATACCGAAACATTTTGCCGCGATCGAAAGCGATCTCGGGGCAGCAAATACGGTTGGCATACTTTTCACGGGCAAGCCGGAGGTCGCTGATTACGTTGCGCCGATTTCGGCCGTCCTTCGCGAACAGGGATCGCCAATCGTCCAGCTTCAGCCGGGCGGCGTCGGAGCCGACATCGGGCCGCTGACAACACGCGGTGTGCCCTCGTTTGCACCGTTTTTTGACACGACGACCTATTTCGATTATCACCACACTGCTGCGGACACTTTCGATAAGATCGATCCCCGGCACCTGGCAAGGCTGGGTTCACTGATGGCGGTGCTGTCCTACGGGCTAGCCGAGTTGGAACAACCGCTGCCGAGATGAGCGTGATCTGATAGCTACGTCACTATCGAATTTGCGTATGCATTCGGACGCTGATAGCCTGAAGTTTGACGATTCTGATGAAGTAGTAAGATCTGTAGTGAAGGCCTTCCTCCATCAGTCAATGGGTTGAGTATTTAATTCGTCGGGCCGCTCGAATGGCCGAATAAAGTCCTATGAACCGACCGCCGCCATATTTTCCGCAGAACCAGCTATCGCCTCCTGACGACGGGCGCTACAGAAAATTCAAACTCGTCGTTGCGGGCCTCACACTCGTGCTCATTCTTATGGTTGCGGGGATCGGATACGGCGTTTACCGACTGATCGCGTGGTTAGTTTGACGAGCGAGGATCGCGACAGCTTCGGCGCCGTCTCAGTGAACTTCACCCACTAAAATCCAATTGTGCGGATCAAGAAAGCCGGGATTCTTCTTTGCGGGCTTAGCGTCTTGGCGTGAAACCGGCCTCTTTTTCACGCAAAGGCGCTAAAGAACGCTAACGAACTAAAAGAGGAAAATCACTGCTATCGTGGAATCCGGGCTTATCGAATCACTTATTGGACTTTTGGTCCGTCTTTCCAATACCTGCTCGTGCCCTTGCTCCCTCCAGGGCCAGTTGACGTGCCTTCGGCATTAGATCAACGGCCTTAAGAAGCTGCGTATCGTATTCATTCGACACCTGAAGCGATGTCTGGAAGCCATAGGCTGCGGCAACCAATTCAGACCGCAGGGCTCGTTCGACGAACTCACGCTCCTTATCGATCTGGGCAGCCGTATATTTATACTTCGAGACGGCAAAACTCTTGAACGTGGAATAGAGCTTATCTGTCACGGGGAAGTCCTTTGCCGAAATGTCGTGGCCAAAAACGATCGGCTTGTCCACTTTGTAGTTCTCAAAGCCCGGCACCTTTCCGTGGGCAAGGTCCAAAGCAAACGCAAAGACCGGACTATTCAAACGCTGCTGACTTCTAAAACGTTCAGTGGTGATGGTATCTGGCTTGATTTGTACGTCAGGTTCGATACCGCCGCCGCCATAAACGGTCCTGCCAGCATCTGTCTTCGTTTCGGGGCCCTTCGGCGTCGAAGCATTCGCCGGATCGTTTGAGCCTACACCACCGTTCGTATAGTAATCATAAAAATTTCCGTTCGAATAGTCTCGCTGGATCAAGCGTCCTGACGGCGTCTCATACTTCGCAATTGTCAGTAGCAGCATTGAACCGTGTTCAAGCCTGAACGGTTCCTGAACAAGCCCCTTTCCGAAAGTCGTCTCACCGACGATCAGGGCACGGTCGTGGTCCTGAAGTGCACCGGCAAGGATCTCCGAAGCGGAAGCCGATTGTCTGTTAACAAGCACGACTACAGGCATTCGTTCCGGATTCGGATTGTCCGCGCGATAGGGGATCGTCACGCTGCCAGGCCGGCGGTTCTGTGTAAACACGGTTTGCCCGGCCGAAAGGAAAGTGTTCGCGACACGGTATGCCTGCCCGACAAGTCCGCCGCCGTTGCCTTTCAAGTCAAGAACAACCTGAGTCATTCCCTTGGCCTTAAGCCTCTTCATCGCCTCTACGAACTCGGCGTATGTGGTTTGGTTAAAGCCGCCCGTCATCGCGATGTATCCGACACCCGGCCGGATCATATAGGCTTCGACAATCGAAGGTTGCCAAACCGCGTCACGAATGATCTCGATCGCTTCGCGTTTCCCGGTGCCGTAGCGTTCGACAATAAGCTTTGCCGGTGTTCCTCGCGGGCCGCGAAGTTGATTGCGCACCTCTACAAAGGGCTTACCCAGCACTGACTGGCCATTTACCTCGACGATCTTGTCCCCGTATCTTAAACCCGCACGATGGGCCGGAGCATCCTCGAAGGTAGATCGGATGAACGTCGCGATGACCTTTCCGTCCGGATCGCTGATATCGCCGATCGTCGCACCGATGCCGTAGTATCGGGAGCTCTGGTCCGTCATGAACTGCTCAAACTCTTTTGCGTCGAAATAATTCGAGTGCGGATCGAGAGAATGGAGCATGCCGTCGATGGACGACTTAAACACATCGTTGTAATTTATCTTGCCACCACCGACATGATTGCCCTCGATGACCGCAAGTGCTTCGGTGATATCCTGCCTGATCTTTTCTGTGGTTACTTTCGCCTTGGAGGCCGGCGGGGCGGAGGTTCTGGTGGTCGATCCCTTCGGTTCGGCAAGACTCTGGCCCGACAGCGTCGATGAAACGGAGATCAGTAAGGCAACGGTAAGTAATGCTGGAAATGCTTTCACTACAGATTTTCTCCCTTGTAAAACTTCCTGAAAAGGTCAAAGCGGTCGAAAAATGATAACATTCCTTTGAAGAAAATGCGACGGAAATAGTTGCTTTCGCAATTGTTATGGACACGAAGAAACAAGTTTCTTTAGTTATTCTCTAAACCGTGCAGAACCGCAGTCTGCGTTGTCCGAGGCTGAAAGTATCTACTTCTACTCCGAATGGGCCATCTTTTAGAGATCTCTAATCTCAAGACCACTTTTCCAACACGCGCCGGCCTTGTCAAGGCCGTGGACGACGTCAGCTTTTATGTGGATACCAGCGAGTTTGTCGGACTGGTGGGCGAGTCAGGTTGTGGAAAGTCGATCACGGCATTGTCTGTGATGCGGCTTATTTATCCGCCCGGGCGGATCGTCGGAGGGTCGATTCGCTTCAAAGGAGAGGAACTAACAACGGCAAGCGAAGATCGGATGCGCCAGATCCGTGGCAACGACATCGCGATGATATTTCAGGACCCGATGACGTCGCTGAATCCCGTTTTCACGGTCGGTGAACAGATCGCCGAGGCCATTCGCCTTCACCGTCGAATGTCGCGTAAGGAGGCATGGATCGCCGCTATCGATGCCATGAAAGAGGTGTCGATCCCGGCGCCTGAGCGGCGGGCAAACGACTATCCGCACCAGCTTTCCGGCGGGATGCGACAGCGTGTGATGATCGCAATGGCGCTTGCGTGTGATCCCGAGCTTCTGATAGCGGACGAACCGACGACGGCCCTTGATGTGACGATACAGGCCCAGATCCTGGAACTGCTCGACGAGATTCGCCTTTCGCGGAATCTGGCCGTGCTGTTGATCACGCACGATCTCGGCGTCGTTGCAGAGACCGCCGACCGTGTTTGCGTGATGTACACCGGTAAGATCGTTGAAGAATCGTCCGTCGCCGACGTCTTCGCCGATCCGAAGCATCCCTACACGAAGGGGCTGTTAAATTCGGTACCGAAATTGTCGGCGGCCGTCTCCGGAGAGAAGGCACGGCTCAAGACCATCGAAGGCGTGGTGCCGAGCCCGACAGCCCTTCCTCCGGGATGTCATTTCGAGCCGAGGTGCTCGTACCGTTTCGAAGAATGCTCGCGACGAGAGATCCCGTTGTTCGACGTTGATGGAAAAAGCCTCGTCAGGTGTTTACTATTTAAGCCCGGTTCGCCGGTTCGGGCGGGAACCGGTTGAACGCTCCGAGATTCCCGTTTACAGACAAAATGGCCGCAGCAGAAGTTTCAACAAATGAGATCGTCGAGGTTCGCAACCTCGTCAAGCATTTTCCTATCGAAGGCAGCGACGACCTTGTTCAGGCTGTCGATAATGTGTCGTTTACCATTCGACAAGGCGAAACGCTTGGCCTTGTTGGCGAATCGGGCTGCGGCAAATCCACCGTCGGACGATGTGTTATTCGTTTGATCGAACCAACGAGCGGCTCGATCAGATTTGGCAGCGAAGAGATAACCACGCTTGGTGCCGGCGCAATGAGGGCGGTCCGACGGGAAATGCAGATGATCTTCCAGGATCCGTACGCGAGCCTCAACCCTCGGCACAGTATCCTTTCAATCGTTGCCGAACCATTGAAGATCCACCGCATCGGCAACTCGACCGAGCGAAAAGAAAGAGTCGCCGAACTTCTTACCAAGGTCGGCCTTGATCCTAAGTTCATGGATCGCTATCCGCACGAATTTTCCGGCGGACAAAGGCAGCGTATCGGGATAGCAAGGGCGCTCGCGTTGAACCCGAAGCTAATTATCTGCGACGAGCCCGTGTCGGCGTTGGACGTCTCGGTTCAGGCGCAGGTAGTGAACCTGCTTGACGACCTCCAGGACGAGTTCGGACTTACGTATCTCTTCATCTCCCACGGCCTCGCGGTCGTCGAGCACCTTTCCGATCGTGTCGCAGTAATGTATCTCGGCAAGATCGTCGAGATCGCGGATGCGGCCGACCTTTACCGCGAGCCGTTGCACCCGTATACTGGTGCTCTGTTGTCGGCGATACCCGTCACCGATCCGTCCCAAAAGCGTGAGCGCATTATATTAACGGGCGATGTGCCGACGCCGATCGACCCACCATCGGGCTGCCGATTCAGGACAAGATGCCCGATCGTCATCGAAGAATGCAGCCGGGTAGAACCCAATCTCCGGGAGATCAATCCGGGGCATTTTGCGGCGTGTATACGGGTTGAGGGGTATCATTCGGCTACGGCGGCTCCGGAACTAACTGAAACTTGAGTCACGAGAGATTCGTAACGAGTTAACGGATCAATTAAAAACTGTTTACAAAAGGAGAGGAATCTATGAATCGACTAGCCGGAATCGTACTAGCCGCGCTTGGGCTCTTGGTCGCTGTTCTGAGCATCGTGGGTGTCATCCCGGGACTTACGCAGACCGGTATCGTCATGATCTTGGGCGGCGGCCTTATCATTGGCCTGAGTTTCATTAATAAGCCGACGATCACGGAAGGTGAGCCCACGAGCACTGCCTCGACGCTCGGCAACATCTTCATTTCACCTGGTGAAGTGTTTCAGAGCCTGAAGCAGCATCCGCGGTGGCTTGTGGCCGCGATCCTGATAGCACTGATGTCCACGGCGTACACTAACCTTTTTATGTATCGCCTCGGGCCGGAGCGTGTGACGAACCATGTTATCGACAAAACAATGGACATGCCGATGATGAATGACGCGGCGCGGGCGCAGATCGAGGCGGGGCGAAAGGACGCGATCGCGGACTCTAAGAACCCTGTAACCCGGGTCGCACAGGCGGTGGCAGGCTTTGTCGGATTTTTGTTCTGGTTCGCCTTTTTGGCGCTTATCTTTTTCCTGTTCGCGTTGGCGATGGGAGGGACGCTTAACTATTGGCAGGCGTTTTCGGTGGCGGTTTACGCGTCGTTCCCGGTGGCTGTCTTGCGATATGCGCTGAGCACGTTGATCTTGTTCTTGAAAGATCCGGTGGAGGTTCATCCGATATTGGGACAAGGGCAGATGGTGCAGGACAATTTGAGCTTTCTCTTTGATCCGGCTACGAGTCCGGTCCTGTTTTCGGTCGCAGCGACTATGGGACTGCTTACATTCTACTGGGTTTGGCTAAATGCGGTCGGGTTGAAGAACGCAGGTGAAAAGGTGTCGGGTTCGACGGCGTGGACCGCTTCGCTGACGGTATTTTTCATAATCGTGGCATTGAGTGCGGCGATGGCGTTCCTGTTTCCAAGTTTTATTAGTTAGTCGCAAGCTATTCGTATCGAAGGGCTTCGATCGGGTCGAGGCGGGCGGCTTTCCAGGCAGGGAAAAGCCCGAAGACAAGGCCGATGCCCACGCTGGCAAAGAACCCCGCGAACGGTGCCCAAAGGGGAACGTAGGACGGGAAGACCATCGCGATCAAAAGAGTCAGGGCCCAGCCGATCGCAAGTCCAAGCAGCCCGCCAAAGCCGGTCAGTGTTCCGGCCTCGATCAGAAATTGAATAAGAATATCGCTCTGTTTCGCTCCGATGGCCTTTCTGATACCGATCTCCCTGGTCCTTTCGGTCACGGAAACTAGCATGATATTCATGACGCCGATGCCGCCGATAAGCAGGCCGATGGACGATATCACGATCATTGCAAGCGCCACGCCGGCTGTGATCGATTGAAACTGCTCGATGATAGTGTCGGCGGTGGCGGTCGAGAAATTGTTCTTCTGGCCGAACGAAACCTGTCGTCGGACGCGCAAAAGGTCTTCGATCTGGTCGCGAGCTTCCTGAAGCCGGCCGGGCTGGGCGACGGCCATGATGAAAATATCGTCAGCGTTCGGTTTTATTCGAAGCGCTGAATGGAAGGGCATATATATCGTATTGCTCTCGTCGTTGTTCCCGCCGCCGCCGCCGCCGAGCAGTTGCGCCTTCTTTTCAAGGTGCCCGACGATAGTAAATTTTCGGCCATTAACGTCGAGCGTTTCGCCGATGGGCGATTCGTAGGGGAAAAACGTCTCTTTGACCGAAGCACCGATCAGGCAAACATCCTTTCTGTTTTCGACCTCGGCCTGGGTAAACCAGCGGCCCTCGATAAGCACTTCGGTTTGGGCCCTTTCGATCTCTGGCAGGGTGCCGCTCAATTGAATATTCGATGTTTGTTTACCTTTTGACGAAACGATCGTTCGGTTTCCGAAAAAGCCGCTTGAGACGTTTAGGAACGGGACGGACGTCTCAACTGCGGGCAGCGTGCGAAGGGCAAGAGCGTCGTCGAGTGTCAGGTCAGGCCGCATTCTCTCCTCGCGAGAAGGCCGACCGAAACGTATGCCCATGTCCATTTTGTGAATAAAAATGGACCGCGTCCCGAACGATTTGACCTGTTCCTCAACCGCGAGCCCGATACCTGAGATGATGGATGAGATGAGCATTACCGTGATCACACCGACGACGACGCCGATAATGGTCAGGAACGAACGCAGTTTATTCCCGCGCAGCGTATCTAACGCCATCTTGAGGTTTTCGTAAAATCTGCTGGTCGCAACCGACATCTTAATCCGCCCTCAGTGCCTCGATAGGGTCCAGTCTCGCCGCCTTCCAGGCAGGGAATAATCCCGCCAGAATTCCAACCACCGCCGATACACCGATGGAAACAACCGCAGCCCACCACGGGATGCGGGTGGGGAAAACAAACATAGTTATCAACTGGCCGATCACGAGCGCAAGGAATAGCCCGATAAGGCCGCCGATAGCTGCAAGCAGGCCGGATTCGAATAAAAACTGCCGAAGGATATCCATTTGCCTTGCTCCGAGTGATTTTCGGATGCCGATCTCTTTCGTACGTTCCGTCACGGCAACAAGCATGATGTTCATTATCACGATGGCTCCTACGACCAACGCGATAGCCGGAACAAAGAGGATCACGATCGAGATAGTGCCAAAAAGGCTGTCCCGCAGCCCGCTGATCGCGTCGGGCGTAACGATCCCAAAATTATCCTTTTCATCCGAAGCGAGCTTGCGCTTGATCCGCATCAGGGTCCGCACTTCGTCCACAGCGTCTGCCATCCTCACATTTTCCCGAGAAGTGGCGACAAAAACAGGTGCGCGTCCCCAACGAAGGCCGCCGAAATTCGCGGCGAATGTTTTTATCGGAACCTGGACAAAGTTGTCTTGAGGGAAGCCGAACACGGTGCCTTTAGGGACGGCGACGCCAATGATGCGATATGGAATACCCGAGATCGAGATCTCGCTTCCGACAACGTTGCCGCCCGGCGCGATCTTCGTGGCAATATCCATTCCGATATAGGCGACACGCATCGAGTTGTTGTTCTCGGCGTCGGTGAAATAACGTCCGTACTGGACATCGACGTTTTCGATGTCGCCCATTACCGGTTCGACGCCGGCGATGGAAACGTCCTGAAGCGTCTCGTTGCCGATGCGGATGCTTCGGGACGTGTTTCCGGCCTTTGCTCCGATCTTATCGACCAGTTGAGCACGTTCCTTGATAAAGTCCAGCTCATCGAAGGTCAGCTCCTTATTTCGGCGCTGTGCCGCTGCGATGGTGTCCGTGTCCTTGAAATCCTCGAAATTAAAGCGCTGAACCGTAAAGGAATTCGAGCCGATGCCGGCTATCTTTTCATCGACATAGCCGTTAAAACCCTGAAGAATCGATAGAACGACCATGAAAGCGGTCATTCCTATGATCATGCCGAGCAGTGTCAAAAACGACCGCAACTTGTGGGCCATTATCGAAGAAAAGGCAAGTTTTAGCGCTTCGGCAACATTCATTATCGGTCTCTCGCTATTATAACGCCTGTTCGTAATACGCAGAAACAATATCAAGGTTTAGTTTCGATGCGTAAATAACTTGTAGAGTGACGCGAGATGTGCAAACAGCACGATGGGAACGATGACCGACGGAAGCCAGATGTAAGGAAAGTTGAGAACGGCAATATTCGGCTGGTCGAATGCAAGCTGTTGGATGGGAGACGGTAAGGAAAGAGTGGCTGTGATCACTATGATGAACAATAGGCCCAGTGCTGCAAAATTCCAAACTATCAGGGCCATTCGCATCCGGGCCCCTTTTACAAAAGTGGCGGCGAACGCCAGCGGAGCCGTGATCCCGGACAAAATATCGAAGTTCGTGCCGTGAAAAGTCATTGAATCCGGAACTGCCCCGGCCTCGGCCAGCCAATATAGAACAAGTTCGACAGGGATGCGTACGACATGCACGAGCGTAAGCAATGGAAGGGAAAGGTTCGAAATGAATGACTCCCGTGCGACTAAAAACAGGAGGGCGATTGCAAGGAGCGGGGGCCCGACACCCAGGAGAAATAGGCGGGGCGGCTGAGTGTCGGTGTTTAGGTAAAAACCGTAAGACGTGAGAACGAATTGAACGAGCATCCAAAATGGCACGAGAAACGTCACCATCCGGCCCCAGAAACCATCAGGCGAAGATCGGACCGCAAATAGAAAAAGGCCGACTGTCGCGAAGGCCGTTATCATAAAAACGACCGAAGCGAATGCCGGCACACTCTCCATTTTATCCGCCTACTTTATCCTCTCGTCCTTCTCGATCTGTCCGTCGCGAATGGTAATCACACGATGTGCTCTTTCGGCGACGTCGTGTTCATGGGTGACGACAATGATCGTATTTCCCTCAGAATGAAGCTTTTCGAAAAGTGCCATGATCTCAACGCTGGTCTTCGAATCAAGAGCGCCCGTCGGCTCGTCAGCCAGAAGTATCGACGGGTGGTTGACGAGCGCACGAGCGATAGCGACACGCTGCCGCTGGCCGCCCGAAAGTTCGTTCGGTCTGTGGCCTACGCGATCACCAAGCTCAACCGACGTTAGGGCCGACAAGGCTTTGTCATGCCGTTCGCCTGCACGCATTCCGGCGTAGATGAGCGGAAGCTCGACATTGTGCAGGGCCGTTGCCCTGGCCAGCAAATTGAATGTTTGAAAAACGAAGCCGATCTCCTTGTTCCTGATGCGGGCAAGTTCATCGTCGGTCATATCGGAAACAAGGTTCCCGTTGATCCAGTACTCGCCCTTTGTTGGCGAATCGAGACACCCGATCAGGTTCATCAGCGTCGATTTTCCGGAGCCCGAAGGCCCGATGATCGCTACGTACTCGCCTTTCTCGACCTCAAACGTGACATCCCGCAGAGCGTGAAGTTCCTCGACACCCATCTGGTAGGTCTTCCAGATGTTCTTCATCACGATGAGTTGCTGGCCGGTCGCTTTGCCGTTTGACCCGTGGTCAGCACCGCCGTTTTCGTTTTCCATGAATCTGTACATGAGTTGGAACGGTTACGATCGGGCCGCCGCGCTGCTATTCGCCCGTTCTTGTTTCTTAACGACCGTGTCTTCCTTCAAAGTGTTCAAAACACGGCTTGGGCCGGTAATGACCTCCTGGCCGGCAGAAAGGCCGGAAACGATCTGGATGTCCGATTCGCCGGTGATGCCCGTCTCTACCGCAATGAACTTCGCTCGGTTTCCTTCGAGAACATACACGCCTTTTATCGGTTTCGGCTTTTCCTGTGGGGACTGGTCGTTGGGTACCGAAGGCGGACTCTGCCCTTCATCAGGCTTCTTCTCAACGACGGCCTGAAGGGGAATAGCAAGGACCTGTTCGGCCGTTTTCGTCGTGATGACCGCAGTCGCGCTCATGCCGGGCCGCAACCCTTCCTGGAGGTCTTCAGGCATATTTACGAGCTGGATCACAACTCTGAACTCTTTAGCTTCCTGGACGTTGATATTCGTAGAAAGGCCGCCGCTGGTTTGGGATTTACCGAGAGCAAGCGGGGTCTTTTGTGTGACCTCGCCGTCGATCTCACGCTCGCCAAAGGCATCAACCTTGATCTTCGCCTTTTGGCCGACCGCAACTTTGTCGATCTCGGTCTCATCGACCTTTACCTCGACGTTTATCGTCGACATGTCGGCGATGGTCATAAGCGCGGTCGTCGAAAGTCCTGCAACGGCAAATGTCCCGACCTTCGACGGGATCTCCGCGATCACACCGTTTATCGGAGCGACCTGCAACGTCTTGTCCCTTTGATTTCTTTGCCCTCGCAGAACGGCCGATTGCTGTTCGGCACGGGACTGGCTTGATCTTACGCTGAGGGTTGCGGTCTCTACCGCCCGCCGTGCGTCGCGTACCGCCACTTCCTGCTGATTGAGCCTTGCCTGGGCATCTCGAACGCCAAGTTCGCGAGCGGCCAGGTTTGATTTAACCGTATTCAGAGACGCCTGTGCCGTTTCGAGGCGGTCGCGGCCTTCATCAAAGTTTTGCCGCGAGATCACGCCGCTCTCCAAAAGCTGTTCAAGCCGCTTGAACTCACGATTTGCGGCATTGTATTCGACCTGGGCACGGTCGATCTCGGTTCTCGACGCTATCACCTGCTGTCGGGCCGAGTCCACCGCAAGCTGAGACGCGGTCAACTGCTGCTGAGATTGCGCAAGGTTATTCTGCGCCGCGGTGACCTGGCTCTGCGACACGTTCACTTCGTTCTGTGCACTTTGAAATGCCGCCAACTGGGCGTCGGTGCTTGACTCGAGTTGGTTCGGGTCGAGCCGCACAAGTGGTTCGCCCTTTTTCACCATCTGGCCTTCCTCGACAAAGATCTCCTCGATCCTGCCTTGCACCTCGCTTGTGAGGTTCATAAACTGGATAGGCCGCACTTCGCCGGACGAAGTGACAGTCGAACGAAGTTCCGGTCGGACCTCGATCTTAACCACCGTAACCTCGGGGGTGTCGGTGCGGGTCGCAAAAATGCTCGCGACCACCACTATAAGCAGCAGTGCGGCCAGTGATGAGCCAATAATGATCTTTTTCTTTCGGCTAAGTGCCATCGTCTGATGATCCTCTTTTTTTCAGGTTGAATTGCGCCATGACGGGCTAAAAGCAAACAGTACTACATTTTCGATGTCAAATTAAGGATACGTCAAACAAATTCCGCAAGTTTCAAGAAAGTGTTCCGTCCGCATAGAGGAGCCGTTGCCGTCATCGGTTCCGGACGGCTCGTGGTTTAGGTCGGTTTTGGCAGCTAATAGGATTTACGAAAATTGAATAACGGGTTAAACTAGTCCCACGATCTATGGTACGGTCTTGGTTAAAGTTAAGCCGTGGCCGCGAAGAGAAGAATGATCATATGCCAGAATTGTTCAAAGGATAATCTGGACGCGTCGCGTTTTTGCGATGAATGCGGCACAATGCTGCACGTGCCCGTGGATTATCTCCCCCCGGTAAACGGTCAATTTGAACCGAAGGTCGAACACGCCGAAACCAGCAATTCCGCCCCGAGGCCGGTGCAGGTAACGTCGATTGGGCTACCGCCGATAGTTGAAAAGCCGTTCGAATTTCCTGAGCACGGCGAGGTTGTCGAGCCCAAGACGGGTGGCGGAGCACACGCCCGTCTTGTAATTGAACGCGGAGATTCTGCAAACACCGAATTTCAGCTCTGGGCCGAAGAATCCAACATCGGCAGGTGGGATGCAGACAACGGCATATTTCCGGATATCGACCTGGACGCTCACGATCCGGACGCGAAAGTATCGCGTCGGCATGCAAGGATCGTTTATCGCGGCAACATCCACATGATTGAGGACCTTGGGTCAACCAATGGAACATTCCTTAATCGCGGGCGCAGGCTGCTGCCCGGAAGCCCGCAGGTCTTGAGCGAGGGCGACGAGATAATAGTTGGGAAGACATTTCTCCGATTTCATCAAGTAAATTAGACTGGTTCAAAAACATTGAGCACAGACAAAGAATTGGTATGTCATGAATGCGGCTCCGCTATCACGGCGGCGGAGACGTTCTGTCCGTATTGTGGGATCAGCCTCGCGCCCGTTGCCTTAGACGGCGATACGGTTGACGAATCGCTGGAAAGTACGATCATGATCTCTCCCGGTGAGGCAGAGAATCTGGCAAAAATGGCAAAAGCCGCGCCTGCCAACGAAACACCTACCGTAGAAGAACCGGCTCCCGATCAAACGCCCGATAATGAAGAGCCGTCAGTTTCGGATCTCGCAGAGGACGTTCCGGTGCCTTCGATAATTTCGGATCTTGGCCGGACGCACAGCGATATTCCTCCTCCGAAAACATTGGAATTTGCATCCGCTGAACTTCAATTCGAGCCTGAGCCCGCGATAGAAACGATAGAAGACGATCCGAAATCTCAGATAGACGCTGAAGCGGCAGTTAGCGAAACCGAAAACGAATTGACGGCCGGGCCCGAAGTTCCCGCAACCAATGAAATCGAAGAAGCTAACGAAAACGGTTCGGATCCTGAATGGGATATGAGCCTCGACGTAACAATGCGCCCAGGATCCGCAAGTGTCGAACCGATCGATGACGGTACTCTCTCCGACGCGGAAGCTTCCGCCGAGCCTGAACCCGTTGAAGAGGCGGCAACGAACGAGGACGATGCTGTGTCCGCAAAGGCCGAAGAGAAAACTGCGGACGAAGCGTTCGCACAGACAAATTCGCAGTCGGACGAGAAGCTGGAATTACGTGAAGAAGAAGAACCTCAGGCAGACGAGCCGGCAGCGGAGATCGCCAAACCTGCTGAAGGTATTCAGATGCCGGTTGATGACCTGAGCGAATACGACAGTTTTAGGTCTCCGTCCATGTTCGATTCGGTCCGCATTATGGACCCCACCCAGTCCGACCGCGCAGATGACGTGGACACCAGACTGCAGGCTGGAGGCTTACATGTCGGGGCAGGTACGCCCGGTTCCGACACCGGCGGCTACCAATCCTCACAGCCGCAGGCAAGTGACCCGATGCCTTCTACGTCACACAACATCGGCCGTGTCGATACCGATGGAAAGAAGGGATCTAAGCTCAAACCGCTTAGCGAAGGCATCGTGCTCAACGGCCGTTATGAGATCATCCGAAAGATCGGCGGCGGCGGAATGGGCGCCGTCTATCTGGCAAGCGACAATAACCTCGGCGGCGTGCTGCGGGCCGTCAAGGAAATGGTCCAGTCGCATATCGAAGAAGAGCAGCAGGAAAAGGCGATCAATGATTTCAAACGTGAGTCGATGATCCTTTCTTCGCTCGATCACGTTTCGATCCCCACCATCTATGATTATTTCTACGACGATGTGGAAAGCCGCTTCTACCTCGTGATGAAATATATTTCGGGGGGCGATCTTGCGTCGCGGATGAGGTCGGCGAAAGAGGGCCGGATCGAAGAAAGGACCGTCTGTGAATGGGCCGTGCAGATCTGCGACGTGCTCGATTATCTGCACAATCAGCCGTCAACCATCGTCTATCGTGACCTGAAGCCGTCCAATATAATGATCGACGGAAATTCGGGCCGGGCAATGCTGATTGACTTCGGGATCGCTCGTTCGATAGGGAAAAAGGAAGAAAAAGGCGTAACGGCAGTCGGCACGATGGGTTATGCACCGCCGGAGCTTTTCAGCGGCAATGTCGAGCCCCGCTCGGACATTTACAGCCTCGGCTCCACGATGTTCCATCTGCTAACCGGCGCAGACCCGCAAAGCAATCCGCTTTTGATCTTCGACTTCCAAAAGAACCCGCGCCCGCGGCAGATAAACCCGCAGTTGTCGGATCAGATCGAACGCCTGATGATGCGAGCGGTCCAATACAATTCAGAGGAGCGGTTCACCTCCGCCGCAGAAATGCGTGATAAGTTGGAGGACCATTTACTGAAGTTGAAGGCCGGGATCGTGACCTTCGGCGTGAGTGAAGTGCCGGCTTCGGTCAGCCTTGCCCAGCAAAGCGTTTTCTGCGGGTTCTGTGGACAGAAGATCGTCGCCACAGATATGTTCTGTGCGTTTTGCGGTGCTAAACAGCCGATCGCACAACACGGCGTTCACTCCGAGATCTACGGGCACGCCGCCTGGACGGCAAAACTTCTTGTCGAGGGCACGAGCGAATTGAACGCACCTGCCTTTTCGTTAAGCAAGGAAGAGAATCTTTTGGGACGTCGCGATCCGATGTCGAATATCTTTCCGGAAGTGGACCTCTCCAAGTACGATCCACAGACCAAGATCTCACGCCGACACGCCCGAATTTGGCGGGATGGAACGAATTTCATGGTTGAGGACCTCGGATCGTCAAACGGAACGGTCCTCTCTCGCTCGCCGAACGACACGTTTCGCCTCACGCCGAAACAGCCGCAGGTCCTGTCCGCCGGCGACAGGCTTCGTTTGGGTGATGCGACCCTTCACTTTATCGTCGGATAGCAACGTGTTCGTTTATGAGTTCAAAGGTTGAGCCCCGGCCAGTCCAGCGGCCCAGGAAAGCCGAGTTAGTTGTAGATTTCCGTCCGGAAAGAGTGTCGGCACCGTTCATTCTTCGGTGTGGAGCGCTTCTCGTCGACTACATCTTGTTTCTGATCGTGCCGGTCGCCGCCCTTCTTCTTGGACGATATATAGGGAATGACGGTTCAAGGCTGGTCAGCGGCGGCCTGAGCGAGACCGGCTGGATGGTAGGAATCCTTATCGGGCTCTCAAACAACGTCCTCCTGCCCGTGTTTACCGGGCAATCGGTCGGGAAGATGCTGACGGGTTTGAAGATAGTTGATATTCGCGGCACACAGCCACGATATCTCAAGATGGCATTGCGGCAAACGCTTGGTAGTTCCTTGACCATTTTATCCTGCGGCCTCGGGTTTTTTCTCGCGGCATTTAACCGATCGGGCAGGTCGCTTCAAGATTACCTCTTCGGTACGGTTGTCATTTTTGCCGATCGACGCTATAAGGAATCAAAGTAAAAACGTCGTATGCCGCAACTGATATTCAAGAATGCCAATCAGACCTCTGAAGTCGTCCCGCTGTCGCGACTAAGGACTACGATCGGCCGGTCGGCCCGTAGCGACGTTTGTATCCCGGACGCGTTCGCCTCACGTCTCCACGCCGAGGTGAGAAAGGAAGGCGACAACTTTTGGCTGCAGGATCTCGGTTCGGCAAATGGCACACGTTACAACGGCGCACCAGTAAAATCTTCTGTACCTCTTTTCTCCGGCGGTGAGATCCAGATCGGAGAAACCACCATCATCTTTGACGACCAGAAAGCTGCTCTGAGTTCGGCGTCAATGATAATAGCGGACGGAACGGATGCACTCGACCCTTCGCAGACCATCTCCTTCCAACACCGGCGAATTCCGACGACCGAGCTGCTTCAGGGGCAATTCTCCTCGCGAACTGAATTACTTGGCTTGATCAGTAAGGTCGGCGTGACACTTCTTTCATCGATCGGGCTCGATGAGACGCTTAATCAGGTAGCATCGCTTGTTTTTGAGGCGGTCCCCGCAGAGCGTTGTGTGATCATGCTCCGCGACGAAGAAAATCCGGAGGAGATGAACATCAGGGTGGCGCGAATTCGCGGGAAGGACGAGATCATCGAAGAGGTGAGGATAAGTCGGACCGTGATGAACGAGGTCCTAAAAAACGGCAAGTCTGTCCTGACCGCCGATGCACAGCACGATCCGCGTTTTGCCAGTCAGACGATCGCTCTGTCGGGCATCAGATCGGTCCTAGCGGTCCCCTTATCCGTGGACGAACGCAATATCTTCGGACTTATTTATGCCGATTCACCAACCTACGAGGCGACGTTTTCCGAAGAACACCTGAACATTCTCACCACGCTTGCATCGGTCGCCTCGATCCGCGTTGAGAATGCGACCCTCCTTGAAGAGCGGCTTGAACGCGAGCGAATGGAGAGAGAACTCGAACTCGCGACGGAGATCCAGCAGCGTTTTCAGCCCGCCGGCCCTCCAGAGCTTCCAGGTTACGAATTTCAGGGAATCTCGTTTTCCTGCTACGAGATAGGAGGCGATTACTACGATTTTATCGAAACACATGACGGGCGTATGGTGATCGCATTGGGTGACGTGTCCGGCAAAGGGACGGCCGCGGCATTGTTGATGTCGAGCCTTCACGCTGCCATGCACGCCCAGATATCGGCTCGAAGCTCTCTCGACGAGACGATGCTGTCGGTCAACAGATACCTGGCGGAGAACACCCCCGCAAATCGCTTTGTGACCTTGTTTGCGGCAGAGCTCGACCCGGCGGCAGGCACGCTGCGTTTTATTAACGCGGGCCATAACCCGCCGCTCGTCGGACGTGTGGACGGGACCATAGATCAGTTGTCTTCCGGAGGATTTCCGCTCGGTATCATTCCTACTGCGGAGTACGAAGCGGGTGAAATGTCGCTCGCTCCCGGCGAAGTGCTTGTCATCTATTCCGATGGCGTCTCGGAAGCCACGGACCCTGACGGTGAAGAATTTGGCCTTGATCGGCTCGCAACGGTTATCAAATCGAATCTTGGCCTTTCGGCCGCCGGGATTCGCGATCGCGTCGAGTCAGCACTTTCTACTTTTACAAAGAATGCCCCGGCAAATGACGACATCACGCTGGTCATCGCAAAGCGGGTCTAACACGATCCGGAAAATTTCGTTAATTGGCAAATTGCGAAGCAATTAGCTGACGCAAACCCTGGAATCACCTCGTTATTCTGACTTTTCCAGAGTATCCGCTAATTCGAGCTTGCGGCGATTGTCATCGCCATAGCCTGTTGGAGCTCGCAAACCCCAAGTTTGCTTGAGATCTCATGGCAAAGGGGACGCTCGAACGGCGGAAGGGACGGCTTCTCTGTCGTCCCTTTTTTGCGTCGGCAATTTTGCAAGCGTTCGCCCTCACACTCCGCTCCAAAATCAGTCGCAATGAGGTGGTTTGGCAATGTTAAAGTTTGTTGACCAACTGATCCCGTAAGCGTATAATCCATACAACGGTGCTCACCCAGGCCCGTTCCCCCATGTACATCCTTCCATCGAAGATCAGTCTCGTTTATTTCGTTGTATTTACCCTACTTCTAGTGGGCCTGGTACCGCTTTTGCTTACAGGTTGGTGGCTTTCGGACCGAAGCGCGAGCGAGTTGCGGGCGGTTGAGAACCGTTACCAGGTCCAGTTGGTCCAGGAAAAGGCACGTCAGATCGAGATGTTCGGGCAGCGATATGGTGACCTTGTCCTCAGCCTTACCGGAGCACTGGAGCTTTCAAATGACCTCAGGCTTCTGTCTTCACCTCAAACTGAAAGGAAGCTGAGCGAAACGCTGCAGAAGGATAAGAACGTGCTCGCTCTTTATCTGCTGCCGGTCGGCGGGGAAGCCCTATCGCTCTATCGGCCCGAAGCGATCGCAAAGGCGGAGCTTGAGGCGATCGCGTCCGAAACCCTTTCAATGAGCGGGACGAACGACCTCTTTCTTGGACCACCACGAAGAACGGCGGCAAATGGCGAATCGGTCCTGGCGATGGTCTCACAGGTTATCGTCGACGACCGGTCGATCGCCTCGGTCGTCGCTATAGTTTCGTTGGCAGAGATCGCCCGAAACATTGTCGGCACCGGCGGACAGAACGAAGAACAGCTTTGGACCACAGGCCTTCCGATCATTTTCGTCGTAAATCAATCCGGCCGTGCGATCTTCCATCCTGACAGTTCTCTGGTCGATTCTCAAAGGTCGCTGTCGGACCTGAAGATCGTCGATGAATGGCAGCAGTCGAGCCGCCAGATCCAATCCGGACTGGTTCCTTTTACGGCAGAATTTGGTGGCCAGAATTACGATATGATCGGCGCATATTCAACCGCCCGCCTTCACTCCGGTTCGATCTTCGGGGTCATTACGATGCAGGACGAACGAAAGGCCCTTGCCTCGGTCGGTGAAATGCGATGGCAGACGTGGATGATAAGCCTCCTCTTTGCATTCTTCGCAATGCTTATCGGCTCGTTCGCCGCGAGAATCCTCGCCACGCCGCTGCTAAATCTTTCGGCCGCCGCCGAAAAGATCGCTGCCGGAGACCTGTCGACAAGGGTCGCTACCGCGAATATCACCGAGATCGGGACCGTCGGCCGCTCATTCAATCTGATGACCGATCGGCTCGAGGAGCACATTGCAAAACTTGCTAAAGCCGCGACCGAAAACCGCGAACTTTTCGTAGGAACGGTAAAGGCACTGGCCGCAGCGATCGACGGAAAGGACAAGTACACTCGCGGACACTCCGAGCGGGTAGCCCGCATCTCGGTCGGCATCGGCAAGCAGCTTGGCCTCGAAGCCGAAGAATTGGAAACACTGCGGATCAGCGCTCTGCTCCACGACGTAGGCAAGATCGCGATCGACGACAACATCCTCAAAAAACCTGCGGCACTCACCGACGAGGAGTTCGAGATAATGAAGACCCACCCACAGAAGGGCTTTAAGATCATGTCACAGATCCCGGCGATGAAAGACTTTCTCCCGGGAATGTACATGCATCACGAGATGGTCAACGGAAAGGGTTACCCGCAGGGACTGACTGACGAACAGATCCCGCTGCAGGCAAAGATCGTCTCCGTTGCGGACACGTTCGATGCGATGACCATCGATCGCCCCTACCAAAAAGGCGTGCTGCTTCCGGAAGCTCTTGAAAAGATCAAGTGCCTTGTTGGAACCCGATATGACGCAAAGGTCGTCGATGCGCTACTAAGAGGCTGTGAATCGGGAGAGATCGGCCAGGGCATCGTGCGTTTCCTGAACAAGAATAGAGACACGGCCGGTCTGGTGAATAATCGTTTGGTCCAACCACCTTCCGATCCCGCACCCAGAGAAAGCAAAATAGAGGAAGATATTCTCGTCCCCAGTTGATAGAAAAAAGCTTTGAGTTCTATGGCAGCAAACGTAAACCCGGATGAGATCTGGCAGGTCGATGTCGCAGGCCAGGTGTACGAAGCACCGCTTCGGGAGCTTCCCGAGTGGATCGAGGAAGGTTCGCTTCAGCCGGATGACCTTGTCCGAAAAGGAGTCCACCGCTGGGCAAAGGCACGCAATGTGCCGACGCTGATCCCATTCTTCAACGCCCGCGAAAAGGGCGAACCGATGCCGCTTTTCTTGTCCTCGACAAATGGTTCTGCCGCCGATCCGGTACAAGACCCCGGTCCAACGTCGGTAAATGCAACGGCGTCAACTTCCGCAACAATCGAACCGCCATCACCTTCCGTCACGGAACGAGCGATCGTTTCCGAATCGGCAGCACCGAAGAGCACGCCGCAGGGGTTGTGTTGGCGCCACCCACACGAAAACTCATTTTACTTTTGTTCAAGTTGTTCGGGAGAATTTTGCCGTGCGTGTCCAAATTCGTTTGGCGGGACCGTTCGACTTTGCCCGTTGTGTGGATCGCTTTGCAAGCCAGTTCGCGAGGCCGTCGCAGCGGCGCAATTCGACATCGTAGTAACAAAGCACCTCAATGAACCGTTCGGATTCGTCGACCTTGGACGTGCTTTCGGATTTCCATGGAAATTCAGATCGAGCCTCATTCTTGGCGGTGCGATGTTCCTGGCCTTCACGCTCGGCCAATCCGCATCGTCAATCGGCGGCTTTTTGTTTGTCGGAGCTGCGCTGGTATGCGCGATGCTCGCGAACATGCTCACGTTCGGGTCATTGATAAACACGATCTCAAATTTTACACAGGGCCGTCTCGAGAACGACTTCCTGCCGTCCTTCGATGACTTTTCGTTGTGGGACGACGTAGTTCACCCATTCTTTCTGAGCATTGCCGCATACCTGTCTTCCTTCGGCCCGCTATTTCTGACAGCGATGATCGGCCTCTATCTCGTTACCGGGGCGATCGCAGAACAACGAGCGAAGTTCGAGAACGAGCTTTCGCAGGTGCCCGGCACGCCGCTTTATGCTCCGGATAGGACCATGGAGCAGTCAAAGGATGTCCAGGACCTGTTAAGTCGAGTGCGGGAAGCCAACGAGCGGCGACTTCGAACTTCCAGAGAGCGTACGCTTCGCGAGACCGGGATCGCGGAAACCGGGTCGCCGCAGCCATCGGCATCCGATGCGCCGGCTGATACCTACGGATCAGAAGCCGCCGACCTGGAGATGCTCGTAAATGAAAGAGGCTCCGGCTTCAACGACCCGGCCGAAACCATCGGTACCATTAAACCGGAGGCCGATCCCACCTCTGTCGTATTGAACATCCTCAGCCTCGCCGCGCCGCTGGTGGTCATTGCCGCGTTGGCCCTGCTGTGGGGCCTTATTTACTTCCCGGCAGCGTGTGCCGTCGCGGGCTATTCAAGATCGTTCATTTCCACAATCAATCCACTAGTTGGGATTGATACGATGTGGCGTATGGGAACAACCTACATAAAGATCCTTGCGATGTGTGCCGTGTTGGCGGCCATTTCGATCATCACGGGTGCTTTCCTTCACCTAGTTCTGATGCCCTTCAATCTGCCGTGGATTGGTAATATTCCGGCGATTGCCGTGAGTGGATTCATAACCTTCTATCTCTGGATTGTTTTCTGCTGCATTCTCGGCTACGCCCTCTTCAAATCTTCCGAAAAGCTCAAGCTCGTTCGCTGAAATACGTAGCGTATATCTTCGTCACACGGCCGGGTTCCGTCTTTTCCGCTCTCCTCGCTCGGAATGCCGGCCGATGCGGATTGGCGCAGATCAATAGCGGGTCGTATTCAAATTCGCGGGCGTTTATCTTCTTCGTGACCTTTGTGTCTGCCCTCTGTAAGCTTTGTGTTAACGAGATTTCGCAACACAAAGTGCGCAAAGCGAAGACACAAAGGCCACAGAGCAGACATATCAGTTTCAAACAGACCCATCGCCCGCAGATCGATGCTTTTGTTCGTGGGGCTTTATTTTCCTATAATCAGGAGTTTGCACGGAATTGCGGTTTTGCCGTGCATTTTATATGGCATTATTCTGGCGTAGGAAGAAGGAAGACAAATTTTCGACATCAACGCTCGGCCTTGACCGGTCGATGGAAGAGCTTCTCGCCCAGGAAGCCGCCGTCGAGAGGGAAGTCGGCGTTCGTTTCTCAAAAGCGATCGCGAAAACACGCGACTCGATCAACACAAAGCTCGACACGATCTTCGAAGGCCGAAAGCAGATCGACGATCGACTGCTCGACGAGCTCGAGGAAATGCTGATCTCCACCGACATCGGCGTCAACACGACGATGCAGGTGCTTGAGGCGATCCGCAAGGGCGTTTCGCGGCGGGAGATCAATGATCTCGTTGCGCTCAAGGCAGTTATGAGGAAAGAACTGCTGGATATCCTGTATCATTCCACGGATCAAGGGGTCGCGTCCGAGACCAGCGTGGCTGATACGATCAAGCCGTATGTTCTGATGGTGGTCGGCGTGAACGGCGTCGGCAAGACGACCACGATCGGGAAACTCGCTCAGCGTATCAAGAACGAGGGCAATGAGGTTTTGATATGCGCCGCCGATACTTTCCGGGCCGCTGCCTCAGACCAGCTTGAGATCTGGGCCGAACGGGCCGGTGTGCCGATCGTCCAGCAAAAACAGGGGACCGATCCGGCGGCCGTTCTATTCGACGCGCTGCAATCGGCGAAATCGCGAAATGCTGACGTCCTGATCGTGGACACGGCCGGGCGGCTCCATAACAAATCGAATCTCATGGCCGAGCTTGAAAAGATGAAACGGATCGCCGGGCGCGAGGTGCCGGAAGCCCCGCACGAAACGCTGCTCGTGATCGACGCGGTCACGGGGCAGAACGGCCTCGAACAGGCCCGGCAGTTTATGAAGGTCGCAAACGTCACCGGCCTGGTCCTGACAAAGCTCGACGGTACGGCAAAAGGCGGGATCGCTGTCGCGATCGCAAAAGAGCTCAAGCTGCCTATCCGGTACGTCGGCATCGGCGAGCAGGTGGACGACCTGATGGTTTTTGAAGCCGAGAATTACGTGAACGGATTGTTTAACTAAACGTGGCCTTGCTCCGTTTTATACGAAGTAATTATTAATTTGTAATTAATAATTTGTTTAGGAAAATGCCTGCGGCCGATCAGGCGAAATACGAAAGCATTGATGGATTCTGCAAACAACGATCTCGCATTTACCGCACGCGCACTCTCGCTCGCGGCGGCGGGCATCGGTCTCGTCTCGCCTAATCCGCTGGTCGGCTGCGTTATCGTCTCGGAAACCGGCGAGGTCGTCGGTGAAGGAACTTACTTAAAAGACGACCTGACCCATGCCGAGGTGATCGCGCTTGAACAGGCCGGCGAAAGGGCAACCGGCGGAACTGCCTATGTTTCGCTTGAGCCGCACGACCATCACGGAAAAACTCCGCCCTGTACCGAATCGCTGATAAACGCGGGGATCACACGGGTAGTCGCTCCGATCGAGGACCCGAACCCGCTTGTATCGGGTCGCGGTTTCGACCGGCTTCGGGACGCTGGCATCGAGGTCGTAACCGGTATTTTGGCTGAAGAGGCCGCCAGGCTCAATGAGAAGTTCCTATGCTGGCATAAGAAAAAGCGGCCCTTTGTTCACCTCAAATTGGCGATGTCGCTGGACGGCCGGATCTCGCTCAACAGCAGCGTTTCGACAGCCCTTTCGGGCGAAGCCGCGAGACTTCGGGTCCACGAACTTCGCCACGAACACGACGCGATCCTTGTGGGTGCGAATACCGCATTTGTCGATAACCCAAGCCTGACCGACCGCAGCGGTAAACCACGTCGCCAGCCGCTCGCCCGCGTAGTGCTGGACAATCGACTTCGCTTGCCGTCCGATTCTATCCTCGCGAACACGACAGAAACCGCGCCCACTTTGGTATTTACGAACTGCATCGATCCCGAATCGGTGTATAGGCTTTCAGGCAAAGGCGTCGAGGTCGTCCCGATCGAGGGCGGTGCGCGAAATCTCGAAGCCGTACTAGAAGACTTGTATCGGCGTGAGATACAGTCTGTTCTCGTAGAGGGCGGTACGGGGGTCGCGGGCGCCTTTGTTGACGCCGGGCTGGTGGATAAGATCACTTTTCTTTGCGCCCCGATCGTTATCGGCGGGCCGAACGCACCCGCGGCTATCGGCGGAAAGGGTGCCGCAGACCTCGCCGACGCGTTGAAGGTCGAAAACATCAACATTAAACACCATGGCGAGGACATCGAGATCACGGGATATCCGAAACACGGCTGATGTGCGGAAGAACCGGTATGCGGCTCCACGGCCAAAACGGTCTCTGGGGCAAAACTTCCTCGTGGACAGCCACTATATCGAACGTATCGTCAACGCCGTCGCCCCCGTCAATACGGACACGATAATTGAGATCGGTCCCGGGCGAGGTGCGTTGACCGAAAGGCTAATTGCCTCGGAAGCGGACCTAACCGTGATCGAGCTCGACGGCGAACTTTCGCTTGGCCTTCGGGAAAAATTCGACGGGGCTAAGAACCTCAAGGTCGTCGAAGGCGATGCTCTAACGGCAAATTTCGCCGAACTGTCCGGAAGATCGGGAATTTCTTCCGGTAAAGGAGGCGCGAAAGTAAAACTCGTCGCAAATCTGCCCTACAACATTTCCACGCCAATCCTTCTGCGATTGATCGATCAACGCGGAATTTTCTCCGACCTCGTTCTGATGTTCCAGCGTGAGGTTGCCGACCGGATCACCGCCGAGCCGGGAACCCGTGAACGCGGCTATCTGACCGTTCTTGTCGAAGCCGCGTTCGATGTGGAAAAGCTCTTTGACGTCCCGCCCCGTGCATTTCGGCCGGTTCCCAAGGTCTGGAGCTCCATCGTCCGGCTTATACCAAAAGTGAAGCACGACGCCGGAGACGGCCTTCGAAGGCTCCTCGCCGCCGCATTTGCGCAAAAGCGGAAAACCCTGGCCAACAATTTGAAGGCCGTACTGCCGGACCACGCTCAGGTCCTCCAGGCCGCCGGCATCGATCCGTCTCGACGCGCCGAAACGCTGACGCTCGATGAGTGGCTTCGTCTCAACGACACCTTCCGAAATAAAATTTGAAGACCAGAAGTGTGTATGATACACTGTGGCACGTGTGCAACAGGTAATTTGTTGCGCTTGATCTTTGAAATTCCAGATTCATTTTAAGGAGCAAAAGTGTTCTCAAAAAGTGGCAGAATTTTGCCTCGTGAGTGCGGTAAAGTTATGTGTTATCAACTAGTTGCACGTTCGGCCCGCAAGCAGAACGCAGGCAGAACGGCCAGTATGCTGAAACGGTCGCAACTCATTGATGCACTGTTACATAAGCCGCGAAACGGCCATCCGGCGTTCTGCGAGCGTAACAATCGGTAACCGCCTGCGGCAATGATCGGAAACGTACGGTGAGGCCGTTCTAATATGCTAATATCGAATTCATATAAGGTTAGCATTTTGAATAGATTAGAAATTATACCTCTCGGCGGTATCGGCGAATTCGGGATGAACTGTATGGGCATCCGATGCGGCGATGAAATGATCATCGTCGATGCCGGTATGGGCTTCCCCGAAGAGACGCCTTTTGGTGTTGATATTTCGATCCCCAACTTCGATTTTCTCGAAGAATATCGACAGGATATTACCGCACTGGTCCTGACCCACGGCCACGAAGACCATATCGGGGCTCTGGCCTATTTCCTCAGAAAATTCAACGTTCCGGTTTACGGTTCGAGGTTCACGCTCGCTCTCGCTGAGAAGCGGCTGGAGGAATTTGACATGCTCGACGAGGTGCTGCTGCATCGAGTCGAAGCTAAGGACCGGATCGATATCGGTCAATTCAAGGTCGGATTTATCCATGCGTCCCACTCGCTGGTCGAATGCTTCTCGCTTGCCATTGAAACGCCTGTGGGAACGATTATCCACACCGGAGACTATAAGATCGACGACACGCCGGTTATCGGAAAACCGTATGACCTTAAGACGTTGAAGGAATACGGTGACAAGGGTGTCCTCGCGTTGCTTGGCGATTCGACGAATGCCACGGTCCCCGGCCGAACGCCTTCCGAACAAGCGGTGATCCCCGCTTTCGAGGAGATCTTCGATAGTGCCGAGGGCCGCATTTTCGTTTCGACGTTTTCGTCCTCGATGCACCGGCTGCAGATCGTGTTCGACGTTGCACGAATGTATGGACGAAAGGTTTGCGTGCTCGGCCGGTCAATGCAGAAGAATGTCGAGATCGGCGACGACCAGAACCTGCTCAAAATAGGTAACGGTGAAATGATCTCGATCTCCGACGCTCGGGCGTTGGATGATGACGAAGTAGTTTACCTCGTTACGGGTTCGCAGGGAGAGATGCGGGCGGCACTCTGGAACCTGGCGACTGGAACTTATAAGGGAATGGAGATCGATAAAGGTGATACGGTCATCCTTTCAGCAAGGATAATTCCCGGCAACGAAAAGAACATCAGCCGCCTTATCGGGAATCTTTACAAGCGGGGAGCGAACATAATCGAAGAGAGGCGGCGACTTGTTCACGTATCGGGCCACGCCTCACAGGAAGACATCAAGATAATGGTAGAGACCGCTCGTCCGAGGTATTTGGTGCCGATCCACGGCGAGTACCGGATGCTTTTCCGCCATAAGGAATATGTCAAAAACCATGTTCCGGGCTACACGAACGAGAATATTATCCTTATCGAAAACGGCGACGTTCTCGAATTCGATGACCACGGCGCGCGTGTCCTCGAAAAACGCGAGCTCTACAAGACCTTTATCGATGAAGAATCGAGCGAGGAGGTCGAATACGACGTGATCCGCGAGAGAAAGAAACTCGCCTACGGCGGTGCCGTTTCTCTGGTCGTCACGATAGACCGAAAGAGCGGAGAGGTGGCAGGCGAGCCGCAGATCGAGTTCCAGGGAGTCGCCGGAGTGGACGTTGGGAACGGTTTTGCCGCCGATGCTCGGACTGCGATGTCAAAAGCGATCACCGCGATGAAGCGCGAACATATCGCCGACCGGCCTTTTCTAAAAGAAGCTGCCCGCGTGGCCCTGAAGCGTTTCATACAAAAGGAGTTGGGAACAAAGCCGGTCATCGTAACCACGATCGTGGATGTATGATCGGAACCTTACCTGATCCGAACCGGGTGTGCAGAGGCACGTAAATTTGACGAACCTGCCGATTTTGTAAAGTAAACTGCTCATGTTTTGGAAAGACAAGATCGTTTTGCTGAGTGGCGCATCGAGCGGTATCGGGGAGGGAATAGCTCTCGCCATTGCCGAAAAAGGGGCAAGGGTAGGCCTGCTCGCACGACGCCGCGATCTGTTGGCCGAGCTTGTCGAAGGCTGTAAACATATGGGTGGCGATGCTATCGCTCTTCCTGCCGATGTTACAGATCAGAAAGCAGTGTCGGCCGCGGCTGAAGAACTGCAGCAAGCTTTTGGTCCGATCGATATTCTAATAGCCAATGCCGGCATCGGCGGGAACAATGCCGACACACGCGATCTCGAACCCGACGCGGTCAAACAGGTTATCGACATCAATTTGCTTGGGGCGGCATATTCCGTCCACGCGGTATTGCCGCAAATGCTTGAGAGGGGCAGTGGCCAGCTTGTCGCCGTTTCGAGCCTTGCCGGCTTTCGAGGCCTGCCGAAATCGGCTGCATATTCGGCAAGCAAGGCGGGCATGACCGCATTTTTTGAGAGTGTTCGGCTCGACGTTCAGGACAAAGGGATCGACGTTACGATCATCCAGCCAGGTTTTATCAAGACACCCTTGACGGCTGGCCGCGAGAACAAAATGCCTTTCCTTATGGAGCTTGACGATGCTGTCCCGCATTTTCTGCGGGCTATAGAAAAGAGGAAAAAGTTCGCGGCTTTCCCTTGGCAACTGGCATCTCTTGTTAGGCTCGGAAAAGTAATGCCTGCCTTCCTCTATGACCGAATTGCCGGACGGGCGAGATATCGAACCTAGAGATCGAGACTTTGTTCCCGATGAAGCCAGCACAAGCTGTAACTTTAATCGATATCAATTTGTAATCTGGCGGACACACAGATTTCGGAAAGTATGAAAACCTAGCCGCGTGAAGTTTCTTTTTTTGGCTATTTTTCTCCTCAGTTCGGCGGCTGCCCTTGCGGCCCAGGGCCCGTGCTTGGTTACGCTGGGGGAACTGCCGGCGATGCATGGCATCCGCCTCGGAGCCGCTCGGTCAGAGTTTGAGATGGTCAATATTTCGGGTGAGGCGGGAATAAGGCTGCCGAGAAATGGTGGCCGGCCCGACCTTACTCATCTCGAAAACATTTGGCTGGGTTTTTATAAGGACCGCTTGACCGCGGTCGAGTTCGACTACGACCGAACGACGGAATGGAAGAACGTTCGAGAGTTTGCCGCAGTCCTGGAAACAAAACCAAAGCTTCCGTTCGCCGCCTGGGTCTTCATCGACACGACCGAAGCAAAGATCGAATGCCAGGGATTTACGGTCGCCATCAGCTCAGTGCGAAACACGCTCCACATCACCGACACCGCCGCAAAGGCCGAGGCCATCCGCGAATCCCGCCGCACTAACAAACCACTCGCTCCAGTTCACGAATAGACCAGGCCCGTCAAGGCTGATCGTCGAGTTCTGCATGACGGTCGTGCCGTTTGTCGCGATCCTTCGCCCGCTGGGTTCAAGGATGTTCTCGTCGCCCCGAACGCCCTGGCTGTTTACGGTCGCTATCACGGATTATTTATAGGTTCACTCGACGCATTTGCCGGGGTTAGGTGTTTATTGCTAGCTCGAATTACACCAGATTCATCCATAAAAAACGAGTTTCCAAGTTCTTGATTTGTTCCGTTCTCTGCTGGATTAGCGGTAATCGAATACGTCAACCCGTCGGTCTTTAATTCAAACCGGTATCCTGAATCTTCCCCGTCAACTAATTCGGCGGGTATCAGTCCTGCTTCGCCTAACTCGTTCATCGTTCCAAAGCGACCATTGCCGATGGATTTCTGATACTCTTCCTCACCCTTTCGCACCTGTCGCAGGCGGTGAAGTGCGGTCCCGGTGTCCAATCGTTGTCCGCCAACACAGGAAGCAAAGACTACTGCAAGACCTAAACTGGAAAACGTGAATGCGAGCAGGACTAACCACTCAATTTTTCGTGAAAACACTTTATACATACGGTGTCGTCGGGAAGTCCCGTGCCCTCGTCGCTGAACTCCCTCGTTTCGCCGGTCAGCCGCGAGACGCAATACCGCCAATTCTCGGTCGGCAGTGAATATTGTACACAAGGGAAGCCGTGCATTATCTGCGATGACCGATCGGTGATTCTCGGTTGCTTTCATTGACTAAAAGAAGCGAAAGGTTTACAACACTTTAAGTGCCTTTTTCCAAGATTCCCCTTTAACTTCTCTGCGGCTCAATGAACTATATCCAGGCAATCATTCTCGGGATCGTGCAGGGTTTGACCGAGTTTATCCCGATCAGTTCGACCGCTCACCTTGTCTTTGTAAGCCGCTGGACCAACATTTACAGCGGTGATCCGGCCCAGATAACGGCGACCATGGCCGTGGTGCAGCTTGGCACGCTTGCGGCCGTGTTCGCCTATTTTGCCTCGGATATATATGGAATAAGCACCGCATTTGTTCGTGACCATTGGGCGTTCATCACGCGCAAACGCATTGTGATCCATCCCGGCACACACGGCGTTAGGCCAATTTGGCTTTCAAACGAGGCGTGGCTCGGCTGGCTGATCATTGTCGGCTCGATCCCGATCGGTGTTATCGGCCTTACCTTTAAGGACACAATAGAAGGGCCGGGAACTAAAAACCTGTGGTTCATTTCGGTGATGCTTATCGCGATCGGGCTGCTTCTTGGGGTGGCAGAACGTGTCGGGACACAGCGAAAAACGCTCGATCGTTTGGGCATGTCAGATGCGATCATAGTCGGCATTGCTCAGGCGATAGCGTTGATGCCGGGCACCAGCCGTTCGGGTTCGACAATCATGGGAGGCCTGTTCTCAGGACAAACCCGTGAAACGGCCGCGCGGTTCTCTTTTCTGCTTTCGATCCCAGCGATCAGTGCCAGCGGCCTTCTTGAACTGCACGCAGCCTGGCAGATCTTACCCGACGAGAGCTTTATGCCGCTCTTTGTCGCCACCTTGACCGCGGCGATCGTCGGCTATTTCGCGATCTGGTTCCTGATAGCTTTTCTGCGGAAGAGATCGACCGCTATATTTATCGTGTATCGTCTAATACTCGGTACGGTCATCCTCGCACTTCTTTATTTCGGTGTCATCGATGCCTCGGTAAACTAAAGAACGATGGAGAAACGCTGGTCTATCCGGAAACACGACTTTGACGCGGTCAGTTCGTTGTCGAACGAATTGGGCATCGCACCTCTCGTGGCTGCCATCCTGATCTCCCGTGGCCACGGCGATCCGCAGGCTGCTCGCCGATTTCTCGCGCCCGACCTTAGCGATCTTAACGATCCTTATTTACTGCAAGGTATGCCCGAAGCGGTTTCACGAATTCGGGAAGCGATCTTGAACCATGAAAAGATCCTTGTCTGGGGCGATTACGATGTCGATGGCACAACCGGCACCGTTCTCCTACGCAAGGCATTGCGCATATTGGGTGCCGAGACCGCGTTTCATATACCGAACCGTTTCACCGAAGGCTACGGCCTGAATATTCAGGCGCTCGAAGAAGCGAGATCGAGCGGCTGCAGCCTTGTTATCACGGTGGACTGCGGCACTCGAAGCTTTGAGCCTTTGGAATGGGCGAAGGAGAACGGGCTTGACGTGATCGTCACCGACCACCATCTCTCCGACGACGAAAAGGGCCTGCCGGCAGCAGTCGCCGTTGTAAATCCGAACAGCTCCGGCTGTCGCTATCCGGACAAGAACCTTGCTGGTGTTGGCGTTGCGCTCAAGCTTGCCCAAGCGCTTCTGGACGAACAAGCGGACTCAGCCCGAATGAATGAGTTCCTGGAGATCGCCGCCATCGGCACCATCGCCGATATGATGAACCTGACCGGCGAGAACCGGGCGATCGTCTCTCTTGGCCTAAGACAATTGAACAGGACAAAGAACTTCGGCCTTCGAGCATTAATGGAGGTGGCCGACTGTACGTCGGAGATGAACAGCCTCCATATCGGTTTCAGGATCGCCCCGAGGATCAATGCGGCGGGACGAATGGACGTAGGCAGCAGCGTGGTCGAGCTTCTTGAGACGGAAGTTATCGCCGAGGCCCGACGGCTGGCCGGAATTCTCGACAGCCGGAATCGCGAACGCCAGCGGGTTCAGGCCTCAATTACGGAGAAGGCCTTTGAAGAAACTCTGGAAGACGAGAACCGCCACTTTGTCGTCGTCGGAGGCGAAGGCTGGCATAAAGGCGTGATCGGGCTTGCGGCTTCACGGATAGCCGAAAAGCTGAACCGCCCGGCCATAGTTCTTTCGATCGAGAATGGCGTTGCCCACGGGTCTGCGCGAGGTGTCAGGGACTTTCATGTGCTCGAGGCATTGACCGCCTGCGATGACCTTTTCCACCAATTCGGCGGACACGCAGCAGCGGCCGGGCTGAAGATCGACAGTAACTTGATTGGCGAACTGCGCGATCGTTTGAATGGCTTTGCCTCCAGCAGATTGAAAGGCTTGGACCTAACTCCTTTGCTGGAGATCGACGCGGTTGTTAGGACGTCAACGCTGGGCATTGAGTTGCTGGACCAACTAGCGTGTCTGGAACCGTTTGGGATCGGTAATCCAAAGCCGGTCCTGTTGACACGCGATCTTTTGCTTGTTCGCGAACCGCTCATAATGAAGGAGCGCCACTTGAAGTTTACGTTAGCCGATGGAGAAGGAACGCGCTTTGAGGCAGTATGGTGGAACGGCGTCGAACGATCAAACGGGCGAACGTACACACCAGGTTCCGGCATCGAAGTGGCTTACACAGCCGAAGCAAACACATGGCAGGGACGCCGAAGGCTTCAGCTTATTATCGAAGATCTCAGGGTAAATGAAGGGTAAAGTCAGGGAACAGATGAAGGACGCGAGCAACAGTGACCTGACGCTAAGGGCGAGACTGCCAAAGATCTTTGGATTTGCGGCGCTGGCCGTTCTCTCGATATCCATCGCCGCCATCGTCTTCTCCGTCTTTCGAACACAGACTGATACAGAATTCCGGATGCAGGGTTTCCCGGCATCGCTTTCAAAAGATGTCGTCGCAACCGTCGATGGATATGAACGGCGAGAGATGGAGGGCGATATCACCCGCTACCTTCTTCGTGCGGACAGGGCGATCTCCTATGCGGACAATCATCAGGAGCTTGAGAATGTATACCTCGAGGTGTTTAACCAGGATACCGAAGGTTCTGAACGCATAAGCGCCCAAAAAGCGATCTACGTGCCTGCGGAAGACAAGTTCTTCACGGCTTATTTTGCGGGAGACGTCAATATCGAGACACGCGATGGGCTTAAGGTCGCGACCCAACAACTGACATACGATAACAATTCGGAAACCGCGTTGGCTGAGGAGGCCGTAGAATTCAGCCGGCTGAATATTAGGGGCAGATCTATCGGAGCGAATGTCCGGACACGCGAGAAGGTGATCCAACTCTTCCGCGACGTACACATCGAGAGCATTGGTAGTGATGGATCCGAAATGACAACGCTAGCCGCCGGGAATGCAGAATATTTTCAGGCGGCTGACCGCGTCGAGCTGGCCGGACAGGTCAGGATAGAGAACACATCAAATTCTACCCGAAGTTCGTGGACGCTTTCGGCTGCGCGAGCAATTGTTGACTTCGAACAAGGCCGGGATGGTGCCCGAGCAGTCAGCAGATTTGAGCTCTTTGATAACGTCGATATCCTCACGTCGACCTCGAACGGTCAACCCACGCGCATCAAGTCGAACTACGCTTTGTACCAAAAGGGCGAGGACCGGTTCGATCTCAGAGGGGCGGTGCACATTGTCACCGTCGATGGCGATAGGCCGACCGATATTCGATCGGAAACAGCCGTCTACCGGCAGCAGGCGGGAGTTGCAGATCTTGCCGGCGGATCCCAGATAGTGCAGTTTCCGACGACAATCAAGGGAGAGTCCATTCACGCATTGCTTGCCGAGGATAAAAGCGTGAAGCGTGCCGAGATTACGCAAAATGCCGAGATCATACAGGCAACATCCGAGCGAACTACCAACATCGCCGGCAACCGAATAGTCGCGATCTTTGATGGCGGTCGGATGCTTGAGACCGCAAATGTTCTTGGCAACGGAAAGGCCACCCTCGTCCCCTCGAAGCCCTCGGAATATACGAAACTCAGTCTTTCGGCGCCGAAAGCCATCGACCTAAAATTCGTGAACGGAGCATTGAACAACGTGGTAACCAGCGGGCGTACGAACGTCGCGATGGACGCGGTGAACAATGGCGCCGAGGCATCGAACAAGGTGCTGACGGCTGACAGCGTCACTACGCGTTTCAATTCGTCGGGCTCGGACATCAGTCATGTCCTTGCAAATGGAAATGCCGAACTGGCGGTCAGGCCGCTTAATTCATCACTGAACGCTTATAACACGACAGTTTATGCGCCAAGCTTTGACTGCGACTTTTTCGCGACCGGCAACGATCCGAAGCTTTGCGTAGCTGCCACTAATTCCAAGACCGTAAGGGTGCCGACCCAAAAGTCATCTGGACGGGGCACCCAAAACATCACTTCCGAAAAACTTTACGCCCATTTCAGCGAGAAAACACGGGATATCGAAACACTAGAAGCTGTCGGAAATGCCCGCTTTAACGAACTTGAAAGAAATGCGTCCGCCGGAAAGATCATATATACGCCGGGCAATCAGCTAGTCAGGCTTCGAGAAGCAGACCCTAATGTTTGGGACGACAAGGCCAGGGCAAAGGCGCAGGAGATCGATTGGGACATGGCGAACCAGCGGTCGGACCTTCGCGGCGGCGTCTCAACCACCTATTACAAGACATCAACAGCGCGAGGTGCGACCCCTTTTGGGAATTCGGATAAGCCTATATACGTTACGTCACAGACAGCCCAATTCGACCATCGAGCCGATGTGGCTTACTATAATGGGAATGCCCGCGGGTGGCAGGACCGGAATTACGTACGCGGCGAACGGATGACCATAGATGACCGCAGGGGCCATTTCTCTGCCGAAGAGAACGTCCAGAGCCTGTTGTATGAAGTAAAGCGAACGGACGGCAGCGGGGTTTCGAACCAGCCGGTTTTCGCCTCCGCTCAGAAGATGTTTTACGATCGCAATCAACGCACGATCCGCTATGAGAATTCGGTCGATATCCGTCAGGGAAAAGACCGGGTAACGGGCGATATTGCGCGGATCTCGTTATCGGAGAAAAACGATCCGACCACTACCGAGGTCGAACGAAACGTGGTGATCGTTCAACCGACGCGGCGTGTGTCCGCCGATTTTGCACGATATGACAACACGGCGGAAACATTGTTCCTCCGTGGCGCGCCGGCAACCATCGACGACCGCGAGCAGGGCCGCTCTCAGGCAGCTGAGTTCGTATTGAATTTCAGGGAGGACCGCTTCAGCGGGACAAATCCGTCCACTCGCACTGCTTCCGGCCGGACCCGTTCGGTTTACAAAGTCAAGAATCAGTGAATCCGACGATTGCTTTAGAAGAAACAGAGATCGAGGCCTCGACTCCGGAAAACGGGCACCATCCCGCCGCTGCGGGATCGGTTTCGGCCGAACACTTGCGCAAAACCTACGGAAAACGGCGAGTAGTTGACGATGTAAGTTTTCGGGTCAACGAGGGCGAGATCGTAGGGCTGCTCGGCGCGAACGGTGCCGGGAAAACGACCAGTTTCTATATGCTGGTTGGCCTTGAAACGCCCGAGACCGGTTCGATCCACATCGACGGCCGCGATGTTACCGGATTGCCTATGTACTTAAGGGCACGGCTCGGGCTTGGTTACCTTCCGCAGGAACCGTCAATTTTTAGGAAAATGACCGCAGAACAAAATATCCTCGCTGTGCTGGAAACGATGAAGCTTTCCCGGGCTGAGCGGTTCCAGCGGCTGGATGAATTGTTGTCTGAATTTGGCGTCGAGCACGTTCGCCGTACTCGCGGCGATGCACTCTCGGGCGGTGAAAGAAGGCGTGTTGAGATCGCCCGATGTCTAGCGACCGGCCCAAAATTTATATTGCTCGATGAACCTTTTGCGGGCATTGACCCCCTTGCGATCGACGATATCCGCGAGATCATCCTTTATCTTAAACAGCAGGGAATCGGCATCTTCATAACGGACCACAACGTCCGCGAAACCCTGTCGATCACAGACCGTGCATACATAATGACCGAAGGCCGCATCCTGAAGTCCGGCCTTCCGGCGGAATTGGTTCAAGATGTCGACGTGAGACGGCTGTATCTCGGCGAACGGTTCAGCCTTTAGCACAAGCCATCACACACGATTGATGATCCACCCTCCGTTCTCTCCTGTTGAGCACACCCGCCATCGTTTCGGTGAATTAATTTTTATGGCGGTGGACTGAGCGTCGTTCGAACCTATCCCAAACAATACTTTAGGGCCGTCGCGGGCCCGCGACTCGTGAACGGCATGTGTTTTCCATTTAGTCCGAAAACTTCGTATAATTAAGTAACTCCCGGAGTCCGTTAAGAACCAGGATGGACGAGATCCGAAGCCGGCAATGTCATCACTAAGGCTAACCACCAGTCTCCAGCAAAAAATGATCCTGACGCCGCAATTGCGTCAGAGGATCGAGATGCTCCAGATGAATTCGCTTGAATTGTCGGAGCTGATCGAGCAGGAGTTGATGGCCAACCCGATCCTCGATGAGGTGCAGCCGGGTGAGGAAGTTCAAGAGATCTCCGACAACATTCTGGATCAAAACGCCAACGGTGCGACGGAATCGTTCGAGAACGGGCTTGATCACGAAGCTACTAACTATTCGGCAAGCGACGCTGCTCAGGCACCGAGCGAGACTTCGGACGACGCTGCATTCGAAAGGGCCACGGAAACTTTATCTGAGACTGGAAGCACGGACGAACCTTCAGGGGATACGTCAGACTCGTTTGAGGAAATAGATTATGGGCGCGAGTTTCAAGACTATCTTGATCCCGGCTACAGGACGCAGGAATTTGAACATAAGGATGATGCTCCGAGCTTCGAGCAATTTCTTTCCCATTCGCCTTCGCTTTCTGAGCATCTTGAATGGCAGCTGAATCTTCAGGATATTAGCGAGACAGTTGAACATGCAGCAATCTTCATCATCGGCAATCTGGATGATGACGGCAGGCTGACGCTGACGCTGGAAGACGTTGCCGAAATGCTCTCTTGTTCGATCGAAACGGCTATGTCGGCCCAGAATGTCGTGATGAATCTTGATCCGGTGGGCTGCGGTACAGGCGACGTGAAAGAGTGCCTTATCGCACAGCTTGAAGCGATCGACGAAGGCGAATCATTGGCGGCCACCCTAGTACGTGACCACTTCGAAGATCTCCAGCCTCACCGCCTGAATCATCTTGCGAAAGAAACGGGCCTAGATGTTCACACGCTGAACGATGAGATCGAAAAGATCCGCCAGCTCGACCCGTTTCCGGGACGTAAATATGCCCACGATGAGGCGATATTCGTCGCGCCCGAGGTTTATATCGAGAAGATCGATGAAGAATACGTTATCTATTTTACCGACGACGGAAGCCCTCGACTGCGGATAAGCCCTAGCTATAACCAGATCCTTGGCCAGAATGACGCCTCAAAGGAAACAAAGGATTTCATCCGCGAACGAATGCGTTCCGCCGTTGATCTGCTTCGTAACATTGAACATCGCCGGCAAACGATATATCGCGTCGTACAATGTATTGTGGAGCGCCAGACGGAGTTTCTCGACAAGGGCGTTGAGTATATAAAACCGATGATGTTGAAAGATGTGGCCGAAGACATCGGCATGCACTTGTCGACAATATCGCGTGTTGTAAATCGAAAATACGCTCATACCCCGCAGGGCGTTATCGAGCTTCGGCGTTTCTTCAGCGAAGGGATGATGAACGAGGATGGCGAAGAAGTGTCGACCCGTATTTTGAAGCTTCGGATAAAGAAGCTTGTAGAAGAGGAAGACTCAAAATCGCCGCTGACCGATGAACAGATCGCAAGGATACTCGGCAAGGAAGGTGTAAAGCTGTCACGGCGTACCGTCGCAAAATACCGTGACCAAATGAACATCGCAGGGTCGCGTGAGCGAAAGACGGTTATTTGACCAAACACTGTATTCACCGGCTTGGTGAATTGATCCACCATAGGGGACTTATCTAGGGGAAACATATGATATTTGAATACTCGGGAAGACATATCGAGGTCACTCCGGCTCTTAAAACCCAAACCGAAGAACACTTTGGCAAGATCGCCCACGTCTTTGACGGCAAGGCCACAAAGGCTCACGTGATCATGGAGGTGGAACGCGGACGTCATCGGTGCGAGGTCATCGTGAATTGGCGGAACGAGGTGCTGACCGCTACGGCATCGTCATCAGACATGTATCTTTCGGTGTCGCAAGCTGTCGGAAAGATCGAAAAACAAGCGCTTAAGACCAAGAAGAAAGTCATCGACAAGTCCCACCGGGCCCGGCGGGCAAGTTCGATCGTGCAAAAGGAGTCGGAGGTCGAGCCGGCACCGTTAGGAGCAAGGATCGTTAATGTAAACGGGTACGAGGTAAAACCGGTTACGGTTGATGAGGCGACAATGTTGCTCGAAGACCGGGAAGAGAATTTCCTGGTATTCCGAAATGCTGAACACCAACGAATCTCTGTGATCTACAAACGGTCCGACGGCAACTATGGGCTAATTGAGCCTTGAGTTTTAGGAGGGCTCTCGTCCTAACGAAAATGTCGGAACACCTGAATGAAAACCCCCGGATCGTGCACGGAGTACTGATGCAGGTTTTGGGCCGCGGCGTCCTTTTTCTAGGCAGATCAGGTGTGGGCAAATCCGAACTTGCTCTTGACCTTATTGACCGTGGACACCACCTGATCGCAGATGACTCGGTCGAACTTCACGGCGAGACGGGCCATATTGTCGGCAAGGCGCCGGAATTGACCCGAGGAACTATGTATGTACGCGGAGTGGGTCTGATCGAGATCTCACGATTGTTTGGAGAGCACGCAGTTGCGGATGAATCGAGGATCGACATCTGTGTCGAGCTCGGATGCGAGGTCGAGGCGGATGGCGAGCTTTTTGCCAAGCCATCAAATATCGATCTTCTGGGCATTGACGTCCCGCTTGTCCGGCTTGCTGCCGGCCAGCGATTCCCGACACCCGTACTTATAGAAGTAATTGTCAGGTCGGCTGGCGATTCACGATGTCAAGAAGCTGCTTCGAGGATGATAGCCCGACACAAAGAAATGTTGGCAGCCGGGAATCCATACAAGGCCCGCCCCTGATATCTCAAGATGGCAGAAAAAACAAACCCCGCTGCGAAACCTCTGAGATTCGTGATCATTACGGGCCTGAGCGGTTCCGGGATGAGTTCGGCGACCAATGCGTTTGAAGATCTCGGTTATTTTTGTGTTGACAACCTCCCGCTGACAATGCTCTCAACCTTTGCGCGGCTGCTGGCGCCAAACAAAGACGAGGAGTCTGCGATCGAAAAGGCCGCGCTCGTCATCAACATCCGCGAACGGCAATTCCTGTCGCAGTTTCCAAATGAGCTCCTGAAACTCTCGCGGAAAAGGCTAAAGCCCTACGTATTGTTCTTTGAAGCGTCGGACGATGTCCTGCGTCGCCGCTTTTCCGAAACCCGTCGGCCACACCCGGCGGACCATGGGCGTGGGCTATTGCCGGCGATCCGTTCGGAAAGGAGGGCGATGAAGGAGATCAGGGCAGCGGCCGATCAAATCGTCGACACCTCGGAACATACGGTCCATACTCTTCGACGCCTGTTGCTGACGACCTTCGGCGATTCGAAGGACGTGACCGGACTGCAGATCCAGATCGTCAGCTTTGGACATAAGTATGGAAACCCGCGGGACGTCGACCTGCTCTTCGACGTTCGGCACCTGCCAAATCCTTATTTTGTAGCAAGCCTTCGAGACCTAAATGGCGAGAATCCCAAGATCATCGAGTACCTGACCAACCACGATGACGTTAACGAGACCGTGAAGCGATTTGTCGACCTTGTTGAGTATCTACTGCCGTTCTATCAGAAAGAAGGCAAGTCTTACCTGACGATCGGCGTTGGATGTACGGGCGGAAAACACCGATCGGTGATGGTTGCAAATTCTCTGAAAGAGAGTGTTAGAAAAGGTGGATATGCCGTTTCAGTTGTCCATCGCGATATGCAAAAATAGAAGGGTAATTACAGCGATCTCTAAATGGATAACGGAAAGATAGGAGCAGTAATAGTATCTCACGGACAGCTCGCGAACGAGCTTCTCGTTGCGGCGGAGACGGTGATAGGCGATCTGGATAACGTTGCGGCCGTGTCTATCGGGTGGCACGACGATGTTGAAGCGGCCAAGGCCGCCGTTGACCGAGCTATCAAGAGCGTGTCGCAAGGTGCCGGGGTCCTTTTGATGACGGATATGTTCGGCGGCACACCGACTAATATTTCTGCGATGTTCCTGGCAGACGGCGTTGTTGAGATCGTCACGGGCGTCAATCTTCCGATGATCGTCAAATTCGCAACCCACTCAAAAGACACAACACTGAGCGAGCTTGCGCAAGAGGTCGAGGAACAGGGTAAACAATCGATCTACCGCACCGGTGCCCTCCTTGAACCTGCAAAGGCCAAATAGAAAATGGTCGAGGGAGAGGTCAGGGTGGTCAATTTTTTGGGATTGCACGCCCGTGCCGCCGGTCAATTGGTGAGGCTGGCATCTACGTTCAAAAGCCGGATCAAACTTGAGCGGTCGGACGGCCGGGCCGAGGCGGACGCAAGGTCGATGCTGAGTCTTTTGACGCTCTCGGCCTCGATCAACACGATGCTGAAACTTGTTGTGGACGGCGAAGACGAAACAGAGGCGTATGGCGCCGTAACTGCTTTGTTTGAAAGCGGTTTTGGAGAAAGCTGACCAGCAGTTTATGAACACACCCGGGAGCGGAAAACAAATTAGAATTATCGGAGCTCCTCTCGGTTTTGCTGCGGGCACGCCGGGAAGCGAGTTAGGCGTCGAGGCGATGCGGCTCTCGTCAATTCGAGGGAAAAGGCTGGTCGAAATGATCCGCGACCTGGGCTACGCTGCAGAAGATTTCGGAGATGTGGCGATCGAGCGGCCTTCGGGCACGGCAGAACCCGGCCAGAATCCGAAATATCTGAATGAAACGGCGGCCTCCTGCGAGAATATCTCATTTGCAGTGGAAAATGCCCTCAGCGATGGCATGATCCCGATAATATTGGGCGGCGACCATTCCATCGCGATCGGATCCGTTTCTGGCATTGCATCGTACTTTAGAAAGGAAGCCAAGCCATTTGGATTGATCTGGTTTGATGCACATGCCGATATAAACACCCCGCAAACATCAGCGTCAGGAAATTTACACGGTATGCCGCTCGCCGCGCTTCTTGGGCACGGGGACGAACGACTCGTTGGGATCGGCGGATTTTCGCCTAAGATCGATAGTCGATTCCTCGCCCATATCGGTGCTCGAGACGTGGATAACGGTGAAAAGGAAAACATCCGTTCTTGGGGGTTAACGGACCAGTTCTTTACGATGAGCGACATTGACCGGCGAGGTATGCTCGCCTGTGTCAAAGACGCGCTGGACATAGCGTCGGCAGCTCCCGGCGGTTTTGCTGTGACCTTTGACGTCGATATGATCGATCCGAGATTTGCACCCGGTTCGGGCACCCTCGTTCGAGGCGGTGCAACATACCGCGAAGCTCACCTTGCTCTCGAGGCCATCGCGGAGCACGGCGGCATGCGTTCGCTCGAGATCGTCGAAGTAAACCCGATGATCGACCAAAGCAATATTACCGTCGAATTGGCCTGTGAACTTATTCTGTCCGCACTTGGTAAAACGATCCTTTAGTCGGCTTCCGCCTGAAAGATCTTGTTTATGAAGATCCGTGTTTTTCTACTTTTTGGCGGGCGATCCGGCGAACATGAGATATCCATTCGCTCGGCGTCGAATGTCGTCGCCGCGATGGATCCGGCGAAGTATGAGATCGTCCCGATCGCGATCTCAACCGACGGCGGGCGGCTCCGCCCTGCAGATTCCGCAAAATTCTTAAACGACGCGGCCCGGGCCTCTCTCCCAGAAGGCCTTGAAAAGCTTGAGTCGATAGCTTCCGAGATCCTTGTGACCGACCGAGCCTTTGACGACACAAGAAATTCGGTGGTTTTCCCTGTACTTCATGGCCCTTTCGGCGAGGACGGAACGGTACAGGGAATGATCGAGATCTCGCGGCTGCCATACGTAGGCTGCGGGGTACTTGCTTCGGCATGCGGAATGGACAAGGTGGTCATGAGGTCGTTGTTTGAACACGCCGGCCTGCCAGTTTGCCGGTATTTATGGTTTCTTCGCAGTGAGTGGGAAAGTCAGCGGGAAGCGCTGCTAAAGCGAATAGCTAGCAAGATCGGCTTTCCTTGTTTCGTGAAGCCGGCGAATCTGGGATCTTCTGTCGGTGTCTCGAAAGCCACAGATGCTGGCTCTCTCGCGAAGGCGATCGATCTTGCAGCTGATTTCGACCGGCGGATCATCGTCGAAGAAGGGCTTTCAGCCCGCGAGATTGAATGCGGGGTATTGGGTAACGACGATCCCGAGGCGAGCCTGCCGGGCGAATATGTGATCAAGGACAGCTCAAAAGCATTTCTTGATTATGATGAAAAATACGCCGGAACGGGAAATAACGAATTTGTCGTTCCCGCCCTGGTTTCCGAGGAACTCTCGAACAAGATCCGACAAATGTCGATCTCTGCTTTCAAAGCGATCGATGGATCAGGACTTGCTCGTGTCGATTTTTTTCTTCGGCATGACAACGGCGCCCTTTTGGTTAATGAAATAAACACGATGCCCGGCCTGACCGATGCTTCAGGATATCCGAAAATGTGGGCAGGGAGCGGGAAGCCGTTTCCCGAGGTGCTGGATAGATTGATCGAGCTTGCGTTCGACAGGTTCGACGATAAAGGCAGAAATAGGGTCGAACGTTCGGAAGGTGACGTACTAACGGGAGGAACATAATATGTCAGTTGCAAAAAATATCGAGATAACATCCTCGTCGTCAGAGAGCTTTGACGAAGCCATTCGTTCGGGGATCAGCCGTGCGGCAAAGACCATCAGTAACATTCGCGGGGCCTGGATAAAAGATCACAAGGTCGAGATCCTTGACGGACACGTCACCGAATTTCGGGTAACGATGATCCTGACATTTGTCCTGGCCGATGATGAGTAATTAAACGGCAGACAGAATTGCCGGCGGCTATTTGGGCGGCGTATAGCCCTTTCGGGTGCGAATTGTCAGGTTAGGCCTGGCGATACGCACTTCTATTGTGCGCCACTTGCCATCCCTGTTTATCTGGATGGGTTCGTAGGCGAGGGTGTATTGGAGGCGAAGTTCGTCCAGAATGCCGCGGAACGCTTGTCGGAGGGCGACACCCGCCGGGGTTGAAACAAATTTCCCGCCAGATCTTTCAGCGAAATTTCTGAGAACGGCCTGGTTTTGTATCCTTCGGCGGCTGCCCGAATCCATCGACGACATATCGATCGTATAGATCGTTGCACCGACGTCCATCGCAGCCCTAAGAGCGCGATCCGAGGAACGGCCGCTCGCCGTGTCTTCACCGTCCGACAGTACGATGATCGCACGTCTTTTCTCCGGCCGCGGCCCAAGTTGTTTCGCCGCTAGGAATATCGAGTCGTTCAACGCGGTCATGCCGTCTGCCCGGATATCGAATATCGCCTCGCCAATATCCCGGCTGGTAGAAAAATCCTGCACAAGTTCAACCTTGGATGCGAAGCGATAAATGGCGACGTGATCGTCTTCTCGCAGGCCGTCAAGGAAATTGATCGCCGCTGCCCGGGCCATGCTGATCCTGGTTTCCATGCTCCCTGACGAATCAATAAGGATCACGGCAGCGAAAGGCGTTTCAGGGGTGGAAAAAAAGCTGATCTCCTGCTGTACACCGTCTTCAAAAACGCTGAATTGATCCCGCCTAAGGCCGGACACAAAACGGCCTTCGCGGTCGAAGATGCTTGCGTTGATCAGGACCGTACTTGAATCTACGGTGAGAACGTCTTCGTCCGACTGGGAATGGGCAGAATTCGAAAATGCAACGATTGAGAGGAAAAAAAGGGATGCGACGCGGAAACGCTTCATTATTTACGAAGTCTGAGGAATTTTACGATCTGAAGGACCGAATTTGAACTCTGGATCGCGATCACGGAGACGGTAAATCGAGACGTCTTTTTCATTTCATCGACCAATTTTATCGTCAGGTCCTTCAGGTCTACCACTGCATTTTCTACGGTTAGCGGCTGGCGTTTTTCAACAATATCTTCAGAAAGGCCATCACCGTCCCCTTCGCCGCCGAGCCCCTTACGGATGCGCGAGATCAGCTTTTCGAGCGTTTCAAGCTTTGCGATCTCATTGGGAGACAAGCGATTGTCTCGCATAAATGCCGTCTCGAGCTCTTCTGCGAGAGCCACTGCCTCGTCACCGCGCTTGAGCAGTTCCTCGTGATCACGCCGGGCCTTTTCCGATCTCTGTCTCGCAACGAAATCACGGAGAGTCCGTGGTTGGTCACGTGCATCACGGGCCGGGCGAAGCACCTCGTCCGGGGCTACTTGAGCGGAGCTAGGCACAACCGCCACGACCATCGCAAACGCGATCGATCCTAAGAACACGAGGAAGCTTGATTTGGGAAGCTTTGAGATCACCATTACCTGGAGCTTGATATACAAGGGTTCAATTGTCCGTATTCTGCGGATCAAGAGAAACGCCCGTCACCGCCTCAACGAGCTTTACAAGAAATTCTTCTTCCGCGAGCCCGGAGCTTCGCAGGGTTGCCCACTCGGACGTTAGGCCAGTGCCCGCGAGCCCTTCGATCCGTGCATTCACCGTGACGTTGTTTTGGATCCCGTCGATCGACTGAACCTCGATCGTCAGGGTGTACCGGCCGCGCGACCATGCATTATTCCCGTATTCCATCACCCCGTATCGTTTCAACTCGCTTTGCGCGATGACGGTCCCTCGAGCAAATATGTACGGCTGGGTGATAACGATGCCGTCAGACATTCGAGAAGAAGTTTCGTCGACCTGCATCTTCTGCTCCCTTAGGACGGAGACAATGGTCTCCAAAAGAACATCTCGACGGGAATTAAGGCGATACGGGTTTGGCAAACGGTCCCGAACCTGGGTTTTTCCTTTACCCCAATCGAACGAGCGAGTCACGTCGTTGTTTCTTGACGTGGACTTCGCAGCGTCGTCCTTGATCTTCTGCGTTTGTGTATCAACGCCTTTCTGACCGAAAGTCGAGGCCGCAGCGAGGGACATGATTAGTAAAGGTAGAAATTTCTTCATTTTCTCGGCCCGGCGGATGCACAAAGGCATGCAACCGCAACTTCAATATACCGCAATTCGGTCTTATCAGGAAGATATGATGTTAGGCCCGTTCCGTAGGTTGTCACGACCCCTTCTTTTCGTGAACTCCGTGGTTCTGCATCTCCCATAGCAAAAGGTGCTTGAGGAATGCGTGGTGAGCGGCAAAACTGGCAATAGCGAATCCCGGTAAACCATCCAGGAACCCGAGCTTGAAAAAGAAGGTTCGCACAAACGCGGTTGGGCCGGCGAAAGCGAGATTGAGCGCGGATGTTCTCCGGCCGTCATCGAACATTTGCTTCGCGCCCAAAGGGGCATACCTTTCACCGATCAGACGATGATGATAGGCTGCGTTCGCAATACTGAAATGGCGTATGTCCGATTTGAGTTCACCTATTCGGCAGCCCGGCTGCATCTTCACAGATTCATGGACCAACCGATCATTCCATTGCCCTTTCTGCCGGTCGAAAAAGCGGAGCTGCTTGTCCGGATACCATCCGCTATGGCGTATTTCGCGGCCCATATAAATTGAAAGACGAGGAATCAAATAGGCGTTGGCGTCGGGACCGTTAGACGCGATCTTGGTAATCTCAGCCTGTAGTTCTAACGACACTTCCTCATCAGCGTCCAGGCTAAACACCCAATCGTTTGCTGCTGCCGCCGTCGCAAACTTCTTCTGCTCCGCGAAACCCTCCCATCTTCGTACGATCACTCTCGCTCCACATGACGCGGCGATCTCGCGGGTCCTGTCTGTGCTTTCCGCATCAACAACAACCCTTTCGTCCGCCCAGGCGACACTTTTTAGTGCGCGCTCGATATTGTGCTCTTCGTTCTTGGCGATGATAACGGCCGACACTTTCACGCATCCGATTGTCGCAGACACCCGCAAAAACGAAAAGCGGCGCGGCCTCGTAAGTATCGAGGCGCGCGCCGGCGGCATGAAAGCTCGTTGATTTTTACTGGCCGTTGTTCGGCGATTCGACAACGATATTGTTCCTCTCGAACGTTGTCGACGTGACCCTTTGAAGGTCCGAGACCGCTTTGTTGTAGTCCGTTTCCGCCCTTATCTCGGCGTTTCGTGCTGATGCGAGAGCGTTTTCGCGTTGGAACAAAAGGAAGGTGGTTGAACGGCCTGAGTCGTAAAGCCGCTTTTCGCCTTCTAGCTGTATTTCCGCGTTCTCGCGGGCTCGCCGCGATGCCAGAACTCGCTGTCTCGCGGTTTCGACAGCCTGCACAGCATTCCTCACCTCAACGATCACGGCCTGCTCTTGTGAGCGCATCTGTGTATCTATCTGGTTCTGAAGTATGCGTGCTCCGGCAAGGTTTGCTTTTGCAGTTTTGCTGCGGAAAGGGAACGAAATGGTCACGCCGATCGAAAAATTAGGAGCATCAGACCTGAACGTGTTCACGAGCGACCGTTCGAAGCCGCCCGAAAAGAAAGAGGGCGTGCCGGGAATGGTAACGTTTGGCACTACTATCGTGTCATTTGGGCCCGTGTGAAACCGACGGATCTGAGCAAGCAAAAAGGCGGACGCGTTGGTATTGATCGAAGCGGCGTCGGACCCGATCAGAGGCACTGTAAACGGGTCGGTCGAGACGGAACCGCGGGAGAGCCCGTTAAATGACAGCGTCGTGTTGAGATCGATCTGTGGCCGGGTCTGATTCCTGAAATAATCTATATCGATCTGGTTGATATCCCGTGCAAGTTTAAGCCGGCGAAGCTCGAACCGGTTATCCATGGCGTCGTTGATCGCATTGTCCATGTTCAACGGATCCGTGCTGAATACCGGACTATCGACCGGTACATAAGTCTGCGTCCATTCGGCGGCAGCCGGGTCTTTAAGGATCAGCTGCTTCAATTGATTTTCGGTGATCGAGACCTGTTGGGTGGCGACCAGAACTTCAATTTCGCGATTGGCCAACTCCGTCGCAACTTCAGCACGGGCAAGCGGTGCCGCGGCACCCGCATCAATGCGGGCCTCGACCTGCCGAAGGTTCTCTTGTGAAAGTGTCAGGTTCGCGAGACGGTTCTGTTGATCGCGCAGCGCGAAGACCAGATCCCAGTAGGTCCGCTGCACCTGCGATATAACATCGATCGTCTGCCGGCGGAAATCTGCATCGCTTTGCTCTAGCTGGCGCCGTGCGATCCTAATGCTTCGGCGGTTATTGTCGATCGAAAAATTTCGAAGAAGCGGCTGATTAAACCTTATCCCATGGCTGGACGAATAAATCGCGCTTGTTCCACCCCCACTGATCGATCCGGACGTAACCTGGGCCTGTGCAAATGCATTCTCGGTCCTTGTGTTGTTAAAAAACACCTGATAATTTCCGCCGCCCGGTCGAATGAAGTTCGTCATATTCGAGTTGACGTTGAAATCATACGTTGCAGAGGAGCCAGTCGTGCTGTTCCGGCTAAGGGTAGGCGTAATATTAAACGATGGCTCGTAGAAACCCAGCAACGAACGTATCTGTGTCTCCTGAAATCGCACATCGTCTCGGGCGATCTCGATGCTGTTATTGTTCGTCAGCGCCTTTCGGATAGCATCGTCCATCGTGATCGGGACGGGCGACGCAGCCTGTACACCGACACGGGTTACCATGATGCCGGAGCTGCTTCCACTCTCTGATTTCTCCGACACCGACGCCTGGTTCGACGCAGGTTCGAACGAGACCTTGGTCCCGGCTTTAGGCTGCGCATGAGCCGGAATGGCCGCAAGAACCGTGAATCCTGCGATCGCAAAAAAAATCCCTCTCAGGTATCGACTGTTGCTGAACATTGATTCGATCACTCCGATTTTTACGTGCAATTTTCGAGAACCGCTAAATAACTCAAACGGATAGTACGTCCTGTAAATTCCTATTGTTTCAACTAAATGATTGCAATGTCGAGCAGCAGAACCAAGTGGTTCGGCCTGACGCACCCGAATTGATGTTGCCTTCGAATTAAGCTATCGTTGAGTCTTTAAAGTTTTACAATTTTTTTTCACGGAGAGTTTAACAAATGGCTATCAAAGTGGGAATTAACGGGTTCGGACGCATCGGAAGAAATGTGCTTCGTACCTGCCTCGGCAGCAACGATATCGATTTCGTCGCGGTCAATGACCTGACGGACACAAAGACACTCGCCCATCTGCTGAAATATGATTCCGTGATGGGAAATCTCGAGAATGACATATCGGCATCGGGCGACACGATCACCGTCGACGGCGATTCGTTCAAGGTTTTCTCGGAAAAAGACCCGGCGCTCATCGATTGGGACTCGGTCGGGGCAGAGGTCGTAATCGAAGCAACCGGCCGCTTTACGAAAGCGGAGGACGCGGGGAAGCACATTCGCGGATCGGTGAAGAAGGTAATCATCTCCGCTCCGGCCAAGGGCGAGGATGTGACCATCGTTCTTGGCGTGAATGAGGATATGTACGATCCTGCAAACCACCACATCATCTCGAATGCTTCGTGCACGACGAACTGCCTGGCACCCGTCGCAAAGGTCATCCATGAGAAGTTCGGTATTAAGAATGCTTTGATGAACACGATCCATAGTTACACGAACGACCAGCAGCTGCTTGACCTGCCCCACAAAGACCTGCGTCGAGCTCGTGCCGCCGCGCTGTCGATGATACCGACCTCTACCGGGGCAGCGAAGGCGGTTGCATTGGTCATTCCAGAGCTCAAGGGAAAGTTTGACGGCATTTCAGTCCGCGTTCCCACGCCCAATGTCTCGCTCGTTGACGTAGTGATGAACGTGGAAAAAGAAACATCCACCGAAGAGGTCAATCTCACCCTGAAAAATGCCGCAAACGAAGAGTTGAAGGGAATTCTTGCTTTTTCTGAAGAGCCGCTGGTCTCGATCGATTTTCGTGGAAATCCGAACTCCTCGATCGTCGATGCCGAAAACACCAAAGTGATCGGCGGGACCGCGATCAAAGTACTAGCCTGGTACGACAACGAATGGGGTTACTCGTGCCGCGTCCGCGACCTCGTCAAGTACATCGGGGAAAAAGGAATGTGAAATCTGGATAGGCTACGGGAACAGGGGAAACTGGGTGCGGAGGGTCGATTCCATTTTTGTGTTGTTCTGGAGAATTGCTAAGTATCGCATCACCAATGGACGGGCGCTATTCATGCGTGTTTAACGGCTTCGCACGAAAAACGATTTGATGTTATCCTTAGGCGCCTTTTGAGAACCAGGTTATTTTTGACGATGTCGTTCCCAGCCTATGAAAAATTCACTTAATCTTGTCCTTATTTTCTTGTTGCTGGTGGTGCTTGGCTGTTCGTGTCAGCGGCTGCGGGAGATGTCTTCCGAACAAGATCCACCGCCTGCATCGAGCCCGACCACGTCAAACACGAGTACTGTCCCAGAGCGATCGCCCGACACGACATCGACATCCAGCTTGACAATGGCGAAGTATAACCAGTTGAAGATAAATATGGACAAGCGGGAAGTAGAGCGGATCCTCGGTGGGCCGGGCGAAGAGATCAGCACAACGTCCGGAGGTGGCTCGACGTTTGCCGTCTATAAATGGTCCGGTGAAAAATTCTCTTCCGTTATCATTTCGTTCAGAAACGACAAGATAATGACGAAGTCCCAGGTCGGCCTCAAGTAAGTTTTGTTTTAGCCAAATTGATTCACGGAGCGGCTAGATTGATCTGGCCGCTCATTTTGTTTTTACCCCCACTTTCTGTGGTCGACCGCCCGCATCCACTCAACCGTCAATCCTTATCGCGATGGAGAATCCTTCGGTCCTGCCTAAACTGGCTGCCTCGATTCCGGCCCGCCTTCTTCATCGGATATAATAATTTTAACTGACTTCGCCTAATTTGTGCGTGGAAACACAGATGAATAAGAAAACTATCAAAGATGTCGACATAGCCGGGAAACGAGTATTCATACGCGTGGATTTCAATGTGCCGATAAAAGATGGAGCCATTGAAGACGACACCAGGATACTCGGAGCCTTGCCGACAATTGAATACGCCGCCCAACTAGGGGCAAGGGTTATCCTGGCTTCGCATCTCGGGCGTCCTATAAAGGACAAGAAGAAAGTAGAAGAAAAGGGGTCGATATTCGACCCTGCTAAATATTCGTTAAAGCCTGTCTATGAATATCTACGAAGGTTGCCGCAGTTGCAGCATACTTCGGGAAATTCGGACGGCCCGGCGTCCGGGGGCGAGGTTGGGACCGCCGTCGGGAAGGCAGAGATCAAGGGCGATGTGGTTTTCTTTGCGGACGATTGTGTAGGTTCGGATGTCGTTCGACGGACGTCCGAATTGAAGTCGGGTGAGGTTCTTTTGCTTGAAAACCTGCGACTTCATGCGGGTGAAGAGAAAAATGACGAAGAATTTGCGCGTCAGCTTGCGGAGCTTTGCGATGTTTATGTGAACGACGCCTTTGGCACCGCGCACAGGGCGCATGCATCGACCGAGGGCATCACCCATCACGTTGATGATTGTGTTGCGGGCTTATTGATGGAAAGGGAACTCGAGTTTCTAGGCAAAGCTCTCCATGACCCAGCGAGGCCGTTCGTCGCCGTCCTCGGCGGGGCAAAGGTCTCCGACAAAATACCGGTGATCGAGTCTCTTATCGAGCGAAAGGTGGACAAACTCTTGATAGGCGGGGCAATGGCCTATACGTTCTTCAAGGCGCAGGGATTCACGGTCGGTAAATCGCTTGTCGAGGACAACATGATGCCGACCGCGCTCGAGATCGAAGAAAAAGCGAAGGCCGCCGGCGTCGAACTCCTGCTGCCGACCGATCATCAGGTGGTCGATTCCTATGACCCGATCAACTCGCGAAAGGCCATCCAGATCGAATTCACTAACGCGGGCCTCGTCGGTTTGGACATCGGCCCCGAAACGGCGGCGATCTTCTCCAATGCCCTCGACGGCGCGAAAACTATTGTTTGGAACGGCCCGATGGGGATGTTCGAAGAAAAACCCTTTGACGAGGGAACCATCGCGATCGCCAAAGCGGTCGCCGACGCAACGGAAAAAGGCGCGATCTCGATCGTCGGCGGCGGAGATTCGGTCGCCGCGATCAACCAGGCCGGCCTTGCCGATAAGATCAGCCACATTTCGACCGGCGGCGGGGCTACCCTCGAATTCCTGGCCGGGGACGAATTGCCTGGCGTGGCGGCCCTGGATGACAAGTAAGAGAACGCACTGATGAGAAAACCTGTAATTGCCGGAAACTGGAAAATGTTCAAGCTGCTGGGCGAGGCGGTCGATACCGCTTTGTCTTTGAAGCCGATGGTCGCGAACGCAAACCATTGCGATGTGGTGATAGCCCCTGTCTTTACGGCCCTTAAAACCGTCGCCGACCGGCTGGAAGGTTCAAACATCGGCCTTGCGGCTCAAAATTGCGCGGCAACAAACGAGTTCGGCGCGCATACCGGAGAAGTGACCGCCGGAATGCTGAAAGATGCTGGGTGCTCGCATGTCATCATCGGCCATTCGGAGCGGCGGCAGTTCTATGGCGAGACCGACGAGTCTGCCAATCAAAAGGTGAAAGCGGCGATCGAGGCGGGCTTGACGGCGATAGTTTGTGTCGGTGAACAGCTCGCCGAAAGGGAGTCCGGAAATGCTAAAACGGTCGTCGGAAGCCAGTTAAAGGGAAGTTTGTCAGGATTGACAGTTTCCGATATGGAACGTATCATAGTCGCTTACGAGCCTGTCTGGGCGATAGGAACGGGTAAAACCGCTTCGCCCGAACAGGCTCAAGAAATGCATGGGCACATTCGTCGGAACGTCGAGACAACCCATGGAAAGGCCGTCGCAGATTCGATGCGAATACTCTACGGCGGTTCAGTCAAGCCCGAAAATATTCGCGTCCTGATGGAACAGCCGGACATTGACGGAGCCTTGGTAGGCGGAGCAAGCCTCGAAGCCGAGGTTTTTGCAAAGATAGTAAAGTTTAACTAGGTACGGAGCCTCTGCCGAACAGTCGGCGAACGGCCACCCGGCCGAAACCAATTGGAGAAATACCTTGCTTTACGTTTTGTACACACTTTTCTTTCTTTCCTGCGTCGTGCTAATAGCATCGGTGCTACTGCAACCCGGCAAGACGGACGCGGGAGCCCTTTTTACCAGTAATGTTTCAAGCACGGCATTTGCGCCCCGGGGAACTGCATCGGTTCTTGCAAAATTCACCATCGGGGCCGCGATCGTCTTTATGCTATCGGCCCTCATGATCTCTTTGCCGGTACTTAGCGGAGATCGGTCGGTGCTATCGAGCAATCCGGAGGAGACGATCGAATCCACGGAAACGGCCCAGCCAGCTTCCGCACAGCCACCGCAGGGTGAACCGGCGGCAGAGACTGTCCCTCCGGACGGCAATAGCAATGCGGCTGCTAACTCGAATACAATGGCCGTACCGCTTCAGGACAACCCTCCCCAGTAGGACGGTGCATCTTTGAAATACTAGCTGAGGTGGCGTAATTGGTAGCCGCGCACGTTTGAGGGGCGTGTGGAGCAATCCGTGCGGGTTCGAGTCCCGCCCTCAGCACCACGTAAGAAATGTAAAAGCTGTCTTTATGGAAGGCGGCTTTTTTCTGTGAAGAGTTCAGTCTCTTACAAGCATAGTACCCGTCCCCTGGTCAGTGAAGACTTCTGACAAGAGAGCGTTTCTGGTGTTGCCGCTTATGACGTGCGCGGAAGTAATTCCGCGCTCGAGCAGCCCGACCAGATTCTGCAGCTTAGGGATCATCCCTCCGGTCGCTTGTCCGTTCTCGATCATTTTGCATGCTTCGGCAGAGGTCATACGGGCTATTTTCGTACTCTCGTCCTTATCGTCGAAATAAATACCGTTTACGTCGGACAGAAGAATAAGCTTTTCCGCTTTTAGCTCCGCGGCTATTTCAGACGCTATCGTGTCGGCATTGATATTAAAAATCTTACCCTTATCGTCGGCACCTAATGATGAGATCACAGGCAAATAGCCATTCTCCAGCAATAGATTTATAAGCCGGGCATCAACATCTACAACATCACCGACGTGGCCAAAATCCACCCGTTCGGTAGTACCCGTCAGCGTGTTTACGACCACGTCCTTTGGCGGCCGCCGAATTGCTTTGATGACTCCGCCGTCAATTCCAGACAGCCCGACTGCGTCGATGCCGTGATTTCTCAAAGCGGCCAAGATCTCGGTGTTGATCTTCCCCCGAAAGATCATCGTCGCAAGATCGAGCGTGTCGTCGTCCGTCACGCGGCGTCCGCCTATTATCGTTTGAACCACTCCGAGCTTTTCGGCAAGCTCGGTCAATTGCTTGCCGCCGCCGTGGATCACGCAAACCCGGATGCCGACCTGGTGCAGCAGCGCCAGTTCCTGCGCCAGCGAAGCGAGGTTGTCCTTGTCCTCGGTCACCTTTCCCGAGAATTTCACGACAAATGTCTTGCCCTGAAACTTCTGGATGTAGGGAAGCGACTCTCTCAGGAGATCGAGTGTGTCGATGTTCATTTGATCAACTCCGTCAAGATCGCCTTCTGTACATGCAAACGGTTTTCGGCTTGGTCTATAACGATTGAATTTGGAGAGTCGATGACGCTGTCCGTGACGATCACATTCCGTCGAACCGGCAAACAGTGCATGAAAACTCCATCGCGAGTATGTGCCATTTTGGCCTGATCGACGATCCACGCACTTCGCAAGCCGGATCGAAATTCGATATCCTCTTCGGCCCGACCATAAGATTGCCTGCTGCCCCAGCTTTTCGCATAAACGACATCGACATCTTCAAATGCTCCGTCCGGATCGTTTATAAATTCAACGGTGCCCCCATTCGCCGCGGCTTGTCCTTTGAGGCTCACTATAAGTTCGTCATCGAGATCGTAGCCCTGCGGATGTACGATACGCAGGTCGTGGCCGAACTGTGCCGCCGCCAAAGCAAAGCTATTCGGCACTGCCATTGGGAGCGGCTTCGGATGCCAGGCCCAGGTAAGCAGGACCTTCTTTCGTTCCGGGCCAAGTTTCTCGCGGATGGTCATCATGTCAGCCATCGCCTGGCAAGGATGATGCATTGCCGATTCAAGGTTGATGATCGGCTTGTTCGCATACTCCGCAAAAGCATTCAGGATGGGATCGGTCCTCTCCGTTTCCCAATCCTTTAACGCAGCAAATGTCCGGACACCTATGGCAGCGACATAACGCTCCAGCACACGAACAAACTCTTTAAGGTGCTCCGTTTTGTCGCCGTCCATCACGACACCCTCCCGGTGTTCCAGTGTCCAGGATGTTCCTCCCGGCTCAAGGATCACCGCGTTCCCGCCAAGCTCATATATCCCGACCTGCATCGATGCACGGGTTCGCAGGCTCGGGTTGAAAAATACGAGTGCGACCGATCTGCCGGCAAGCGGCCTGCTTCCAATCTCGCTGGACTTTAACCGGAAAGCGGCCGCGATCATTTCTTCGAGCTGATCCCTCGAAAAGTCAGAAGTTTTTAGAAAGTTCGTCAATTTGCAAGCACCTCAACCATTGTGTTGATCTCATCGACAGTGACGCACAAAGGCGGAAGTAACCGCAGCACATTCGGATCGCCAGAGGTGCCGGTGATGATATTGTTATCAAGGAGACGCTGATGCACCTCGTTACAAGGCCCGTCAAACTCGATGCCCAGAAGACAGCCTTTTCCCCGGATCGAGACGATCCCATCGCCCGCGGAAAGAGCATCACGAACATGCCCTTCGATCATGGCCGCGTTGCTTATCATCCCGTCCTGTTCGATCGCCTCCAGCGTGGCGACCATCGCTGCCATCGCGATCATACCGCCGCCAAACGTGGTGCCGAGATCGTTAATCTTTATTGGCTTCGCGACCGCCCCCGAGGCCAGGCACGCCCCCACAGGTATGCCGCTACCCAACGATTTTGCGAGAGTCACAGTGTTCGGTACGACACCGCCCGCGTTGCCGCTGCCCGAAAAGAACCAATTTCCGGTCCTGCCAACTCCTGTCTGAACCTCATCAAAGATCAAGACAATGCCACGCTCGTCGCACAGTTTGCGAAGCTCGATAAAGAAATCCGGCTTGGCTTCAACAACACCTGCCATGGATTGGATCGGTTCTAAAATTATCGCCGCAGTTTGTTCATCAGCAACCGCACGCACGCTATCGAAATCACCAAATATTGCTGAGATGTGCTCGGGCACGTTTGGCTTTCCTATCTCGCGGTATTTGCCCAGAAATGTCGCCGAGATCGAATCGGCCGTGCGTCCATGAAAACCGCCCTCGAACGATACGATCTTTCCTCGTCCGGTCGCCATTCGGGCCATTCGCATTGCGTTTTCATTCGCCTCGGTCCCGGAGTTGCAAAAGAACACGCGGTCAAGCCCGGATGGAGCCAACGAGAGAAGTTTTTCGGCAGCCTGAGCCCTGATCTCGGAATATGCGAGGTTTGAATAAAAGAGCATTTTCTCCGCCTGTTCCCGGATCGCCCTAACTACATGCGGATGCGAATGCCCTGTCGCACAGACGGCATGGCCGCCGTATAGGTCCAGATATTTCTCGCCATCGCTAGTCCAGACCCACACTCCTTCGCCGCGTTCGACCGCGATCGGCATCTTCTTGTATGTGTCAACCTGCAGGCTGTCTTCAAGTTGTTTTATCGCGCCAAATTTCATTCGAGCTTTTCTCAAACCAAACTGTTTAACCCAATCGTGTCATGGATTACTGCCCGCAAATACGAGGCCGGTCCTTTCATCCAGCCCGAACATCAGATTCATATTTTGTACTGCCTGACCCGCAGCCCCTTTCACGAGATTGTCAATCGCAGAAAACACCGCGATCTGCTTTCCGTTTGATTGAACTGCTATGTCGCAGAAATTCGTGTTTTTCACCCAGTTAATATCCGGCGAGCCGTCGACCAACCGGACAAAAAATGCATCGCTGTAAAATTCTCGATACATTTGGGTGAGGTCTTCGTTGGTTATGTTAACCGTCGTTTCTAGATAACAGGATGCGAATATGCCGCGCGAGACCGGCAGACTATGTGTCATGAACACGATCTCACTTTCAGTGAGAGCGATCGTTTGAAGGTGCTGCTCGATCTCCGGCAAATGTTGGTGTCGGAAAGGTTTATACGCATAGAACGAATTGCTTCGCTGCGGGTGATGTGTATTTGCTGCCGGCTTTGCACCCGTACCTGACGATCCCGTCTTCGCATCCACCACCGCCCGTCCGGATAGCAGGCCGCTTCTGAAAGCGGGTGCGAGGGCCAGAAGCGTGGCCGTCGCGAAACAACCTGGGTTCGCAATGTAGTCGGCATCCTTGATCGCATCGCGATTGGTCTCTGTCAGGCCGTAAACAAAGCGTCGCTGCAAATCCCCTGCATGCTCTAGATCGTAAAACTCTTTGAATACATCGGCATCGTTGATCCGGAAATCTCCTGAAAGGTCGACCGCCTTTACACCATTCGGCAGGCGCGGTGCGAGATGCAAGGCCTGTCCGTGGGGTAGTGCAAAAAATACGATGTCCACATCCGCCATCGCCGACAGATCCCTGGGTGCAGCAGAAAAACTGAGGTCTGTCAGGCCCAAAAGATTTCTATGGACGGCCGCCACCGGCTTGCCCACATGCTCGTTTGCGGTTGTCAATACAACGTCAACGTGTGGGTGAAACAGGAGGATGCGGAGCAGTTCGCTCCCTCCATATCCGGAGCCTCCGAATATCGCGGCCCGGATATTTGGCCTTTCTTGCTCGTAAATTGAATTTCCCATTTGCGGAAAGCTCCTAGCCGATCAACTGCAGGGCGGCGAGCGATCTCGCCTCGACTAATTCGAAAAGCTGCCGGCCATTTCGCTTCGCGTTTGCGGCGGCAATGCCAAATTTTTCAGTTATATAATCCTCACCCATTTGAGAATCGGTGACGGAGCCTGCAACAATATCAATCTCGTGCCCCAACTGTTTTAAAACGGAAATTCCTCCGATGACCCCAACATAGTCCGAAGCGCAAAAGACAAATGTCGAGATCGCAGACCGGATCTCATCGTCCAATAGTACGGATTCTACGGAATAACCTCCGAGTATTCCGTCGCCAAGTTCTGCAACGATCAGGTCCGGCGAGCCGGCGTTCAAGTAGTTGAGCACGGCCTTTGCTACTGACGGCAATTGGCTGTGATCGACCGTGGACGGAAGGCCGCAATCCAGGAAACTTGCCGTCGCCACTGCACCGTGGTCCTCCATATGCAGCGTATCGCGCATGCAGGCGATGCCCGACAGTTTCGCTCCGGCCACTCTTAAGCCCGTATTCGTCGCTTGTCGAATTATTTCAGTCACTGCGACGGTTTTTCCCGAGTTCATGCAAGTTCCGGCAACAAGAATTAACGGAGCCGACCGATTTAGATTTTCGGCCAGCGGCAACGCATTGTCGGATATATTCAATACACCTCCCACGTCATCACACGCGGTGCCGACGACTTCGACCGCGATCGCATCAGACAATGCAGAGTGGTGGCCGGTGCAAACTCCGATTACCCCACCCATATTAAGAAGGTGGAGGCGGTCGCCGGAACTGACGGAATCAGGAACATCGCCTACAAACCCTTTCAATGCGCGTCGTTTTCCAAGCACTCCTAGAAGGATGTCGTTTCGATTGATCTTCGCAAGGCGTCCGGTAGGAAGTTCAATATTTCCGTAGGTAATACTCTCGGACAAAGCGCGAACGACAACCACGTCGCCGGACACGGGGAAATCGTTCTTCCCGATGATCTGAACTCGTCGCCCCAACCCCAGCGGGGAAGTCGCGGAACCGATCTTATCTACCTCAACAAACATCGTTCTTCTTTACCCATCGAATATTTCCCAGACCTTTCGCATCGCCCTTCTTTGGTCCTTCTTTTCTCGAATCGCGATGAATATCGTATCGTCACCCGCGATCGTTCCGACGATCTCCGGAAAGCGTTCCGTGTCGATCCTGACCGCCGCGGCTGAAGCTAACCCGGGCTCGCATCTGGCAACGATCAAGGCATCGCCCGCCGGTTCCAGTGCTAAAATGCCGAAACTTCCGGTACCGTTATGCTTCCTTGGAACGACGTAAAAACCGGCCGATTTGACGATCGACAGTTCGTCGAGATCCCGTGAGATGCTGGCCTGAGTAACGTCATACCCCTTTTGACGAAGTCTGGCGGCAAGCTCGGACTGACTTCGTATTTTCCCAGCCGAGATGAGTTTGAGGATCATTTCGTGTCGCCGTTGTTTCTGCATATCTAAGCCTGTCTATGCATCGGACTCGCATAAACAATGTATAGATGCATATTTCTATTGTCAAGTTTGTCTCTTATTCTCAGTGCGCGAATAGTGGATCCGATGCGCATTTGGCAGATAATGATAGGCGCAGTTAATGGCTCAAATCGGGACGATGGGGCGGATTTTGCCTAAAGGGTTGGTGTAGAGATGGAGCAGACGGCTTTGGTCAGTGTAGGAACGTCGGCCTTTATCAGAAGATGCTGAGTTTGATCCGAAGATATTTCCTCGGGTTCTGACGGAAATCGTAAATAAGTTTTGTCGTCTCGCTGGAGAACTGGTTTACGTTCGAGGCCGTTTGGTTGATGTTGTTATACAGGGTCTCATCGGTGATCAACTTGCCTATCGTTCCTTTTCCGGCCTGGGCATCCGCAACCATCAGTTCGATCCGGGTAGCGGTCGAGTTAAACCGCGCAAGCGCGTCTCTCGCGTCATTATAAAGCTGGTCGTCTTTAAGGAACTTGCCTGCGGAACCGCGGCCGGCTGAAAGGTCCGCCGAGATCAATTTGAAATCATCCGCGATCTCGCCGATCTTCGACGCAGAGGCCCGCAGATCGGCAATGGCCGCACGCGCCTCGTTATACAGGGCCTCATCGGTTACAAACTTGCCCGCGGACCCACGCCCGGCCCTGATGTCCGTGGCGATGGCTTCAAGTTCACCGACGGTCCGTGTAAGGCTATTGTAAAGTTCGGGGTCGTTCACCAATCGTCCCGCAGTTCCGTCGCCTCGGTTTACTTTGTCGAGTGTTGTCTGCATCTCGCTGATCGTTGCGTCGAGGTTTCGATAAAGCGATTCGTCGTTGATTATACGGCCGAGCGTGCCTTCTCCCTGATTTGCCTTCTCCAGAATCTCGTTTGCCGGGATCGATATTCTATTGATCTGTTCGAGCAGGTCGTTCCCGGTCTTTGTCAATTGATTTATTGATATCGCAACGCGGGAATCCAGCACGGCGTTTTCCTGAATAGGCGAGCCTTTGCCGGTTCCCGGCGTAATATTGATGGTCTTATCGTTGGCGAGCAGGGAAGTAGCAATAAGCTGGGCGGTCGAGTCCGTACGTATCGTGTCGGTAATAGGCCGGCCGTTTAGTTCCTGGTCGATCGCCATCACCGCTTCAACCTTGAAGTCTTCAACGTTGTCAGGTGGAAGTAGGTCTACCCGTTCAACCTTGCCGATCCTCACACCAGCAAGCTGGACCTCTGAACCGTCGCGTAGGCCATCGGCCGCCGCAAAACGCGCCTTCAATCTCAGCTTTTTCTCAAAGGGGTTGAAATCGCCGGTCGAGTTCATGATCAGAAAAGCGGAGATAGCGAGGCCGAAAAGCACGAAAATGCCCACCCGCACCTTACTGAACGTCAGCGATTTTCTAGTTTCGACCATATTCTGAAACGCCTATTTTCCGTGAATAAACCTTTGAACGTAAGGATCGGAACTCGTCTGCAGCCTCTCGTCCGAACCGTTGAATATTATTTTTCCTTCCCGCAACATTAACACTTCCGTATTGATCAAACAAAGCTTTTGCCCCTCTTTCTCGAAGACCACCTGGCCGTCATCGGTCACCACTGCGTATTCCGACGACAGGTATCGCACGTTATTCATCTCGTGCGTGACAAAGATCGAGGACACGTCCTGAACGTCCCTAAGTTTGATCGCAAGCTCGCATATCGTCCGAGCGGTAGGCGGATCGAGCCCGGCCGTGGGTTCATCAAATAGAACTATCTGTGGGTCGCCGATCAAAGCCCGGGCGATCCCGACACGACGTCTCATACCTCCTGAAAGCTCGTTCGGCATCTTGTCGATGGCATCTTCGAGAGCAACGAACTGAAGCATTCGTCTGACCTCCCGCTCGATCTCATCCTCATCCGTATCCTGTTCGCGGAGCCGGTAGGCAACATTCTCATAAACCGAGAGCGAATCGAACAATGCCCCTTCTTGAAATACCATCCCGATCTTTTGGCGAACGGGCATCATTTCCCGTTCGGTGTAGTCGGTGATCTCCTCGCCATCGATCAAAATTTGACCGGCATCCGGCTTGAGCAGGCCGAGGATCAGGCGAATGATCGTTGACTTTCCACCTCCGCTTCCGCCGAGGATCAGCTTCGTTTCTCCTCGAAATACAGAAAAACTTATGCCTGCGAGGACCTCTTTCTCATCAAAGGAAAGATAGACATCGCGAAACTCGATCGCCGGGACCACGCGACCGGGGTCGTCGACGGCCAGCTCGAGGTCGAACGGTTCAGGTTCAACCGATTCCGTACTAAGGTTTGAATTTTCTTCAGAAGAGAACATCAGGTGATCTTGAATTTACTAGATAGCTCCGACTCCCAGGATCGACTGGATCGCCTTGGAAAGAAAGAAATCAAAAATAATAACCCAGATCGACGACAGCACGACCGCGTTGATCGTCGAAAGGCCGACGCCGACGGTTCCCCCGGTCGTGGAAAGGCCTTTATGGCATGAGATGCCGCCGATCACCATACCAAAAAAGAACGGCTTTATTAAGCCTCCGATGAGATCACTTGACGTGATACCATTCCTGACCGATGCGATAAACACATTCTGGTCTTGTTCATACAGGTATGAGGCGACTACGCCTCCACCGATGATCCCAAAAATGTCTGCCGCCACCGTCAACAGCGGCAACATGACGATCAGAGCTATCACACGCGGCGTTGCGAGTTTCTTGAGCGGGTCGGTCCCCAATGCACGCATCGCATCGATCTGCTGCGACACAACCATCGAACCCAGTTCAGCAGAGATCGCCGATCCGATCCGTCCCGACACCATCAACGCTGACAGTACGGGGCCAAGCTCCCGGATAAGCGAAACGGCCACCGACTTGCCGACCTCGCTTTGGACGCCGTAGTATTGAAACGTCGGGAAGGTTTGAAGGACCAGCACGCCGCCGGTGAAAAATCCGGTCAACAAAACGATCGGGAGCGACCCTACCCCTATCAGGTCCATTTGCCGAACGAGCTCGTCAAGATATCGCCGGGGCCGAAATAAACCGGTCACGACGCTCCAGAGCAGTAAACTCACCTCTTGAAGCTCATAAAGAAATTTTGTGATCGGATTCATTCTCGAAACGGATGACAAACGCCCGAAGCTTTGGTTTGAAAAAGGTTACAACGAAGAACGCCTTTCGACAAACCTCCGCTTCATCAGCTTTGACGGAAGTCGGCCTTATCTATGCGAATGCCCGCTGATTTTCCGGTTCAGAACCTGATGGACTTGATTAGAGCGTGGTAGACGGCTGAAGGTGCCTCACGAATTTCGAAAAGCTTAGCTATCTGGAAAAAGTAAAAGACCTGCCAGAATGAAGGCCGGTCGAGAAGAAGCGTTTTCTGAATGATGGTTCAATCGTTGTTGGGCGGACCGCCCTTTCCGGGTACCCCTCGTACCGGTGGTTCGCCCGGGCGAGGCTGGCGACCGTCCTGAGTGTTGTCACGCACTTCGGCAAACCTCCGCCGAAGTTCACGAAATCGCTCAAGTTGGACCGGCGTCAGGAGCTTTCTAACTGCAAGTTCGTTCACGAATTTCAACCTGGCGAGCTCGCTCTGGGCCGCTTGATATTCTGCCAGGCGAGTCTGGAATAGAGCCTCATCGACATTGTCCGCATATATGACCATGTTCAACTCGCGATTTGCGTCTTGAAACCGCTTCCGTGCAGCTTGTTCAACCGGCTGCCTCTCACGATTCAATGTGCGGATCGCCTGGATCTGGTCCTGAGTGAGGCCGAGCGCCCGAAACAGGTTGGGCCGCTGTTCCGGCCCTCGGCGTTCGTAACCAGCGTCACGAGGGGGCCCGGCCGGAGGCTGGCCCTGGGAATAAACTCCGGTAGCCGATAAGAATAACACGGCCGAATAAACCACTAGCTTGGGGAAAGTTATTCTATACATATGAAATTCTCCACGATCAGTCGCGCGTATCGACGTCCGCAAGCAGGTCGCCTAACCTGAGCGTATTGTCATCCTCGTCCTCAAAATCATTAAGCCGCAACGGAATGTTCGACCGCACCGGCTGCCTAGCGTTCTGTTCCCGGGCGGTTCCGGACGACGCCTTTCGCGGCATGGTCGGTTGCGGAGCCGAAACCTTGACTGGCTCGCGGCCGCTTACAACAACTGTTTCTGGTTTCCTCGCTTCATTCTCGGTCTTGGGGAATGCTACGCCTATCGGACCTGCAGTCGGTGTCTGCCGCCTTGATTCATTGACCGGCGCGGCCGGGGCATTATCCACATTCGCGGTGGCAAGATCGACAGCTCTCGGCATGAAGAACCATCCGGCAAGAACTATTGCTGCAACGGCAAGCCCTCCACCGGCTGTCGCAAACTGTATTGGCGAAAACAATGATCGAAAGGATACAAACCAGTTTACGAGCGTCGAGGGCCGAGTGTACGGAACCACTATTCGCGGCGTTTCCATCACGGCAAATTCATCGCGCCGCCATTCGTAAACATCCAGCCGTGCAAACGAAAGCTCAGCAAGCTCCGCCGTACAATCGTCACAAAAACTCAAGTGTTCTTCGAGTGCGGTCGATTCCGCTATGGCCAATTCTCCATAAATGAAGGAGACGATTGCCTCCGGCTCGCCACAGCCATAATTCTTGTCGCTCTTATTCTTCTCCATAAGCGCCCCGGTTAAGTTATCTCGAGCGGTACACGCTCGAGCTTCATCTTTAATTGTCTTAAAGCAGTGTAAAGCCTGCTCTTTACGGTACTCAGAGGAACATCCAGTGTTTCTGAGATCTCCTGGAACGTCATATCTTCAAACTCTTTCATCACAACCACTTGTCGCAGCTCCGACGGGAGCGAAGTGACGGCCTGACGCACCAGTGTCAATCGTTCATTCGCTTCGGTAGCCCGAGAGGGTGACTGGCCTTCAGGAGCCACAAAGTATCTTTCTTCCTCGTTCTTTTCCTCATCGATGAACTCTTCAGACCTCGTTTTCTGCCGCCGCTTCAATGTCAGGCATTGGTTAACGGCAATACGATGCAGCCACGACGAGACCTTTGCCTCGCCCCTGAACCGCGAAAGGTTTCGATAGGCCGAAATGAACGTCTCTTGGGCGGCATCTCTCGCTTCGTCCTCGCGGCCGAGCATTCCAAAGCAAAGAGCAAAGATCTTTCGATCCCATCTCTTCACGATCTCGCCAAACGCCTCCGGTTCCGCAGAAACCGCAAGTTCGACCAGTTGTTCATCGGTCAGATTAACAAACATTCGATCGGCCAATTCGAGTTCGAAACCACGATCAATTCTACGTCGGAACGTCACACCCGCGTGAAACTATCCGAATTACAACATTTAGACGCAAGAAGAACGAGTATGGTTGAAGTTTTCGCAGGAATCGGCAGGGCAGGGGCAAAGGGGACGAATGCATTTGAATTGTATCAAATTGGACGGCTATTCCCTGTAACCGTTAACGCCGATTTCATGCGGCCCTATTTTTGCTTTACCGCTACTCAATAGGCCCTGGCAAAAAGGACGCGTTTAGGTGAGTCAGCTCCTGAATAGACGCATTTCCCCGCCATTTCGTCCGAAACGAGCGGGATACATCGAACGGTGGCCTTTGTTTCTTCCTTGATCGCGGCTTCGGTCTCGTCGGTCCCGTCCCAGTGCGCCATGATGAACCCGCCTTTTTCGATCTGTTCCTTGAATTCGTCCCAGGTATCGACCAGAAACGTGTTCTCCTCCCGAAACCTCATTGCCTTGTCGTAGATATTCTGCTGAATTTCTTCCAAGAGCTTTCCGATGGCACCTGCGAGATCGCCCGGATCGTCAAAATTTACTGCCCGGTTTTCTTTCGAAAGCGTGTCGCGTCTCGCGATTTCGATGGTGCCATTCTCGATATCCCGTCCGCCGATCGCCAGCCTTACTGGCACCCCTTTCAATTCATACTCCGCAAATTTCCAGCCGGAGCGTTGGTTGTCGCTGTCGTCATATTTGACCGATATTCCGGCCTGTTTCAAGGCATCGACGATCGGGCCAGCTTTTTCCGAGATCCTTGCCAGGTCTTCAGGGGTTTTATAAATTGGAACGATGACGACCTGTATCGGTGCGAGCTTCGGAGGAAGCACAAGCCCGTTGTCGTCGGAGTGGGCCATGATGAGCGCTCCCATTAACCTTGTCGAAACGCCCCAGCTTGTTGCCCACGGATATTCAAGCTGGTTTTCCTTATTTACGAATTTGACGTCGAACGATCTCGCAAAATTTTGCCCTAAGAAATGCGAGGTCCCGGACTGAAGAGCTTTCCCATCCTGCATCAACGCCTCGATACAAAAAGTGTCCACTGCTCCTGCGAAACGTTCACTCGCCGTTTTCACTCCTTGCACGACAGGCATTGCCATCCAATTTTCGGCAAAGTCGGCGTAGATTTCGAGGATCTTATAGGTTTCCTCCACAGCCTCTTCCTTCGTCGCGTGGGCAGTATGCCCCTCTTGCCACAAAAACTCAGCCGTTCGCAGAAAGATCCTGGTCCGCATTTCCCACCTGACAACGTTGGCCCATTGATTGATAAGTAGAGGCAGGTCGCGCCACGACTTGATCCAATTCTTATAGGCGCTCCAGATAACTGTCTCAGACGTTGGCCTTATGATCAGCTCTTCCTCGAGCTTCGCATTTGGATCGACGACAAGCCCTTTGCCGTCAGGGCCAGCTTTGAGCCGGTAATGGGTGACAACTGCGCACTCCTTCGCAAATCCCTCGGCATGTTCTTCTTCTTTTTCAAGGAACGATCTCGGCACGAACAGGGGAAAATAGGCGTTTTGATGGCCGGTCGCCTTGAACATATCGTCAAGCGCACGCTGCATCTTTTCCCATATCGCGAAACCGTAGGGCTTTATCACCATGCACCCGCGGACAGCGGAGTTTTCCGCAAGGTCGGCACGCTTGACGATCTCGTTGTACCACTCCGAATAATTCTCGGAACGTTTTGGAAGTGCTTTACTCATAAAAACAGTTAGCCACAGAGGTCAGAGAGAGCAATGAGGCAAAGAAAAGATGATAAGGCATTAGCGTGCGAACTGACAATCCCGCCGTGATCGTGGCTGGTTCTGCACGGGATTCCCTGTGTGCTCTGTGGCTAATATGCTATTATCCCGACCTTATGAGCGATTTCAGGCTGGACTTCACGGACACAGCGACCGCATTTGCAGACAGATCCGACGCAGAACTGAAGGAGAGGTACCGCATTTTCCGGCTGCTGAATTCGCCTTTCCTAAACGCGATCGGCACAAATTCCGCAAGACTCGCCCTTTCGCTGGGCCTGCCGGTGGAAAGCCTTATCAAGAACACCATTTTCGAGCAGTTCTGTGGAGGCGAGACGATAGAAGAATGCGGACCGACCATCGAGCGACTCCATCGATCCGGGATCGGTACGATCCTCGACTATTCGATCGAGGGGAAATCGTTGGAGGCCGACTTCGACCGAACAAAGGATGAGATCATTCGGACAGTCGAACGTGCAAAGGGCGATCCGGCCGTGCCGTTTGCCGTCTTCAAGGTCACGGGCATTGCGCCGCTTGGAACGCTTGAACGAATGAGTGCAAAGAAGAAGCTTGACGCCAAGAGCCAGGCTAAATGCGAGCATCTCATGGCCCGTGTGTTGGAGATCTGCGAATTGGCCCATTCGATCGGCCAGCCGGTATTCATTGACGGCGAAGAATCGTGGATCCAGGATGCGATCGACCGGCTTGCTACGGACATGATGGAGCGGTTCAATCTCGAGTCGCCGATCGTTTACAACACGATCCAACTTTACCGAACCGATCGCCTTCAATATCTTCGCGAGGCTAGGCGGGAGGCTAAAGGCGGCGGCTATATCCTCGCGGTCAAACTTGTCCGAGGCGCCTATATGGAAAAGGAGCGAGAAAGGGCCGCCGCCATGGACTACTCATCGCCGATCCACCCGGACAAGGAATCGACTGACAGAGACTTCAATGCCGCGGTCGATTATTGCCTCGACCACCTCGACGACATCTCGTTTGTCGCCGGCACCCACAACGAGAAAAGCACGCAGTATCTTGTTCAGAAAATGGATGCCCGCGGCCTGGCAGCGGAGCACAAGCACATCCATTTCTCACAGCTTTACGGGATGGGCGACAATCTTTCGTACGTGCTGGCCAAACACGGTTACAACGTGTCGAAATACGTTCCTTATGGCCCGGTCAAGGATGTCGTTCCGTATCTGATCCGCCGGGCTGAAGAGAACACATCTACCGTCGGACAGGTCAGCAGGGAACTTGAATTAATAAAAAAAGAACTACAGCGGCGGGGATTAGCGTAGCCCGAGCAATAGTCGGACCGAGTGGTCGCTGACTCGCCTGTCCGGATCGCTTCGCCATTGTTCACGCAGGCCGATCTCGGATCGGTCGAGAGGTACATTCTTAAGCAGGCCCGCCTGTGTGCTGAGAAAGGCTCGGTCCGTCACCGCCGTGTGTGAGATCCCGACCTTGACCTGGCCCAGTTTTTCGATCGCTTTCTCGGCCGACTTGACATCAGGAAAAAAGTCCCCATACACCCGAACGTGCCACACTGCTCCGTAAAGATCGGAACTCTCGACGCCGAGTATTCGAAGCAGACAGAAGCCGCTCTCGATCTGGAAGACGAGCACATCGCCGGGGTTAAATTCTCGTATCATCCTCGATCAGACTAGCACACGGAACGCGACTCGGATAGAATCGCGAAACGTAATGAACGACCGCAAAGCATTTTCCGATATGCTCGATGTCGCGATCGCAGAGGCGAAGGCTGGTCTTGCCGAAGGCGGCATCCCGATCGGGGCGGCATTGTTCAATCAGAACGGCGATCTCCTCGGACGAGGCCACAATCGGCGGGTCCAGCAAAATGACCCTTCGATCCATGCCGAGACCGATGCGTTCCGAAATGCTGGCCGATTGCGCAACTATCGCGAAACTATTATGGTCACCACCCTCGCGCCGTGCTGGTACTGCAGCGGCCTGGTGCGGCAATTTGGGATCGGGACTGTTGTCGTCGGAGAGTCTGTAAACTTCGAGGGAGGCATCGATTGGCTGCGGGACCTCGGCGTTTCAATCGTTGAGATGAATTCGCAGGAATGCATTGAAATGCTTGCGAGCTTTATCGCCGAGCATCCTGCAATCTGGAACGAGGACATAGGCAAGTGATCTGTGATGGCAAAACTGATGAACGTGGAAAAGGCGCTTTCGTCGGTCAGATCCAATGACCGGGTATTTGTGCACGGCGTCGCGGCCGCACCGCAGGCGTTGATCCGAGCGCTGGTTTCTCGAGCGGGCGAACTGCGCGACGTCGAGATCGTTCATCTCCATACTGAAGGGGATGCTCCATACGCTGACCCTGAGTATTCAAAAAGCTTTCGCGTCAACGCCTTTTTTGTGGGAGCAAACATTAGGGAAGCTATAAATGCCGGACGGGCCGATTATATTCCCGTGTTTCTCTCTGAGATTCCCGCTCTTTTCCGACTGAACATCCTTCCTCTCGATGTCGCTCTGGTCCATGTTTCGCCGCCTGATAAACATGGTTTCTGCTCGCTTGGCATATCTGTGGATATTGCGCGTGCGGCGGTTGACTGTGCCCGTTATGTGATCGCTCAGGTCAATCCTAAGATGCCGCGGACACACGGCGACGCCCTTCTTCATCTGAACAACATCGACGCCATGGTCGAGGTTGACGAGCCGCTCCCCGAGGTTCCCGTACCACAACTCACGAAAATTGATCGCGCGATCGGTTTGCACATTGCCGAAATGATTGACGATGGTGCCACGCTTCAGATGGGGATCGGTTCGATCCCAAACGCGGTACTTGCCTCGCTGGCTGACCACAAGGATCTTGGTATCCACACCGAGATGTTCTCTGATGGAGTGGTTGACCTCGTGGAAAAGGGTGTCATAACCGGCAGGAAGAAGGCGAAGCATCCGGGAAAGATCGTCTCCGGCTTTGTCATGGGCACGCGCCGCCTTTATGACTTTGTGGACGATAATCCGCAGGTCCTGATGCTTGACATTGGATACGTCAATGACACGTCTGTCATCCGCCGAAATCCAAAAGTCACGGCCATAAACAGTGCGATCGAAGTGGACCTGACCGGACAAATTTGCGCCGATTCGATCGGTACACGACAGTATTCCGGCGTTGGCGGACAAATGGATTTCATTCGCGGGGCTTCACTTTCGCCGGGAGGAAAACCAATAATCGCCTTGCCTTCAACGACTAAGCGTGGCGAAAGCAAGATTGTCGCTAACCTCAAAACGGGCGCAGGCGTCGTGACGACAAGAGCGAATGTTCATTTCGTGGTCACCGAATATGGCGTGGCCAACCTCTACGGCCGAAACCTCCGTCAGAGGGCCGCTGAGCTTATCCGGATCGCTCATCCGGACCATCGCGAAACGCTCGAACGCGAAGCCTTCGAACGATTTGGGCGAGGCTAAATGGAGGTTGCCCAACCGTTATGATAATCTGTCATTTTGGCCGCAAGGGCCGATTTTTTGTGATCTTAATTCGAGGAACTTATGTCAGATAGAACAGACGCCGTGATAATCAGTGCGGCCAGGACCCCGACCGGAAAATTTCAGGGGGCGCTTAAGGGTTTTTCGGCACCGGAACTTGGTGCCATCGCCATTAAAGAGGCGGTCAGACGCGCAGGAGTCGAACCGACGGCTGTTGACGAAGTGATCATGGGATGCGTCGTCCAGGCGGGCATCGGCCAGGCTCCGGCCCGGCAGGCGGCATTGAAGGCCGGGTTACCGCCCGAAGTTTCCGCTCTTACGATCAATATGGTTTGCGGGTCAGGCCTGCGGGCGGTGGCCTTGGCTTCCCAGGCGGTCCAGCTAGGCGATGCAGAGGTCGTCGTGGCCGGCGGAATGGAATCAATGTCTAATGTTCCCTATGCTCTTCAAACCGCGCGCGAGGGATTTCGGATGGGAAATCAGACTGCGACCGATCTTATGATCCACGACGGATTGTGGTGCCCGTTCGAGAACTGGCACATGGGAAATACCGGCGAAGTGGTCGCCGAAAAATACGAGATCACCCGCGAGGAACAGGACGAGTTCGCTTTCGGCTCTCACCGAAAAGCCACCGAAGCACAGGCGGCGGGCAGATTCAGTGACGAGATCGTGGCAATCCAGATCCCTCAGAGAAAGGGTGACCCGATCATTCTCGATCACGACGAACCGGTCCGTCCGGACACGACCGTCGAAAGCTTAAGCAAATTAAAACCCGCGTTCAAGAAAGATAACGGCACGGTAACGGCGGGCAACGCACCAGGCGTTAACGACGGAGCGTCTGCGCTCGTGGTAACGACCGCCGCCAAGGCAGCTGAGCTGGGCGTCGAACCGCTTGGACGCGTCGTCGCTTCTGCAACATCGGGCATCGAACCGAAACTGATAATGATGGCCCCGGTCCAGGGCGTTCTCAACGTGCTGAAAAAAGCGGGATGGGAGATGGGCGAGGTTGACCTGTTCGAACTGAACGAGGCCTTTTCGGTCCAGGCACTTGGTGTGATGATGGAACTGGGACTCGAGAAGGAGAAGGTAAACGTAAACGGCGGCGCCGTTGCACTCGGGCACGCCATCGGCAATTCAGGCGGCCGCATTCTGACCACTCTGCTTTATGAGATGAAACGCCGTAACGCAAAGAAGGGAATTGCAGCCCTTTGCCTCGGCGGCGGCAACTCGGTCGCGATGGCGGTCGAACGAGATTAGTCGGAACCCGCCTTCTGTCAGGACCGGGATCGGCAACGACGGGGGCTTACGTTTCGGATGGAGCGACGTGAACAAATTCCCCTCCTTGTCTAAGGAGGGGTGGCACCGGCTCCCGGTGACGGGGTGGTGAATTCGGAAAGGAGCGTTGCGGCTTCCTGTCAGAACCGCGGGCGGCAGCGACCGGGCTTAACTTTATCGTTTAGAGAGATCAGCTGATGGCTGACAGCTTCAACAAAATTCTATGTCAGAAACAATTGGTGTTATCGGTGCCGGAACGATGGGAAATGGCATTGCCCAAACTGCTGCTAATGCCGGGTTCGATGTTGTGATGTGCGATGTCTCGGCGGACTTGGTCGAACGCGGAGTCGCAAACATCTCTAAGAGCCTCGACCGTTTCGTTAAGAAAGAGACGATCACCGAGGAACAGAAGGGCGAAATACTTGGACGGATAAAGCCAACGACCGAGCTTGAGGATCTTAAAGACTGCACCCTGATCGTCGAGGCCGCAACCGAAAACTTCGAGATCAAGAAGCAGATCTTCGAGAAGCTCGATACGATCACTTCCCCAGACGCGATCCTCTCGTCGAACACGTCGTCGATCTCGATTACCAAGATCGGTGCGGTCACAAAACGTCCGGATAAGGTGATCGGAATGCACTTCTTCAACCCTGTCCCGCTTATGAAACTGGTTGAAGTAATTCGTGGAATCGCAACTTCCGATGAGACTTACGGCCGCGTAAAAGAGATCTCGGAAAAATTAGGAAAGGTTCCCGTGGAATGCAGCGACTATCCGGGCTTTGTATCGAACCGCGTCCTGATGCCGATGATCAACGAGGCTGTCTTTGCCCTCCACGAAGGTGTCGCAACCAAGGAATCGATCGACGAAATAATGAAACTCGGGATGAATCATCCGATGGGCCCACTGACGCTCGCAGACTTCATCGGCTTAGATGTTTGCCTCGCAATACTTAATGTCTTACATGAAGGGTTGGGCGATCCAAAGTATCGCCCCAGCCCACTGTTAAAAAAATATGTCGATGCCGGCTGGCTAGGCCGAAAATCTGGGAAAGGATTTTACGACTACGATAAATAATATTGCCCGCGTATTACGCGAATTATACGAATGAAGTAAATCCTTTGTACATTCGTATTATTGGAGCGATTCGTGGGCAATCTTTTTGATGCATAGGAATTTACGGACATTCATCGACCTGCTGCGACGCGAGAACGAGATCGTCGAGGTTGCGGCTGAAGTTGACCCGTATTTAGAAATTGCCGAGATCCATCGGCGTGTGATCGAAGAGCAGGGAAAGGCCCTTCTTTTTACGAATGTAAAGAGTTCAGAATTTCCGATTGTCACCAATCTTTTCGGCACGATCCGACGGATCGAGCTCGCATTCGGGCCGCGGACGCTTGAGTTCGTCAAGCGGGCCGTTGAAATGGCGGAAACGATCCTGCCGCCAAAGCTCAGTAAGCTCTGGAGCTTTCGCGATATAGCAGTTGCCGGGCTTAAATTGGGCACACGAACGGTGAAGCGTCCGCCCGTTGCTGAACAACGGCAGAGCAGTGTAGATCTTGAAGCCCTTCCGCTCCTTCAGCTTTGGCCTGAGGACGGCGGGCACTTCGTCACCTTGCCGCTTGTTTATACGGAGAGCCCTGTTTCCGGTAAACCGAACCTCGGAATGTATCGCATGCAGCGATACGACAAGACCTCGACCGGAATGCACTGGCAGATCGGCAAAGGCGGTGGATTTCATTATTGGGAAGCCGAACAGCGGAGCGAGGCCCTGCCCGTGACGGTCTTCCTCGGTGGCCCGCCGGCATTGATCCTTTCCGCCATCGCACCGCTGCCCGAAGACTTGCCCGAACTACTTCTAGCATCCCTTCTCGCGGGTGAAAAGATCGCTACTTCGACGAACTCGCTTGGTTATGATCGCCACAAGCTCATCGCCGAAGCCGAGTTCGCCATCTGCGGGCACGTTCCTCCGAACGAACGAAGATCGGAAGGCCCGTTTGGCGATCATTACGGATATTATTCCCTTGCACACGATTATCCGGTCTTCCACGCCGACGCGGTTTTCCACCGAGAGGACGCGATCTACCCGGCGACGGTTGTCGGAAAGCCGCGGCAGGAAGACTTTTTCATCGGCGATTACTTGCAAGAGCTTTTGTCGCCTCTTTTTCCGCTTGTGATGCCGGCGGTCCGCGATCTTTGGAGCTATGGCGAGACCGGGTTTCATTCGCTGGCGGCGGCGGTCGTGCGTGAGAGATATGCACGCGAGGCATTGTCGGCTGGTTTCCGCATCCTGGGCGAGGGCCAACTGGCATTGACGAAGTTCCTGCTCCTGACCGACAAACCGCAAGACCTTCGCGATTTCAGAACGCTGTTCGAACACATCCTTGCCCGGGTGGATTGGCATCGCGACGTCTTCATTTTCAGCCAGACCGCCTTTGATACCCTCGACTATTCGAGCGGCAAGATCAATCACGGTAGCAAGGCGATCCTGATGGGCGTGGGCGACGCGAAGCGCGAGCTGGCCCGCGAATTCCGAGGCGATCTTCCGCAGGGAATACGTGCAGCCGAACCATTTTGTGGCGGCTGCCTCGTCGTCGAGGGCGACAGTTATGAGAACAACGAGGATCTCGCCGCGCGCATCGCAGCGTCGGGCAAATTTGACGATTGGCAGGTCGTCGTTCTGCACGACGACGTAACATTTGCCTGTTCGCCGGAGAAATTCCTTTGGGCGACATGGACACGCTTTGATCCCGCTTCCGACATTCACGCCAAAGCGGCCGAGACGCGGAACAACCACATCGGTTACGAGCCGCCGATCGTGATAGATGCACGCATGAAGCCGTGGTATCCGGAGGAGGTCGAGGCCGATGATGACACGAAGGCGTTGGTCGATAAACGTTGGGCAGAATATTTCCCTTAATGTACGACACGCATTCCTGTCTGTCGCTGAGTATGACAAAAACGCTAGATTTATAGTGAACCTGTGGACTAAGAAGACGAACGGATAGATAGCCTGTTGCACCTGAAATGAAGAAATGGTTAAAACGGATCGGGATATTGTTCAGCAGCCTTGCTTTGCTTCTTGCGGTGTTCCTCTCGTATTCCTATTTTGTTGAGCCACGGCAGTTCGTCGTCGTCGAACAGACGATCCACGTACCGAATTGGAGCCCTAACCTGGACGGCTTCCGAGTTGTTGCGATCGCCGACCTTCACACCGGCTCGAACTACGCTCCGCCCGAACGCATTCGCTATGTCGTCGAGCAGGCGAACGCACAAAACGCCGACCTGATCGTGCTTCTCGGCGATTACGTCAGCGAGGCAAAATGGGATCGCGAGATGCGTCGCCTGCCGGAGGGAACGGACCGCACCGAGCTTCGCGTGCCAGTGGAAACGATCGCCGAAAGTCTGAAAGGCCTCAAGGCAAAATACGGAGCCTACGCTATAATCGGCAACCATGACTGGTATCACAATGAACAAAAGATCCACCGGTTGTTCGAAGAGATCGCCGGGCTGACGGTACTTCAGAACGAAGTGATAGAGATCGATGTCAACGGCGAAAAGGTTCGTCTGTGGGGCATTGAGGACCTCTATCGCAATCGCCAAGTTCCGTCCGAGCCGTTCACCGCCCTTTCCGAAAAGGCAAACGTGATCGCACTGACGCACAATCCCGATTCGCTGCTAACCGCACCCGAAGGTTTTTCGATAATGTTCAGCGGACACACGCACGGCGGCCAACTGAACTGGCCGATCTTCGGCCCGAAGGCCGTCTTCAACGATCCTCGGTTTATGTATGGCCACGCGGTCGTCGACGGCAAGCATGTTTACGTGACAAGCGGCGTCGGCACAAGCGTCATACCCTTTCGCTTCCGCGTCCCGCCGGAGATCGCGGTCGTAACGCTTAGACATTTGTGAAAATAGACCCGAGAGTTTGGAAACCGGTGGCTGCAGCGTTCGTACTGTTTGCCGTCTGCCTTGCATACGCGTATTTCATCGAGCCAAACCGCCTGGTCGTGAACCGCTTCGAGATGAAGGTGAAGTCCTGGAACCCGGCGTTCGACGGATTTCGCGTCGTTCTCATATCCGATGTCCACGGTGGATCGCACAATGTCACGAAGGATTATCTTCACCGCATTGTTTCGGCAGTGAACCATGAGGATGTCGATGCGATATTCCTGCTTGGCGATTACATTTCACGCGACCAGGCCGACCATTCCCGGCTTCGGATGCCGCCCGGCGAGGTGGTCGATGGACTAAAGGGAATGCGGGCGAAATATGGTGTTTACGTCGTTCTCGGCAATCACGATGAAGCTTACGCCGCCGATGATCTCCTCGAGGCCTTCTCCACAACGGGATACAACTTGCTAAACGGACGCCTCTCTGAGATCGTCCTGGCCGGCGGCGAGAAGCTTCGCATCTACGGCCTGTTAGATCACACCAACATCGGCATCTGGCGCAATTATTCCGGCAATGCGATCCGCGATCTCGCACCCACCGACGGCAACGGCGACCTCATCGTCCTGCAGCACAGCCCGGATGTCGTTCCGGTCGTCACCGGCGAGCTGCTTATCTCGCCCGATCTGAAAATAATGTTCGCCGGCCACACGCACGGCGGCCAGGTTTGGCTGCCGATCATCGGCGCACCGCTCGTTCCGTCGATGTTCGGCCAGAAATACGCCTCCGGGCATGTAAAAACGGCCGGCATCGACCTGTTTGTCACAACCGGCATCGGCACAAGCATCCTTCCTTTCCGATTTCTCGTCCCGCCCGAGATCGCCGTAGTCACGATCCGGCGGAGTAATGTGTAGCAAGACAAAGGTTAGGTGAAATGCTACTTAATTAATGCATAAATTTCGTCTATTGACCGGCCTGGCTGGCATCTCACAGCCCAACTGCGGCCTGGATGCAAAACGTCCCAGGGCGAACGCTGCTGATTGTATCGCCCACTGCCGGGATCATGATTGCCAAAACCATCGACAACGACATTCCATAGGGGACGAAACATCTCGATCAGTAAAGACTCACCAAGAGGAATCCAAATATCGTCAACGATCAGATAACGGCATGCAAAGTCGGTGAGTTCAAGCCCCGAAACCTCGTGAATAGACTTCGCATGTTCATTAAGTCGTCTTGAAAGAACACTCCCGGCGGGAATATCGAGCCCGAGTCCGCCTCGTCTTGCACCTTCTGGAATTGCCTTTCCGACATAAATCGGCTGCAACCATTGACGATTTACGTTTTTCTCTGCGATCGGAGCATAAAAAGGGTTCGAGCCGGCGTAATAGATCGCATAAACGCCAGCGCCGTTGAAGCGTTCGGGCGGCAACGGGACAATCGGTTTTTGAAGCAGTGCTTCGGCGACACTCAGCCCGAGATTCTTTTTGCTGAGAGGGTTAAAAGGCTCGAGAATTTCCATCGGCTAAACTAGAACTTTTCGCAATTGTCACTGTTACGGCAGATTATCCAAAAACAATGACGCTTTCGGGCGTGATGGGCGTTCTTCCATTTCGTCGACATCATCGGGCCTTTCCGAACTTTTATGATAAGATCGCAAACGGTAAAGCCTGCCTCTTCCGCCATCCGCATAAAATCAACGTGCGGCCACTTTGAACGGTGATTATTCACCATGTCGGTTATCTTGGCGAGCAAAATTCCTTCGGGTCTGAGCACTCGCTTTGCTTCTTTCAGAAAATCGGGATAGTAATAGCTGAGAGTCCAGTTCTGTTCCTTTCCACATTCGATCGTCGCACCAAAATCGACGTCAAAGCGCTTAACGCTCTTATCGCGTCCCTGTGGCCCGACGTGCGGAGGATCGAAAACAACGGCACCGAACTGCGAAGAGGCGACCCCAACCATGTTTCGGTTGTCGCACAGTATCATCGGTTCATGCTGTGGGTCGATATCCATCGAAACGACACGGCGGGTCGAATTCTTCCAGAAGCGTCCGGCGTTATAGGTGGAGTCGAGAATAGGTTCGGGATCGATGGTCGGATAGAACTCAAGCATGGCTTCGATGAGTTCACCGTCGCTGCCTTCCCAGACGCTGCTCAACGGTTCGTAACGTGGATCTACGACTTGAAAGTCATCGAATAGAGCCTGTTCGTGGGACTGTTCGAGCATTTCAGAATGATAACTCCATTTATTCGACAACGCCAACGACCGCAGTGGTCACGATCCGGCGGAAAGAAGAATAGTTAGCCACGAATTACACGAATGGCACGAGTTCATTGGAAGTTTTCTGGCGGAAATTCCTCGGAGCGAACGTAATTTACCTGACCCTATCCTAATTATTTGTGTAATTCGTGTAATTCGTGGCAAAAATCCTCTACCTCAGCACGGATCTCACACGATCCAGGCTGCCGTCGTTCGGTGCGGGCTTGAGGCCGAGGATCTTGCACATCAATTCGTAAACGTGTATGTTCTCGAACGGGTCGGCGACGTAGTTTTTCTTAAAAGCCGGGCCGTGTGCGATGAATGTCGCTTGCATTTCCTGGTATTTATTGTCGTAGCCGTGGGCGCCCCGGGGCCGGTCGGGATCGTCGAGCCCCGTTAACCAATTTTCGTACCATTCTCGCCTGGCCGTCATCCATCCGAGCGCCGACGAACACACGATCGGCGCGACGCGTTTGCCGTCGTTGTAGTTCAACCTTGCAGGTATCTCGCCCTTTTTCCAGCAAGTCGTTCGCTCGAGAGCCTTGATCTTGTCGTGAATCTCGTCGAGCTTGCCGGGTTTGGGAAAGATCTGCACGATCTCGCTATTCCAGATGATGCGTTCGGCCAGGTCGAGGTCGAAGTGGTCGTCGAGGAACGTAACCTGCTTCGGATAATAGGCAGCCATGCCGTGATCCGACGTGAGAATGACGTTCACCTTGTTGTCGAGGCCGCGTTTTTTTAAACCGGCCATCAGACGCTCGATATATCCGTCCACTTCCAGCACCGCGTAACGCGTTTCTTCCGCGTCCGGGCCAAATTCGTGGCCGACATCGTCGGTCGTGCTGAAATAAAGCGTGATCATCGTTGGCCGAGTGGCAGCCGGCAGATCGAGCCAGCCCAGCACCTTATCAACGCGCATAATGTTCGGCACGCGGCCATTGTAAAGTCGCCAAATGCTCGGTTGTTTGCCTTCGATCTCTGCCTCCGACCCGACCCAAAAATAGCTCGCCGCCCGCTGGCCCTGCTTTTCCGCCGTCACCCAGATCGGTTCGCCCCACCACCAACGCGGGTTCTGCACCTCATCGCGTCGCGACATCGAAAAGACCGTGCCGAAATCGTAAACACTGTTCTCGACCAGCCCGTGATTCTGCGGATAGAGCCCGGTGACGACCGTGTAATGGTTCGGAAAGGTCTTCGTCGGAAACGACGGGATCATCCATTTTGCCCGCACGCCGTTCTTTATCAGCCGGTTGATCGTCGGCGGCGAATATTTCTGCGGATAATCCCAACGAAAGCCGTCGAGCGAGATGAGAATGATCGTCGGCTTTATATCACTTCGCGCAATCTGGCCGAAGGCGGCCGCCGTCGACAGCACAACCGAAAGACACAACAGAAAGACGACGCGATAACCGATAACCTGTATGTTCATATTCCGACGCGGAGAGAAAATTTGGTTGAGATGGAGCTTACGTTTATTATAGCGCTACGGAATTCGGCGGAAAAGAACGTCGCCTTATTCGATCGATCTTTCACTATCCACTTTTCACCAGCCACTATTAACTGAAGAGACCGGTTCAGTTTTCTTCAGTTGATAGTTATACGTGGATAGTTGATAGTTTCTTGTTCGCCTTGATGTTAGACAGGTACAACATTATGAACAGATTCTCGACAATGGCCTTCATCGCGGTTTGCCTCGTTGCCGTTGGCTGCGATGTGCAGAGCGGCATTACGCGGAACAGCGTGGAAAAGTACAACCAGACGCCGACGCCCGCGATATCGCGCACACCCGAGCCGCCGATCGATCCCGCCGATGTCGTCGCGGTCGATGTCGCCGAATCCGGCCCGAACATCAGCATTAACAGCCCCGAACAGCGAAAGAAATTCAACTGTTCAAAGTACAACCGCGTCATCGTCAACGCCGACGGGAAGGACTTAGCGGTCGAAGGGGCCTGCAAACAGGTGATGATAAACGGCGACAACAACAAAGTGGCCGTCAACGCCGTCGCCGAGATCGTTTTCAACGGATCGGGCAACACCGTCGAGCATACAAAGTACGCAAACGGCAAACCCCCGGTCGTCACCGACAACACAGGCAGCAACACCGTCACAAAAACCTCCCCCGCCCCGACGAAAAATTATCCGGCGATGATACAATTAGACAATGGAGCAACTCGACACCTCGGAACTTGACCGGTTGATTCCCCGTCTTGCGCGTAACGCCGATGAGCTTGAAAAGATTCGGCAGGAAGTTGCCTCGCGAAAGACTCTTCATTCCATCCTGGTTGGCAATTCTCAGGATCTAAGCACGATCCGAAACGGGTCCGTTCATCTTGTTGTAACGTCTCCGCCCTATTGGAATCTTAAAACGTACGTCGATCACGAACATCAACTTGGTCATGTAAATGATTACGGGGAATTTCTCGACAAACTGGACGCCGTTTGGCGGGAGTGCTTTGCAAAACTCGTCGTTGGCGGCCGAATGATCGTTGTTGTGGGTGATGTAATGCTCTCACGGCGTAATAATGGCCGACATAAGGTTGTACCGCTACATGCCGACATTCAGGTACGCTGCGAGAGGATCGGGTTCGACAATCTTGCCCCGATTTTCTGGCACAAGATATCAAACGCCAGCTTTGAGGTAAAGGGAAACTCAAAATTTCTGGGAAAGCCCTACGAACCCAATGGAGTGATCAAGCATGATGTTGAATATATCCTGATGCTTCGCAAGCCCGGAGGGTATCGGCGGCCCGAACCCGACCAAAGACGCCTGTCAATCATCTCTGAAAAAGAATTCAACGATTGGTACCAACAGATTTGGACCTTAACGGGGGCCTCCACGCAGAAAGGCCATCCCGCTCCCTACCCGGAAATGCTTGCAAATCGGCTAATTAGAATGTTTAGTTTTGTTGGCGACACCGTTCTCGATCCCTTTCTTGGCTCCGGCACGACAATGGTTGCCGCTGCAAAGATCGGACGGCACTCTATCGGCGTCGAAATCGATGAAGGATATGCAGAGCAAGCTAGATTGAGAATGGAAAAGACTTTCGGTATGTTCGACAAAGATATCGTTGTGCTCCACAAGGCCAGCATTCCCCATGAACAGACTATTGCCGCCTGATTTCGACGAACGCGTTCGAGATTCAATAGTGAAATTTTGGTCGGGCCGTCTCGTTTCGGCCAGTTCCTTGCAGGAAGGCGGGCGAGGATCAGTAATCGGTGGAAAGAATCTGGACGGCTTCGCTGAACTTATTCGTCATATCGGGTTGTTTTGCGGCATTTCGGACAACGACATCGTTGTCGCGGGAAAATCCAGGATGACGATCCCCGGGTACTTTCGGCCGACGAAGATGTGGGACTCGATCGTTATGTACAAGGGAAGGCTTGTGGCCGCATTCGAGCTTAAATCCCAGGTGGGCCCGTCCTTTGGAAATAATTTCAATAATCGTTCGGAGGAATCGATTGGTTCCGCAACGGACTTCTGGACGGCGCACCGAGAGAATGCTTTTGTTCGCCCAGATAGATCGCAGGAATTTGATCCGAGCGATTCGAAACCTCCCTTTCTTGGGTATCTTATGCTGCTCGAAGACTGCGCAAGGTCCACGACGGGCGTTCGTGTCGACGAGGCACACTTTAATATTTTCCCTGAATTCGTCAATTCTTCTTATGCTAAGAGGTATGAACTTTTGATTGAGCGGCTTGTGGCGGAAAAGCTTTACACCTCCGGCTGCCTTATCCTTTCCGAAAGGATACATGGTGCAAATGATGGAAGTTTCTCGTATCCGAAAGATTCACTAAGCCCGCGATCTTTGTTTGCCGATTACGCCGCAGCGTTGCTAGCCGCTAGAGAAACTTATTGAACCCACATAATTTGGTCGAATTAGCAGGTGACCGTTAGCGCTCCTCCTGACTCACGGCACAATGGCCACCGTGTGGGTATTTGAGGGTGTTAAGACGGACGTGTCGGCCATTTCCATCCGCGTACACTTGTTGATCGGTCGGAGACAATTTAATATCAACGGCGTTGGAGTTAATCAATAGTTATACGGCTTGAACACAAACTTCAGTAACAAGATTGGAGGATACGTGACACATTATATCGACGGGTTCGTTCTACCAGTGCCGCGCGACCAGCTAAAGACGTATAGAGAAGTTGTTGAAAAGGTAGCGGAGATTTGGAAGGAACATGGCGCACTCGATTACTCAGAATATGTTGGTGACGAT
>JBGSYT010000134.1:0-59818 GCA_041750855.1 Pyrinomonadaceae bacterium | reverse complement strand
GGCGACCAATCGCGATCTGAAACAATTGTCCCTTGATGGAAACTTCCGCGAAGACCTCTTTTATCGTATTTCGGTCATCCCGATCCACCTGCCCCCGCTCCGCGAGCGACGCGAGGACATCCCCGACCTTGTCGATCACTTTGTTAGCAAATTCTGTGACCTGACCGGCCGCCGTGTGGGTGTTTCGCCGAGAACATTGCAGCTATTAGAGAATTATATGTGGGGCGGAAACGTCCGCGAGCTCGAGCATACTATCGAGCGCGCGGTCGCTCTCGAACGCACCGACGAGATCCAGCCGGAACGCTTGCCCGAACACATCACGAACTACAACCCCGACCGTATAAAGGCCGAGTTTGAGCTTCCCGCCGACGGCCTGAACCTTTCGGCGCACCTTGAAAATCTCGAAAAGACCTACGTTGTCGAGGCTCTTCGCCTGACCGCGGGCAACCAAACAAAGGCCGCCGACCTGCTTCAAATGCAGGTCCGTTCACTCCGCCATCTTCTCGACAAACACAGCATCAGATCGCTCTCCGCACAAATGCGCAACGGGGACTGAGTTGAAAAAGGATCCAACTATGATTCAATGTTCGTCGATTCTGTATCGGATTGATACATAACCGATCATCCCGGTTTCGTAATACCTCTTCCGTACTCCCAAAATACGCCCTGTATAACAAATCCGAACGTAAAAGGCACGCAAGTTGCGGTGCGTATCGGTGTGCGATCGCGTTGTTCGGTACTTTGAGCAAGATCGCCCGATCGGTCCTGCTAATCGAAAGCAGCAATAACGATCGCTAGTAAGGCTTGATAACGTGGCCGAGATTTGGGGGTATTACGGTATGTATATCATAAAAATGGTGCGAAAAGCGGCATTCGTGTTAATAACGGCTGCCGTAGCCTTTTCATCGGCAATCACGCAGGAAAGTTCAGAAAAAAGGGATTCTTCCAAAAGCAGGCCGATTCTCTGGGAGCCGGTAGATATATCCAAACGTGATCTTTATCTCGGCCCGGGCGGGACGCAAATGAAGCCCGATCTGACTTCTATAAAGCTGATCCGAAAGGAGAAAGGCGGTACCTCGCTCAAATATCGGATCAAGGACGGATCCGGGAGAACGTGGGTAGCTAAGATCGACAAGGAAACACAGCCCGAGACCGCCTCGGTCCGTCTTACTTGGGCACTCGGCTATAAGTCCGAGATAAATTACCTGATTCCGAGATTGACCATTCCCGGCCGAGGCACTTTCGAGAACGTAAGGCTTGAGGCCCGTCCGGAAAATGTCAAACGTGATGGTCGATGGAACTGGGAAAAGAATCCCCTTGTTAACACACGAGAATTTCAAGGCTTTAAGATCATGATGGCGTTTCTCAACAACTGGGACCTCAAGGAGAGCAATACATTAGTGATGAGGGTCGGGGATGAAGTCCATTACGCGATCAGCGACCTTGGTGCAACCTTCGGCGACTACGGCACGAACAGCTATCCGATTATCTGGAGGCTTGGCCGCAGCATAAATCGGCCGCTTGAATACAGAAATAGTTCCTTTATAAAGGGCGTCGAGGATGGCCGGGTGATATTTGCATTCAAAGGGAAGGGCAGCAAGATGTTCCGCGATATCACGGTCGAAGATGCACGATGGCTCACCGATCGGCTCTTGAAGCTGAGCGACAAGCAAATTGAAGATGCCTTTCGTGCAGCAAACTACGCACCGGACGATATAAAAACTCTTGTGACTGCAGTGAAAAACCGGATCTACGAGCTTGACCAGGTATCGAACCAAAACCTTGCGCGGACAAGATGAAACGAGCCAAACCGATAATCCTGTTTCTTACCCTTGCGACCGGTGTCATCGGCTCGGTAGTGTTTTATACTTATCGGCCTGTGGATCCATCTACGAAATTGGCCAGCGTCAGTGTAAGCAGCGAACAGATGTCGCCCTCGACCCAGGCAGACGGCGGCATACCCTTCATCTCGGAGCTTTTCGCCATCGATCCTATAAGTGACACCGACGCACCGTTTGGGGAACGGATCACCGAAATAATCATGCGCCTGCTTTTGGCCGTGGGCCTGGCGGCAATACTTGCGTTTCGGCCGAGGCAGAACGTACCGCTGTTTCGTCGAAGTCTGTTTGTTTCCCAAACTCAGATCCTGCTTGCGCTGGTCGCCGCGGCGCTGATGATGGTTGTTGGTGATAATGCGGCGCGGGCTTTTGCGATCTTTGCTGCCGCTTCGCTGGTGCGTTTCCGCACGAACATCCGCGACCCGAAAGAGATCACCGTCCTTCTCGTAAGCTTGGCGCTTGGTCTCGCGGCGGGCGTGGGGCGATGGGACCTTGGCCTCGCACTATGCGGGTTTGCTATGGGTCTGCTATGGTTGCTCGAACACAACGAATCCGAAAGCGTGTACCGGGCAATGGAAGTCCTGGTGAAAACACGTAACACCGACAAGACTCAGGAAATCTTGAAGAAGATCTTTGCTAGAAAGCAGCTTGACGCCGAAATACGCGAGATCAATCCGCCGGACGAAGGCAAGCAGCTTGGAACGATTACCTTTTATCTCAACCTGCCGCTTAATTTGCACACGGACGTTATGAGCGACAGGATCTTAAAAGCAGACCCGAAGAACATCGAAAAGATACAATGGTCACATACAAAGAGCGCCAGCGACATTTATCGCTAACGCCCAGTCCAGCAAGAGAACAACGGCGGGGCGCCGGCCGCTTACCGGTTCACCGCTTCGGAGGCAGCCGACGCTGTTGAACCGACCGCGGTCACCTTAGCGGCATAGTCCTGCACGAAATCTTTCATTTCCCCGTATCCCCAGCTTGAATAAAATTTATAATTTTTCATCTCGCGGTACACACGATCATAATCCCAGCCATAATTCTTGAAACGATATACAGCTCCAGTGACACCGGTGCGGTGTTTCCCACCTTTGCAGTGAACAAACATCGTTCCGGTTGAGGGGTCGTTGGCCAGTTGAAGAAAACGATTGATGTTCCACTCGATAGGATAGTCGCCATCACCCATTGGAATATTTACGTAGCGCAGCCCGGCGTCCTGGGCGGATGTTCGAGAAAAACTCGTCACGTCTTCCCTGAGGTCGATCACCGTATCTACCCCCATTGCTTTTAACGCCGCGTAATCCTCACGTTTTGGCTGCGCGCCCCGATAATAACCATCTGCCATTTTGCCGAAATTCTTGATCTTTATGTTTGGGAACTTTTCCGGGCCGGTTTGAGCATCGATCGTTGCTGTACCAGCGATAAACAATGCACAGAACATCGCTGCCATTGCTGCACTTAATTTCATTTATATGGTCCTTCCTGATGATTCTTTTAAATCCTGACACTTGCTAAAACGATGCGGGGGAGCCGAATGCGATGGCGAACATCAGTTGCCCTTCGTATTCAACCTTCGAGCTTGTTTGAGCTTACCGGGTGGGCGGCTTCGCATACATGACTGCGCTTTTGACTCCTTCTGCACTGTATCCGTTGCCTGTACAATACTGAACCTGAGATGAACGCCAAAAATAATTCGTTTCACGTCTCCCCAGTCGCTCTGGTAGTGTGCGCCGTGCTGCTGTGGAGTACGGGCGGCCTCTTTATCAAGGCCACCACGATCGACGCATTTGAGCTTACGTTTTTTCGTTCACTTTTTGCCGGCATTACGGTACTGATACTGACACGGAAGCAGGGGCTGCGAGTCAACGGCTTCGGGCTACTCACCTCGGTGATCTATGCCCTGTTGCTTTTCCTTTTCGTCTGGGCGACGAAGAAAACCACCGCCGCAAACGCGATCTTCCTGCAATACACAGCGCCGATATATATCCTCATTCTCGCTCCGTTCGTCATCGGCGAAAAATTCCGCTGGCGCGACCTGATCACGGTAGTCATCGTCGTTGGCGGCATGAGCCTGTTCTTTGTCGGACAGCTTCGGCTGGAGGACTACCAGGGAAATACCGCTGCCCTGTTCTCGGGGATCTTTCTCGGTCTTTACATCATGCTGCTGAGGCACCCGAGGGTCGAAGGTTTTAATCCGGCGATCGCCGTGATCTACGGAAATTTTCTGCTCGCATTGCTGACGGCTCCATCGGGGGTCGGTGCTATTGGCAATATGACCGCCATGGACTGGTTCGCCGTGACGTTCCTGGGCGTGGTTCAGATCGGGCTCGCCTATATCTTGTTCATCAAGGGCGTTCGCGGCGGTACGCGCCCACTCGACGCCAGCCTCATAGGTTTCATCGAGCCGCTGCTGAATCCGGTCTGGGTCTTTCTGTTTATCGGCGAGCGGCCGTCGCGATGGGCGATCCTCGGAGGCTCGATCATAGTTACCGCGATCGCCGTTCACACCGTAAGGCAATATGCTGCAACCCGTCAAATGGAAGCCCCTGCATCATGATCGAACTGCGGGTGCCTACACGTTCGGTCGAGCCAACCCGAATCGCTCGTCACGGCCTGTTGTCGCATGTGTGGCAAAGTTTGCGCAAACGTACGCGCTCATCAAAGCCTGATCTGCGGATTGAGTGTCGTAGTCCTTGCCGCGTTCACCTCCCTGATGCCCGATCTTGGCCTTGATATAGTGCCCTGCTTCATGGATGATGATCGCTGCTTTGCAGTTCGGCCCAAGGTTTATCATGTCGGGCCCGAACCAAATGTTCTGCCGCGCTCTTGCCCAGGCGGGCACACTGACACCCCAACATTTCATTTCATTCCTTGCTGCGAGGGCCTCGTCGCGAGTGGCTCGAACAAAGACCTTGTCGGCATCTCGCAGCGTTTCGGCGATCATTCGGTAATTCTCTTGCCATTCGTTTACGCGGCTCAACCACTGCGTCTCGTTCAGCCGATCCAGGTGCAAGTGTACGTTCGCGGCGGTCGGGTCAAGCGGCAAAGCCATTCGGGAACTTCTCCACCTCCTGTAGTTAACGAGGTAATCCGAAGCCCCTTTGACCCACCGGGAAGCGAGGGGTATGGCGGCTATAGCGATCTCCTTCGTATCTGAAGCAGGAAAGGGCGGATTCTTGCCGGTAAAGAATTGGATCAGGTATTCGGTTCGGCCGCCAGGGTCGATCACGCCGTCCGGCTTGAAACCCAGGAACTTCTTCTCATACAGAGTGTTCTGCACCCTGAGGATCATCATCCACAAGTGAATGTCGCATTTGCCCTGGTTCGCCAGCGGCCACCATGGTATTTCCAAAGTACCGTCTTTCTGCCGGTTGCCCCCGAAGTCGACACTCAGCTGATCGAACATCGACATAACGGCTTCCTGGTCCTTTATATTGTTCGTGACGTGCGTTTTGCCGTGCCGGATACCCACCGCAGCGCGCAGCTTCTTAAATGGTGCAGCCCCTGAAGTTTCGGCATCAGATTCTACTACCGTCCTCCTGTTTTCCCGAGATCTACGTTCCAGTTCCATCAGTCGATCGTCCTCCTATAATTAATTTCGTTCCGCTAAGTCATGCCTGAAAGACGAATCGGGAAAACATTTTTTGCAGTCCACAAGCCGGGGGCGTGACTTCTGGAGCAACAGCAACCGGATATCGCAAAGCGAGAATCTTCCGGGCAGGAACAAAAAGGCTACCAACCTCCGGTAACATTTACTATTTCGGTCTTTCGTTCACTTCCCGGCTTATGTTGTGATAAAATTACCAAATTAGTAAGTATAAATGTCTGCCCCCATAACTAATCAAGTTTCACCCAAACAGAAACAATATCCGCTGACTTTATTCACAAGAAAATGGCAAAATACACAATCCCCGAGAACATCCAAAACAAAGAACTGAAACGCTGGGTCACCGATATGGCTGAGCTTTGCGAGCCCGATACCGTCTATTTCTGCGACGGATCGCAGGAAGAATATGACCGGCTCTGCCAGGAAATGGTAGATGCCGGCACATTTATCAAATTGAACGCGGAAAAGCGGCCGAACAGTTTTCTTGCCCGCTCACACCCGTCTGACGTGGCGCGCGTTGAGGACCGCACCTACATTTGCTCGCTTTCGAAGGGCGACGCCGGCCCGACCAACAATTGGATGAACCCGCGCGACATGAAGGCGATATTGACGCCGAAATTCCGCGGTTCGATGCGCGGGCGAACAATGTATGTGATCCCTTTCTGCATGGGCCCGATCGGTTCACCGATCTCGCAATTCGGCGTGCAGCTTTCCGACTCGCCTTACGTTGCCGTGAACATGAAGATCATGACGCGCATGGGCCAAAAGGCCCTTGACGCTCTCGGCGACGGCGAGTTCGTGCATTGCCTCCACTCGGTCGGAATGCCGCTGGCCGAGGGCCAGGCCGATGTGCCATGGCCGTGCTCGCCCGACCCGAAGGACAAGTACATCGTCCACTTCCCCGAGGAAAGGTCGATCATTTCGTACGGTTCCGGCTATGGCGGTAACGCTCTGCTCGGCAAGAAATGCCTCGCACTGCGTATCGCATCGACTCTCGGCCGCGAACAGGGCTGGCTGGCAGAGCATATGCTGATCGTCGGGGTAAAGGCCCCGGATGGCCATAAGGATTACGTATGTGCCGCCTTCCCGTCCGCTTGCGGTAAGACGAATTTCGCAATGCTTATCCCGCCGAAAGCATTTCAGGAAGAAGGCTGGGAAGTGACCACGGTCGGCGACGACATTGCCTGGATCAAACCCGACGAAAACGGCAAGCTCCGCGCGATCAACCCTGAAGCCGGCTTCTTCGGTGTCGCCCCCGGAACAAGCTACGACTCGAATCCGAACGCGATGGAGTCCATAAAGGAAAACACGATCTTCACGAACGTAGCTCTCACCGATGACGGCGACGTGTGGTGGGAAGGGATGGACGGCGAACCGCCGGCACAGGCAATCGACTGGCAAGGCAAAGACTGGAGCCCTAAGAGCGAAAAGCCCGCAGCCCATCCGAACGCCCGCTTTACGGCGCCGATCACGCAATGCCCGGTCGTCGATGAGCACTTCGATGATCCTAAGGGCGTTCCGGTCTCGGCTTTCATTTTTGGAGGGCGACGCAACTCGACCGTGCCGTTGATCCAGCAGTCTTTTAACTGGGCGTTCGGCGTCTATATGGCGGCGACGATGGGTTCGGAAATGACCGCAGCCGCCTTCGGAAATATTGGCGAGGTCCGCCGCGATCCTTTCGCGATGCTGCCCTTTGCCGGCTATCACATGGGTGATTATTTTGCCCACTGGCTGGATTTCGGCCGGCAGATCCCGGAGCCGCCGCGCATCTTCTCGGTCAACTGGTTCCGAAAGGATGAGAACGGCAAGTTCCTGTGGCCGGGCTTTGGCGAGAACATGCGTGTACTCAAGTGGATTGTCGAACGTGCCCGAGGCAGGTCGAAAGGATTTGAGACGCCGCTCGGCTGGATGCCGCGATACGAGGATATGGATTGGCGCGGCCTCGACTTCACCCGCGAGCAGTGGGATTCGGTTATGAAGCTTGACCGGGATATGTGGATAAAAGAGATCTCCACGCACGACGATCTGTTCTTTAAGCTCTACGATCGCTTGCCAAAAGAAATGACCTTTATCCGCGAGCTTCTCGTTTCGAACTTGTGGCGCTCACCCGAACTCGGGCTGGCGGCTCCGCGCCCGGAACCGACGGAGACCGCAAAGGCTGCGACCTAAGCGTTGACGCTTTAGCGGATGTAAAATGTTATGGCCACTGGAGTCTGGCAAAGGGGATCCAGTGGCCGTTTTGCGTTGGATCTTTTTGGCATTCCTGTTAGATTCTAAGCCCATAGCATGTGGCGTCTATTTCTCATAATTGGCCTTCTCGTCGTTGCGGCGACGCTGATCCCAATCGCCCGGCACCAGGCCTGGTGGGTCCGCATTTTCGACTTCCCGAGGCTGCAGATCGTAGTCCTTGGCATCCTGGCGATGGCCTTATACTTCGCCTTCGTCGGGGTGAATTCCTACCTAGATTTTACGTTTGTGGCGGCAATTGCCGCTTGTCTAGCCTATCAGGCGTACATGATATTTCCTTATACACGGCTTGCCCGGCCGCAAACCGAACAAAGCATTGATCCGGACCCGCGATCTTCCATTTCCATACTTTTCGCTAATGTGCAGCAAGACAATCGCGAGGCTGAAAAAGCCAGGAGTTTGATAAGGTCCGTGGGTGCGGACATGGTCCTGCTTGTCGAAACCGATGAATGGTGGCTGAAGGCCGTCGAAGGCGACCTTGAGAACTATCCCTTTCGTGTACTCCTGCCGCAGAAGAACACCTATGGAATGCTGCTGTTCTCGAAGCTCGAATTGCTGGAAACCGAGGTTTGTTTTCTTGTTCAGGATGACATACCCTCGATCCGAGGAAAGGTCAGATTACGCTCCGGTGGGATCGTCGAATTCCGCTGCCTGCACCCGCGGCCACCCGTTCCCACCGAGTATGACACTGCCGGGCCCCGCGATGCTGAGATAATCATCGTTGGGCGCGAAAATCGGCAAGACGACGTGCCGTTCATTGTCTTCGGCGATCTGAACGATGTGGCATGGTCGCGGACCAACTATCTTTTCCAGAACATCAGCGGCCTGCTCGATCCCCGCGTCGGCCGCGGTTTCTATCATACGTTCCACGCACGTATCCCATTCTTGCGTTTTCCGCTTGACCATCTGTTTCATTCGAACCATTTTCGGCTGGTCGACTTTCGCCGCATGGAATATATCGGGTCTGACCACTTTCCAGTTCTTGTAACACTTAGTCTCGAGGACGGGGCCCGAGATTCGCAGGAGGAACCTTCCGCAGAACCCGAAGAACTGGCAGAGGCGGCCGAGAAAGCTTCTTACAGCGAAGATGGGCCGCGGGGCGAAACAGTTTTGACCTCTTCATTTTGAAAGGGTCGCCCACTGAGGAGTCAAGAAAATTCCGAACTAACACGGGCCTGAAAAACTAGTGTATAATCCAACAAATCCGTTCGATGCCGCTTGCCGGCCTTCTGCGAACGCAAGCAAACATTTTGAACGAAAAGTAATCTAAAAAAGGAAAACTATGAACGAATTCACAACCTCATTTGGTCAATCGGCGGCTGATGCACTTCCTACACAGCGCGCTCAGTTCATTAGGAAGACCTATATGCTGCTCGCGGCGGCCATATTGGCGTTTATCGCCGTCGAAACGGTTCTTTTTGCTACGGGGGCTGCTGATCAGATCGCGGCCGTCATCTTTACCAGCGGAGGCATGGGCTGGCTGGTCGTACTGGGTCTATTCATGGCGGTCTCGTTTCTTGCTGACCGATGGGCGTCTTCAGAAACCTCGACTGCAACGCAATACCTTGGCCTCGGCATTGCCGTACTTGCGTGGGCGGTCGTCTTTGTTCCATTGCTCTACTACGCCGTGTACATTGCCAGTGACGATTCAGTCCTCATTAAGGCGGGGGTTACCTCCCTCGGCCTTTTCCTTGGCCTTACAGCGACAGTCTTTATCACCCGTTCTGATTTCTCATTCCTAGGGCCAATTGTGGCAATAGGTGGTTTTGCGGCTCTAGGGTTGATCGTTTCGAGTATCCTGTTCGGTTTTACTCTTGGAAACCTGTTCGCATTTGCGATGGTCGCATTTGCGGGTACCGCGATCCTTTACAACACTTCTCAGGTCTTACATAAATACAACACCAACCAACATGTAGCTGCGGCGCTTACATTGTTCGCAGGAATATTGCTGCTGTTCTGGTATATCCTTAGAATATTCAGCTCGCGCGATTAGGTCGTCCGAGCGAAGCTTGGGAAAATTTCGGAGTTCACATCACTTTGTGCTACGATTCAGTGCACAGGATGTGAACTCTTTTCTATTTGGAGCGATCAAATAAGTTATGAGATACCTATTCGCTTTGGCGCTCGGCCTTGTGTTTACGATGGGAGCATTTGGGCAGACCCCGGTCGCCCCGACCACGCATCTGAAGGTAGGCATGCCGGCGCCCGACTTCACTTTGAATGACACTTCAAGTAAGCCCGTAAAACTCAGCGACTTTCGCGGTAAGAAAAATGTGGTGCTTGCGTTCTATGTGCTCGCGTTCACCGGCGGCTGAGCGAAGGAACTTCAGGCGTATCAGGCTGATATCGCCAAATTCGAAGCCACTGACACACAGGTGATCGGAATCTCGATGGACAGCTTTGCCGCTAATAAACGGTTTGCCGAAGACCTCAAAGTATCATTCCCGCTTTTGAGCGACTGGAAGCGCGAGGCCACCAAAGCCTACGGGCTTTTCAACGAGACGACAGGGTACGGAAGGCGAGGCACATTCGTTGTTGATAAGGAAGGCATCATCCAGCACGTCGAGGTCGGTAACACGGCCATCGATCCGACCGGTGCCTATCAGGTTTGCGATCTACTGACTAAGAAGAAACTAATAGCTCCTAATAGATAGGTCTATCTTGGAGGCAAAATGAAAAAGATGTCGATTTCTGTAAGGCTGATTCTTTGGGCCTTTCTGTTTTGTCCACTGATAGTTTCAGGCCAGACAGCTCGGCGAGTTGCCGAAACTACATTCCCATCAGTTGTTTTGCTCGTTATGGAAGACTCTAATGGGCAAACTGTTTCACTTGGAAGCGGCTTCTTTGTGTCGTCTAACGTGGTTGCAACTAATCTTCATGTTATCGAATCCGCTACGCGGGGTTATGCTAAGTTGGTTGGACAGCGAACAAAATTCGACATAGTAGGAATCGTCGGAATTGACAGTTCCCGTGATTTGGCCTTATTGATGTTGGAAGGTGCCAAGGCTCCTTTCCTTTCAGTGTCGGCTAATGGCACCGTCGCCGTTGGCGATGATGTGTATGTTGTTGGGAACCCGCAAGGATTGGAAGGAACTCTTTCACAGGGAATTATTAGCAGTTTGCGACGAATTGGTAACGACACGTTGATGCAAATTACTGCCCCGATTTCTCCGGGAAGTAGCGGAGGACCAGTATTGAATAGCGAAGGTAAAGTAATCGGCGTCGCGGTAGCAACCCTAAAAGGAGGCCAGAACCTAAATTTTGCAATTCCGTCCTCGTACCTAAGCCCATTGATATCGAATATGCGTCTACCTCAGCGGCTTTCAACTGGGTCGGCGACCAGCGGTCGCAGTTCTTTATCCAACGATCTAGGGGGGAAGTTGTCAGCTGGAGTTACTGGCGGACAATGGGCTTGGACATATAGCGGCTTGGAAATTGGCTCTTACTCATTCACGTTGAGAAACGAACTTCGTGAGCCTGTAAAAAATGTTAAATGTCTCGTAGTGTTTCTTGATAAAGAACGTAAACCCTTAGACGTTGATATAATTACTGTTTCAGGAGTAATCCCAGGTGGACTTGCTCGCCGAATAAGTAGCAAGGTCGACGGGAGTGTTCAAAGACTTGCACAGTTCGCTCAATTCCGAATTCTAGACTTCGAAGTAGTTGAGTAGAATCGTGGGTACTCTCAAGCACAACAACCGGTACTTCCGTAAATTTTGGTGTCCGCATCTTGTCCGAAGTACCCACCGGCGAGAATAGACACAGTTCGTTCAAGGGCTGGTCGGCATAATGCTCACCGAGCTGTTTGCGCTGATGTACGCTACCCTCTAACCGCCTGTTCGTCGACCGGCTCGAGGCTGATGCTTCCGTCAGCCTCTTTCATCAACACTTCGATCCGTCGTTCGGCGTTGGTCAATCGCTCCCGACATTCCCGCGACAGCCTGATCCCGTCCTCAAACAGCTTTAGGCTCTGTTCCAACTGAAGATCGCCGTCTTCCAGCTGTTTCACAATATTCTCAAGTTCGCTTAGCGAAGCTTCAAATGTTTTAGCTGCCATAGTCTTACCTAAATAACTCTTCGGCGTCCCGAAGGAGCTGGTTGATATTCTTAAGGCCCGTCCGGCTCTTCTGCGAAATCGGCCCGTTGACCGCGATGTCGATAATTTCCTGCCCGATCGCCTGAGCGATCCGCTCCGCAAGGTCCTCGTCTCTTACCCCGGCGATCTTCCATTTGCTCCCGTTCCTTACCATTAGCAATTCTACCCGCTGTTCCGGGTCACGGCTCTTGACCGATGCCCTTTCACCTTCAACGGTTATATTGAGGTAACGTTCGGCTCCCAGCACCATCGCTGTAAACGGCACATCGTTAAACTCGGAGGTTTTACTGCGGATCGCTCCCGGCAGCTCGGCCTTTGCCCGTTCCTTGACCGCCGGCATGACCGGCTCGGCAATTCGTGCGATCTTTCGTATCGTTTCGGGTGGGATTCCGCGCCCGTAAAGTTCCACGGCCTTGCCGGTAATCTGCGGGACAAAATCGTCCACGACCGCATCTATATCTACCAAAGCACCAACTCCAGCATCGTCGTTATTCCTTGCCGCGTCAATCATAAGCGCTAGCGAATATTGCGGCGTATTCTTCTGCCTTTCCCAGTAAATAAGGATTCCGGCAGCCGCGGCCGATGCTGTAAGAAAAATGGTAACCACCGCCGTGACAAGGACCGTCCGCCATGTCTTCGACCCCTTTACCGGCACGCCAGGCGAAACGGGACCATCACGTTCTACCTGAACTGAGTCTCCCCTTCGCAGTTTCCCGTTATCTAACTTCATCGGAGATTTGCCCAACTTCTCTCACCTCTTTTCGCTATTATGCTGGATGTTAGTGATCTCGGCCCCAACGGTTCCACTGGCAAGCCGTATCGTCACGCTTTCACCCGCTTCAGTTTGATGCGAATCTCTCACTATCTCGCCGCTCCCTTTTTGCATTATCGAGTAGCCCCGCGTCAGGACCGCCAACGGAGAAAGGGCGTCAAGTCGAGCCAGCGCTCTCTCAAGCTTCAAATGCCGCCCGGCAGTCAGGTCCGCCGCCGCAGATTCGGCCCTGTGCTCAAGTGCTGCCAGCCTTTTCGAGGTATCCGCGATCTTCGAAGCGAGGCGGACCGGAGAGAGCCGGGCCGAAATGTTTGAATATGACCGACGGTTCACAACGAGCGTATTCGTCAGATGCCTAAGGCTCCGCGCCGAGAGGTCCCTGAGCCTGTGCTGCATCTCTCGAAGCCGTGCAGGCAGCTCGCTAAATACCGGGGCCATTTCGAGAGATTGCAATCTGTTCCCCGCCGAGAAGAGCAGAAAGTTCATCTGCCTCTTTAGGACGGCGGCGTGTTGATCGACCCTTTTCAAGACCTCGGCTTCGCTTTCTGCGACGATCTCGGCAGCCGCCGAGGGGGTCGGTGCCCGCAGATCTGCGGCCATGTCAGAGATCGTGAAATCGGTCTCGTGGCCGACCGCCGAAATTACCGGTATCTCGGACGCGCGGATCGCCCTGGCCACCCGCTCCTCGTTGAACGCCCAAAGGTCCTCGGCCGAGCCGCCGCCGCGCCCGACGATCAGCACGTCTATCCCTCTACCCGGCTCACACCCGTCGTTGTAACGATTCGCCAGTTCAATACCATCGGCGATCTGCGCACCGGCCTTCTCGCCCTGGACTAGCACCGGGATCAGCACGATGCTGACAGATCTCGCACGCCGGTCGAGAACCGTGAGTATATCGTGCACGGCAGCACCCGTTGCTGATGTCACGATCCCGATCCGTCTCGGAAAGGGCGGGATCCGGCGTTTCAGTGAAGGATCAAACAGTCCCTCGGCTAAAAGTCGGGCCTTGATCTGTTCGAATGCGACCGTTAAGGCTCCTTCTCCTACAGGCTCTAAAGACTCGATAAGAAGCTGATATTCGCCTCGCTTCTCATATAAGGTTATTCGCCCGCGGCAGCGAACCTGTAAACCATCCGAGGGCCGGAATCGGATCCTGAAATTCTGGCCTTTGAAACATGCTGCGCGGAGCAGTGAATCCCCGTCTGTCAGGCTGAAGTACCAATGGCCCGATGCGGCAGCGTGAAAATTGGTGATCTCTCCCTCGACCCATACCGAGCTGAAGCTCGATTCCAGAGTCGTTTTTATCCCGGAAGTGAGTTCGGAAACCGTAAGCGCACGGGGCTCGGTACCTTCAAAAAGTGCTGCCAAAAGTGGGCTGTCCATTCGCCCCTGATTATACCATCGACCGGTACTAGGGATTTATAGAAGCGGCCAAATGCCTGAACGATAAAGCTCTTTGGCGTTCGATCCCATTTGGCCGGCACCTCGCGTTATCCGAATACTGAAAAAGGGCTGCCCGTTGAAAGGCAGCCCAATCGCGAAAGTTGATCTCTTAGCAAGTGTTATGGGTTCGCGACAAAATCGGCACCGGTAAAGCTGTCGCCGAGATTAATGAACATCACCGGATTGTCGAATCGATATCGCTTCGACTCGATCCGTACGAAGTAACTCTCGCCGGACTCGATGTTGTCAAACCGGTAGTACCCGAACGCGTTCGTCAGAGCATATACCGGCTCGGCCAACGAACCGCCTGAAAGGACCACTCGTGTTCTTGCAATTCCGCGTCCAGATGAATCCGTAACACGGCCTGCGATCGTGGCGTCTGCAGCTGTCGACGCTCCAAAAGGCGTCACTGAAAGATCGTCGATCGCGAGCCCGTGATCGTCGCCAAAGGCGTCGAGGCTCTCCCAACGGAGCATGATCTCCTCGCCGGGCTGAATCGTTACTGCGAACGTGGCAGTAAGCGTGGCTCGGTTCGCCGGATCGTTTCCGTCCAGTGGGCCGGCAATCGGTCCAACTTCAGGAGATGTGAACGAAAGCGCCGGAACCACCGTGTAAACACCCGTCTCCAGGTCGTTCACGTTAGTATCCCGTCGGTAAGCAAAAACCAACGTATGCGGTGTTTGGTTGCCGCCGTTTCGCCATTGCTCGCCGGTAAAGGTCACCTGCATCGAGAAAATGGGGACCAAAGTATCGTTCACGAAGCGAACGCCGAACCTCATACCGCCGGTGGTCGGATCGGGCAGCATCCCAAGGGCCCTATCGAACTGGAGCGGGCCACCATAGTTCTTGAATCCTGCGGTCGTGTCCGAACCGTCGTCCGAGCCAACAAAATTCGGGTTTGTATTGCCGAATTCACGCAACGCGTGAAATCCGAGTAACGCACCGGTAATTTCATCGGCAAGTAACAGATCGGCAGTGCCCATATCGTCAAAATTCTGAGTGTATGTGCTTCCGATCGAGGAAAAGCCTATTTGAGCGTTCGCGGGAACGGCGTAACCGAGGGCAAAAAGCATCACCACCGCAAGCGCGACGAATGATCGCTTTGAGATGGCAGCACGCAGGAAAGTTCTTGAGCGAGAATATAGATTTGTTTTCATTGGTAATTTCTCAACTTGAGGAAGATCGCGATTTTGGTGAGCCCGAAGGTCGTTCGGGAAGGACGCGACGGAATGCCGCACTACAATCGTATCAAAGCCAACGACCGAAGGCAATGTTTATTTTCGTTAAACGAATGATCGTGTTTTTGGGGTGATCTTGGGAATATTCAGAGGTCAAAAGAACAACAGATCTTGAGTTTATCGGCCGCCAAGTCCCAGCCTTACATTCGCAAAATCGAGACGTTCCCGCAGCTCGGACGTCTCATCTATCGGCGAGGAAGCAAGGCCGTTCAACTCTTTCTCTGCATCGCTACGGTCGGATCGGGCCGATTCAATATCGATCTCGTCGGGACGTTCGGCAATATCCGTCAGGACCGAAACTCTGTCGGAACTGACTTCTACAAATCCGCCCGCCACTGCCAGTCGTTCCGCCGATCCCTTGCTCGTAAAACTGAGAATGCCCGGTTTGAGCGCGGAGATGAGCGGTGCGTGGTTCGGCAAAATACCGGCCTCACCAGACATTGTCGGTACCGTTACCGACTCGACCTCGGCGTCGATCACTTTGCGTTCGGGAGTTACGATTTCCAACTTAAGCATAATTGAGAATTGAGAATCGAGAATTGAAAAAAGAGAATGCCCGAAGGTCTTAAGGCTTAATTCTCAATTTTACATTCTCAATTCTCCATAGCCGCATTAAGCGGCCGCCGCCATCTTTTTCGCCTTTTCTCTCGCCTGTTCGATAGTACCGACCATGTAAAACGACTGTTCCGGCATATCGTCGCACTTACCCTCAAGGATCTCCCTGAAGCCTTTGATCGTGTCCTCTACTTTCACGTATTCGCCTTTGAGACCGGTGAACTGCTCGCCGACCGTAAACGGTTGGGAGAAGAAACGCTGGATCCTGCGTGCACGTGACACCGTCAGCTTATCGTCCTCACTAAGCTCGTCGAGGCCGAGAATGGCGATGATGTCCTGAAGGTCTTTGTAGCGCTGCAAAATGCGTTTGACCTCTTGGGCAGTGTTGTAATGCTCTTCGCCGACGATCTGCGGATCGAGAATTCTCGAGTTCGAAGCAAGCGGATCGACGGCGGGATAAATGCCGAGCTCCACGATCTGTCGCGAAAGTGCGGTAACGGCGTCGAGATGGGCAAACGTTGTCGCGGGTGCGGGATCGGTATAGTCGTCCGCCGGGACGTAAACTGCCTGGATGGACGTGATGGCACCGGTCTTGGTCGAGGTGATTCGCTCCTGCATCTCTCCCATTTCGGTTGCAAGTGTCGGCTGGTAGCCCACGGCAGAAGGCATTCGGCCGAGAAGCGCGGACACTTCAGAGCCCGCCTGCGTAAACCTGAAAATATTGTCCACGAAGAACAGAACGTCGTTCCCCTGATCGCGGAAATGCTCGGCCACCGTCAGCCCGGACAACGCGACCCGGAGACGTGCTCCCGGTGGCTCCGTCATCTGGCCATATACGAGTGCTACCTTCGAGTTCTTGATGGATTCCATATCGACCGTCGAAAGATCGAACGCACCGGTTTCTTCCATGTTGTGCGTGAACTTGTCGCCGTAGGTGATGACCTTTGACTCAACCATTTCGCGGAGCAGGTCGTTTCCTTCACGCGTGCGTTCGCCAACTCCGGCGAACACCGAAAAACCTTCGCGGCCCTTGGCGACGTTGTTGATCAACTCCATGATCAAAACTGTCTTGCCGACGCCGGCACCGCCGAATAGGCCGATCTTACCGCCGCGGAGAAACGGCTGGACAAGGTCGATAACCTTGATTCCCGTTTCGAACATCTCAAGCGAGGTAGATTGTTCATCGAACGAAGGTGCGTGTCTGTGAATTGAACTTCGCGATTCGGCATTTAAAGGCCCAAGCTCATCGACCGGATCGCCGATAACATTCATGACGCGGCCAAGTGTCGCATTCCCTACCGGGACGGTGATCGGCCCGCCGAGGTCTTCGACCCGCATGCCGCGGACCATCCCGTCCGTCGGCAGCATCGAGACCGCACGTACGCGCCCTTCCCCCAAATGCTGCTGGACCTCAGCTACAACATCAACGGCCGTATCCACGTCGAAGCCTTCCGAGGTGATCCTTAGCGCCTGATAAACCGGCGGGAGATAATCTTTGAACTCAACGTCGACGACCGGCCCGATGATCTGAATGACCTTTCCGATCTTTACGTCTCCACTATTAGCCATTTTTGATAGATTGCTCCTGTATAGAAAAGAAAATGCTTTTATAACAAAGGAGTAAGATTAGCATAATGAGGATGAAGGGGCAAAAGAGGTGAATGGTGGAAAGGGCCGCCGCCGGCTGCGCTTTTTTATTCTCCATCGCCGGTGAGCCGCGGCCCGGAAATTAGGTGATAAAGCGGATCGCTATCGTGTCGACACGGTCATGGTAGCGGAGCGTTCTCCCAAATTCCTATATCACGAAGATTGCCATCCGGACCGACCCTCGTGAACCGAACGAACACATAATTAAGCATTGTTTCAATGCTCATGCCTGCCGGGTATCGACCGCTCGCACACATGTCCGTAAAATTCGCGCTGGGATGCAGGCCGAGTTTCCCGCCATCGCTGTTGAATCGGGGACCCGTCAAAAATGCGAAATCCAGAACCCGATCATTGAAGAAAGGCCTCAGTTCGACAGAGCTGTCCAAATGAAAGATTGATGATGTTGGAAGGACTAAGTTAAAATCGTCGTAGTCCCCAGGCAGATCGAGACCCACGGCTGTTATCACCGCGTCGTAGGGTGATGTGTTACGGACTTTAAAGCACGCGACACTTACACCCGTGTTATAGATCGGTATGGGGAAGTCGGTGACCGTGGCGGCTGGGCTGGTGATCCGCGCCGTCGCGAGCGTGGGGTTGTCGATCCCTTTGACGTTGTGGCCGTAGACATGAAAGACTGATGCGCCGAGCATAAGCAGTAGGCTCAATAAAGTCGCGATCGTCCGATGATTTGTACGTTTGATTGTTTTCATTTCTCATTTGCTCCTTAATAATGTATTTGCGAATGGGGGCCTGTCCCGAATTCGCTGTCATGCTGACGCTTCCAATCTCGCCCATAGGGGGGCTCAAGTCCTTACAAATGGCTCACAGTTTTCTTACAAAATACTTCTATCAGCCAGATGACAGACGACGATCTCGACATCACCTATGAATTCGGGCGATTTAGCCTGAATCCTCGCGAACGCCGGCTTCTCTTTGACACCGAGCAGGTCCTCCTGACGCCGAAAGCTTTCGAAACTCTTGCATGTCTGGTCGAACGACACGGCCATGTAATAACGAAAGACGAACTCATGCACATGGTATGGCCGGATTCGTTCGTCGAGGAGTCGGGACTGACGCGGAACATTTCCGTCCTTCGAAAAGAACTAGGACGCGCACCGGACGGCCAACACCTTATCGAAACCGTGCCGAAGGTTGGCTATCGATTCAACGCCGAGGTGGTTGAGCGGACCCACCGAAGAGATGCAATCGGAGAGGGGGCATCGACGAAACGAGTGTCGGGTCCGAACTATTCAAAGCGTTGGTGGATTCTCGCCCTGATCGCCGCATTCTTGGTCTTGGGCGGTATTGCTGCCTATCGCTATGGCGTTGAAACCCAGCCAGAGCTCTCTGTTGGCCGGGGGGAAATGCGAACGCTCGCGGTGCTCCCGTTCAAATCGCTCGGCGGCGACGACGAGGATGCGAATTTACAGGTTGGTATCGCCGACGCACTGATTTCTAAGCTAAGCAATGTTAAACAGCTCACTCTGAAGCCGACCAGTGCCGTGCGGAAATATGCCGGCGCGGGCGTGGACGTTCAATCGGCGGGTCTCGAACTCGGAGTGGATGCCGTAGTGGACGGAAGCATTCAACGTAAGGGCGAACGGATGATCGTGAGCGTGCAGCTCGTTCGCGTCGGGGACGGGGCGTCTGTTTGGGCGCAGAGATTCGAAGACCGCGCCGATGACGTATTCGCAATCCAGGACATGATCTCGGAGCGGATCGTCTCAGCCCTGCAGTTGAAACTGGACGCCGATGAGCAAGAACGTCTGTTCCGGCGGTACACGGAGAACACAGCTGCATTCGACGCATACCTTCGGGGCCGAAACCTGCTTTCCGAATACACGCGCGAAAGCACGCTGGCGGCCCTCACGGCCTTCGAGGAGGCTCTAGGGTACGATCCGAACTATGCACTTGCACGCGACGGGTTAGCGACCGCAAGCGCCGAAATGTTCCTTCGGTTCGCGAATGAATCCGAGTCAGAATTCTGGGCCAAACGAGCGGACGAAGAGATCGCCAAGGCGCTCGCCCTTGATCCGACGCTGGCGGAAACTCATCAGGCACTTGCGGCCGTTTACCGCAAGAAAGATTTCAACTGGGAACGCGTGTTAAAAGAAAGCGCACGCGCGCTGGAGCTCAATCCGAGCCTCGAGCAACCGCATTACTACCGAGCGGCAGCGTTCTATCATCTGGGTGTCCTGGATGCCGCCCTGCGCGAAACTGAACTCGCCGAACGCATCAATCCCCAGAACAGGATCGATAGCTTACGCACTCGGGGCGTCATTGCGCTCTACGAAGGACGGTTTCCGGACGCAATTGCTTTCTTCGAAGAAGTACATTGGCTAAGCAGCAAACCCATTGCAGATTCGCACCTCGCCCTCGCCTATTTTCATCAAGGGGATGCAAAGCGGGCCGAGCAGTTGGCTACGGAACTTACCGGGAATGTCTCACTATCGGCATCCACAAGAGGGCAGGCCTCCCTTGCCTCGTTTCTAGCAGCCAGGAATGCTCGAGCTGAATCTGGTGACATTCTAAAGAAGCTCGAGGCACGAGAATCGGTCGATCATCACACGGCATACAGCATCGGCTGCGCCTATGCGCAACTTCAAAACAAGTCGAAGGCACTATACTGGCTGAGGCGAGCGGCGTCGACCGGGCTCGCCTGCTTACCGCTTTTTGAAAAAGACAAACTGCTAGAGCCGCTGCGGGAGGACACTGGCTTTCAAACCCTTCTCACCGAATTACGCCAGAGTGCGAACGACGCAAGGGCCAGGCATCTGAAGTAAAGTTCTCAGAGTGGAAAATCCTTCAGGGTTCAAGCCGCCCTGGTTTCTCCGCCCAACAACGTCAGCACCTCGCCGGTGATGTAGCTCGAATCCGAGGTCGATGCGAAGAACACGAAGGCCGGCGCGATCTCTTCAGGCTGGGCAGGGCGTTTCATCGGTGTGTCGGCCCCGTGTTCGGCAACATCTTCCGCGTCTTTATCAGCAACGTTCAGCGGCGTCCATACAGGCCCCGGTGAAACGCAGTTTACGCGGATGCCCTTGTCCACAAGATTCTGGGCCAAAGATTTCGTGAATGCGTGGATAGCTCCCTTTGTCGCCGAGTAATCGATCAGTTCCTTGCTGCCTTCGAGGCCCGTGATCGAACCGCAATTCACGATCGCACCGCCCTCTTGCAAGTGAGCGACCGCCTCTTTCGCCATATAGAAATAGCCGTAGATATTCGTTCGAAACGTCAGGTCGAATTGCTCGTTCGAAATGTCTGTGATCGAGCTCTGATGTTGCTGGTAAGCCGCGTTATTAACGAGTATATCGAGCCCGCCTAGTTCGGCAACGGTGCGTTCGACGGCAGTTTTACAAAACGCCGGGTCCGAGACATCTCCCTGAATAAGAACGCACTTTGAGCCTTCGGTCTCGACGTAGCATGCTGTCTCGTCAGCATCCTTCGCCTCTTCCGGCAGGAAAACAAGGGCGACATCCGCGCCTTCGCGTGCGTATAGAACCGCGACCGCACGGCCGATCCCGGAGTCGCCGCCCGTGATAAGGGCACGCTTTCCGGCCAGCTTTTCCGAGCCGCGATAGTTTGGGGCCAAGAACTCCGGACGAGGGTTCATTTCGCTCTCGATGCCGGGCCGTTCCTGCTCTTGCTCAGGCATCGGCGACGTCGGATACTCAGGCGCTTGATTCTGCTGGCGTTTAACTGTTGGCATTGAAGGCTCCTCGAACCGCCGTATTTTGACTGCTACTCTTCGGCTCCAAATCCGCTGCCGCTGGTTTCAATAGGCCTTTCGCCTCGTGGAACATGCCTTGCGCTCGATTTCGCAAATCGGCGGCCTTACCCGTTACAGCCCGGCGCGCGTCGTTTGAAAGTTCGACCGCCTTGTCACGGACAAGAGCTCGTCGACGTGGCCCTCGATCCGGATCCAAAAAATACATCGCAACGGCTCCCGCACCGATCCCGCCAATTACCGCAAGTGTCTTGTTCATATTAACTACCCTCCTTTTTCGTACCCTTCCTCCCGGAACCTCCCGGGTTTTTGCCGCCGCCGTCTTGTTTATTCACGGTTGCCCAAGCTCGCTTTTCGGCTTCGTCTTGTGGAACACCTTTCTTCTCATATCCCTCGGCAATATGCTCCGCCTTGCGTTCTTGCTTGGATGTGTACTTACTCGTGCCGTCTTTTGCTCTTGGCATAATATCGTCCTCTCTCTAAATGATGGCCGATTCCCGCCGGATCGATCCTCTTCGTGCTCTTGTATAAATTTGCCGCGCCCGCGAATAAATGTCCGTATCAAGGCCGTTCGCGTTCGACTCTCGGACATTCCTCTTAATCGACGATGCAGTCTTATGCCCCGGGCTGGACGTGTGCGGATCATTTACGTATGCGGTATTCTCGAGTATGCTCGTCTTCCTCACTTTACTGCCCATTTGCTATACTTCTCCTCCTCCGGTGAACCGTTGTCATACAGTCTTTTGCCTGTTGAGAATAATGTCTGCAAGAGCCGTGCCACCTGGCGGCACGCTATTAGAAGTGAACCGTGAAAACCGATTGACACCGTTATCGTGTTTTAGTAGCCTCAAATTTAGAATTCCTTTCGAAATAGCAGGTATCCGCAGAGTTTGAGCGATCTGAGAAAACTAGAACTTCCGCCGCAGGGCCTGAATACACTCTTCGGTGTTCAGGATCAAAACATCAAATATTTGGAGTCGCTGCTTGACGTGTCTATCGGTGCGCGTGGGAACGAATTGTCTATCGACGGCGACCCGCGCGATATCGAAACGGTTGAGCAGATCCTTCGGGACTTCACCGACTTATTCGACGGTGGGAGCACCTTTACCGACAAAGAACTTCGTGACGCTTTTAAGCAGATCGCGGATGATCGGGCATACAGCTTAAAGGACTATTTCCTGAAAGCCCGGTTCAACCCCTCCGGTAAAAAACAAGTCGCGCCAAAGACCGCTAACCAGCGAAAATACCTTGACGCTATCGCCACAAAGGATCTCGTGTTCGGGATTGGCGTGGCGGGCACCGGAAAGAGCTTCCTAGCGGTGGCAATGGCGGTTGACGCGTTGTTCAAGAAACAAGTCAGCCGGATAATCCTGACCCGTCCGGCCGTCGAAGCGGGCGAGCGGTTGGGCTTCCTTCCGGGCGACCTGCAGGACAAGGTGGATCCCTATTTGAGGCCGCTCTATGATGCGCTGTTCGACCTCGTCGATGGGGAGAAGGTGACGAAGATGTTGGAGAAACGCATCATCGAGATCGCTCCGCTTGCTTTTATGCGCGGCCGGACGCTTTCTGACGCATTCATCATCCTCGACGAAGCTCAAAACACGACCAGTGAACAGATGAAGATGTTCCTGACCCGTATCGGCTTTGGCTCAAAGGCGGTTGTAACAGGTGATAAGACTCAGATCGACCTTCCTCGCGGCCAAAAGAGCGGTATCAAGGAAGCCGAAAGGGTTTTGCAGGATATCGAGGGCATAGAGTTCTGCTACTTTACCGAAAAGGACGTTGTTCGCCACAAACTTGTACAAATGATCGTTCGTGCGTACGAGATCCATTCCTCCGAAAACCACACGCCGGAATGATCGACGTCGTAAACCTCCAACGAAAGATCAAGCTGGACCTCGCCGAGATCCGGTCATTTCTTAAGCTCTTGCCTGACGCGGTTCACGAGCGTAAACATTGGCGATTCTCTATAGCCTTCGTGTCCGACAAGCGGATGAGTGAACTAAACGGGTTTTTTCGGGGAAAGGACGCGACGACGGATGTCCTTTCGTTTCAACACGAAGCGGACGAGTTTGATGTTCCGAGTTCCGTCTCGAGCCGGCCCGGCGACGATGAAGAGCCGAATGTTGACGGCAGCCAGAGCTTTCTAGGCGACATCGTTATTTCCGCCGAACAAGCCGAACGTCAAGCTAACGAGAACGGTCTTACCCTCGACATTGAGGTAAAGCAACTTATCCTTCACGGCCTGCTGCATCTGTGCGGCTATGACCATGAAACTGACAAAGGCGAGATGAACAGGCGGGAGCTTTCATTGCGAAAGCAGCTGGGAATCGACGGTAAGGCCGTTTAACCAGCGAGAATAAAAGGCGGAAAGGCCTCGCTGAAGGCTTGCATTTGTGTTTGCCGCCAAATAACATCTGAGAACTAGGAAAAATGGAGATCGAGATAGCAATTGCCACGGGCATCCTGATCGTGCTGGTATTTCTTGCGACGGTTGACATGGCATTCTCCCGTCTTTCCGACGTCGGGCTCCGTCGCCTCGCTTCTGAAAGGGATGAAACTGGCATCCCGCAGGCCACAAGCTTCCTTCGAGAGATCCTCGACAATCGGCCCCGGTTTCGATTCGGCCTTTCATGGACCATCCAGGTACTGCTGATCAGTGTTGCCGTTTTGGTCACCTTGTTTGCATTACGGTTCACCGAAAGCCGGTCAAGCCTCCTGTTATATTCACTGCTTGCCGGGCTTATTTTGACGGTCGTATTCCGCCAGGTCATTCCGGCCATGATCGTCAGAAACAACCCGGAGAAAAAACTGCTCCGACTTTTGCCTTTCGTTCGGCCGCTCTACCTCGCAGCGTCTTTTATGACGAGGCCGCTGTCCCGATTCTTCGAGCCAAGCGACACGACGCGAGCGGATAATACGGTAACACCCGAATCGAACGAAGAGAGGTCTGACGACAACGCCGACCATTTTCAGGCATTGATGGAAGTCGGCGAGGCTGAGGGCATTATCGAGGAGAACGAACGTGAGATGATCGAGTCGGTCGTCGAATTTGCAGATACAAGGGTCGGTGAGATCATGACGCCTCGAACCGAGATATGTGCCATCCCGGCCGGCTCTTCGATACTCGCTGCCCGCCAATTGATGGTGGAGGAAAAATATTCACGGATTCCTGTTTACAGGGAGAGCGTTGACAATGTTGAAGGCGTTATCTACGTTCGCGACCTGCTGCAGGCCTGGGCAGAGAGCAAGGAACACATGCTGGTCGATGATTTTCTGCGGCCCGCATATTTTGTGCCCGAGACTAAGACGGCTGCAGAGTTGTTGAAAAGCATGCAGGTCAACCATATTCAGATCGCGATCGTGATCGATGAGTATGGGGGCGTCGCGGGCATCGTCACCGTCGAAGATATTGTCGAGGAGATCGTCGGCGAGATCGAGGACGAGGACATTGAGGAAGAAGAGATCATTGAGATAATCGAAAACCAGGACGGTTATTTCGACGTGCTTGGATCTACCGAGATCGACAAGATCGAACGCCTATTCAATGTCGAGCTCGAAGACGAAGAGTACAATACGGTCGCGGGAATGGTGACGAGCGAGGCAGGCTATGTGCCCAAAAATGGTGAGAAGCTCAACGTAAAGGGGATCGCCGTTGAGATACTTAAGGCCGACGAGAAAAGAATTTACCTGCTAAGGTTACGCCGCGTTGAGACCGAAGGGTCTGGCGACCTCGTCCATCCGATCGTTTCGGGCATCCGGTAAGAACGACAGTTTTCGGTCTACTATCGAAGCCTCCCAAACCAATGAGCAAATGTTGTACGGGCCCGACGAATCCCTCGCTCCTGACACGGTTAGGCCGTCACGAATTAGTAAACCCATCCGCATGTGTTATCTTTAACTAAAAATCAAAGGAGGACGAGATATGGCTATCAGATTAGGCGACGAAGCGCCGGATTTTACCGCACAGACGACAGAAGGCGAGATCAGTTTTCACGAATGGCTGGGCGACAGCTGGGGCATTCTGTTTTCGCATCCGAAAGATTTTACACCCGTCTGCACGACAGAACTCGGCTACATGGCGAGCCTGAAACCCGAGTTTGATAAACGCAACGTGAAGGTCATCGGATTGAGCGTTGACCCGGTCGAGAACCACAAGCGTTGGTCCGAAGACATCGCGGAAGCGACCGGCCACTCGCCGAACTACCCGATGATCGGCGACACCGACCTTAACATCTCTAAACTTTACGATATGCTGCCCGCAGCCGTCGAAGGAACGTCCGATGGCCGAACTGCGATGGACAACATGACCGTACGTAACGTGTTCGTCGTCGGCCCCGACAAGAAGGTCAAGCTGGTTATCGTTTACCCGATGAGCACCGGTCGAAACTTCGATGAGGTGCTGCGAGTGATCGACAGCCTCCAACTTACCGCCAAATACAGCGTTGCAACGCCGGTAAACTGGAAAGATGGCGACGACTGTATAATCGTCCCTGCCGTATCGGATGAGGACGCGAAGGCAAAATTCCCGGCTGGATGGACTGCGGTGAAACCGTATCTCCGCGTCACACCCCAGCCGAACAAGGTCAAAGGCGAATCGCAGTCGGCATAGTCGGCTGACCATTTAACGAACGTGGAGAGGCGCAAATGTCACCTACTGATAATGCGCCTCTTTTCCAACTCAAATTCCCTTATGAAACTGAGCGCCCTGGTCGGCCAGGAAAAACACGAGGTCGAGGTGGAACGCAAAGGTGAGGAGATCCATGCGAAAGTTGATGGCCGCGAATACGAGCTTTTGATCTCGGAGCCGGAGTCGAATGTTTTCCTGATCAAGCACGGCGTAAAAGTCTTCCAATTCGTGGTCAGCCCGAATGAAAAAACCGGCGAGCCGCTGACTGTTACTTCACGACACGGCGAGTTCGAGGTTACACTTATCGATCCAAAGAGCCTGCGCGGTTCGGCAGCGGGAAGCAGTGCCGAGCACGGTTTGGCCGAGATCCGGACCGCCATGCCGGGTAAGATCGTTAGGATTCTGCTCGAGGTCGGTTCCGAAGTGTCGAAGGGCGATGTTGTGCTGGTCGTTGAGGCGATGAAGATGCAGAACGACCTTAAAGCTCCTAGGTCAGGCACCTTAAAGGAGATCAGGGTCAAAGAGGGAGACACGGTCGCCGCCGGCGACGTTCTTGCCGTGGTCGAGTGATCGTTCCGTATTCACGATTTGAAACTGTTAGCGGGCGATCTTGTTTGGCATTTCGTCCCTCGCCTGTGCAATTGATATACGTTCGGCCCAAGGTGTCCGACCCGGATCAAATCCCTGTGAGATCTCTTTTCTAATTTCCCTTTTCAGCCTTATACGAAAGTATATTCGCAAGAAGGCGATAGGCTCCTGGCACTCCTGCCGGAAGCTGCCTGAACAGCGAATAGCTGCAATAAACGTACTTGCCCTTTCCAATATCAGCGACAACCAGGCCGCCTCGATTCTCGGCCTCGTTCGGGTCATGGGATTCCAGCAGCCCGACGTAACGCGGGTCCATTGTCGAAAAGTTGTAAAGATTACGCTCCTGCACCCAGTTCGAAAAATCGGCCGGGCCGATCTTGTTCGGATAATTCAGGATGGGATGGCCCGGAACTGCAAAGTTCACGGCAGCGTTCTCGTCGGATACTCGCGGGCCCATTTGTGCCGGGTATGGCATTAAATTCTGTTGGGCATAACCAGGAAGCTGATACTGGACGACAAGCGTTCCGCCATTTGCCGCAAAATCGATCAGCCGTTTGTTGTGAGCGATGATGTCGGTCCGTACTTGGTAGGCCCTGATGCCGACGACGATGACGTCGAATCTCGAAAGATCGCCGGAGGCAAGCGCGCGTTCATCGATCGTCGCCACATTCAGGCCCATCTGCGCTATGGCCTGCGGCAAACTGTCACCACTGCCCGGAATGTAACCGATGCGCACAGGCGACGTTTTGAGGTCAACGACGTTAGCCTTCGTGACCGCTTCGTTATAGAAACGGTGTGTCTGAATGTGCGGATAGGATATCGTCCTGACCGATCGCGAGTATGAGGTATCGCCGATCGTTGCTGAAGCCCTTATGGAATAGTTTCCGGGCCGGGCGTTCGCCGGCACTTTGATATTGAACAGCACCGATTTGCTTTCGCCCTTACGAGAGAGGTTCAGATCGGCCTCACTTGTAGCGGCCGACCATCCCGCTGGCAGATCAAGCGCGACTTTTCCAGAAACGGCAGCCGACGAATTATTCGTAACGGTGACGGTAAGCGCCTTGTTCGTCTCTTTCGATCCAGCCGCGACGATCATCAGGCCCTGGTCGAGCGAAAGCGTGACAAGCGGCACGACGGCCACGTTTCGCCGGATCTCACCCCGTACATCGTCGGCAAAGCGATACTCGACCGGCCTATTGACAGAAAACATAACGCCGTCGATCTCAAGGGTCACCCACGCCGATGGTAACGGTTGCTGAATGGCAAGGTCAAAGTTTTGCCAATGTCCTTTCCGTAAGAACATATCTCCGACACGTGGATCTACAAGCCAGTACGGCTGGGTCAGATCGGCGTCTCGCGGCACTGTCACCCTAAAGTGTTCGCTCGCCATGCCGACCTCGCGAGCGAGAAAAGCCGGCGAGTTCGTCGTCGGCGCAGGCCGCTTTGTGCCGATCCACCACTGGATATCAGAGAGATTCGCGACCGGAGGTATTCCCGGCTTTGCGGGAAACGCAAGTGAGATGCCCTTTATTTGGACAATCTCTTTTTGGGGGCTATATGCCTTTACGCTAACATTGAACGATTCACCTTGTGCGATCGTTTCGACATCAGAAAGCGCGTCGATCTGCAGGCCCGAAGCAGCCACGATCGCCTCGACAAACTTGGACGCCATCGACCGGGCAAACTCGGCAGCAGGCGAATATCCCGCTTCAGTATGTGTGTAAAGCCCCGCCTTGTGGGCAATCTGATAGCCTTTAACGAGATACGGCAAAATAAGCTGCGGAGATAGCGCATCGTATTCACGCAATGCCTTTTCAGCCAAATCGTGAATTTCGGACAATGGTTGTTCGAAATCCTTGACGCCTTTGCCGACCGCTCGAACCGACAGGTCGAGACCCTCAAAGATGCACGATTCCGTCGCTTCGCTGCTTTGCAGGTTCATGCTGGAAAACTGGGCGCCGCGGAGTTCGAGCACTCCTTGCTCCTGGGATCTGTGCTGGCTGCGGGCCTCCATCGCGATCTCGAAATACGAGCGGCCGAACAGCGGGTCGTACTTACCAGTATTTATTCTGAGCATCGGCTCGCCCGAACCGCGGTGGCGGACGAAGAATCTTTTCACTACCCAAGGAGGGCCAGATTCAGTACATTGGGAGGCATCGGAGGCGGCCTTCACTGCCAGTGGCGAGATGTATCCCGCAAATTGATGATGTCCGTGGCCGTCAGCCGTCGTTCCCGAGAACTGTGAAACGACAACGAGCGGGCGGAAATCGCGTATCACGCGGACCGTGTCGCAGAGTATGGCCTTCTCGTCCCATTTTTCTTTCGCCTCAGCTAACGTTTTCGAAAACCCGTAATCATAGGCGCGTGTAAAATACTGTTCGGCACCGTCGAGCTTTCGCGCCTGAAGAAGTTCTTCGGTGCGGATAACGCCGAGAGCCTCGCCAAGTTCCGGGCCGATAATGTTCTGCCCGCCGTCGCCTCGAGTAAGTGAAAGGTAAGCCGTCCGTGCGTTCTCGCCGCGTGCGAGATATGCCAGCAACGCCGTATCCTCGTCGTCCGGATGCGCTCCGATCATCAAAACGCTCGCCGTCGTGTTCAGGCGTTTAAGCAACTGCATCAACCCGGTCGTTCCCCGATCATAAACCGGCCTGATCTGCGCCTGAACATCAAACGGCAAAGACGCGGCGACGCAGGCGAAAATAAGCACCAAACCTGCAAAATTATTCTTATTAAATCGAAAACATCTTGGCATAAATATATTAAAGACCCTGCGTTTCCGCGTCTCTGCGTTTCCTTTGCGTCAGACTTATTAAATATCCCGCGATCACCGTAACAAGGCATCCGATCACGTTGAACCATAGAAATTCTATGCTCGTGTACCAACTAGCTATCCACACGGAAACGATTCCGAAAAGGAGACCGAAAAATGCCCCTCGGGCGTTCGCCCTCGGTATAACAAACGCAAGCACAAAAACTCCGAGCAAGGAACCGTAAAAGAACGATCCGAATTTGTTGACGACCTCGATCAGCGATCCGAGATTTGTAGCAAATATCGCCACAATGCACGCAAAGATACCCCAAAGAAACGTCGAGATCCGTCCGACAAGGACATAGCGGCCGTCTGTTTCCTCGCCCTTGAACAGCCGTCGGTAAAAGTCCATCGTCGTCGCAGTCGCCAGCGCATTCAGTTCTGCGGCGATCGATGACATTGCGGCCGCAAAGATGGCTGCGATCAACAGTCCGATCACGCCCATCGGCATATGCTGCAGGATGAAGGTCGGAAAAACGTAGTTTACGTCGTTGAAGCTGGGGTTGCCGTTCGCACGCACGAAGTCGGTCGCGCTCTTCCGCGTCTCACGGAATCTTGCGTCGGCATCGACATATGCCTGCCGGCTGACCGGATCGTCGCTCGAAAAGGACGTTGCAGCATTCAATCGAGCAGCGTGGGCTTCCGCATAGTCAGCCTGTATCATTTGAAACTGCGGGTTCGGAGATAATCGATCGATCTCGTACTGGTTGAATACGACCGGCGGCGCCGTGAACTGGTAAAAAATAAAGACCAGTATTCCGATAAGCAGGATGAAAAACTGTATGGGGATCTTTAGGAAAGCGCTCATCAGGAGCGAGGTCCTGCCTTGGTCAACTGATCGAGCGGTGAGAAATCTTTGGACTTGACTTTGGTCGCATCCGAAATAGCCCAGCATCAGAAACAGGCCGCCGATCAGCCCCGACCAGATCGTGTATTTCTCCTGAAGGTTGAAACTTGTATCGACCATATCCAGTTTTCCAAGCGACCCGGCAAGATGAAGCCCGTCCGCGACCGAAATGCCGGCCGGAAAACTGGAAACGATCACGATCACGCAAACCGAAAGGCCGAAAAAGATGATGACCATCTGTTTGACATCCGTCCATGTCACGGCCTGAACCCCTCCGAACATCGTGTAAAGAGTGGTTGACATCCCGATCGCGAAGATCGTGGCGATCAGGTTCCATCCGAAGACTATTGACAGCACGATAGCCGGTGCAGAGATGATGGTTCCAACGCCGAGCCCGCGTGAGATAAGGAAAAAGAAGCTCGCAAGGGCACGGACCTTCACGTCGAATCGGCGTTCGAGATACTCGTATGCGGTGAAGACCTTTGCACGATGAAAGAACGGCACGACCGTCACACACAGAATTATCATCGCGAATGGAAGGCCGTAGTAGAACTGAAGGAAGCGCATTCCGTCGGTATAGGCCTGGCCGGTCGCACCGACAAGGGTTATCGCGGACATCTGCGTCGCCATGACCGAAAGGCCAACGGCCCACCACGGCAGACCTCTGTTCGCAAGGAAAAATCCTTCCTTGCTGCCACTGTGCTTGGTCATCCGAATACCGTCCCAGATGACATAGGTTAAGTATGCGAAAACGATCGCCCAATCAAGCAGTTTCATCTAGTTGGCCTTCTAGGAAAAGTATTTCGAAAACGCCCAGAGCAATGTGACAACGATAAACGTGAAGATTACCACGGCAATATAAACTCTATTCCAAAAGGAGTCGGGCCGGTCGGCCGTTTCGACTTTATTCAGTTCGTCATCCATAGGCTATGTCCTGCCAAACCCTTTTTCGATATCTCGCATGCTCAATCTAAGGATCACCGGGCGGCCGTGAGGGCAGGTCGTCGGCGACGACGTTGTCAGCAGCCGGTCGATCAGCCAGTGCATCTTCTCTTCCGTCAATTTCATATTTATCTTTATTGCGGCCCGGCATGCCAGGCTCGCTGCGATGTTGTCTCGAAGCGTCGCCTTTGCGGCCCCGCGTTTTTCCAACTCTACGGAATCGAGTATCTCCGCAAACATATTCCTGGCCTCTGCCGGCTGAATATCGGTCGGTATCGACTTTATCGCCACGGTCCGGCCAGAAAGCTGCATTAACCCGAAACCAAGCTCGGCCAGTTGGTCCTCAACCAAACGGTATGCCTCAGTTTGGGCTGGCGAGAGGTCAACGGTCTCGGGCAGCAGGAGATTCTGCGATTCAATGGCCCTATCGGTTTCCTTCTTCCTGAATTTATCAAAGAGGATCCGCTCGTGTGCGACGTGCTGGTCGATAAGCAAAAGTCCCTCATCGTCTACCGCGATTATAAAGCTATCGTGAAGCTGTCCGAGCGGACGGATCCGCGAACTCGACACCTGCTCGACCTCGATCTTGCGGACCAGCCTTTCAGCCGACTCAAGAGGAGGCAGGTCAGTGAGCATAGGATGTTGGACCGCGTCGTCTGCGTTTCGTGAGATTTCGGCGACCCGGTCTTGCGTTCTTTCCTGTGCCGCATTCTCAAAAACAGTCAATATCTTGGGGTCGGCATTTTCCAAGGATTCGCCCTCTTTCGTCGATTCGCGTTCCGGTTCCATGACCGGAGTCGCTGCGGTCGCAGCATGCAAGGAAACAGGGTTAACGGCCGGCGAACCTGAAGCTGCGACCGGCGGATAGAATGTCATCGGGATCTGTTCGCTCCCTGGTTCTGAGTTCGACGGGCTACGAATCTCTGCGGCGGCGGGATCAACCTCATTCGGGTTGGTGATCGTCGACGGCTCCGGCATAATACCGGCCCTTGCGAGGGATTCGCGAACCGCTTCGGCGATCACATCCTTTACCGCTTCGCTGCGGCGAAATCTGATCTCGGTCTTGGCCGGATGGACGTTTACATCGATCTCTTCAACCGGCACGTCAACGAACAGGAAAGCCACGGGATATATTCCGTGCGGCAGCACCGAGCGATAACCTTCTCGAAGGCCGTGGGCGATCGTCTTGTCACGGACGTAGCGCTTATTTACAAAGAAGTACTGCGAATCCCGATTCGTTCGCCGCTCCCTCGGTGCGGAGACAAAACCCGAAAGCCGTGCGACAAATTCCCGACCGCCGGAAACGGGCAAAAGGCTATCGATCATTTGCCGGCCGAAAAGCTGGAACGCCCTTTCACGCAGATCCTTGGCCGGCGCAACGGCGATCACTTCCCTGCCGTTGTTGGTCATTGAGAAGGCGATCTCGGGGTGTGCCAACGCATAGTGGGTCACGATTCCTGTCAAATGATAGTTCTCGGTCGCTTCCGACCGCATGAACTTTCGCCGGGCAGGTGTGTTGAAGAAAAGGTCGCGGACAGCGATAGTCGTCCCCGTGTCGCGGGCCGCGTCTTTAACGTCTATCAGTCGCCCGCCTTCGATGATGACGCGGGTAGCCAAAGGGTCCGGATCAACCTTGGTCAGCAGCTCGATCTTTGCGACCGATGCTATTGAAGCGAGAGCTTCCCCGCGGAATCCTAGCGTTGAGATCATCGCCAGATCTTCGAGGGTGCGAATCTTAGACGTTGCGTGCCGTTCGAAAGCTAAGGTCGCGTCATCCCTACCCAACCCCGATCCGTTATCGGATACCCGCATCAAACGCCGCCCGCCGAGTTCGATCTCGATCTGGATCCGGTCCGCGCCCGCATCGATCGAATTTTCGACTAGCTCTTTTATTACGGAAGCCGGACGCTCCACCACCTCGCCGGCGGCGATCTGGTTCGATAGATTGTCGGGCAAGATGCGTATCTTGTTCATTTCACAGGTAAATTACCCGATGTCCTTTATCGTCGAGGCCGACCGAGTCGTAAAGAGTATCGATGAACGAAGGCCCTAGTTGGTTAAGGAACGAAAGCACGTTCAGCTTTCGCTCCTGAAGTGCCGAGGCCGGCGCAAGTGAACTGATTGCGGCCCTTACACGCCTGCCGATCGTCTCATCGGTCTCGGCCCGTCGCTTCTGGAATTTTTTCCTCAGTGTGTCGATATGATAAACGATCTTGCGCCGTCGGGTAGCAAGGTTAGCCGCAAGCGTTGTATCGAACTGCGCAAGTGCGTGGTCGAGACGGTCGAGCTCGTCGCCGATCCTCTTCTCGACATCTGTAAAAAGCAGGCCCGTCGTCGGATCAATGAATTTTTCGACTATCACCGGAAGCACCACGTCCTGACCCTGAAAAAGATCGCGGAATTCCAGATCGTACTTGTTGAGCGTCCTCGCGTGTTTGGCCTCGACTACGGTAAAACTCTGGCGATGAAAAACAGGCGTTACCGGCCGTCCCATAACCCGATACACCTCGCTGTTCTGCGCGAAATATGCGACTTCCGCCGATCCGCCAAAATAGCAGATGGTCGGAAAAAGATGGTCCTGTACGATCGGCCTTAGCATTACACCCGGACTAAATCGGCCGGGCGAGGTTTCGATCATCGACCGCAGCTCCTGATCTGAGAAACCGGCTCGCTCGCCCTTCGGCCGGATCGTTCCATCCAACCCCTTTCGAAGTGCAACCCGCCTGCCATCGTCGGTGTGCCAAAACAGCGGAAAATGATCGGCTTCGATCAGCACTTGCGCGTGATAACCGGCGCGGAGCAACTCTTCGGATCGCGTCATCAGTGCTTCCATCATCGGCTCTGACTCTCGAAACGCGGCGAGATATGCAGGAGCAGCAAGTTGTTTTAATACTTCGTTTCGTGGATCGACCATGATCAAACCGAACTTTCCCATAAGCATTGAAAGCGTTCGGCCGAATGCCTTGCCAAGGTCGGTCCCGGCTGACCAGATCGACGAGATGCTATCCCTTAGGCGTGGAGAGAATTCGGTCATAGGAAGAGCGTCGAACATTTCGCTGATCGCTTCTTCTATCGAACGGTTGAGAACTACAGACCCAACGGGCTTTCCGTGGTCCGCCTTGGCTGCCACGAACGCGGCACGTGCAGGATCACCGTTCCTGTCGATCACAAACGTGTTTGCGACCTCATCGAGATCATGGTCTTCGGTGGCCATCCAAAAGACGGGCACCGCACTGATCCCTCTCTCGCGAAACTGCTCGGCTGAGCGGATCGCGGACAATGCCTTATATATGGTGTAAAGCGGGCCCGTAAAGACGCCAGTCTGCTGGCCGGTCAAGACGGCGACCGTCCTCGGGTCACGCAACATCTCGATGTTCGCAAGGGTGGCGGCAGAAGCGCCGTAGGCCACATTTATCTCGGCCAGAGCATCGCAAAGCACAGATCGGTCCGTAGTGTGAGCCTTAAGCACTTCTTCAACGCGAGCATCGAGGCCCGCTTGATGAGAAACGCCGCCAGGATAAAAACGAGCAAGCGATTTGGGGTCGGCAAGATGGTCGAGAAACAGCTTTGTCTGGCCCGGGAGCGATGAAAATGGAATGCTCTCGATCCGCGTCCCTCGAACGCTGATCGGCCGCACGCCGCCCATTTCCCGCATCGGTATCCTCATTCCGGAGTGGTTAAATTATAAGGTGCGGCTCTTTAAGTTCCAAACCAAGTGAAAAGGGCGGAGCCATGGCCCCGCCCAAATACACCGCTCTGATCAATGATCACTTATCGTTGGTGGTAACAACGCCGTTCCCGACAGCCGCGGCAGCCTGCGTGAAATTGCGTTGGATCACGTAAACACCCGAGGAATGAGTGCCCGCATAGATTCGGTCAGCATTCGCCGGATCAAACGCCATCATCCAAACACGGCGGCTAGGTATCCTCAGATCTTTTGAATCAATACGCTTCCAGCTTGAACCCGCGTCCTTCGAATAATAAACACCCCCGTCGTTTTCCAAAGCGCTCGAGACGAGTATTTCGTCGCTGTTACGCGGGTCGATCAGTATGCTCGTGTAATTTCCCAGTGGCAAACCGCTTCCTTTTCGTTTCCAGTTTCGCCCGCCGTCACGGCTCACGTAGAACGAGTGGATGGAGCCGACATAGATGTTATTCGGCTGCTTTGGGTCGATGGCTATCGAGCTGACAGGCACGCGGTCGGGCGCACCGCCGAGCTTTGTCCACGTCTCGCCGTCGTCACGCGAAACTATGACGCCGGATGTGGCCGTGCCGACCCAGATCGTTCCGGGTACAAGCGGTGACATTGCGACAGCAAAGACGTTATGATCGAGGCCTTCGCCGAACGTGATCTTTTCCCAGCCTTTCGCCAGATCGTATGAGCGATAAAGACCCGTATCGGTTCCGGCGATGATGCCGTTTCGGTCGTCTTCAGTATGGATAAGGATCTTTACCCTTTCGTCGATGACCGGGATCAATGCCTGCACCTCAGTGACCGGTGCCGGCTTGGCTGCCCTTGCCGGTGCTCGGCCGCGAGCCGGGGCCGCCCGCCTTACAGGAGGAGACTTGGGTGCTGTTACGGCTGCCCACGAAACACCGCGGTCAGTGGAGCGAAACAAGCCGAGGCTCGTTCCCATGTAGATGTGGTTCGGGTCTTTCCGGTCCTGAAGCAAAGCAAATGCTGAAACTCGATTGATATCTAGTCCCTTAGCCTGAGTCCATGTAGCCCCGCTATCGATGCTGTAGAAAAGGAATCCGCCGCTCGTGCTGGTGTTCTTTGTCGTCGCATACAGGCGGTTCGGCTCGGTAATGTCGGCGGTCACCGTGTAGGTGAATCGGCTTGTGAAATTGTCGTTTGCCGGAGTAAAATTCCGCCCGCCATCCTGCGAAACCAGGACGCCGTGATTGTTTGTCGCGAGAAACACGCGTTTCGGTTCATCGGGATGGACGGCGATCGAATTGATCTCCAAATTCCGCTGCGTCGTCATTATCCACGTCTTTCCGCCGTTTGTGGACATCCAGAAGCCCTGCGTGGTGCCGGCATAAAGCGTGCCCGGAATTGTCGGATGCTGGACGATATCGCGCGTTCGACGCGAGGTCGAGGGTATTCCCGCAAACTTACGCCAGTTCTCGCCGTTATTCAGCGATTCGTATATGCCGCTGCAGGCCGACGCGACGATATGATCGCGGTTAACCGGATTGATCGTAATGGCGAAAACGTCCGAATCGTCGATCATTCCAGTCTTTATCAACCGCCAGCTTTTGCCGCTGTCGGTTGATTTGTATGGTCGGTAGGTGGTTCCAGCAAGGATCGTACTCGTATTTCGCGGATCGATCGCGATCGAATTGATGTCGAGCGGCATCGTGTCCGAGTCGAACCGTTTCCAATCGTCACCCGAATTTCGCGAAATGTAGACCCCGTTCTTTGTCCCGACAAGAAGGATGTTCGGGTCGTGCTCGGACTGTGTCATCGCATGAACTGCCTCTTTCTTGAGGTCCTTGGACTCCTTCCACGTCCGTCCGCCATCCTTGGTTTTGAAAAACCCGCCCGGCAGTTTCCCGCGATGGCCCGATGCATAAATAACATTCGAATCGCGGCTATCGACGAATAGCTGGTCGAGAATAAGCTGCGGCAGTTCGAAATTCACCAGCATTCGCCATGTCTTGCCCGCATCGTTGGACACATGGATCTGGCCGTCCATTGTGGTTATGTAGATCTTGTTCTTGTCACGAGGGTCGATCTCGACTACGCGAACGTCACCGCCGCTTGGGCCAAGGACCGACCATTGGGTCGAGGACACATCATCAGTGAACACATTGCCGTCGTCCGCCACGACCGGCATGACGGAACTGGTCCACAGTAAGGCGATGATCGCCAGCGAAGATGTAAATCGAAGAAAACGCGACCGATCAACTGGCATGTAAATTCTTTCAAGCATATTCATCAAATCCGATCTTGCCACTGGGGCCCGCCACGCAGCCCGGAAATTTAGATGATAACGCCGCGCTTAAAGTTCGCAATTAGGTTCGCGTTGGCGGCCGATAGATTTTTGGGGAAGAAAAGGCGAATAGCGCTCGCAATGTCCTTATCCTACACAAAACGGCCCTGGATGTAAAACAATTTCGGTTCGGACAGCCGAGGGCGGTCCTTCGAAATAAGGTACTGCTTAATATGTGCCTTGATCCAAACAACGGGATTTCGACTTTACCTGCCATTTAGAAAATGAAAAAGGGCCCGAAGAATCAGGCCCTTTTACCTTAGATGTTCACATCGCACAGCGATGCAAAGCTGTTACGGAGCAGGGTTCTCTGCACCCGGCGGGATGCGATAGAACCTCGTATATACCGCACCGGAATCGTGCATTCCGCCTCTGACAAGCGTAATACGTGACCTGTCGAAGTTACGGAATGCGATGTGGTTGGTGATCAACCTCTCGCGACGGGCGATCTCGGCATCCGTTCCGTAGTTGATGATGTATCCCTGGTTATTCGGGAAGTTCGCCAACTCGTTGAAGAACGTATCAAGTCTACTCCTGATATCGTCGTCCGCCTGTCGGCCGAACTCATCGACGAGCACTGGTTCCGGATGCGGAGCAACACCGCCGTCGCTGCCGGCCTCTCTCGGGCAGTCGCATGCCGGATCCTGGCCGCCGACGTTTACCGTGGCCCTCACGTTACGGTTCGCCATTTCACGCGTAGTACGAACCGTGATGCTCGGCGTTCCCTGTCCGGATTCTATGGTGCCATCAGTGACCGTCCAGTTGTAGGTCAGGTTTGAGGCAGTTCCGCCAGTGACACTTGCCGTAAACGTCATTGTCTCGCCCGGCTGAGTGATACCGACCGGTCCGGAGACCGAAATGGTGGCACATTCGCATGGGCGTATGCAGTTCGCACAATCGACAATCCGAACAGTCTGGGTCTGCGTTTTTCCGCAAAGGCCACAACCGTCGTCAACCGCCGCCGTGATCGTGTAGGAACCCGGCCCGAGGCCGCTCAGGTCCCATTGAACGTTGGCACCCGTGCCGACAATGCGTCCGCCTGAAACCGTATAGTTGTAAACGAGAGGATCGTTCTCGGTATCGAAGGCAGTTGTCGTGACGTTAACCGTAGTGCTGTCTGCACATTGTCCTTCCGGAGCACGAAAGCCTGGGGCACAGGGCAGCACTATCTCGCTTTCGCTGACAGTCAAAGCAGTCACGTCGGCTGGGATATTAAGAACGTCGCCCTTACGCACGTTCCGGCGCCCGGCCCATACCTGTATGATCGCACCGTGTGGGTTCGAAGAAAGTTGGAATCCCGGAGGGGCACCCGCTATCGACCGGCTTACGCTGATCGGGGAACATCCTGAAGTAAGGCCTGAACATGGCAAGAAGACCGTAGAAGTCCTCGATTCATCCTCATCAAAGCTTCCCAGGTCCTGCTGGTTGAAATTGTGGCGATATGCCAGCCCAACGCCGAAGTAACGGGTTGCAAAGAGACGGAAACCTGCAAGCAGATCTATCGGATGATGTTCGAACGCGTTCGGTGTCCGCCCGCCGACGTACCTGATCGTCCGTGCCTCAAGTATTGGCTGGAAATATTTGTTCGCCGGAAAATCCAATGCTCCGGAGATCAGGAGTTCGTCCGGCCTATCAAGCAATGTGAATGTACCACCCGGGAAATCGCCCTTAACAGGACTGTTCCAGTGGTAACCGAGGTTACCTGAGACATTCAACCACTTCGCAACTCTCGCATCCACGACCAACGCACCGCCAATATCTCCGCGGCTGCTGCCTGGGCTTGATCCCCGCTGCAGCCGGCTAAATCCTGAAGCGTCATCGGCGTTGTCGCGGTAGAACCGGTAGTATGCCACCAACCCAACACCGACAGGGTTATTTACGTTCGTGAACCGAAACTTCCCACCGATCGTAAAAGTGTTTGCGGCGGATTCCCCAAATGTCCTATTGATAAACGGAGCATCGTTCAAATACGACGGTGCTGTTGTAAATACCGACGGAGCCGTCTGAATCGTTGGACATGCCGGAGCCTGGTTGCTGCAGATCGTCTGAAAAACTATTCCGGGAAGAATGCTGCCGTAAACCGAGCCTATTCCCGGGAAATTATCTGCGCCATTACCGCCTACTGTTGGCGGGCCCATTGTTGGATTAGTGTTTGCCGGAAAGCCAAAAAGCGGCCCTGCAAAAGGCAGGCCAAAACCCCCGGACGATCCGCCAATATACGGATAGGACACGAAAGGCTGGGTCGTAGCCGGACGAAATACCGCCAGGTTTTTTAGAGGCCCAGCTCCCGGTCCTGACGGAGCAAGTATAACGGCTGGCCCGCTTTGCATGATACCGTTAATACTCACTTGTGAGTTCGGTAAGTAAAAGCTTGAGAGATTCCTTGGTGAGTTGACCTTTATCTGTCGATAAACGTCCGTGTTAAAGAACATCTCAAAATAGTCCGTAATTCCGACCTGAAAGCTGACTGGCAATTCAGTGATATCGACATTGCCGGGATCGCGATCAAAATTGCTGTACGCGGCGCTTAGCGTGTACTCGCCCCTTCGCAGTACTTGTCCGTCGTAAACGGTGAACAGACCAGTCGGGCCGCCCATCGGTCCGCCAGTGCCAACTGTCGGCGCCGTGTTTCTGGGATCCTTTTCCGATCTCGGATTCTTCATATCCTGGGAAAACCCAGAAATTACGAAGGCAAGCGAGACCAACGTAGCAATATAGACTCTGTAAGCGAGTTTCATCATTCTCCTCCGCCGTGATAAAAAATTTTCATTTCGTAGTTGCATCTTCCACGAATCAATACATGTTAGTAAGCTATGTAATTATTACATATGCCGCCTTTGTCGCCAACTTGCGTTTTTGCAATCAGTGCCTGCGCACAAAAACTTTTACATCCTTAGGCTCTGAACGCAATAAACGGAATGCCCAAGGGGGAAGACTGATACCGCTTCCGTTTACCTTTTTAAGACCTTAACGTAACTACCACTTAAAATCAAGCGTTTTTAGTACATTAGCCTTTTTTCTTCAAGCATATATACCCCTCATTCGAGTATCATATGCGACCCTGTCGATCGCAAGCATGTATGCTGCCGTACGCGAATCAACACTATGTCGATCTGCGAACGTGACCAGCTCATTGAAGCTAGCGACCATTTTTTCTTCAAGTCTTTGATTTACCTGACTTTCCGACCAAAAATAACCCATCCGGTCTTGCACCCATTCGAAATACGAAACGGTCACCCCACCGGCGTTGGCTAGAATATCGGGCACAACGAATATCCCTTTATCATGCAGTATCTTATCCGCCTTTGGCGTGGTCGGCCCGTTTGCTCCTTCGGCCAAGATCTTGCACTTGATCCGGTCGGCATTCTCCGAGGTTATCTGATTTTCCGTTGCACAGGGTGTAAGGACATCGCAGGGCAATTCGAGCAGGTCCTTGTTTGATACCTGATCGGCTTCGGGAAACGCTTCGAGCGTGCGGTTCTTTTGCAGGTAAGCGAGGACTTTCGGGATATCGAGGCCGCCCGGGTTATAAATCCCGCTTCCTATGTCCGAGATGGCGACGACCTTATAGCCCTGAGCATGCATCAGTTCGGCACCGATCCCGCCGACATTTCCTGAACCCTGTACAACCACAGAAGTGTCTTCTGGTCTTAATGCAAGCCTTTTTATGGCCTCATTTACGCAGAACAGTACGCCGCGGCCCGTGGCTTCCCGCCGACCCAGGGATCCCCCGAGAGCAACCGGTTTACCGGTAACTACGGCCGTGACGGTGTGTCGTGCGTGCATCGAAAAGGTGTCCATGATCCACGCCATCGTTTGTTCGTTCGTGTTCATGTCCGGGGCAGGAACATCCTTGTCTGGTCCGATAAAATCGATCAATTCGGCTGTATATCTTCGCGTAAGCCGTTCGAGCTCCCCGATAGACATTTGCTGGGGATTACAAATTATCCCGCCCTTCCCGCCACCAAATGGCACGTTCACGACGGCGCATTTCCAAGTCATCCAAGCTGAAAGTGCCTTAACCTCGTCAAGCGACACATCCGGCGCATAGCGGATGCCGCCTTTTGCCGGGCCGCGGGCAAAATTATGTTGAACCCTAAAGCCCTCGAAGACCTGAATATGCCCTGTGTCCATTTTAACGGGCACATACACCTTTATTTCGCGACTAGGAACGCGCATCACTGCATAAAGGTCCGCATCGAGTCCGAGAAGTTGGGCTGCTCTGTCAAAGCGCTCGCTCATCGCTTCGAACGGATTTTTTTCGTCGCTTCCTTTAAAACGCCGCATTTCGTCGGCCATAGGATTCGCCATCTTTGTTATCTATCTCCAAGTTTTCTCTTAACTAGGCTTTTTTCAGTCGCCGTCCTCAAACCCAAAATCCCGGAAATGCTCTGCCGGCTCGGAAAGTTCGGCGCCGAGCAAAGTTCCTCAGTTTGGCCCATATCGTCGAGTTGGGACTGCGGCTCATTCCGCAAAGCCAGCCAACACGCTGCCGTGGCGGCGCATCATACCCATCGATTCGGTCAATTTCCACCAATGCGGAATGATCTTTTTATTCGGGATAGTGCTCGAAGCTTATCCGCCTTTTCGGATATGCAGTTCCTCCTCGGTCAAATTCAAATTGGAAATGTTATCGCAGCGATGTGCGGGAAGCAACTTAACCTGTTTGAAATCGGGACTAGGCGTGCGGGCCTGCTCTTTTGTAAAGATCCGACGCCTGTGCGTTTCCTAACGGGCTTAGAGTGATCAACGCCCTTTTTTCACCAGGATCCGTAAAGATCCTGAGTTGCTCCATAGAGAAGGACCAAGTTAATCAACGAGATAAGGCGAGCATTTTGCCCGGAAATGTTAGGAAAGATCGTCCCCGTTTTGTTAACATAGATTCATATCAATGAAAGCAGTTTCGCCACAGTGCAGCGACCAAAAGCGTGGAATGCTCGATCTTATCTCGCTCTGTGTTGCGTTTATCGCGGCGATGGCATTGTGCATCCCTCTCCATGCCCAGGACGATCGGGAAGAGAACGGGCCGGATCCTGTAGCTCTCTTTGAAAAAGCCCAGGATGCTCACGAAAAGGGCGACCTTCCCGCCGCTATCGAACTTTACGAAAAAGCCATAGCCGCGGCTAATGAGTTCCCCGAGGCTGAGTACCAGCGGGCGACCGCGCTCCTTGCCCTTGGCCGAAAAGACGACGCTGAGAAAGGCTTGAGGAAGGCGATCGCGGTCCGCCCTGACTGGAGTTTACCGATCGCAAGTTTGGGTTCGATCCTCATCGGCAAAGGTGAATATGGAGAGGCGGAAGGCCTGTTGAACAGAGCTATCGCGAATGACCCTCACAACGCGATTGCCCTTGCCGCACTTACCGAGCTGAGCCTTAAGACGAAAGCCAGCCCTGAAAAACTCAACGAACTCTTGAAGAAGCTCACGCTGCTTACCGGCCGGGCCAAACCGACCTCGTCCGCATGGGCCGCCAGAGCGGCTCTGGAGAACGCCCTCGGCGAGCGAGCCGCGGCAAAAACCAGTTTTGCCCGTGCCCTTGAACTTGAACCAAAAAACCAGTTCGTACTCACCGCAAAAGCGTCGGCTATGATCGACGAAGGCGACCTGAAGGGTGCCGAATCGGTCGTGAGGACGCTTGAATCGATAGCACCCGCCGCTTCGTCGGTCATTGCCCTTCAGGCCCGTATTCTGCATGCAAACGGCCGTTCAAAGGAAGCCCTCGAAAAACTCAATTCGATAGCGGAACCCGCGCCGGAGATCGCGGAGTTAAGACGGAACATAAAGTTGAGCGAGATCGCTGATCCGGCTGAGATCGAGGCCGAATTGTCCAAAGATACTGAGAATGTCATGCTTCTTGGCAAGCTCTGCACTGCTTATCGGATCAGTGCTCCGGCCAAGGCCCTGGAAAATTGCAGAAAGGCGTCGGAGAAAGATCCTGGAAATCTCTCGCATGCGCTTGGATACGGAGCTGCACTCGTCCAGGCTCGCTCATTTGACCAGGCTGTGACGCTGCTAAGACGCTTGCAAACGATTTCGCCTGAAAACCTGACGCTCCGTGCAAATCTTGCGACGGCATTGTTTCAGTTAAAGCGTTATACTGAAGCAAAGACGGAATTTCACTGGCTCACGGAAAAACAGCCCGAAGCGGCCGCAGCCTACTATTTTCTGGGTATCATCCATGACCATTTAGCTGAGTATCCGGACGCGATGGTGAACTATCAGCTTTTTCTCCGGAAAGCCGATGCCGAAGGGTTCAAGGATGAGATCGATCGGGTAAACCTGAGACTGCCGGTACTGCATAGACAAATTAAAAGCGGAAAAGGAAAGCGGTGACAGTAATAAAAAGGATGTAAGATTGAAGTGATGGTGGTTGATCGAAGAGAATGGCGAACTAGGAATATTTGGATAACGGCAATAGGGCTTATCACCCTGTTCCTGATATCGGCTGATGAATCCCGCGCCCAGGTTCCGCCTGCTGAAGCGGCTCCGCCTCCACTGAAATTCGTTTCAAAGGAAGAGTCGGAGCGGCTCGCTTCGATCAAGGATGTAAAGAAGCGGACCCAAACCGCACTCACCTTTATGTCGTTGCGGCTCAAGAACGCTGAGGATCTTGTCCGCCAGGATCGGCTCGACGATATGTATAAAGAGCTCGGGTCGTTTCACGGACTTATGGACAATACTCTCGACTTCCTCGATTCGAGTGATAGGGACAGCAACAAAGTGCTGAACAACTACAAGCGTTTTGAGATCGGGCTTCGGAAGTTTCGGCCGCGTCTTGAACTGGTCAGACGGGAGATCCCGCTGAGATACGAACCCTATGTCCGAAACCTGATCGGCTATCTTCGGGACGCTCGTGCGAAGGCCGTCGAACCGCTGTTTGGAGACATTGTAGTCCCGGCAAATCGGCCATGAGATATATCAATTACGTAATAACCCGCCTTTGGCCGGCCGCACTTCTAGTCGTGATGTTTTCCTTCGAGGCGGATGCCCAGCGCCGCGATTTCCTTACCCAAAACGAGATCGAGATCATTAGGAACACTCAGGACATCGATGAGCGAATTTTGGTGCTCACACGGATGGCCGACCGCCGGTTACACGTGCTGGGGATAAATGTGAATGGTTGGAAAGATGCTGGTAAGGCTTCTGAAGTATGGGGCGAAATGCCCAAAGGTACGAGGGCTGATCTTTTAAGCGATATTCGTCGGATCCTTCAGAAAGCGGTTGATGATATCGATAATCTTGCTGCAAATCCTAGCGCCGCTCCGATCCGTGACAAAGGCGACAAAAAAGCAAAGAAAGACCCCGAGAGGCTGGGAATCGCTCTGCGCGAACTTGCCGCCGCGGCAGCCCGTTATCAAGGGCCACTGAAAGATCAGCTTGATCTGGCCGAGAACAACGCGGAGCGCGGGGCGATCAGCGGTTCACTCCAATTGTGCGACGAGATCACCGAGGCAGCGGCCCGCCTTCGATCCGAGTCGAAAAAGCCCGGCTCGTGAACCATCCAAATTGGTCTTTTCTTCACTTCGCTTCTGATTTTGTAGCTGGCTTGGCCTGATTCAGTCCTTGCAGGCTTGAGAGTATCGGATTCCTCATTTACAGTTTAATTTCACCTCGCCAGAACAGCGGGCCATCAAGGGCGAGTTCTTTACTCGCTGGGGTGCAGACGACTTTATGGAAACGAAGCAGACTCAGGAACCCTCGTTAAAGAAAACGCCGCTCAACGATGCCCATCGACGGCTCGGCGGCAAGATGGTCGATTTCGGTGGGTGGGAACTGCCTATCCAATATACCGCCGGCGTGATCGAGGAGCATATGCGCACGCGGACGGCAGCCGGTTTGTTCGATGTCTCCCACATGGGCGAGATATGGGTCGAAGGGCCGGATGCGATCGCATTCGTGAACCGTCTTACGACAAACGATGTCGCAAAGCTGGTGGATGGCCAGGCCCATTATTCGGCATTGACAAACGAAAGTGGCGGTGTCATCGACGACCTGCTGGTTTACAGGTTCGGGCCGGAAAAACTTCTGCTTGTAGTAAATGCCGCCACGACAGGTAAGGACTGGACGTGGATAACTTCGCATCATTCTGAACACGAGGACGTAGGCACCCGAAATGCGTCCGCGGATTATTGCCAGATCGCGATCCAAGGGCCTAGAGCCGAAGGCATACTTCAGCAGCTGACAGAAACCGACCTTTCGGCGATCAAATATTATTGGTTTGCGACCGGCGAAGTGGATGGCGTTGAGGCGATAATTTCACGAACCGGATATACGGGCGAGGATGGTTTCGAGGTCTACGCTGCAGCCGACAAGGGCGAGCAGCTTTGGAACAAGATGCTCCAAGCCGGAAAGGACGACGGCATCCTGCCTTGTGGACTCGCAGCCCGGAACACGCTTCGGCTTGAATCGACCATGTCTCTCTACGGGCACGAACTTGCCGAGGACATCACACCGCTTGAAGCCAATCTCGGCTGGATAACGAAATTAAATAAGCCAAGTGATTTCGTAGGCCGTTCGGTATTGTCGGCACTGAAAGAAAAGGGCCTCAAACGAAAGCTTGTCGGCTTTGAAATGACCGAACCCGGAATTGCCCGAGACGGCTTTGATGTTTACGCCGGCGAAGAAAAGATCGGCGTTGTCACCTCTGCCGGACCTGCACCGTTCTTGAAGAAAAACATCGGCCTTGCATTTGTTCCACCGGCGTTTGCAAATATCGGGCAGGAAATTAGAATTGACGTAAGAGGAAAGCTTTTAACCGCATCAATTATCGAGACTCCTTTCTACAGGCGTCCGAAGTAGAATATTAAAAGGTCACATACAAAAATGGCGAATATTCCAGAGAATCTACGTTACAGCAAAGATCACGAATGGGTTTTGGTCGAGGGTGATGTTGCCAGCATCGGCATTACCGATTACGCGCAAAGCTCATTAGGCGATGTTGTATATATCGACCTGCCGCGGGTGGGTGACAGTTTTGGCACGCACGAATCCTTTGGTTCGGTGGAATCGGTAAAAGCGGTGTCGGAGATATTCACACCCGTTGCTGGCGAGGTAACCGAAGTAAACGAAGGCTTGAACGACACGCCGGAAAAAGTGAACTCCGATCCCTACGGTGATGCGTGGATCATCAAATTAAGGATGAAAAATCCCGGTGAAGCCGATGCCCTTTTGGCCGCTGTTGAATACGAAGAGTATCTATCAAGTCAGGGATAAAATAGCCCCAGGAAGTCTTGAATGTCTGGGGAGTCCGGAAAGCACATTCCATAGCGACTGGCGAGACTTCTAAGACTTCCTAGACTTCGTAGACTTTCCAGACCAACTTATGCGTTACATCCCCAATTCGCGTGAAGAACGCCAGGAAATGCTCGAGTCGATCGGGCTTCCCAATGCCGATGAGCTTTTTCGCTCGATTCCTGGCGACGTCCGGCTTGACCGGAAGCTGAACATCACTGACCCGCTCGCAGAACCCGAGGTAATTGCGGCGCTGGAAGGAATGGCCGCCAAGAACACAGCAGCCACCCAGTTGTCTTTTCTCGGCGCGGGTGTTTATTCGCATTATTCTCCGACCATCGTAGATCATCTGATCCAGCGTTCGGAGTTTTTCACGTCATACACGCCGTATCAGCCCGAAATCTCGCAGGGAACACTACAGTACATCTTCGAGTTTCAAACCCTCATCTGCCAACTGACCGGAATGGAGGTCGCAAACGCCTCGATGTACGATGGCTCGACCGCGATGGCCGAGGCGTATGTGATGGCCCAGCGTGTAACGCGACGGGACAAGATCGTCGTCGCGACCAGCGTTCATCCGGAATATCGCGAAGTGGCCCGGACTTATACTCAGCACGGTGATGCCGATATCGTCGAGGCCGCATTTGATGAAGCCACCGGCCGGCTTGCGGATACTTCGGCTCTCGACGACAAGACCGCCGCGTTGGTCGTTCAATCACCGAATTTCTTCGGCTGTATCGAAGATCTGAAGTCCTTAGCAGACGCTGCTCACGCGGTCGGCGCTCTTTTTGTTGTCGTCGTGACGGAGGCGATCTCGCTCGGTCTGCTCAAGTCTCCCGGCGAGTGTGGAGCGGACATCGTTGTTGGGGAAGGCCAGTCGTTCGGAATTCCGATGAGCTTTGGCGGCCCGCATGTTGGGCTGTTCGCGACTCAGGACAAGTTCGTCCGGCAAATGCCGGGACGGCTTTGCGGCATCGCTTACGACAAGAACGGCAATCGCGGGTTTACGCTTACTCTTTCGACCCGCGAGCAGCACATCCGCCGCGAGAAAGCCACTTCAAACATTTGCACCAACCAGGGCCTGATCGCCCTCGCCGCGACCATATATATGGAGGCGATGGGCAAACAGGGCCTGCAGGAAGTGGCCGAGCATAACGCTCAAAAGGCAGCGTATGCGAAGAAAGCGATCGCCGGAATCGAGGGGTACTCAATTCCTTTTTCGGCACCGACGTTCAATGAATTCATCGTCCGCGGCCCGCGACCGGCGACCGAAATTCTCGAAGCCTTACGCGAAGAAGGCATAATCGGCGGCCTTGCATTGAGCAAATACTTTTCGGACAGGCCCAATGAATTTATCGTATGTGTTACCGAGACCGCGAAACGGGAGGAAATTGACCGGCTCGCCGACGGCCTCGGATCGTTAAAGGTTTGAGCGAATGATCTTTAGCCCGCTCGAAATTCTGCTTTGCTTAGCGCCGTTCATGTTGATCATCTTCTCGATCGGTGCGGTGCTCCTAGCGCAGAACATCTCGATCAGGAGACGAGAGTTGAGGCGCGACACGATCGAGTGTCCCCAATGCCGCCGGCTGCTAAACCAGGAAGCGTATTTCTGCCGGTTTTGCCGAAAGGAGCTATATGAGCACATACAGGCCTGAGATCGGAGATCGGCCCATCGGGCGTCGTCGCTTTCTGGCAAACGCCGGAAAGGGCCTCGGCCTGATGGCTTTGTCATCGGCGGCGGTTGGTTCGCTCTTCGAAGCTGTAAAGGCTGCGGGAAAGACGGTCGAGCATCTTTCGCCGATAGAAGTTGCAGCGGACGAAGATTACTGGGCAGCGATACAGCAGGCGTTTTCCGTCACACGCGGGATCATCAATTTGAATAACGGCGGTGTCAGCCCGAGCCCGCGAATCGTTACCGAGGCGTTCGTCCGCTATACGTGGCAGCAGGAAGATGCAACGGCGTACACCATGTGGCAAATATTAGAGCCGCAGTCGGAAACTATCCGTACCGGCCTTGCCGAAATGTTCGGCTGCGACCGTGAAGAGATCGCCATCACACGAAATGCAAGCGAATCGCTTGAGATATTGCTGATGGGACTTGATCTTAAGTCGGGCGATGAGATCCTGACCACTACGCAGGATTATCCGCGAATGATCACAACGCTTCGGCAGCGTGAACTTCGTGAGGGCCTCAAAGTTAATCTGATAAAGATCCCGCTCGTCCCAAAGGACATTAACGAAATTGCCGCTGCTTACGAACGTGCCATCACGCCGCGAACAAGGCTCATCCTCATCTCGCACATGATCAACATCACCGGACAGATCACTCCGGTGAAACGCGTTTGCCAGATGGCTCGTGCGCGCGGTATTGAAACGATTGTCGACGGAGCCCATTCGTTCGCCCAATTCGATTTCAAACGCGACGATCTGGCTTGCGATTATTTCGGCACCTCGCTGCACAAGTGGCTTTATGCGCCAAAGGGAACCGGACTGCTCTACGTCCGAAAGGAGAAGATCCCGAACGTCTGGGCCCTGATGGCGAGCGAGGACAAAAGCCGCAGCGACATCCGCAAATTTGAAGAGATCGGCACACATTCGGCCGCGATGCGGCTCGCGATCGGCGAGGCCGTACTATTTCACAACGCCATCGGCGGCAAGCGAAAGGAAGAGCGGCTGCGATATCTGTCGCGATATTGGATGAACCGGATCAAGAACATTCCAAAGGTCGGCTTCAACACATCATTCGATCCAGCCCAATCATGTGCTATAGGAAATTTTAAGATCGACGGGATCGATCCAGTCGCACTTGGCAGCTACCTGATGGGCCAGCACAAGATTTTCACGACGCCGATCGTGCACGATGAATTCACCGGCATTCGCATCACCCCGAATGTTTACACGACGCTGTGGGAACTCGATCGGTTTTCTAACATAGTCGCGGATATCGCAAGGAAAGGTTTACCGAAAGCTGGATGAGCGAGATATTTGAGAAGCGATTTCAGGTGGGCTGGCGGGATGTCGATCCGAACGGACACGTGGCGAATATGGTTTACTTGGAATACGCCGTTGATACGCGGATCGCCTTCTTTGAAGCGAAAGGCTTTCCGCCGACTGCGTTCTTAGATCACGGTTTCGGGCCCGTGATCAAAACAGACATCATCGATTATTTTCGAGAGGTCGTCATGTTGGAGAACATTGTCGTTACGATGGAAAATGGCGGCTTTGCCGAGGATGGTTCCAGGTTTCGCGTCATAAATAATGTTTACAAGGCCAACCGCGAACCTGCCGCACGTGTTACCAGTATCGGTGGATGGCTGAACTTGAAAGAGCGTAAGCTAATGGAGCCGCCTGACGTGATCAAAGAAGCATGGCTCACCTTGCCGCGTGCGGATAATTTTGAAGAGTTAAGATCGAGTTTGAAGAAGTAGCTACTATGTCGATAAAGAAAGTCACACAGCACCCAACTCAGAACGAAGGTTTGATCTTTGAACGTTCGCAGACGGGCCGCGTCGGCTATCGCCTGCCGAAGCTGGACGTTGATGAAATCGGGCTCGACGAGATTTTGCCCGCTGAACTTCGTCGTGACGATGATCTTGACGGCGTGCCGGAGGTATCCGAGATCGACGTAGTCCGCCACTTCACGCGTATGTCCACGTGGAACTACTCGATCGATCTGGGAATGTATCCGTTGGGCTCGTGCACGATGAAGTACAACTCACGATTGAACGAAAAGGTCGCGCGTATCCCGGGATTTGTAAATCTTCATCCGCTTGCACCGGAAGAAGGATCGCAGGGAGCTCTGGAACTGATCTACAAGCTGCAGCAGGACCTGGCAGAGATCACCGGATTGCCCGGAGTTTCGCTGCAGCCGGCGGCGGGAGCTCAAGGCGAAATGACCGGTGTGATGCTCATCCGGGCATTCCTTGACAAGCGGGATGGCGAGGCATCGAAGGACCGCCGCGTGATGCTCGTACCCGATTCGGCGCACGGCACAAATCCTGCATCCGCCGCGCTCGCCGGATTTACCGTAAAGACCATTCGTTCGACAGCTGAAGGGCTAACCGACATGCAGCACCTTCGCGAGCTGTGCGACCAGGGCGGGGTTGCGGGCCTTATGCTCACCAATCCAAACACGGTCGGCATTTTCGAGACCAACATTCGCGAGGTCTGCGATGTGATCCACGAAACGGGCGGCCTGGTTTATATGGACGGGGCCAATATGAACGCCCTCGTCGGCGTCGCTCGTCCCGGCGATATGGGCGTCGATGTAATTCACCTTAATTTACACAAGACCTTTTCGACCCCGCATGGCGGAGGCGGTCCTGGCTGCGGCCCATGTCTTTGTTCCGCAGAATTGGAGGAATTTCTTCCGGTTCCGCGTGTTGTTTCTGAACCGGCCACGTCAGCGGAGCAACAGGCTACGTATCGGCTCGACTACGATCATCCGAACTCGATCGGTCGCGTCAAGGCCTTCTTCGGCAACTTTGGAATGATGATCCGGGCTCTTTCCTATATCTATACGCACGGTGCCGAAGGCTTGAAAGAAGCAACCGAGACGGCAGTGCTGAATGCGCGCTATGTCTCGGAGAACCTGAAGAATTCCTACCACAGGCCTTACGATTCCGACTGCATGCACGAGGCTATCTTTTCTCATAAGCACCAAGCCCCGACCGGTGTCCACACGATCGACATCGCCAAACGGCTTATCGACTACGGCTTTCATCCGCCCACGATCTACTTCCCTCTTGTAGTCGAGGGAGCGATGCTCATCGAACCGACCGAATCGGTCGGCCGACAGGACCTTGACGCATTTGTCGAAGCGATGAAAGACATTGATCGCGAAGCCCGCGAAACACCCGAGCTTGTACTCAATGCGCCGCATTCGACTCGTATCGGCCGGCTCGACGAGGCCGCCGCCGCCAGAAAACCGGTCCTCAGGTGGAGGAAGGATATGGACACGCTGTCCAAGACTGCCTAGCCAGCTCGACTGCCTGTTGGCTTCAATAGATCGTAAGTGGCCGCGAAGCTTCCTTTGAAGTTTCGCGGTTTTCGTTTAGATTGTCTTACACAGTAATCTTCGGAGGTCCCAAAATGCATCTTCGGTTGATCTTTATTCCTTCTTTGATAGTGTTACTGCTCGCGGCATCGGCCGTGTTTGTCGAGGCCGACGGTGTAACAAAACGCATCAGGTTCGCGAAAGGAAAGTCTTCTGCAACCGTTCGCGGAGCCGTAATTCGTGGGGAAACGGACACATATATCGTCGGCGCTCGGGCGGAGCAGATGATGTCGGTAAGTACTTCGAGCGTTGAAAATAACGCTGTATTTACCCTTCAGGGCCCGGACGGTGATTACCTTCAGGATGCAGGCGAAGAAGACGATGCCCGCGGGGTTACAGTGCCGCTCCCATACGATGGCGACTATCGGATCAAAGCAAGCGGCACACGAGGCAATGCTACCTATCGCCTTACGGTCTCTATTCGTTAGCGGAACGTCGGACCTTCATAGTTGGAAATTTAGGAGCACCACATTTATGAAAAAGATATTGATAGGTTTGCTGGCGGTTGTCTTGTTGGTTGTGGCGGCCGTTATCGCTGCCGCTTTTCTCGCGCCGACCGATTTCGGTGTCGAGCGTGAGACTACGATCAACAAGCCCCGTGAAGAGGTTTATGAATATTCGCGAATGCTGAAGAACCAGAATGATTGGGGACCATGGTTCAAAAAAGAGCCGACGATGAAACAGGAGTTTCGTGGTACGGACGGTGAGGTCGGCTTCGTTTCGCACTGGAGCGGGACCAAGGATGAGGTCGGCGAGGGCGAACAGGAGATAAAGAGGCTTGTCCCGAATGAAAGGATCGAAACCGAACTGCGGTTTATGCGGCCATTTGAATCGAAAGCCGATTCTTATATGACATTCGAAACTCTCGAAGCAGGCCAGACCAAGGTCAAATGGGGTTTCACCGGTTCGATGCCGCGGCCGATGAACCTCATGATGTTGGCGATGGACATGGATGCTGCGATCGGAAATGACTTTTCTGATGGCCTCGGTTCGTTAAAGGCCATTTTGGAATCGCGTTAGTTTTCGGCCGGTTATATCGACCATTTGCCGCTCGCGTCCGTTCGTTGTTAAGGCTCTCGTCCGTGTGCTCTTTATTTCTTCCTCCCGAGACGCTTTAGCCCACCGGCCAATCTGACGCGACAACGACATCAAAGTCCATTGACAAGACACGCGGCGCTATTGCGTCGTTTTTTCTTTTGGGTATATAATCCTGCGCATAAAAGGGCCGACGATCATTGAGCTTTTTGATGACGCCGACTATTCGGAGGTGCCTATATGTCCCAACCTGCAATTTCCCGCGAGATCAACGAAGATAAAATGAATGCCTTTCTAGGCAAGGTGGTAACCGATTTTGGCGCGACTTTGAGTTCGATGCTGAGCTACATCGGGGTCAAGCTTGGCCTTTACGAGGCCTTGGCCGATTCTGACGGCGTAACGCCGGCTGAACTTGCCCAGAAAACCGGGACTACGGAGAGATATGTTCGCGAATGGCTGATCAATCAGGCTGCCGGTGAGTATATCCATTACGATCCTGCTACCGGCAGGTATTCGATGCTTCCGGAACAGGCGGTCGCGTTGACGGACGAGTCCAGCCCGTTCTACGTCGGCGGCGGCTTTTTCGTGATAAAGGCGATGCTGAACGCTCAGCCTCGGATCATCGACTCCTTTCAAAACGGTGGCGGAATGCTCTGGGGCGAACACGACCCTGACCTTTTTATAGGTACGGAAAAATTTTTCCGGCCCGGCTACACGGCGCATCTTGTAAATTCGTGGATACCTGCGTTGACTGGGATCGAGGCAAAGTTGAGATCGGGTGCAAAGGTAGCTGATGTCGGCTGCGGCCACGGCTCATCCACGATAGTCATGGCCGGGGCATATCCTGAATCGAGTTTTCATGGTTTTGATAATCACGAGGCTTCGATTGGGAATGCACAAGACCGCGCAGGTGCAGCTGGCGTTAAGGAGCTGGTTTCGTTCGCCACCGCGGATGCCTCGTCATTTCCCGGCGATGACTACGACCTGATCTGTTACTTTGACTGCCTGCATGATATGGGGGACCCGCACGGTGCAATGAAGCGGGCGTTTGACGCTCTCGCCGATGTCGGGAGCGTGCTGATCGTCGAACCGATGGCGGGCGATGATGTCGAGGGTAATTTCAACCCGATCGGGCGTACCTTTTCCGGTGCTTCAACGCTTTGCTGCACGGCGAACTCGATGGCACTCGGTGGGCCTGCTCTCGGTGCCGTTGCAAGTGAAAGAGCGCTTCGCGAGGTCGTCGAATCGGCCGGCTTTTCAACATTCCGTCGTGCAACGGAAACCCCGTTCAATCGGGTCTTCGAAGCCAGGAAATGAGTTCGGGGGCGTTGGTTTCGGTTTGAACGAATGCGTACAAGGGGGGTGATAAAGTTTGTTTTGGAGGTGTCACTGAGATGAAATTTCCAAATGTTATTTGCCTAATCGCTTGGTCTTGCTTCTGCATCGCCACAGCTCTGATTCTGCCAACCCACCCGGCTGTGATGTCGTCCGGGGGCGTGGCCGCCGCACCTACGCCCGAGGCCAAGGCCGCGGGATTCTTGTACAAGGGATTTGGCATCGGTGCCGCCGCGGATGTAATTCGCGAGAAGCTCGGCAACCCTAGAGACAAATCGGACGGGCAGGATCTCTACGTTTTCGGCGACGACGAATCTGTTCAGTTTATCTACGGCGCGGATCGCACGGTGACTGCGATAATGATCACGTACGCCGGAAAACTGAACGAAGCACCGACACCGAAGGACGTTTTCGGCGTAGACGTGGCCGCCGGGGCTGACGGCGGCATCTCCAAGATGGTCCGTTATCCAAAGGCGGGATATTGGATCTCCTACAACAAGATCGTCGGCGACAACTCGATCATCAGCATCGCGATGCAGAAGTTGTAGGTCCAACCGTAACACTCTGGTCTTCATGCGAATTGGCGGCCAGTTTGTCTAGTTCTGTCTAATCGTTTAGAATTCCGGCATCTGTTCCTCGACTGATCCCATAGATCGGGGCCGGTCCGCCTATGACACTAATTGGAATCCCAAAAGAGATACACCCCGGAGAAAAGCGCGTAGCGGCCACTCCGCAAACCATCCTAAAATTGAAAAAACTCGGCTTTGACGTGGCCGTTCAATCGGGAGCGGGACATGAGATCAACGCGACCGACGCCGAGTACCAGGAAGCGGGAGCTTCGATAGTTGCTGATGCGGCCGATCTTTGGTCGAAGTCCGACGTCGTGATGAAAGTGCGCCCGCCGGAGGATGCCGAAACGGATATGATCCGAGAAGGCGGCTGGCTGGTCGGGTTTCTATGGCCCGGGCAGAACCGTGACATCGTTGACCGCTTGGCGAAAAAGAAGGCTACCGTATTTGCGATGGACAGCGTTCCGCGAATCACCCGTGCGCAGAAAATGGACACGCTCTCCGCAATGGCGAACATCGCCGGATATCGGGCGATCATCGAAGCGGCTCAGCATTTTCCACGCTTCTTTACGGGACAGATCACTGCGGCGGGCAAGATCGATCCTGCCAAGGTCCTCGTTATCGGTGCCGGTGTTGCGGGACTTTCAGCTATAGGTGCAGCAAAGGGATTGGGCGCGATCGTCCGTGCATTCGACCCTCGTTCGGCTACGAAAGATCAGGTCGCGTCGATGGGTGCCGAGTTCCTCGAACTCGACGTTAAAGAAGAAGGCGAGGGCAAGGGCGGTTACGCCAAGCAGATGTCCGACGACTTTTTGAAAGCCGAGATGGCCTTGTTCGCCCAGCAGGCGATGCAGGTGGACATCATCGTAACCACGGCGTTGATACCGGGCAAACCCGCGCCAAAGCTTATAACGCAAGGCATGGTCGAATCGATGAAGCCCGGTTCGGTTATCGTCGACCTCGCGGCCGAACAGGGCGGTAACTGCGTCCTAACCGAACCAGGGCAGGTGGTCCGCCACAAGGGCGTCACCATCATCGGCTACACCGACCTGCCGTCGCGAATGGCGTCGATGTCGTCGCAACTCTACGGTGCCTGTGTGACTGCCCTGCTTGAAGAGCTGAGTCGGGGGGCGGACACTCTTATCCGCACGGATCGCGCTTCGGCGTCCGAACCAACTGTCGACGGAGGAACCGCCGATGCGGACAAGAGTGTCCGCGCTCCGCTTCTACACGTGGATCTCGACGACGAGGTCGTCCGCGGCGCGATCGTCCTCCACGAGGGCAAAATGCTCTGGCCCGCCCCGGTAAAAGAACAGCCTCCGCCGCCGGAACCAGGCGTGCCGACCAAGAGCGCCGCCTCGATAGCGGCCGCAAAGCCCTCCGGTCACGGCCACGACGAGGGCACCGGTGCCAGCCCGTGGCTCCTTGCGGCTGTCGGATTGGTACTGATCGGACTGGCATTTGTGATCCCGCCGAAGGTTGAGACCGCCGGCGGTGACTTCCTCGGCCACCTGACCGTGTTCATCCTGGCGATCTTCATCGGCTTCCAGGTCGTCTGGAACGTAAAACCGGCGCTTCACACGCCCTTGATGTCCGTAACAAACGCCATCAGCGGGATCATCCTCGTCGGCGGCATGCTTCAGCTCACGTCGTCGACCGACCTGAACGTCACCGTCGTCCTCGGAGCGATCGCCGTCCTGATCGCGGCCATCAACATAGCCGGCGGATTTTTGGTCACGAATCGAATGTTGGCGATGTTTAGGAAGTAGGTCTATGGTGTTCTACGTTCGCACTCGCCGTGGATATGAGGAGTTGGTCGCATTTGTCGGAGAGGTGCCTTCACCAATCTGGGTTGATAGAGACGTACTCACTTCCGACGAAATCATTCGACTTCGTGAAGAGGGTTTGAACGTGACGAATTTTACGCCCGAGCCGGCTTCTGAACCAGACGTCAGCGTAATTCGGATGCACCATCCAAATGAGGTCATATGGGTTGAGGGATAAGGCACTGTGGGATTAGGACGGAGTTTATCGCTACTAAAGTCGAGGATTCAATAAATTGCCACTAGCTTTAGCTAGTGGTCACGATGGAAGAGAAGCAGGGCTTTAGCCCAAATAAGAAAAGAGCCAGTTCCATATGGCTTTAGCCAGAAATGAGAATCGGGCTGAAGCCCGGTAAATGCAACAAAGCCTCATTCCAATCGCATACATCGCCGCGAGCGCGTTAGAACTGACGAATGAATAAATTTGAACACAATTTGATCGAGGTCGATCCGGAAAAGCTTGGCGGTACGCCGGTTTTTCGCGGGACACGAGTGCCGATACAGAATATATTTGACTCGCTTGAGTCGGGCGAGTCTGTCGAGCAATTTCTAGAGCAGTATCCAACGGTCAGCCGCGAACAGGTTCTGGCCATCCTTGAAGAATCGAAGGAGCGTCTGCTGGTCGGCTATGAATTTGTTGCTTGATAAATCTCATTTTTCAGGCCTCCCGCGTTTCGCGGTCACAGCCCCGTCGTTTACGGCGGGGTTGAGGTTGGAGAAGAATATATCAGCCCGTTTCAACGGGCTTGCAGTTTGCTGGCTTTAGCCAAAGAGACGAAATGGCTCGACGTTCATACTCTGAGATTAATCTTCATATTACCTGGCATACGAAAGACAATTCGCCGTTGATAACGCCGGAGATCGAGGCCGCACTGTTTAAATATCTAAGGAACAAGGTGATAAAGACGGACGGGGCATATTTTCACGCGATCGGCGGGATCGAAGATCACATTCATATAGGGACTTCCGTTAGGCCTACGATCGATATCGATAAATGGATCGGTCAACTCAAAGGGGCGAGTTCGCACAAGTTTGGTAATGCTTTGCAATGGCAGCAAGGATATGGGGTTGTAAGCTTTGGAACACGTGATCTGCCATGGGTTATCGCTTACATAGAGAACCAGAAAGAACGCCACAAACGCGGAGATGTTTCGGAACGGCTGGAGCGGATCGATGACGACGGCTAAAGCCGAAATCGGTAAGGACGGTAAACCGCCTTATGGGATTTTATTAGAATTGCAAACCCCGCCGTAAACGGCAGGGCTATGACTGCGCAAGGCGGGACACCTCGTAAACGAGGTTAATTCACTTAATGCAACAAAGCCTCATCACAATCGCATACATCGCCGCGAGCGCGTTGTTTATTCTGAGCCTTGGCGGGCTGAGCCGGCAGGAGACGGCCCGTCGGGGGAATTGGTATGGGATCATCGGCATGGTGATCGCGTTGGTCGCGACCGCTGCGGCGATGAACACCGGTGGCCTTCCGCTGCTAGCGGCGGCGCTCATTCCCGGCCTGATCATCGGGGCATTCGTCGCTTCACGGGTGCAGATGACGTCGATGCCGGAGCTGGTGGCGATCCTGCACAGCTTTGTCGGCCTCGCGGCGGTGCTGGTGGGTTTTGCCACATACCTCGGGCCGCACGGCAATATGACGGCGGCGGAGAAGAACATACACACGGCTGAAGTGTTCATCGGCGTCTGCATCGGCTCGGTCACGTTCACCGGATCGGTCATCGCCTTCCTCAAACTTCGGGGTTCGATCAGCGGCAAGCCGTTGATGCTGCCCGCCCGGCACATGTTAAACATCATCATGCTGCTGATCACGATCGGGCTTGGCGTGGCATTTTTTATGTCACCGAATGAGCAGATCGGCCAATGGCCGCTGCTGATCGCGACGGTGCTGACGGGCATTCTCGGCATCCATTTCATCATGGCGATCGGCGGGGCCGACATGCCTGTCGTAGTCTCGATGCTTAATAGCTACTCGGGCTGGGCGGCTGCGGCTGCGGGCTTTATGCTCTCGAACGACCTGCTCATCATCACCGGTGCGCTCGTCGGCTCATCAGGCGCCATCCTCAGCTACATAATGTGCCGGGGAATGAACCGCTCGTTCGTAAGCGTGATGCTCGGCGGGTTTGGCACTGAGGGCGGCACGGTCGCTTCGTCTGCCAGCGGCGAACCGGCCGGCGAAGTGCGACAGGTCGATGCCTCGACCACGGCTGATATGCTTCGGCAGGCGAAAAAGGTCATCATCGTCCCTGGCTACGGCCTCGCCGTTGCACAGGCACAACACTCGCTCGCCGAAGTCGTGAAAATACTGAAAGAAGGCGGCACCGAGGTGAAATTCGCCATCCACCCCGTCGCCGGACGCCTCCCCGGCCACATGAACGTCCTGCTCGCCGAGGCTAACATTCCCTACGACATCGTCTTCGAGATGGACGAGGTCAACGAAGAGTTCAGCGGAACTGACGTCTCGTGGGTTATCGGCGCCAACGACATCGTGAACCCCTCTGCACTCGACGACCCCGCGTCCCCCATCGCCGGTATGCCCGTCCTTCACGTATGGGAAGCCCGCGACACCATCGTAATGAAACGCGGCATGGCCAGCGGATACGCCGGTGTTGATAACCCGCTGTTCTATAAGGACAATACGCTGATGCTGTTTGGCGATGCCAAGAAGGTGGTGGATGAGATCCTTACCGCAATGCGGGCGTGAAAAGATATGTGGAGTAGTTGCAGGACCTTATTTATAGCGGTCGCGTTAATGTCGGCGGGTTTCTGCTCGGTAGCCTACGGACAGAAATGTATCGAGTATGATCGGGATGTCACATTGAGTGGAATACTCCGCTCGCAGACCTTCCCGGGCCCCCCTAATTACGAATCGATCAAACGCGGAGATCAAAAGGAGAGAGCGATCATTATCCGGCTGGGTGCCCCGATATGTACCAGGGGCGGCTCGGATATCTTTAATGTGGCAGAAAACAATATTCGGGATGTGCAACTTGTTCTCAATGAAACATCTCATTGGAAAGTCGTTGAACGTCGGATTAAGAAACGCGTGACAGTTCGCGGGTCAATATTTCATTCGCACACTGGCCACCACAAGACCAAGGTTCTACTCGAGGTTACTCAAATCACGCCGAGTTAGGCATAGCGTTCAACAATTCATCACGAATTTAGATCGATTTTTGGCGTCCCGAGCGGCAGCAGTCTGCGAAGCAGACGCAATAACCTTAGCTACAGGTGGAGCCGAAGGCGAAACCTGTAGACAGGACGAACCCCGACCGCCAAGCGTGTGAAACACGCGACACCGGTTGAGTTTCGTGCTCACACAGCCCTAACCACCCTCGACCAATTTACGCTTGCTAACGCGCTGGCATTTGGATTAAGATTCGCGCAAAAAGAAAGGAGGGATCAAAAATGACCACAGCATCAACTCCGGAAATGGAGACTCTGAAGACGCGTTTGAAGGCGACGTGGGAAGCGGGCGATTTTGCTGAGATCGCCAAAGGGATCGAGTCGACAGCGGAGGCGTTTGTTGAGCGGCTGAACATTCAGCCGGGGATGAAGGTTCTGGACGTCGCGTGCGGCAGCGGGAATCTGGCCGTGATCGCAGCGAAAAAAGGCGCTGATGTAACAGGCATCGACATTGCCGACAATTTGATCGAGGCCGCCAAGCGGCGCGCCCAGGCTGAGGGTTTGAACATTAAATTCGAACAGGGCGACGCCGAGGCGATGCCTTACGCCGATGATTCGTTCGATCTCGTGATGACGATGTTCGGG
>JBGSYT010000133.1:0-15984 GCA_041750855.1 Pyrinomonadaceae bacterium | reverse complement strand
AGCGGTCAGATCAAGCGAAAAGTATCGCAAAATTTGACGGAATTTCTTACGAGAAATTCGGGCACGCTTGAATATGTTGTAACTACCTGTCATTACTAGCTTTATCTTATATAATAAGATGTTTAACTAGTCATGACCCATCTTTATTATGCTCGGCGCTACCCGGAAGCCATCGCCCAGTTCAAACGAGTGATAGCCATGGATGAGAATTTCACCCACTCTTACTTTTGGCTTTATGCCACATTGGCGGCTCAAGGCAATGAGTTGGAAGCCTTTGAAATATTTATGAAGGTGCTGGACAAAGCATTTAAAGCAGATGGGGCAACTATTCACGCTTATCGGGCAGCCTATCAAACATCCGGCTGGCGGGGCGTTATGCGGGAGCAAGCTAAGCGGTATGAACTGGGCAATGGGCGTTATTGGGAAGGCGCGGTGTTCAACGCCCAAGCGGGGAATAAGGATAAAGCGTTTGAATATCTGGAAAAATCCTACCAGCGACGCGAGATGTGGATGGCTTATCTTCAAGTTGACCCGCGCCTTGATCCCCTGCGCGGGGACCCGCGCTTTGACGAGATACTGCGAAGGACTGGATTATAGGGCCTATTATATCCTCTAAAATTATCTCTTTATTTACTTCCGAGACTCACCGTCTTTGCGGCGGCCAGCATTTTCGGTAAAACCTTACTTTTACAATTAAAGACAGATCTACCGAATGAATCAAACATACATTATTCAACTCAACGACCGCATCGGCGAGGAAGTCACCTTGAAAGGTTGGCTGTACAAAACGCGTTCGAGCGGCAACCTTGAGCTTGTACATCTTCTCAACAGAACAAGAAGCTCGGCGTCGATCATCCGAGGATAAACTGGAATAAAAAAGAGGCAAAGCGGAAACTTTGCCCCAGACTCAGGTTGCTAAACCTGTTCGTCATGGGCCTCGCCTCTTCCGGAGCGTGTGGTTATAGATGAACTGAGCGACTGCCTCGCCTTGCCTTTCGCCGGCGACCTGGTCATAGCGGAAGTGGATCCCTCCATAAACACGAGCGTCCGAAATATCATCGGTTATGTCTCGGAGATCGGAATAGTTGAGAACGACGCCGGGTAACGTCGGGTGCTGAACGGTGATCGAATGCCCAAACCTTCCATATTCTCTTTCGAGAATTTGCCGGGCCGCGTTTGATAAAGTCCCGTGTGCGGATGGATAGCCGGGAAAACACGGTGTAGCGATCAGCGGAGTGAAAGGGCCTGCAATTGTTCGTCTGTTCCAATCTTCGTCACCTCGCGGTATCGCGGTAATCGGACGCCAGGTCCTGTAGTAGTACTTCGTGTCGAAATTGGCGACAGCACCGTCGGTGACGGCCATGTTCATAAGCGCCATGGTCCGTGCGGTGTCGGTGATTTCGTCATTGCGCGTGCTTGCGATCTGCAGCAGCGCGGCATTCCACAGCGATGGCGGATTGTACACCGCATAGAGCCGTGCTACATCGGTACGATCTTGTGGGCGGTCGGGGCTGTTGATATCTCCGACTGCCTGCAATTCGATAAAGTCCTGGGCATAAACGCCGCTCCAGAGTTCCGGCGGCGGCTCGGAGCGGAATTGAGAAGCGCTGTCGATCGCGAATGGCGTAACGTTTTGCCAGTGAAAAAAGGCACCGCCTCCGGGCGGACAACCACCATACACTTGCCACTCATAGGGATCAGAGTTCGTCGGCATATGAAATAAGGGTGGCGCAGAACCATCGTTTGTTCTGTTCGCGAGCATTGCTGCCGCTGCCGCCATACCGACGCCGATCCCGTCAGTTTTCGACTGGCCATCCGGTATCTGCGCGAGCGAGGCGTTCCTTCGCTGGTCCAAAACCGCCGCTTGTGCCGGGAAAAAACCTACTAGAACATTGTGTGCGGCCATTGTTGCTGCAGCCTCGGACGATGCTCCTGTCGGGGAGCTTATTGTCCCGAGATACGGTTCATATTTCCGTGTTACAGCATTTACTGCTTCGAAAACAGCGACCTGCACGATCGCCATCCACCGATTAGCAGGCAACGGAGGTTGGGCGGGGATGGTTGTAAACGCGATCTCGTTCCATTCGCGCACGACGGCATCGCTTGTGAACGCAGACACACTGGCTGAATTCGGCCCGGTTCTGAGGGTTGCGCTCGCCGGAATATACGTCAGCGAGACGAACGAGATCGTGGCTAACAGACAGAACATCTTCTTCGTTCTTTTGAATATGGGATACATAAGTTGGAGACTCCTTTTTGGGTAGATTTCGTCGCGTTTCAGTACGGCTGCAATGTGGCATTTGAAAATCATTGCCTTTTGGCTGCAATCGGACTAAAATTCTTGCACCGACCGCACACGTCCGTCGTTACGCAGTTTCAGCCTGCGACTTGAACCGGGTTTGCGGCCTGGTCGGTGCTTAGGTGGCAAATGTTATCGGAACTGCTTTGGTGAGTACTTGCAAAGCTCTTCCTTTTCTCTTCTTTTTCTCTTCCGGTTCTCTTCGAGAACCTCCAACTTCCATGGTGGCAACAGTTGCGAACAAAATCTACGAATTTGAGGATTTTCGGCTGATCCCGGGTGAGGGACTTCTGCTGCGCAACGGCACCCCGATAAGCCTTAATCCAAAGGCGTTCGCCGTGCTTGTTATGCTCGTCGAGAATCACGGCCATCTTGTTTCAAGATCGGAAATACTCGACGCCATATGGGAAGGCTCCTTTATTGAAGAGAGTGCGGTATCAAAGGCTGTGTGGTTCGTTCGGAACGCGCTAGGTGACACTTCAAAAGAAAGATTCATTGCGACGGTCCCGAGGCGTGGTTACCGGTTTATCGCTCCGGTGTCCATCGTCAACCACTCTTCAGGAGCATTCAGATTGCCGCTTCCACCTGAAGCTGCAGAGATCGGCCAGCAGAGTATTTCCCCGAGCGTTCTGGACGATAACGATGGCGGAGCGACCCCTAGTGCCACACAAATCGCGAAGCCGGCCACGGTTCCGACGGACGCAACAGCTCCGGGCACGCTGATTTCGGGTGAGCTGCCGGCAAATGCTGCTTCAATCAACCTTTCTTCATTCTCGGGGCGCCGCCGATGGATAACGTATGCCGGCATAGCGGTTTTCCTGCTCAGCGTGGCTTCGATTTACCTTGCCTTGAACGGACGTAATTTGCTTAGCGCGGGCGGAGCAACACGCATCGCTGTGCTTCCGCTGAAACCTCTCAACGAGCAATCACGTGAACCTTTCTTTGACCTCGGTCTCGCCGAAGCCTTGATCCTGAAACTGAGTTCAAGGAAAGATCTGACGGTCAGGTCGCTGAGCTCGGTTCGCGTATACAAAGATATACGTGCCGACCCGCTTTCGGTGGGTAAGGAGCAAAACGTTGATTACGTTTTATCCTCGAACTATCAAATAGCCGGCGGCAGGATAAGAGTCACGGCTCAGTTTCTGAACGTAGCGACGGGAAATGTCGAAGAAACATTCCAGGTCGATTACCCTCTCGATTCCTTGTTCGCCGCGCAGGACGGAATTGCCAACGATATCGGGAACCAGGTGTTGGCGAGATTTGGTTCTGACCCAGGGGTCTTTCGGACAAAACGAGGGACTGAGAACCAGGAGGCCTACCGCTTCTACATGATGGCGATGAATCTAAGCGAGGAGCGTGGCGTTCAGAATCTGCATAAAGCTCTCGCTTATCTGGAACTGGCCGTCGATATGGACCCCAATTATGCTCTTGCTTGGGCAGGCAAAGCTCATCTTCATCGAGATATCGTTGGACATAGTGATCCTGACGTTAAGGGACACTATGAGAAGTCAATGGAGGCGATAAGAAGAGCTCTGGCAATTGATCCGAACCTGTCTGACGCGTACAGCGCACTCTGCAATAATAAAAATCGCTATGAGTATGATTCTGTGGGCGCCGAAGCCGCTTGCAAACGGGCCCTGGAACTTGATCCTGATTCACCGCAGGCACATAAGACATACGCAAATTTCCTCTATTCACGAGGGCGATTCGATGAGGCCATCAATCATATAAGAACGGCTATGGACCTTCAGCCGGTATCGTACAGAAACCAGCAGATTTATGGGTTAACGCTATTTTACGCACGACGGTTCGAAGAGGCGGAAGCTCAGTTCAAACGATTGCTCGAGTTGAATCCGAACCACAACTATATTAACGGACAACTCGTCACGATCCTGGAAGCACAGGGAAAGGAATCCGAGGCGTGTGATTATTTCGTCATGAGCCTGATGCGCAGCAAAGCGGACAACGGGACGATCGAGCGATTCAGGACGGCATACGCAGAATCAGGCTGGCGTGGCGTCACGATGGAGCGTATCAAGGCGGAGGACAAGACGCGTTCTTTTCATCTTGCGTGTCTTTATGCCAGGATCGGCGATAAAGACAAAGCATTTGAATATCTCGGCAAAGCCTACCTGGAACGAAGCTTTATGATTCCAATGATCCAGGTTGCACCACAACTCGACTCGCTCCGCGATGACCCTCGTTATGGCGCCCTTGTCCGCCGGATCGAAGGGGGATGACCCGTTTGAACTCAAAATGTAAACGCGGAGCAGGGGGATTCTTTCCGTTGTACGCACTTATCTGCTTGATCCTCTCAATCCCCGTTCAAAAAAAATGGAGCAGTACGTTCCCTGTTTCGTTTTCGGACTAAGTCGCCTCGCCGGACAAATCGATTCGTATGGGCCCGCTCGCAGTTCTACTGACTGAGATTACTGATTGGCAATGAAGTTAACGTCCGTCAGATTGCTTGTTACCGAGACGGCACGGCTATGTTTCGCAAAGGTATAACATTTCGAAGGACGTTCAGTAAATAAACGCGCTCGGTGTCGGAACGTCGCCGGCCTGGCCGAACTGGACATAACGTATTCCCGCGGACGATTGAGCGATGTACCACGTCGCGTTTGAAGGTCGAAAAACAGCGAGGTCCATACGTCCGTCGCCGTCGTAATCGCCTGGCGTCACTATGTCATTCGGCGCTCCCCATTGTGTGGCCTGTATTGAGAAGTCGTTTGAATGCATCCGGTACCAGGTGTTGTTTGACGGCCGGTAGACCGCAAAGTCCGCGCGTCCGTCGCCGTTGTAATCGCCTACCACAGGGATATCGCCGTCCACGCCCCAGTTAACGGTCGTGACCGAGCCGGTGGCGATGTTGGCCACGTACCATTTCCCTTCAGATGGGCGCCAGACGGCAAGCTCGGCCCTTCCATCCCCATCAAAGTCGGTCGGAACGGGCTTGTCGCCCGGTACTCCCCACTGTTGGGTGTAGACCGATCCACTCTGACTCATTTCGATCACCCACCCATTGGGCGTCCAAGCGGTCTGATCTGCTTTTCCATCCCCGTCAAAGTCAGCGGCCAGTCCCTTGTCGCCGGCAAAGTAAAAGTAGTCCCGGGAGAAAAGCGTATTCGTGGAGGAGTCCAAGATGACCAGTATTCGGTTGAAGTTTTCGTCGTACTCTATCGAGGCAAAGTCGGTTTTTCCATCGCCGTTATAATCCGCCGGTAGGATACTGAGGGCCGTCGACCAGGGCAGTACATACATATCGTTCGTGTAGGACCGTGCCACATACCACGTTCCGTTCGAGGGCCTATATATCGAGAAGTCGGTCCGGCCATCGCCGTCGTAATCGAAGGGAGCATTCGATTTTAGTAGGAAGCGTGCGAGTGCAAATGCTCCGTCTGATCTGCCGACGACGACAGCGCGGCCCCGGGCGTCGAGGGCCATCCCGAAGGCATCGTCGCTCGAGTTGTTGAAATCGACGGTCGAAACACCATCACCGCCGCCGAAGGTTGTATCGAGCGAGCCGTCCGAGTTGTAGCGAGCGAGTGCAAAGTCATAGTTCGCGCCGTTGTGGGAAGAACCTGCAACCAGAATTTTTCCGTCCGACTGAACTGCGACTGTTCGGGCTACCGCGTTCCCCGAACCTATCGGTGTAACGACCTTGCCATCAGAGCCGAATGTCGCATCGATGGAACCCTCTGAGGTGTAACGAACGAGGGCGATGTCATTGTTCGAGCCGTTGTAGCTCGAGCCTGCTGTGACTATCTTTCCGTCCGATTGGATCTCAACAGCTAGGGCCAGGTCGGCTCCCGGTCCGATATCTGTGTACACCACGCCTCCCCCACCAAACGTGCCATCAAAAGAACCGTTCGAATTCAGGCGAACCAATGTGGCGAAATCCCAGAATCCGTAACTGTAACCCGCGGCGATGATCTTTCCATCCGGCAGAATAGCTATGGAAGTGACATCCTCGACCGCTGGCGCATATCCCCCAAAAGGGCCCGGTCCCCAGGGAATCAACGCTTTGCCGCCCATGCCGAACGAGGCGTCGAGCGAACCGTCCGGGTTATAGCGAATGACTGCCATTTCCGGAAAGTCATACAAAACATAGTCGGTGCTGCCGGCAGCGACGATCTTTCCGTCCGCCTGAATAGCGACTGCGTTGGCTGCAACCCAGCCAGTTCCCAAATTCTCCGTCACAACAATTCCGTCGCCACCGCCAAATGTTAGATCGAGCGATCCGTCCGGGTTGTAACGGACGAGTGAAAAATGTCCCCACTGGCTCCCGTTACCGTCCCAGGTTGTGCCGACAGCCACGATCTTCCCGTCCGATTGGAGGGCAACTGCTTTGGCAACCTCGTAAGAAAAACCAATACCAGTGGTTACCTTTCCATCCCCGCCCCCGAAGTCGGTATCAGGTGATCCGTCCGGGTTGTAGCGAGCGACCGCAAAGGCTCTGTTGCCGGCGTCGGTACCGGCTACAACTATCTTCCCGTCCGGTTGGATCGCGACGCTATTTGCTCTTCCCGACCAATCGGTGAGCTTTCCGCCATTGCCGAAAGTAGGGTCGAGCGAGCCGGGCGGCATTGAAAAGGCGAGAACGCCCAGGCAAGCGATGACGATCGTTATTTGAACCAGCCGGAATATTTTCGAAGATAGCCAGCCGGAAGTGCGGTCGGGTGAAGTAATATACGTTCTCATGATCGTTGTCTCCTTTTAGTGGAAGTCTGTTCCCGGCGCCGGCCGAATCGATTTTCCTGTTTGTGGAAATTCAGTAGAATAGCCCCATTGATTTGCAACTTCGTCCGTTCAGTAAATAAACGCACCCGGTGTCGGAACGTCGCGGTCGCTGGTGAATGCGATCTTGCCGTTGCGGCGTGTCGGAATTTGCGCGATGGAAGCCGAGGCGAGCATCAACCCAACGAGAATGGTGACCAATAAACCTCGACATGGCCTTAGGAAAGGCTTTCATCTGCAATTAGTGTTCATTTCGAATCCTCCACTGGCCTTTTGCACTGGTTTGCTCCACTTCACCATCGGTCCGCCGTGTTACTTTTCATGGTGAGCCAACTTATCACAGAACTGTCTTGTGAGGATTTCCGTTTTTCTTCCTTTTTTATTCCAAATTATTCAAAGAGCGGTTATGCCTAATTGGCAAGGACGCCACCTGTCAGATGTTAAGTAGTTTTGTCTGCGGCCCGCCTTTCAACTAGAATCACAATTTCGGGAATTGTATGAAACAAACCTACATAGATCACTTAAAGGGCCATATCGGCGAAGAAGTCACGCTGAAAGGATGGCTGTACAACAAGCGTTCGAGCGGAAAGCTCGCTTTTCTGCAGGTGCGCGACGGTTCGGGCATTGTGCAGTGCGTTGTCTTCCGGCCGAACAACGAGGAATTGTTCGAGACGGCCAATTCGCTCGGCCAGGAATCGTCGATCATCGTCACGGGCACGGTGAAAGAGGACACCCGCTCGTCGATCGGTGTTGAACTCGATGTGACCGGCCTCGAAGTCCTGCAAAACGTCCACGATTACCCGATCACGCCCAAGGAACACGGCACCGAGTTCCTGATGGATCACCGGCATTTGTGGATCCGGTCGAAAAAACAGCACGCGGTGCTGAAAGTTCGTCACACGGTGATCAAAGCCGTCCGCGATTACTTCGACAGCAACGGATTTACGCTCGCCGACACGCCGATCTTCACTCCGGCGGCCTGCGAAGGTACGACGACGCTGTTCGAGGTGGATTATTTCGAGGACGCAAAGGCGTATCTGACCCAATCGGGCCAGCTTTACAACGAAGCGACCGCCGCCGCGTTCGGCAAAAGCTACGCATTCGGGCCGACGTTCCGTGCGGAGAAGTCGAAAACCCGCCGTCACCTGACCGAATTCTGGATGGTCGAGCCGGAGGTTGCGTATGCGGGCTATGAGGACATGATGGACCTCGGCGAAGGCCTGATCCTCGCGATCGTCGAACGTGTTTTAACCGACCGGCAGGAAGAATTGAAGACACTCGAACGCGATACTTCCAAGCTCGGAGCGATTTCCGCACCTTTCCCGCGTCTGCATTACGATGAAGCCGTGAAATTGCTGCAGGAAGGCCACGCGAAGGGCGAGCTTGAGAATAATTTCGAATGGGGCGGCGATTTTGGTGCGCCGGACGAGACATATCTTTCCAGCCAGTTCGGCAAACCGATTTTCGTCCACCACTTCCCCACCGCGATCAAAGGTTTTTACTTCGAAGTGGACAAAGAACGCCCCGAATGCGCTCTTGGCATCGATCTGCTCGCCCCAGAAGGCTATGGCGAGATCATCGGCGGCGGCGAACGTGCGGCAAATCTTGACTATTTGATCGAACAACTCAAACACCACGGCCTCGATCAGACGACTTTCGAATGGTATCTCGACCTTCGCCGCTACGGCAGCGTCCCCCACGCCGGCTTCGGCATGGGTATCGAACGAACCGTCGCCTGGATGTGCGGCATCGAACACGTCCGCGAAACAATTCCGTTCCCGAGAATGCTGTATCGCCTGAAACCATAAAATTCTTTGTTCTTTTTATTGAAAGAAGTAAAATCGCGATGAGGTAAAAGTATGTTGGAAACAGTCGAAGCCACAATCGATCATTTTGGCCAGGTAACACTTAACGAGAAGATTCGTCTTGACCGCAAGCATAAAGCGCTTGTTACGATTCTCGACGAAGAGCCGATAAAATCTGACTCTGAATGGTCTCTTCGTGGCTCTGCTATTCTGGTAAATGAGGATTTGGAATCGGCAAGCGGTGAGATAGCCGATGAAATTAATGCTGCTCTAGAACATTCCGCAGAAGAACTTCGCAAGTCAATGGAATAATGTTTGTAACCGACACACACCCGCTAGTTTGGTACGCGACAAACAAGGTTTCGAACCTGCCGGCACGAACACTCGCGATATTCGAAGCAGCTAACCAAAGCGAGAGAGTTATTCATGTTCCTACGACAGTTCTTTTAGAATGCGCGATGCTTGAAAAGCGCGGCGACGTTCAATTCAAGGACGGATTTGAAAGGTGGGCAAACAATCTTCTTAAGAAATCGGGCTTTTTTGCTGCCGAGATGAGTCTATCGATAATCTCACGAGCCGTTGGTCTTGGTCTGAACAAAGACCCTTTCGATAAACTCATCGTCGCAACTGCAATTGAGCTTGACCTGCCGCTTATCACAAAAGATGTTGCCGTCACCGAATCGAAATTGGTCGAGGTTTGCTGGTAAGATGGCCGGCATCGAGCACGTCCGCGAAACAATTCCGTTCCCGAGGATGCTGTATCGTCTTCGGCCTTGAAAAACTTTCATATGCGAAGCGTTTATGATTAAAATGGCATCGTAAGGGTGATGTGAGATGAATACTGTAAAAGCCATAGTCAAGAACGGACAAATAATTCCGCTCGTAGATATTGAATTGGAAGAAGGTGCGAAGGTCTTAGTGACGCTTGCCGACCGGGATGACCAGGAATTCTGGTTGTTGGCCGGTGAGGAATCGTTGAACGAGATCTGGGACAATGAGGAAGACGACGTTTATGCCGAGTTACTCGCGAAATGAAGTTGTCCTGATCAGGTATCCGTTTTCCGATTTGTCGAATGCAAAGGTCCGGCCCGCCGTAGTCGTCAATTCAAACCACCCCTCAAAAGATCTGATCCTTGTAGCCTTAACGAGCCGAACACACTCGCTCTTGAGTGGCGAGTTTGTGTTAAAGGAATGGTCGCTTGCCGGGTTGAACGTTGAGACTTCGGTAAAACGAGCCATTTTCACTATCCATGAAAGATTGGTTCTAAGTCGATCGGCTCTCTCAGCGGGAACGATTCACAAGGATTGGACAAGTCCTTGCGGGAATGGATGAATCTCTGAACCCGCGGCATCGAACACGTCCGCGAAACGATTCCGTTTCCGAGGATGCTGTATCGGCTACGACCGTAGAGTCCTAACCTATGAAATGGTGTTGTTTAGGCTTTGAAGCCGGCTACGAATCTGCCGGCAAGCGCGGAACGGCTTATCTGATCGGACGCGATTCCCTGGGAGTGTCGGAATTTCAAATCCAGTATAGGACTGTAGACAAAGGACTTGAGGATCACATCCAAAGCGACGTGCCCGCCTCAATTATTGTCGACTCTAGAATAGTCTTCTGTCCATCGTGTGGCGTGAACCTGGCCAAGTTTTATGAAAAGTACGTCGACGAGCTTTTTCGCGATGGTTTCGAGCTCGGTTTGACAAAGCGCTATTAGAACTAGGCCCGAACAAACGGAAATGATTATTTGGAAGCAATAAATGCCCGACGCAATCGTCATCGCTGGCCCAAATGGAGCGGGTAAATCGACACTTGCTCCGGCTTTGCTGCGCGATACGTTTAGAATTCCGGAGTACGTAAATGCGGATACGATCGCTGAGGGGCTTTCGGCGTTCGCGCCGGAAGATGTTTCGTTCGAAGCAGGGCGAGTGATGCTCGGTCGGCTAAGAAATCTGGCTTCCGAACGAAAAAGTTTCGCGTTTGAGACTACGTTAGCCTCACGTTTCTACGCACGCTGGCTTAGAGAACTCAAAGCGGACGGTTATCGCGTAAGTTTGATATTCCTTTGGCTGAGAAACGTAGAGATCGCGCTTGAACGAGTGAAAGCGAGAGTTCGGCTTGGTGGCCATTCGATCCCCGAAGAAGTGATTCGACGTCGTTTCGACCGCGGAAGAAGGAACTTATTTGATCTTTACCTTCCGATCGTCGATGCGTGGCGTGTCTTCAACGCAGGAACTTCGCCGGCAACGGAGATCGCGCGTTATACTGAAGAGGAAGGGCTTATAGAGTACGATCCAAGACAATGGAACGAGATCAAGAGCTAGACAAGAACGGGCAAGATCTTTTCTATCGATATAAAGACGAGATCAACAAGGCGTACGACCGTGCGGTTCGGGCGGCTTTGCTCAAACACAAGCTCGCAGGAAATCCTGTTCCTGTCGAACGCGACGGAAAGATGGTTATACTCCAGCCGGACGAGATCACTGTTGAGTAACGAACCCACTCGACATGCGTACCGTAGACCTCATCCTCCCTGCTTCCGAGTCTTATCTTCCCGGAGACTTCGTTGTTCACCGGGCGTTGCCTCGGCGTGAGCTGAGAAGGGTTGGCGGATTTGTGTTTCTCGATCATTTCGACGAGCAAGACGTCACGCCGGAGCTATTCGACGTGCCGCCGCATCCGCATGTTGGGCTGCAGACGGTCACGTATCTTTTCGAGGGCGAGATCCTGCACACGGATTCGCTGGATTTTCAGCAAAAGGTCCGGCCCGGCGATGTGAATTGGATGACGGCCGGCCGCGGCATCACTCATGCGGAGCAGGTGACGGAGCTTCAGCCGCGTGTTCACGGCATTCAGAGCTGGGTTGGCCTGCCCCACGGCGAGCGATCGGCCGAGCCTGCCTTCGAGCATTTTGAGAATGCCGTTCTTCCAAAGATCAGCGGCGATAATTTTTCGATAACGGTCGTCGCGGGCGAATGCGGCGGGCAGAGTTCGCCGATACCGACCTTTCAGCAGCTTGTTTATCTCGACATTTCGGCCGGCAATGGAGCGTCGCACGAGTTCCCCGTCGATCCTTCGCACGAACTCGCGGTTTATATCTGCGAGGGCAGCGTAAAGATCGGCGGCGCCGAGCTAAACCGCCACGATCTTGCACGCCTTTCGCCCGGCGATGCGTTCGGTTTCGCCGCAAACGCTCGTTCCCGCTTCATTCTCATCGGCGGCGAGCCGCTTCCCGACCCGACGACGATATATTGGAACTTCATCACGGACTCCATCGACGAGGCGAAGCAGAAAATGCTCGATTGGGAAGCCGGAAAGTTCCCGCCTGTCCGCAGATACGTCAAATATTCCTCCGCCGGCGACGAAGATCTGGCCGAACGTATGAAGCTCCTTTAAAATACACGCGACGCGACGATTGAAAGGCGGCGGATGGTAGCCCGATAAGCGGTGTCGAGTTACAATGCGTGTAAAAAACGGAGCATCCCGCCCGGCGTGCGGGACAAAACAACGCGATGCCGCAAACGCATTTGGCCCTTCATTATCATTTGGTCTTCCATACAAAAAACAACCGGCCCTCGATAAAGAGCGAATGGAGAGATCGGCTGTACAGTTTCCTCGGCGGTTGTCTGAGGGCAGCCGGAGCCGTCCCGATCGCCATCGGCGGGACCGCAGACCATATACATTTGCTGATCGGGCTCCGTGCAACCCACCGGCTCGCCGACATTGTAAAGGATATTAAGGTCGCGTCTTCAAAATGGGTCCACGTTGAGCTCAACGAGATGTCATTTTCGTGGCAGAAGGGTTACGGTGCGTTTACCGTCGGGACTTCGCAGCTTGAACGCGTTCGCAATTACGTTTTGAACCAGGAAAATCATCACGCAAGTAGATCGGTCCAAGACGAATACGTCGACCTATTGAAATTGGCCGGTATCGATTTCGACGAAAAGTATCTTTGGTGAGCTGTTTGGGCGTTGTCGTGATGTAATTTTGGTGTTGCTCCGAAGGAGCGATGGCAATTAGCCGGATGCGGAGCGTCGGGTAACGAGAAAACAACGGGCGGCACGCCGACAGGTGTGCCGGACATGGTGCGTCCGCGTGTGGATGCGGCATACCTTGCGGCATGCGGGCGGATTCTACATCTTTTACCCCGGGCGATGCCCGGGGCTAATTTCCAGAATGCCTTCGGCATGGCGGAACCTTAGGCTTGCTCCGAAGGAGCGATGGAAATTAGCCCGATGCGGAGCGTCGGGTAACGAGAAAACAACGGGCGGCACGCCGACAGGTGTGCTGGACATGGTGCGTCCGCGTGTAGATGCGGCATACCTTGCGGCATGCGGGCGAATTCTACGTCTTTTACCCCGGGCGATGCCCGGGGCTAATTTCCGTAATGCCTTCGGCATGGCGGAAATGGGCGGATCTTAATGTAAAACGGTGCGTTTGGGAGTGAAGACGGCCGGTTTCGTCGTGGAAACGACCGTTGGTAATTTAATCAGGCGTCTGATACTAAAAATCCCGATCATTTTCGCCGAGAAAACGGCCATTGTCATTTTTATCAGGTGTCTGATACATAAACTTCCGGCCATCTTCGCCGGAGAAACGGCCACTATTCTTTTTATCAGGCGGTTGATACAAAAAATTCCGATCATCTTCGCCCGAGAAACGGCCATTGTCATTTTTATCAGGCGGCTGATACAAAAACTTCCGGCCGGGTTCGCCCGAGAAACGGCCTTTGTCATTTTTATCAGGCGGCTGATACAAAAACTTCCTGCCATCTTGCACTGCAAACCGGTCGTTGTCGGCGGTCGATGGGGCGAAATTAAATGTATCAAGGCCCGGATAAAAAATGATATGCTCGATCTTGGGCGCCTCACCCGCCCAATTTTCCTGCCTCCGCCCACCTTCGGCTAGCAAACGCCAATCTTCGAGGAGAAACACACAAATGAGACCCGACCAAAGGTGGTTCCCGACGAACCGCATCGACCGCGCCGCGTGGTTTGCCAATTTTTCGGTGATGTTTGCCGAGATCGGCCCGTCGCTCGGCTTTTCGCAGGCCGAGATCGACTCGGTCGCGGCCGACAACGCCGTGCTTCAATATTCCGCGCAGGCGATCGTCGCGCTCGAGGCCCAGATGGCGGCCGTCCGCACGTTTGATCGGACGGTTTCGCTCGGTAAACAGATCGGAAACAACCCGCAATTCCCCGCCATCGAGCTTTCGCCGCCGCCACCAATGGTCAGCGACGGCATCTTCGAGCGGCTGGAACGAATTGTCCGCCGCATTAGACTCGCACCTGCCTACACGCCGGTCGCCGGTGCCCAGCTTGGCATAATTCCCGCCGCCCGTCGCATCGCAAACCCGCATCTCTACGTGCCCGTAGCCAAGGTCGCGGCGTCGCCCAACCCCTATTCGTTCACGGTGCAGGTCGCGAAGAAAACCTTTCGCGGTTTTCGCGTGTATTACAAACGGAATTCGGCGACGGAATGGGAAAGCGATCTTGCGTTTAGCTTTTCGCCGGTGACGGTCGCCGTCGCGCCGCTCGAACCCGGCAAACCGGAAATAATAAACGTCCGCATCGCCATGGCCATCGACAACACCGCCGTCTCCCTGCCCTCAAATATCCACACGGTGGCCGTTATGCCTTGACGGGTGGGCTCTCCGGCCCGCGCCGGTTTGGCGCAACTTGTTAGGGCGTAGCCGTGGGTCCTTCATGCTTGAGACCCAGGATGTCGTTCATTTCTCGCTCAAACTCGTGGAGCAGTGTATTTCCGAGGAATGACAAACTCAGAGCAATACCCTGGCATTCTTCAGGGGCCACCTCGATCTGTTCGCCAATCTTCCATTCTCGTTCATACTCCTCAAATCCTACTTTTAATTCTCCTCCGCCCTTATGAGGAAATGAGGGGATTTCCTTTCCATCCAGAGTAGGTTTCAATCGAAGCCAGATTGCCTTAAGAGTGTCATCGTCTTTTGTGTCTTCGATTGACATTCCGGCTTTCTTCACATCGGCCATTTCGACTTGGCCCAAACGATGAGCGAGGCAATTCCGAACCTTGACAATTCCTTCGAGCCACTTCATGCGTGCAGTAAGTTCGGTAGACGGCTTCGTTACGACCAATTCTGAACAGAGTTTTACCGGACCTCCACGCGATTCAGAATTTACACGACGGAGAATGTTCCATAATGATGGTCCGTCCATCCTTTTTTCTGTTCCTCCAAGATACTCGAAACAGCGGCGTTGCAATAACAAGAGTTGGGCATGACGCTCAAGTCGGCTTACCATCAAGATTAAGGAGTAACGAGACAACAGTCCGGATGCGTCGCGTCTCACTGCATTATCGTCTGCTACTCCTCCCATCCTTATACCAACACTAAAATCTGGAGAAGTTTCAACTTTGGGCAATTTTGAAGCAGCTACTCCGAGCACTGCGACACTAGCATCGTATCTAAGTCCCGCAATGAGCGAATCGATAACTCTTTTTGCATCTTCTGGATATTGTAGATCGCGGATCATTGGCACGCAGGACTATTTGAACTGACTAAATCTTCTTGTTTGCACGTTCTACGCTCTAGGCAATTAACACCAATGCCTTTGATAATAGATTGTCTCCGACCGATCAACAAGCGAATTATTATGTGTTTGAGGATGGAAATGGGCGACACGTCCGTCTCAATGCCCTCAAATACCCAAACGGTGGTTCTTGTGCCGTAACGCTGTGGATCACTCGCATTTTTGGAGCGTAGCGGAAAAAATGTGGAGTGCAACCATATGTTATACGGTGCCCTGATCAGATGAATGAACGAGCGACCGGAACCCGCCATACACCATCCGTTCAGCATCAAAGATCGGCCTCGATGTATTAGTAAGTGGTTTGATCAAATCCGCCATCCTTGGGTCGGCTGCGACTCTTTTATTTGCAAGATCACGCGCCTCACGAGATTCGAATGCGACCCACCCAAAAATGACGGCTTCATCCTCTTTTGTATCCGCGATATCAGTGAAAGAGCGGGTGCCCTCCAAATTTGAATCGTCACCAACATATTCTGAGTAATCGAGTGCGCCATGTTCCTTCCAAATCTCCGCTACCTTTTCAACAACTTCTCTATACGTCTTTAGCTGGTCGCGCGGCACTGGTAGAACGAACCCGTC
>JBGSYT010000132.1:0-1668 GCA_041750855.1 Pyrinomonadaceae bacterium | reverse complement strand
TCTGCGGACTGTCGAATTCATCAACCTCATCCAGCCGCGATCGGTCAACCGAATCAAGCTTTACACACGGGACGAACCCATCATGGATTACTACGGTGTGCAGGAGGAGATCGATAAGGCTCTCAAGCCCCGCGTATGGCTGCGGTCGGGCGGCTACCTGGTCATTAATCAAACAGAGGCTCTGGTGGCGATCGATGTTAACACGGGCAAATTTGTTGGGAAGGGCAATGCCCGTCTCGAGGACACTATCACCCGGACCAATATGGAAGCGGTGGACGAGATCGCCCGCCAGATCAGGCTTCGCGACCTGGGCGGCATCATTGTTCTCGACCTGATCGACATGGAGGACCGCCGAAATCGGCACAAGGTCTCGCAAGCGCTTCAGGAGGCCCTCGCCTCTGATCGCTCCCCGACCAAGGTCCTGTCTTTCAACGACTTCGGCCTTATAATAATGACGCGTAAGCGGGTCAAACAATCGCTCGAACGAACGATGTGTGCCCCTTGCGATTACTGCGAAGGTGCGGGCTGGGTCAAATCACCTTCGACGGTCTGTTATGAAATTCTTATGGAGGCCCGGCGGTTGTCAAAGAATGTCGAGGACGTCCGAAGCACCACTCTTCGTGTCCATCCCGAGGTTGCCAACACCCTCAGAAATTACGAACGCGCGGTGCTCGACGAGATCGAGGCATACCTCGGCCATATCGACATCGCATCTGATAAATCGGTCCATCAGGCCCAGTTTGATTTTGCGTTTGTTTAGAACTTGACCACGCTTTGGATAGAAATAAAAAGTGGCGGTCCGCGGATCGCCACTTTTATTTTTTGCTACTTGCCGCCGAGCTTAACGTCCTTGCGTGCATCTTTGGGGGTCGCGGGCTTATCAAAAATAGAATCCGATATTGGCTGGTTTACCTCTATCGATTCGTAGTTGATGCGGGATGAGTGCGTGCCGTTTGTAAACCGGTCGACCACGAACGGAAATTTGATCCCTTTAAGCTCAACGAACTGAGCATAACGGTCCTCTTCTGTTATTTCTTCGCCGTCGGTCTCCGTCCGCTTGTAGATCGCTTTTTGCGGCAGGCCGTCATCGACGGCAAATTCGAACTCAACGACAAAGCCGTCGTTGTAGGTCAGCCGTACAACCTCATTTCGTTTTCCGAGCGTTGCCGGACGCCTACCAATATAAGTCAGATCTGCATCGCCCTTCCAGTTCGAGCGCAGCAACCCGTCGAGGCTAGTACGCATTGCTTGTTTGAAGTTTGCGACCTGACGGTCGGTCTGGACCTTTACGAGTTCCTGATCGCCGTCGTAGACCCAGCCTGTTTCACCAGTGTTGACTTGAATATGCTTGGTTCCGCTGCTTTTAAATTCCGTACGTTCGCGGTCCGGGTAAACGATCACATCGAGAAAACTCTGGAACGAGACCACGGCCCCGGCTTTAAGCACGGTGAATTTCCCCTTTCCGATCTGCGTATTGACCTGCAAATACCTTTCGCCGCCCAAACTTTCGACAGCTCTCGCGAGTATCTCGGACGCCTTAACATCCCTGCTGTCATCTGCTTTCGCCTGAGCAAAGGCACTAGTGGCAAGGCACAAACAAAAGGTCAGAACGAAGATCGGTCGGAATCGGAGCATAGGATTTTTCATAAAGGGAAAGGCCCGGTGAAT
>JBGSYT010000131.1:0-2139 GCA_041750855.1 Pyrinomonadaceae bacterium | reverse complement strand
CGAGATCCCAAGGTCGCTCGTGCGTCAGGCTTGACGCCATTCTCACCATCGATGATCGACAATACTTCGGACATTCGCTATTTTTGGAATATGAAGTTTTATTGTATCAGAACATTCGCGGGGCTAGGAATGCTTCTGCTTGCACATGCCGTTTTGTCGGTTGGACAGGGATCGCCGACTCCAACGCCAACACCCACCCCGCCGCCGCTGCCCCGCATAGTGAACGTCGAAAAGCCCCTCACAAGATCGGTCGATCCAAAGCAGTTGCCCGCACCGTTTCATACCGAGAGTGCTCGCCGCCCCTCGAAGGTCGTTCCCCAGCCGGCGAATGCTCAATTAACTGTGCCGAAGGGGTTTAAAATCAACGTATTTGCCGAGGGGGGCTTTACCTATCCACGTTGGATGGCACTGGCACCGAACGGTGATGTCTTTGTGGCTGACTCGCGCGCCAATACGATCGTCGTGCTTCGCGATACAAATAAGGACGGCAAGGCCGATCAGCGTTTCGTCTGGTCAAACATTCTCTCGCAGCCTTTCGGAATGGCCTTCCATAAAGACTGGTTCTATGTGGCGAATACGGATTCGGTAGTTCGTTTCAAATATAAAAGCGGCCAGACAGAGGCTGCGGGCGAACCCGAAAGAATCGTCGAATTGACAGCGGGGGGTTACAACCAGCATTGGACGCGAAATATTATCTTTTCGCCTGACGGCAAGAAGATGTTTGTTTCGATCGGTTCGGCAACTAACGTGTCGGTAGAGGAAGATCCCCGCCGTGCGGCAATCTCAACGTATGATCCCGATGGGAAAAACCACCGCATTTATGCCGGCGGCTTAAGAAATCCCATCGGGCTGGCGTGGAACCCAAAGACAGGCGAGCTTTGGACCGCCGTCAACGAGCGTGACGGCCTCGGCGACGACCTGGTCCCAGATTACGCAACATCGGTAAAAGAAGGCGGTTTTTACGGCTGGCCTTATTCGTACATCGGTCAAATAGAAGATCCACGGCGCAAGGGCGAATCGCCGGAACATGTGAAAAAATCGATCGTGCCCGATGTTCTGTTCCGTTCGCATGTTGCCGCGCTCGGTATACAGTTCTACGAGAGCAAGATGTTCCCAAAGGAATATCGGGGTGACGCCTTTGTCGCACTTCACGGCTCCTGGAATCGGCACAAGCTGTCGGGCTACAAGGTCGTTCGGATCAAGTTTGACGATAAAGGCAAGCTGGAAGGGAACTCGTATGAGGAGTTCGTCTCGGGCTGGTTGCCTGACGAAAATTCCAACGAGGTCTGGGGCCGCCCCGTTGGCCTGCTCGTCAATTCGGACGGCTCACTACTGATCACGGATGATGGAGCGAAGAAGATCTGGCGGGTTAGTTACGTAAGGTAATGACCTTCCAGGAGCTCCTAATGGGATTTATGTATGGGACTTGACGATGCCGTGATTCTTGAAGGTACCACATGCTCGTAGACCTCATAGATTAGGTTTGACTCAGAAACACGGCTTTTGTAGAAGGCCTTTTCCTCAGGCATAGCATTTGGTTTGAATCGAACTGCTTCGGCATCGTGGCCGCGAACACGGACTGCCACTTTCGACATCGTACCGGGTAGTGAGGCGGAGCCACTTCCTTTATCGTTAGGTATGCCTACAACAGTCCTCTGAAATTCAAGAATCTGCTCGGGTGTCGTACCCTCCTTAAACAGGTAGACTAAATCCGCCGGTTCGTCAGGGCCGATTTTTATCATCACATTGGATGCCTCTTCCGTAACCGTACAAGCGACGAGAGCCCAAGCCATTAACAACGTCGATAGTATTCGTTTTAACATTTAAGTATCCGACGCACTATCAAAACGCTGGCTCCTCATAGATACCGTATACATCTCTGAGCGCCACGCAGATCTCTTCGACTGTGGCGTATGCGGCGACGGCTTCGATGATGGCGGGCATTGTGTTCTCGTTGTTGCGGGCGGCGAGTTTCAGTTTTTCGAGGGAATTGGTGACCGCACCGTTGTCGCGGGATGATTTGACGCGAGACAGGCGTTCAAGCTGGTGGGCGCGGACGGTTTCGTCGATCTGGAGAATGTCCGTTTTGTGGATTTCGGTCTCCATCGCGTATTTGTTGACGCCGACGATGACCTGTTC
>JBGSYT010000130.1:0-29114 GCA_041750855.1 Pyrinomonadaceae bacterium | reverse complement strand
CTTCTCCCCGATGTCGATTGTTTCGATATCGATGCGGGCGCCCGCTTCCTTCAGGATGTGCAGCGTAGCGTCCATGATTTCCGGCCCGATGCCGTCGCCATGGGCCACTGTGATAGGTACGTTTGACATATTTCTCGAATCTTCCTTGTCTTAAAAATGAGTATCAGACCAAATTTAAAAGTGTATTCAATTTGAACCCGTTAGGCAAAACAGCACCGCCAGCGCGATCCCCTCTCACTGCACGGATGCTCGGTTCCTCCGCTCTTTCGGGGCCGGGGGCTGGGCACCGAAACACGTCGAACAATTCTTGCACGAAGGATGAAGGAAAATCTGTCACCGCTGCCAAAGATATCCCTTGCCAAACTGTATAACCTATGCAACAATATTGCGTTTGCAGAACGCTTCACGTTCTTCAGGATCTTTGAACTTTGGATAGTGGGGATGCGGGTTCGACTCTGTCAGGGTACACATAGAAGTACTAAACCATTAATGTGTAAGCTTAATTCAGGACGTGACACGTTGGTCCTTTTCTAAGTGAGACGATTCCTGGCTGTAATCGCCACCGAATAGGGCGATTGAGCCGTCTCACTTTGTTATGGCAAGTGAGACGATCTTTAGAGCGACACAAGGATGATCGTTCCACTTAACGAGCAGCATTTTTTCAGGTGGGACGATGGACGAGAGCGTTAGCGAATCGCATCGATCTTTACCGCCAGGGCAATGTCCACATCGGTCACTCCACCCCGGTCGTGGGTGGTCGTGGCGATCTCCGCGTAGCCCCAGCCGAATTTGATGTCGGGATGATGGTCGGCGGCTTCGGCGATCTCACCCACTTTGTTGACGAAGGCCAGAGCCTCAGCGTAGTTCGGGAACTTGAACTTCTTTTCGATCTTATCATCGTCAGCTTCCCAGCCTTCTAATCCTTTGAGCCCGGCTTCAATTTCGTCAAGGGCCAGTTTAATGCGTTCCATCTTTTTTGCTTCCGTATCGTTACGTTATAATTAAGGTTTGGTCATATTAATATTACCTGAATCATTGTTGTAATGAAGAACGCTCTACCTTTGATCGCCTTACTTTTCGTTTCGACAGTTCTGCTGTCCTGTGCAGGCGGCAAAAGCCAGCCGGCTTCTCCGATCGAGACTCTCAAGACTTACACGAAGGCAGTAAAGCAGAAGGATGTCGAGACGATGAAGCTATTATTGTCCGACGCGACAATGAAAATGAACGAGCTCGAGGCGCAGGCCCGGGGAATTCCCGTCGACGACGTCATCAGAAATGAGACCCTCTTTTCCGAGCATCAACGCACGGTCAAGTGGCGAAATGAAACTATCAATGGCGACCTGGCGACGCTCGAGGTCGAGAACGTGAGCGGGATATGGGAAACGGTTCCCTTCGTTCTGGAGAACGGAGCTTGGAAGATAGACAAGAAGGGCTTTGCCCAACGCTTGATGCAGGAGGCCGACAAGAGTAGCCAGGAACTGGACAGTCTTATCGACCAAAGCCGCCAACCGCCGCCGCAATAGGGAGATCATCCGTGGTAACAGTAAATCCTTTTAACGCCCTGAGGCCGCCGGAGGGCAAGGCCGACCGCGTCGCATGCGTGCCCTACGACGTGGTATCGGACGAAGAAGTTCGCGAGATCACGTCCGCGAACCCGCACAGCTTTTTGCGCGTGACCAGGCCCGAGGCCGAATTCGGCACTGACAACCCGGCAAGAGCCTTTCAGGAAGCCAGAACTCTTTTGGACCATTTCGTTGCTGATGGCTTGCTCGTAAAGGATGATGAGCCATGCATATTCGTTTATCGGTTGGCTGCGGGTGAGCATCAGCAGACAGGCATCGTCGGATGCTGCGCGATCGATGATTATGACAACGGCCTTATTAAGAAACACGAAAGGACCCGGCCGGACAAGGTCCGCGACCGAACGGACCACATGCTTGCGGTGAACGCCCAGACCGGCCTGATTTTTCTCGCATTCAGAAATACAGATGATTTGCGGCGGCTGATCGGGGAAGCGACCGAGGCCGAGCCGATCTACGATTTCGTTTGCCCGGCCGGCGTCAGACAAACCGTCTGGCGAGTGCAAGATCCCACCGGTTTTGTCGAAGGTTTTAAGGCCGTCCCGGAGCTGTACGTCGCAGACGGGCATCATCGGGCCGAGAGCGCGTCGCTCGCCCGGAAAGAACGGAGCGAGGCGAACCCGACTCACAACGGTACAGAAGATTATAACTTCGTAATGGCCGGCATCTTTCCGGCGGAAGACCTCGCGATCATGGCCTATAACCGCGTCGTCAAAGATCTGAATGGCCGGTCGGAAGAGGAATTTCTGGCAAGGCTCGGCGAACTTTTTATCGTCCGCGCGACCGCGGAAAGGCAGCCAAAACATCGCGGGAGCTTTGCGATGTACCTGGGCGGCAACTGGTACGATCTTCGATATAACGTCGATAATATAACCGATCCGGGCCCGCTCGAACGCCTCGATGTTCAGATCCTGCAAACCAACTTGGTAGGGCCGATCCTGGGCATCGGCGACCCCCGCACCGACAAGCGGATCACATTTGTCGGGGGCGGCCGCGGGTTGGACGAACTCGAGGAATTGGTTGACCATGGCGGCAATGCGGTCGCTTTCTCGATGTTCCCGACGACGATGGATGACCTGCTCGCCATTTCGGATGCAGGTGAGATCATGCCGCCAAAGTCCACGTGGTTCGAACCGAAACTGAAGGACGGCCTTTTTGTTCACACGATCTGAAGAATGATCGAAAACCTGGCAGCATTGCGGCAGGAATATTCACGGCATCGGCTATCCAAATCCAGTGTCGCGATAGATCCGTTTGACCAATTTAAGAGATGGTTTGACGAAGCCATCGCTGCGGGAATCTCGGAGCCGAACGCGATGCATCTCGGGACCTGCTCGACAGACGGCGCACCGTCCGGCCGTACTGTTCTCCTAAAGGGCTTTGATGGTACCGGCTTTGTCTTCTTCACAAATTATTCCAGCCGGAAAGGCCGCGAGCTGCTTGCAAATCCGAAGTGCTATATCCATTTCTTCTGGAAGGAACTCGAACGGCAGGTGTTTGTGTCCGGGACTGCGGCGAAGGTAAGCGATTCAGAATCCGACGACTATTTTGAAGAACGGCCGTATGAGAGCCAGATCGGCGCGCTGGCCTCGGAACAGAGTTCGGTCATTGAGTCGCGCGAGGTTGTAGAACGACGATTCGAAGAGCTAAAAGCCAAATTTCCCGAAGGCAGCGTCCCACGGCCCGATTTTTGGGGAGGTTTTCGCGTTTCGCCGAGGGCTTTCGAGTTTTGGCAGGGCCGTCCGAGCAGGTTGCATGATCGGATCTGCTACGAGCTGCGCGACGGTAATTGGGAGGTATCAAGGCTCTCGCCGTAGTTCGTATTTATAGAACAGAACTTCTTCGACGGCATAGCGCCACTGCAGCATCATTTCATTATCGAGCCTTTGAATTCCCTGAAGATCAACACCGGCGGGCATGGGAACCAGCCGCACGAGAGCATCAACCACCTTTAGGCGGCTCTCTTCCGGAACCCTGCTCAAGAGGTGCCACACGGTGATCGCATCATCGCGGCGAGCAAGCCTCAATATCTCATCGACAGCCGCCGAACCTTCGCTTTCGAAATCGAACCGAATTACCGCCGAACGGAATTCATTTGAGGCAGACACCGCAAATGGCATTCCTATCCCTTTGTCTTTACGTGTCAGGCACATCGCTCCGGCCTGCACAAAAGCGCCGGGCCCGCCGTCTTCGAGTGCTACATACCCGCTCTTGACCTCAAGGATACTGTTGCCATTTGCGTCCACATCCAGCTTATATTCACAACCAAGATCGACGGCCGTCGCGGATGGTGTATCTACGACAAAAAGGCGCGGCGGTGCCGAAATGCGCGCATAGAGGCCACCGCGTTCCAGCGAAAGTCGGTGCTCGCGCGACGTTGACCCAATGAAAGAGACCCTTGAATCGGGTTCGATCTCGACGCTACCAATGTCTGCGACCTTGATGAGAGCACGTGACGCTCCATTCGTTTCGAGTATTTCTCCGACAGCGATTCGTTGATTATCGGAACTTCCTTTGATGTTCGGTACACCCGCGATCTTTTCCACTCGCCATGTGACCCTGCTTTCGGTAGTCACCGGATCAACACGGTCTTGCAGCGTCAAAACCGCAAACCACACACCGATAGCCAAAATGAAAGAGGCCATTGCGGTTGCTACAGCTATTCGAGGCCAATATCGAGTCTGAGTGTTCCCTTGCGGTGAATCGCCGCGGAGTCGATGATCTATCAGATCCCAGACATGATCCGGAGCATTTTTCTTGGGAAGCAATGACGCAAGTGAGGCCGTCTTTAACAGTTCGCTATGCCTGTCATGGCACATTTCGCAGTCGTCGAGGTGGCGTGCGATCTCCGCGCGGCGATGCTCATCGACCTCATTGTCGATGTACGCTAGCAGCTCCTTTTTGTAGTGCCTGCTCTTCATTCCCTACGCTCTGTCCCTCAAATTGGTCAGCAGCCCTGCCAATTTTGCATGACCGCGATTTAAGCGCGATGCGACCGTCCCTTCGGAACAACCCAGCACCTTTGAGATCTCTCGGTAAGATAGCCCTTCAACATATCGCAGGATCACCGGCAACCGGTATTTTAGCTTCAGTTTTGCTACGGCCTTTTGCACACAGCGAGCAAGTTCGCCGTCCTCGATGGTATCCACGGCGTCGCTCTCTGATGCGGCTTTCAGACCCATCCACTCGTCGAAATTTAAAAACCGGCGAGACCTGCGTGTTTCGTCGATGCAGGCATTAACCGTGAGCCTATAGAGCCATGTAGTTACGGCCGCCTCGCCCCGAAAATCCATTTTTACCACCAGTTTGAGGAAAACCTGCTGCGTCACATCAGCAGCACGATCGGCATCACCACCGAAGAAATTTAGCGCGATAGAATAGACTCGACGTTGGTGCTCGACATAGAGATCACGAATAGCGTCACGATCACCGTTGCGGCATTTGGCGAGCAGGTCGCTTGTCTTGCGGTCTTCCGTCATCGAGGCGAGCGGCTCCATCTCTTTCGTTCTTCACCTTATTCTACTCCTTAATTGCGGTCCGATTCAGGGCAAACCCGAAACGCTCGTGCCCGCGGATCAACCGGTCGTCCTTCGTCAGAAAGAAGAGCACTTTGTCGTCGCCCGCTAAGAAGGCCATAGACCTGTCGGGCCGGTCGGGATCAAGCCGATAAATAACGGCTCCATTTGCTCCCCGATATATTGACCATCTTCCTTCCACGGCCGCATCGCGGTAGAGCGTGCCGACCAGCTTATATGTCGATGGCTGCCCGGTGATTGGGTCGCGATATAGGAAAAGCGACCACTTCAATTTGTAACAGCCCTCGGATGCCCGGCGGTCATAGGCGCTGATGAATTCCTGACACGGCGTTCTTCCGTCAAACCTCACTTCCTGCGGCTCGTCCCTTGGCAGACGAGTGGTCCACTGCGGAATTTCGGACGACATCGGCCCTGCGGCACCCCTTCTAAACAATGAGTAGCTCCATCCGCCGTCGCCGACCATCAGTTCGCCGTCGTGAGAAAGGATGTGAAATGTATCGTCGTTGAGCCTTACGAGCGAGAACGCCACCTTCTTGTTTTCGTCGGCAAACTTTAATACCTCGCTGCCGCGTAATTTGCCAACCGAATAGCGGCCGATGACCGCCAGAGACTCGCCGCCTCGTTTATGACCCGACGTGTTCTGCTCAGCCTCGCCGAAGACCGCGGTCAGCGAGAAATTACCGGCCCTCCTATTTGCCGGCTCTATTTCCAGAACCCATCGAATAAAATCTACCTTAGTGTCCGGCGTTATCGACAGCATCGATCTCATCGGCGGATCACCCGGAGTTACCCCGGCCAGGACGAACTTCGAGCTGCCGCTTGCGGCCATGCATGAGCCTGAGCAAAGCAGCGTTACTGCGAAAATCGCGTTTATTGAATACCGATACGTCTTACTCATACTTACTCATTGCCAGCGTATTTCGGCTCATCGATTTTCGGCACGAGCGACGCCATGGCCTTTTTCAGGTCATCGATCGACACGCCTTGCGCAGGATTTACCTTCGCCCGGATCGACGTCTTACCCTTCCGCATTATCACCAACTGAAAATTATCCCCATCGGCGCGCACCATGGCCTCGTCCGCTATGCCAGGCCAATCCCGCAAATCGGCTCGCCCTCGGTTGGCGGCCCGTATCTCTTCAAGAGCCTGCCTTGCCGATTCCTCTGAAATGTTTTGAACCAGCATGAAGTGCAGCTTCGGCTCTTTACCGTCTTCCCTCAATACCTCGAAAGTGCATGTCCAGAGACGCCCCTGGTGATTTTCGTTCATGCGGTTGTCTGTCACGGTCACCTTGCCGCCCAACACTTTCTCGGCGTTCGCGTAAGTGAAAAGATCGCACGCCTCCCCTTTGTATGGAGCCGCATTACCCGAAAGTTTATTAAGAACGACCGAGCCGCCCTCATCCATATCTATGCCCCAGGGCAGATAAGCCGCTATCGCGGACGTTAGAATGATCACCGATATGATTATAGCTGTCTTCATTTTGCCTCCGTATACATCCATGCCTTTTGGCTGACCGCCACGCGGTCGTCGTAACCGCCGGTTATGATCACATTCCCATTTTGCAGCAGGGTTGCGGTGGCAAAATGTCGTGCGGATTCAAATCCTCCTCGGGTGACTATGAAAATGTCCGCACGCGGGTCAAAGATCTCTGCCCGAGTCGATCCGCCCGCGATGAGGATCCTGCCGTCCGGCAACAGGATGGTCGTACCTTGCAGCTTGTATCGGGAAGCGTTCATGTCACCCACACGGCTGTTACGGTTCGCTTTCGGGTTGTAGATCTCAACCGTCGTGTAAGCACCTTGCGAATCCCTCTCGTCGGAACCACCAACGATCAGCACCTGGCCGTCATCCATCAATAACGCATCGTGTTTATGCCGCCTGACCGTAAGATCAGCGGCCGCCGTGAAAGTGCCTTTCGCCGGATCGTAGATCTCGGTGCTCGAGTAGATGGTTATCGCGTCACGCCGGTCCTTGTGCCCGCCGGTGATTAGGACACGGCCGTCCTTCAGCAGTGTCGCGGTGTGAGATTCGCGTGGGGTGGTCATGCTTCCCGTCGCCGTAAAAGTGTTGGAGACCGGGTCGTAAATTTCGGCATCCGCCAGGAAAGTCCATCCCGTACCCACACCGCCCGCGATCAGCACTCGCCCATCGGCGAGCCGTACGGCCTGATGCTCGCTTCGCGGCCTGGTCATTTTCCCCGCCGACGAAAATCTCCCCGTGGCGGGATCGTATAGCTCTGCACCGTCAATGTAACTCCCGTTAAAACCGCCCGCGATCAGCACCTTGCCGTTTCGCAGACGGGTCGCCGAATGACTCGCCCGGGCCACATTCATATCCGAGGTTGGAGCGAACGTGCCGGTAGCGGGGTCAAATATCTCGGCGCTTCTCGTGCCGTTCTCACCGCCCGCAAATCCGCCGGTGACGAGCACCTTTCCGTTCCCGAGCAGCGTGGCGGTATGAGCGGCACGACCCTTTCTCATTTCGGCGATCGTGCTAATACTCCCAATTCGGGCGGCATTCGACCCACCGCCCACGCTCTCTACGAGGCAGGCGGGGCTTGAGCCGATCAGCAAGATCAAAGACAAAATTCCTGGAATCATTTCGTTTCTCCTCTCTTTTCACAAGCGTATGTCCCTGACGGCGCGGGCGATACCGCTAGCGCCCTTTTCGAGCATGACGATCGGGTGAAATCCGCCGCGGTGTCCCGCCGTTTCGCGTTCGCGTGCCGAGATAAAATTATCCCCCTCGAACAGTATCGAATCGATCCAGTCCTCGCGGCTGTTGACGGTGGTAATTGTCATATGGACGTGCTGCGACTGTCGCGAATTCGGGTAGGAGGCGGGCCGGATCGAACTGAATTCGTATCGACCTTTGGCATCGGTCAGCATCCAGCCGCGAAAACGGCCATGCGTGTGCTGGCCCGAGCGTCCGTATATCCCGAACTTGTCCGTGTGGTAGTAGTAGATCAAGGTGTTTGCGGCCGGCGTCTTCCCGTCCTTTCCAAAAACGGTCCCGGAAATGATCATCGGCTCACCATCGTCGATGTTTATTGGAATGATGCTCCGCCAGCCGACATTGTCGGGAAAATCGATGGCTCCCATTGCCGCCGTGCCACGGCTTTGTGCGTTTCTTCGCAGCTTTGCGAGGATCCCGTCGACGTGCTCGTCGGCTAGCACCGCTCCCCTGCAGTTGATGAGCAGCGGAAGTGCAGCGGCTGCGGTGACTCCGCCTTTAATAAATCCCCTTCTCGAAATGTTTATGTTCGTCATTGCGTTTGTCCTGTGTTTTCGTTTTGTCGATAATAAGACGGGCGGTTGCCACGTTTACTTCCATTTTTATGTTAGAAACAGAAAGATTGTTGATTCGACCTTATACGCCGGACGATCTCGAAGAACTGATCGAGATGCGCTCCGACCCTGATGTATATCGGTATCTTGGTGGCATAGTGCGGCAGAATCGAGCCGAAATAACCAAACGCTTTCAATTCTATCTCGACTGTTATGATAAGTTTGGATTCGGAATGTCGGCGATGATATTGAAGGAAAATGGGGAGACTATCGGCGGAAGCGGCCTGCAGCCTTTGGAGGACACAGGCGAGATAGAGGTCGGCTACAGCCTCAAGACGGCATATTGGCGGCAAGGGATCGGGTATGAATGTGCTTACGCCTGGCTGGAGTACGGTTTTGAGCAGGCGGGCCTGGAGCGAATCGTCGCGGTTTGCGATAAAGATAACATCGGTTCGTGGCGAATAATGGAAAAGTGCGGGATGACGTTCGAGAAAATGGAGATGGCATATAATATGGAGTGCAAGTTCTACGCGATATCGAAAGACGAGTTTTTACTGGGAAAACAGAAAGCATGAGAGTGACGACGATACGAACGATAATTTTCATGGCCTTGCTAGCCGTCGGCATGACCGAACCAGCAAAAGGACAATTGCAGGGGGATCCGGTGACGAGCCGAAAGGTCGTGCCCATGCGGCTTCAGGCTGAATTCGAAGGAAACAAGGTCCACTACTACGACATCGGCAACAAGAAATCCACAAAAGCATTGGTTCTGGTGCATTGCTGGACGTGCAACGTCGAATTCTGGAAGGAGCAATATCTTGCGTTCCCGAAGTATCGCGTGATCGCGATGGACCTCCCGGGCCACGGACAAAGCGACAAGCCGAAGATCGATTATTCGATGGACTTTTTCGCGAGGGCGGTTGATGCAGTAATGAAGAAAGCCGGTGTCAAAAGGGCTGTGCTTGCCGGTCACAGCATGGGCACACCGATCATTCGCAAGTACTACGCGCTTTTTCCTGAGAAAACTCTTGGCTTAGTGGTCGTTGACGGGGCCCTCCTGCCTTTTGGGCCGCGCGAGCAGGTCGACGAGTTTTTTAAGCCGCTTTTTAGTGATTACAAGAAAGGCGTTCCTGAGTTCGTGGACGGAATGCTCCCGGCGACCGTCGAAGCGGATCTAAGATCGTTCATTCGCTCTTCGATGCTGGCCACGCCCGATTACGTCGGGACGAGCGCGATGAAATTGATGCTGGACGATGCTTATGCGACTCACGGTATTATCAACGTGCCCGTTCTGGCAATAATGGCGCAGAATCCTATGTGGCCGGCGGAGATGGAGGATCGATACAAGGCTATCGCTCCTAGGACCGACTACCAGGTCTGGGATGGCGTCAGTCACTTTTTACAAATGGAAAAGCCGAAGGAATTCAATGAGCAGGTCAAGCTGTTCATCTCAAGGAACAAGCTTCTATGACCGACTGGCCGGTTTCTTGGCCGCTACGCTCGCGAAAACGTGGAAATCTTCGTTCAAATATAAACCTTTCCGATCAGCCGGGAGTTCGCTTGAAGCCCTTTCCACCAAAATGAACATGAGCTATCGAAAGCTAATATTCGCCGTGATCCTTTCGGCATATTTTCTTTGGATCGCAGCGACGCCGTTGAACGGAAGCTTTCTTGATCTCGTCGATCTTCCGATCCATGAGACCGGGCACCTGATCTTTCGGCCGTTCGGCGAATTTATGATGATTGCGGGCGGTTCCTTATTTCAGGTCATCGTGCCCGCGATTTTTGTCGCCTATTTTTGGTGGTACGAAAAGCCTTACTCGGCTGCGATCGTGCTTTTCTGGGTCGGGCAGAGCATAATAAATGTTTACATTTACGCGGCGGATGCGGTATTCATGCAACTCGTTCTGACGAGCGGGCTCACGGGCAGCGAAGGCAGTTTTCACGACTGGAATTATATGCTGACGCGGCTTGGTTTACTCGAATCCACAAAGATAGTTGCCGGGATCATTCGAGGCCTCGGTACATTGACAATTGTCGGTGCCGCTGTCCTTTCCGTTTATCACGCGTGTTATTCACCGATCGAGGAGTTCGAAGAAATATGAAAGCCACGCTGATCACGGGAGCGTCCAGCGGGATCGGAGAGGCCTTTGCCTACCGCCTCGCTCAGGATGGGCACAACCTTGTTCTCGTCGCTCGATCGATGGAAAAGTTGAAGGAGCTCTGCGGCGAACTCCAAGCGAAACATAATATAACTGCCCACTATATTGCCGTCGATCTGACCGGGCATGATGCCGACAAACAGCTTTTAGAAGAAACCGAAGGGAATGGGGTCGAGGTTGATTGGCTTATAAACAATGCCGGCTTTGGCTCGATGGGCGATTTTGCGGAGCTCGACCTTGAGCGAGAGTTGTCTATGATCCGACTGAATGTAACTTGCTTAGTGGCCCTGACACATAGGTATTTACAGGGGATGAGGGAACGGAAACGCGGCACGATCATCAACGTTTCCTCTGCGGCGGGTTTTCAGCCGATTCCCTTTATGGCCACTTATGCGGCGACGAAGGCGTTCGTGACTTCATTTTCTGAAGCGATCGCCGCCGAGAACCGGCCGTTTGGCATAAGAGTACTCGCTTTGTGCCCCGGGTCGACCGAAACGAGTTTTCACAAGAATGCCGGGATGGGCCGAACACTTGGGTTCAAAGGCCAGGAGACGGCAGAGCAGGTGGTGGAAACCGCATTGAAGGCTGCCGGGTCAGGGCGAACAAAGGTCGTTTCCGGCTGGACGAACTGGGCCGTAGCCTCGGGCGTCAATTTTCTTCCGAACACCCTGATCACGAGAATAATGGCAGGAAGCCTGAGAAAGCGGTTTCAAAAGGGGTTGGACGGATAAATTGACCACCTTGATCTTTGTCTGGTGTGACGAAAAGCCTCCAATTCCCAATAACCGAATTTTTTTGAGAAGATTAGCCTGCCTGGGGCCAACCCCTGAACTCACGATCGGTGCTTATGAAATTTACTGTATTAGGGAGCGGCTCGACGGGAAACTCTATTCTGATCGCAACGGAAAGGACGAAGGTTCTTGTCGATGCTGGATTAAGCCGTCGCGAAACGCTAAGACGGCTTGCCCTCGTGGGGGTGGATAGCTCGGAGCTTGATGGCGTACTGATAACCCACGAGCACAGTGACCACGTCGGCGGGCTCAGAAATCTCGTGGGTGAAATTAAATGCACCGTCTTTATTTCGGGCAGCACCGAGGATGCTTATTACAGGACCCAAAAGCCTGCTAAGAACGGGAACGACGAAGGACTAAAGCGGCGCCAAGCCCTGATGAGCAAGACTGCCGAGATCGAATCCAATCGTGAATTCCGCATCGGCGATATCGACTTTGAACCGTTCACGGTTCCGCACGACGCAGCCGACAATTTCGGATTCGTCGCAAAAAGCGCAGGTGTTCGGCTAGCCACATTGACCGATTTTGGGCATATTACGGAACTGATAAAGGATAAGCTGACTGGCTGCGATGCGATTATCATCGAATCAAACCATAGCCGCGATATGCTGCGTGCGTGCCCGTACTACAACTGGAGCCTCAAACAGCGCATCGCCGGTCGGCACGGTCATCTTTCGAACGAAGACCTTGCCGATTGGCTCCAGAACGATTTCGACGGGACAGCCCGGCACATCGTCCTCGCTCATCTTTCGCAAAAGGCCAATGATGTTCACCTGGCCCGCATAACGGCGGAAACCGCCCTGAAAACAAGGGCGCCCCTGTTTCCGACAGACACGAAGATCACACTCTCAAGCCATTCTGAACCCACGGAGTGGTTCTCATTCTAGTCCCGCGGTGCTATCACTTATCGCTCGCCGCTATCAATTCATTCATCTTCTGCGATATGGGCCCGGAGCCGCGGCTGTAGTTGGACATAACGATCGCCGTCCATCCCGAGCCGAGATACATATCCAGATTTGAACTGATCCCTGGAAATCCGCCGCTATGCCCAACCGCGTTTCTTTCGGCGGCAACGCCAAAGCCGTAACCGTATTGAGGCGAATTCAACTCAGGTTTCGACGAGGTGATCAGTTTGAACGTCGCGGAGCTTATTAGCTTGCCCGACCGCAGTGCCTGGTCGAACTTCAGAAGGTCCTCGACCGTCGAATAGCCTCCCCCCTGCGGCCCGCCTCGCATGACATGGGCAAAGATGTTGTTTGACCATTCGATCCCGTTGTCGGTAAACCGCTTGTCGTACCCGACCGCCAGGTTTGTGTTAACCTTGTCCAGCTCATAGCAGTCGGTGTTCGTCATTCCAGCCGGCTTATGAATGTTCTCGCGAACGTAGTCGAAATAGCTTTGCCCGGACACGATCTCGATCACCTTGCCGAGGACCATCATTCCCGTATTGCTGTATCGCCAGCGGCTGCCAGGCTCGAACGCGATCTCCTTCTCATCCTCGCGGACCATCTTCATCATGTCGTCAACGGTTCGAAGCCTTTCGCGCGACATTTCCTGATATCGGCGTGAGAAATAACCGCCGAGCCCTGAGGTATGAGTGAGAAGATGTTTGATCTGGATCTTTTTTGCAGCTTCGGCGTTCGGGAAGTCCGGGATGAATTTCGAGAGCGGATCATCGTAAGAAAGCTTCCCTTTCTCAACCAGCTGGGCTATGGCCACCCCGGTGAACATCTTGTTCATCGACCCGAGGTTAAATTTAGTGTCGATCTTATTCGGCACGGCAAAGTCTTTGTTCGCCATCCCTACAGCATTTTTGTAAATTACATTTCCGTCGCGAGCGAGAAGAACGGCTCCTGAAAAGACATCGGCATCGGACAATTTCTTGATGAACGCGCCAAGTTCGGCCTCGATTTGTTTGGCGGAAAGCTTACGCTTTGCGCTCTGGGGTACCTTCGCAGGCCGCAGGCCGATGCCGGTGATCTTATACGGCACTTCCGGCGTGACACGAACGAAAAGCCCGTCATAAAGCCCCGAGAGTTTTTGCTTTACGAGCAAGACCACCGCATTCGGTTCCCAATCCTGCACTTCGATCACATCCATCCCGCGACTTTGATCGTGCATTATGTTAAAGAAACCTAAATGAGACTCCATCGGCCGTTGAAGAAATTCCGGTCCAAAATTCTCTTCCACAAACTTTTTATAGGCGGCCCGGTCACCGCTCGTCACAAAACCAGCAAGTACGCGGGCATGACGCTCAGCGGCTACCTGTGAAGCGGAGGGTTGTGCCGACACGGCACTTGACGCCAGCACAAGAACAATAATTATTGCGGAAACTCTTCCAAATAAATGCATGATGATACTCCTTCAAATCGATAGTTGAGCGCGGCTGCTGACCATAATACGTTTTTGGTCATTGCCAGGTTGCAAAAATCCCTTCCTAAACGAGTTCCACTATCTAGAGGACACCACGGAAAGACCTTCGGTGTAAGGAACAAGGGCCAAATTCGCGGATCGCGGCAAGGTGTGCCGCTGAACCGTATCCCTTGTGGCTTGCAAAAGCGTACTCGGGATACTGAACGTCGTATCGCTTCATTAAGTCGTCTCGGAATGTCTTTGCTATCACGGAAGCCGCGGCGATCGAATAAGAGATCGAATCACCCTTGATGATCGCTTTTTGCGGTATGCGGACGTGCGTGAGCTGAAGTGCGTCTATGAGGATGTGGTCGGCAGCGGGATCGAGAGCTTCAATGGCTTTCATCATTGCGAGCTTGGTTGCCTCAAGAATGTTGATGCGGTCGATCTCGTCTGCTTCGACTACTCCGACTGCGTAAGCAATGGCTGTTTCGCGAAGCTCAGCCGCGATCTCATCCCGCTGCTTTTCAGTTAGTTTTTTCGAGTCGTTTAGGCCCTTCGGAACCGGGCGATCTCGAACAAGTATGCAGGCTCCGGCAACAACCGGCCCCGCTAAACAGCCTCGGCCAACCTCGTCGACGCCCGCGATCAGCCGATAGCCCTCAGTACAGGCATGGTCTTCAAAATCAAACCCGATCACCCACTGGGTCTTTTCTGCTTTTAGCTGGAAGTCGCTCACAAAAAACAATTCTATACTGGATACACGGGGCAACAAAGACTTCCTAGAACCAGATCGTGCACTTTCGCTTCTCTTAAACGACTGAGACGGAAAAGGGGCGTACGCGGCAACCGTTCTTCACAAACGACCAACTCACGACGCCCTATTTATCATTCAGCTAGTTTAGGTTACTTCTTACCGCCGGCCTGCGCTTTGTTGCGTGTGTCCTTTTCCTTGATGCGGGCAGCCTTGCCGCGAAGCTCACGCAGGTAGTAGAGCTTCGCGCGGCGGACCTTACCGCGGCGGACGACGTCGATGTGGTCGACTACGGTGGCATGCAGTGGGAAGATGCGCTCGACGCCCACGCCGAAACTTACTTTCCTGACCGTGATCGTCTCACGGGCGCCACCGTGCTTACGCGCGATGACAATGCCTTCAAAAACCTGCAGGCGTTCCTTATTGCCTTCCTTGATTCGCACGTGGACCTTGACGGTGTCACCAGACTGAAATGCAGGAATGTTGTCCCTTAATTGAGTATTCTCGACAAAATCTAAACGATTCATATAATTTTGGCCAGAGGTCAGAGGAGGTCAACTCCACTCACATTTCACCATTTTCTCCTTCTAAAAGGTCGCCTCTAACAACCCTCGTTTTTTTTAACGCTTTTTCGCGTCTCCACTTTTCTATCTCGGCATGGTTGCCGTTCAAAAGTACGTCCGGGACCTTCATCCCGCGAAATTCAGCCGGCCGCGTGTAATGCGGGCAATCCAGCAAGCCATTCGAGAACGAGTCGTTCTCGGCCGACGTGTCGCTGCCGAGCGCATCGGGCAAAAGCCTTACCAGCGAATCGACCAATACGACCGCCGCCGGTTCGCCACCCGAAAGAACATAATCGCCGATCGAGATCTCGTCCGTAACAAGCGCTTCGTTCACGCGCTCGTCCACACCTTCGTAGCGGCCGCAGATCACGATCATTCGTCCTGTCTCATCGGCCAGCGATCTCACGAGTCGCTGTCGGAGCGGATGTCCCTGCGGCGAAAGGAGAACGACCTTTGTTCCAACCGGGTACTCTTGCCGTTCGCTCGTTCCAAGTAGGTGCTCGACAGCAAGAAATATAGGTTCCGCCTTCATCACCATCCCGTCGCCGCCGCCGAACGGCCTGTCGTCGGTCATCTTATGCTTGTCGGTCGCGAACGCCCGGAGGTCGTGGACATTTACCTCCACGATATTCGCGAGCCTGGCCCGGCGGATTATCCCAAAATCAAAAACCTGCCCGAAAAATTCGGGAAAAATTGTCAGAACGTCTATTCTCATTTTGGATTTTCGATTCTTCGATCCAAGATCCAAAATCTAAAATTCGAGGAGGCCTTCAGGTGGATCAACCACGATCCGCTTGCCTTTGACATCCACCTCGATGCAAATCGCCTCCGCGAACGGGATCATCAACTCTTTCTCTGGCCCATCGATCAACAGCACTTCGGTTCCGCCGGTCCGCATCACTTCCCTAACATTCCCGAGCTTTTCGCCGTCAACGGTTTCGACCTCGCAACCTTCAAGCTCCCAATCGAAGAACTCGTCGTCTTCCAGCTCGACCGCATCGGATTCCTCAACACAAATATCGGAATTCCGTAGCGTCTCGGCTCTCTCGATGGAATCGTATTCACGAAACTTCAGTACGACGCGGTCTTTCTGGAAAAAGAACCTCTCAATTATCAATTCGCGGCGTTCCCCATTCGGCAAAACAGCGGCCACGTTCTCACGACCGGTAAATCGCTCGGGAAAATCGGTTAGAAGTTCTGCGACAACCTCTCCGCGAAGTCCCCGCGATCTAACTATCTTTGCGATCGTGACAAGTTCGGAGTTCAAGCTCGGTTAGCCTCGCCGTATAGCAGCACGCTGAAGCGTGGACTCAAAACCTTAGTCTTCCTCGAGGTCCAGATGATAACGCTTGCCATGCTTCTGCCCGCTAACAAAGAGCAGGCTGCGGATCGCCTTGATCGTACGGCCTTCGCGGCCTATCAGACGGCCGTAATCGTCCGGCGCAACACGCACCTTTAGCCGAACGTTCTTTCCATCGCCCTGCTCGTACACTTCGACAAGATCGGGCGAGCCGACCAACGCCCTGATCACCTTTTCAATGGCTTCTTTCATTCAAACGGAAAGCGGACAATTCGTCTGCACAACCTGGACGCAGGACTATTCCTCAGCCTTCGGGGCCTCTTCTGCCGCAATTTCCTCAGCAGGAGCTTCAGCCGCGGGCTCCGCTTCACCGCCTTCAGCCGGAGCGGCCTCGGCACTTTCCGCTTCAGCTGCTGCAGTCTCAGCGGCAGCAGCCTCAGCAGTGGCCTTTTCGGCCGCTACGCGCTCCGCTTCAAGGCGTTCAGTTTCCGCACGCTTTGCTTCCTCTCGGGCCAGGCGGTCGGCTTCCTTCTTCTCGGCACGTGCCTGTACTGCGGCAGCCTTTTCGTCCTCGGTCTGAACAGGATTATTCTTGATCAGGCTCTTGACCGTGTCGGTCGGCTGGGCACCGACACCGATCCAATACTGGATTCGGTCGTGCTTCAGATTCACCTCTGCCGGATCGGCCATCGGATCGTAGGTCCCGACATTCTCAAGATAGGCACCGTCACGTTTTGACCGTTTTTCTTTTACAACCAGGCGATAAAAGGGTTTACCCTTCGCGCCCATTCTCATTAAGCTTATTGCTAACATAATTTTCTATCGAGAGGTTAAATCCTATATTCTATGGCATTCAACGTCGTTTCTTGTGTCTTTTTTTCCTTTTGATACTCTTCGATGCAGAACCGTTCGGTTCCTCATCAGATCCATTTGCCGATCCGCTACTAAGCAATCCGGCTAGACCCGTCGATGCGGGCCCACCGGCACCAAGCATCCCACCGAGGCCACCGGTTAACCCACCGAGCATTTTGCGGCCGAGACCGGAAAATAGACCGCCCTTGTTCAATTGGACCATCATTTTCCGCATTTGCTCGTACTGTCGTAGGAGCTGATTCACCTCGGCTATCGTGCTGCCCGAGCCTCGTGCGATGCGGGTTTTGCGGCTGGCGTCGATGATCTTGTGATCGTCACGCTCCCGTTTTGTCATCGAATCGATGATCGCCTCGGTCTTTTTCATCTGCTGATCGACCTCGGCAGATTGCTCTTCGGAAAGCGAAAGGCCGCCTGTCATCTGTTCCGGGAGCATCTTCATCAGCTTCGACATTGACCCGAGCTGTTTGAACTGCCCGAGCTGGCTGCGAAAATCTTCTAGCGTAAACTGGTTACGCGTCATTTTCATCAGCTGGGCCTGGGCTTCTTCCTCGTTTATCTTGCCCTGGACTTCCTCGATCAGCGTGAGCATATCGCCCATGCCGAGGATACGTTGGGTGATCCGGTCGGGGTAGAACGGCTCGATCGCGTCGTATTTCTCGCCGACGCCGACGAATTTCACAGGCTGGCCGATGACCTGCTTGATCGAAAGGGCGGCGCCGCCTCGGGCGTCGCCATCCATTTTGGTAAGGACAACCCCTGTAATTCCAATACGTTCGTGGAAAACCTCGGCCGAGCGGACGGCGTCCTGGCCGGTCATCGCATCGGCTACAAACAGAACCTCGATCGGCTTCGTCTCGGCCTTTATCTGCTCGAGCTCGACCATCAGGTCGTCGTCGATGTGCAGACGCCCGGCCGTATCGATCATCAGGGTGTCGTAACCCATTTCCTGTGCATGCTTTACGGCACCACGCACCAGGGTCATCGGATCGTTCGTTTCTTTGTCCTGAAAGACCGGAACACCGACGGCACCGCCGACGACGCGGAGCTGTTCGCGGGCTGCGGGCCTGTAAACATCGACCGAAACGAGCAGCGGCTTACGCTCCTGATTGTCACGCAGCCAGCGAGAGATCTTGCCGGTCGAGGTGGTTTTACCCGACCCCTGGAGCCCGACGATCATGACGACGTTCGGTATTTGCTTTGTAAAAACGAGTCGCGAAGACGTCCCGCCCATCAGCTCGACCAGTTCGTCATAGACGATCTTGACGACCTGTTCGTGCGGATTAAGGCCCTGCCAAACTTCCTGTCCTTCGGCCTTGGCCCGGACCGATTCGACAAAGTCCTTTGCTACCTTATAGTTAACGTCGGCTTCGAGCAGGGCCATCCGAATTTCGCGAAGCGCCGCATCCACGTGCTCGGGCGTAAGTTTGCCCTGGCCACGCAGATTTTTCAGCGTTTTCTTCAGCTTGTCGGATAGTGACTCGAACATAAAGGTACACTTCGGCTACAACAGTCGAAACTATAAATAATACAGTGACAAGGGGAAAGTGACAAGTGAATATGGACGAGCGGCGGGTCGATGGAGGACACTCGGGCGACCGCGTGCTGAGATGGTGGGGAATGGCGGTTCACTTGCGGATAATGGCCGGCGGCACAATGCAGAACGGCGGGAGAGTCCCGATCAGGTTGGTAGACTGCCCTTCAAATGCGGCACACACGCAAAGCCCCACCCGCCATTCTCGATCACGACCGCCCACCGTAATCGCCCACGTCTCGCCACCTCCTCCGTGACCACGGCGCAAACGTCCGTCTGATTCGCATCCGTTCAACGCTAGTGCCGAAGAGGGATTAGCGGACTAGAACTCGCCGGATAGAATCGAAACTCCGATCTGACAGCGGGTGAACATTTGATATATGAAGGCAATCAACCTTCAAGCCATCAGTCTCTCGCAACGACGGTGTCGTACAGGCCATAATGCGTCAGCCCTTCGTGGCTTTCGATGCCGGTGTAATGCAGCGAAGCATCTTCGTAGCGGCGGAAGGCGAAGACGGCCTGGTTCATCTGTTCGGTGTTGAACACCCGCAGCCGAACGAGAAGTTGGAAGTCCTTCACGGTCAGGCCGGTTACGGTGAGAAACAGATCAGGTTCGAGCTTGGTGATCACGTCCTGGAGCGTGTTTTCGCGGAAGTCGGTCAGGTACATAAACGCCGGAATGCGGGTGGCGAACTTGATGAGCTTTTCCTGAACCATCTTCCGCTTGGATTTGTATTCTTTTTCCTCGGCGGTCAGCTCCTTCGTTTCTTTGTCGGTCAGGTCTTTTTCCTTCGCTTTGTTCTTAAGATCTTTTACCCGTTCGCTCTTGTTGATGATCGTCTCGATGATGTTGTCGCCGAGCGCACGCCAGCCTTCGATCCGCTCGACGGCGGCCATTGCCTCCGGGTCGTCAAAAACTCGCCGCAGCGTATCGTTGTCAACGTTCACGAGCAGAGCGCTTTCCCACTTGCGAGCAAGTAGGGTAGCGGATGTTCCCGCCATCGCAATGTCGAGAATGCCGCCCGCGTCGATCTGCGTCATGTTGGCGCCGTCGTAGGCGAGCACGGGCAGAAACGACACGAGGTCTTTGACTGCATTCTCGGGGTTCGGTTCGTTCGGGGAAAGGCCGATGCCGTATTCGGAGAGTTGTCTGAGAGCTCGCGTCGGAGCGAAGTCGAAGACAAAGCAGATCGGCTTTAGTATCTCTTCCTCGTTCGGGTCGTCACCGTTCGGGTTCTTTATCGACCACGGCGATTGGACGCGGAATGCGGATTGGAAATAGGTTTCCGGCGACTTCAGATTGCGGAGCATCAGGATCGACGACCATTGAGGGATCGTCACGCCCGTGGTCAGCTTTCCACATGAGAGCGTGATGGTCTTTGTGTCGAATCCGCTCCCGATAGCTTTTCGTACCGGCGGCAAGGCTTCAAGCCCGATCCCGGCAGACGCTCCGGCGGCAACTATCACCTCATAGTCGCTCCAGAATGTGTTGTGCTTTTCCGCAAGCAGGTTCGCCATTGCGTGGCAAGCCGCAACATTCGGCAGGAACCAAAACGAGTGCTGAAGGTATGGCAGAAGTCGAACGTCCGAATATGGAAAAGGCGGCCGCGTTCCGGTCTTTAGAAACTCGACCGCCTTCGGCATATATCCGCCGCGGATTATGTCGAGCCACTTCTGAACATCGCTCTTGTGTTTGAACTGAGCCAAAACATCCCGGCCCGATGCTTCGAAAAATGCGTTCAGGTCAAACTCGTCAAACTCTCCCTGACTCGCTATCGCAACCAGTTCGTCTGGCATCTGATAGGTCAGCAGACGCATCTGCGGCAACGCTCCGTATGGATTGCGCTTGTCGGGATGCTGATCCGCAAATTCTTCCTTGGCTCGCTGCTCGTCTGTATATGTCCAGTTGAAGATCTGTTCCTCGATGAACTCGCCCGTGGAAAGGGCACGGAACGGAGTGCCGGAAAGGTATAGATATGCCTTGGTCGTTATCGGTAGAAATTCCGCTTCCTTTTCCGAAAGCTCGCCGAGGTCAACGTTAACGTCCGCAAGATCGCCGCCGTATTCGAGCTTTGCTTCTTTCTTCGCGACAGCTTCCTCTTCGCCCTCGAACAGTTCCTTCGCCGTCTCTCGCCATGCGCCGAAGTGGTATTCGTCAAAGACGACCAGATCCCAGTTCACTTCGTGGAGCCAGGTATTTTTTGGTTTGATGTTGCCGAACAAGTCCCGGCCTAAGAGGTCCTGAAACGAACCGAAATAAACGACCGGCTTTGTTGCTTTGATCCTTGTCGGATCGCTTCCCGAAGATTTCGATAAATACTGCCAGCCGTCAAAATCCACGTGATTTTCAAGGTCGGACTTCCACGCATCTTCGACCGCAGGCTTGAACGTGACCACAAGAACGCGCTTCGCTCCCAGCTTCTTTGCGAGTTGATAGGCGGTGAATGTCTTCCCAAAACGCATTTTCGCGTTCCAAAGGAAGCGCGGAACCGCGTGCATATCTTCCTTCCAGATCGAGTAGAAGTAGTCGTGCGTCTTCCTGACAGCCTCAAACTGCTCGGCCCGCATCGGGAAGGTTTCGTGATGCGTTCCCGTGAACCGCTGGCCGGTGCGCAGTTCGGTGAGCACGGTCTTAACATCCTCGACCGTACACCTCATCCACTCCAGAGTATGGTTCTCGAATTTCTTCGCAACGAGCGCTGACCGAACCGTGTGATCGGAGATGATCGAGCCGTCATCGCACTCTGCCGATTCGTCAAGCACGATAGCAAAATTCTTGATCGCGGCGGTCTTCAACTGCTCCGCGATCCGCTGCTTCACGTCTCGCGTAGTTTGCCCGACCTTGAGCAAGCCTTTATGAGCCTCATCCGCGATCGAATAAGCATAGATCCGCGGCCGAGCATCGGGTTTTGGAGCAAGAATCTCATCGAGGGTTTTACTCATTTTCAGAAAGGTGGTTCTTCATTGGAGGAATCATGGACTCAATAAAATCGATTTCGTCTTCTGCCAAACCGTATTTTGAGTAGAGCTTTTCGTCTGTCCATGACTGGCTGAAGTCCTGGACTGGTACGAATGAGTACGCACTCGGCGCCATATCTTGCGTTGTCGTTCTCAGTCCAACCAAAAATCGCAAAAACCGCGTTGAAAGGTAGGACACGACATTTTTTGCTGCCTCAGAGCCACCCTCAGAAAGAATCATCACGATATACGTATTCGAGCTGCATGATCCCGGTTCACTGATTCTTGGCTTCCCAATTATGGTGCTACCCGGGTTTCCTGAACGCGGAATGATAACCTTGACCTTAGAAATGTCGTCCTGGTTTCGAGTAACATCCTTTTCCGCGATATAACAAGTTCCGTGTGCGATGTATACCTTGATCGGGAATCTATCACTCTTTTCTGAGCGAATAGGATAGACTGATGATAAATGGGCATCGCACTAGCGCCATGTCCACCGTCGCTCAACTGATAAGGTGGGTTTCCAATGACTACGTCAAATTGCATGTTTTCTCCAAATAATTCTGCGATGCGAGTCTGGACATCGTCCGTATGAATGAATGCGTATGCGTGCGATTCAAGGCTTTCGCCGCGGTCTAAAGTCGATTTGCTCGATCCGCAGAACGTACACTTGTCATTCATCCACGAGTGCTCCAATCGCTGGAACCAGACGTTACCCGATTCATTCCCAAAGCCTTTAGCAATAGAGTGCTCGCCATCAGCGTGCTTCGAGCAATAAACGCTTCGCCGTGCGAGCAGACTTGTGAGATGGGTGATTGCGATGCCGAAAACCTGTTTTGTTAGGATGTGATCGACTCGCTTCTGAAGGTTTGGGATCTCTTTCGCCAATCCCTCGGTGAGGCGGCTGGTTATCTCGCGAAGGAAGACGCCGGATTTGGTACACGGGTCGAGAAATCTGACCGAACTGTCCGCCCAGATGTCCGCCCCGTCATTGTCCGCCGCCCACGCCTCAGCCAACGTATCCAGCATCCGATTAGCCAGCTCCGGCGGCGTGAACACCTCGTCATTCGACAGGTTCGCAATGCACGTCAGCACATCCGGGTTCCGTCCCCGCAATGAAAAACCAGCCTGATCGTTCATAACCTTCTTGTGCCGCGTCGCGGCAAGCTGAATGTAGCCGTGGGTTTCAACCCACGGAACGCGGTCCCAAATCCCTCGTCGCGTAGCGACGGCTGAATCAAACGTCGCTACGCGACGCAATGCCATTTTTTCCTGATCTACCGTGGGTTGAAACCCACGGCTACCATCATTCAACCGCTACGCGGTCAGCGCGGGCAATTCCACGAGACTGGCCGCCGCCTACGCAGGCGGTTCTGACATTGTGGCCAATTCGCTTACCGTCATCGGCGGGTACGTCTTCGACGGCCTAAAGATCTCGTGTTTCTCCACATTCGCCCAAAGAGAACCCTCCGCACTGAACGCTGCCGATTGCGTGAGGCTGGCGAGAAGAAAGTCACGCCGTTGGAACTTGCCCTTGCCCAAGTAACCCCACTCGGCGAAAGTTAACGGTTGCCCCTCGTCGGTCAACATTTTCATCGCATCGCCGTGAACGAGATTTTGCGAGAGCACATAGAATGCCGCCCGATATAGGTCGTCCGTCTCGTTGAGATTCAGGTATCCGGCAAAGATCTCCAGAAGAATCGCCCGGCACTCGGCGATGTTGTCGGGAAGAAGCTCGATCCCGTAAATGCACATCAGCCCGAGCAGAGCATAGTGCCGTTTTTCAAAGTCCGACCTTCCATACTTGAGCGCAACCGCCAAAATCTTTCGCTTTAATATCTGCACGAGAAAGTTGCCGCTTCCGCAGGCAGGCTCCAGAAAGCGCGAATCGATCCGCTCGGTCTCGTCTTTCACAAGATCAAGCATCGCCTCGACCATCCACGCCGGGGTGAAAACCTCTCCGTGATCGGCGACACGCTTTGCTGATTTAACTAGAGACATGGGAAAATCCGGACTGAGTATAACTTGGCTCAGCACTTCTCGACAATTAACGGATGCACGATCAACATGTCCGCTGAAACGGCCCTGGTATTTTATCGTTGACACACTTGTTGCGACAATGATACAGTCATTTCACTATGCTGTATTCTGAGAATGTGAATGTGCGGCGGAATTGGGAGGTTTGTACGCGTGGGGCGGCGGCGACGCGGTGGGCGTCGATGTATGCTTCGATCAACAAATACGGGGATATCGTGATAAACCGCGTGGCGCATGAAAAGCTGGGAAAGCCGGAGGCGTGTCAGATCTTGTACGACCGCGACCGTGAAACGATCGGGCTAAAGCGTGCGAAACCGGAGAAGGACACCGAGGCATTTCCGATAAGGGACCGCGGGAAGGCCGGCGGATTAAGGATACGGGCGAACCGCCTGCTGCGGGAGTTTGGCATCACGCTGCTCGAAACGCGCGTTTTTCACCGTTGCCAGTTAGATAACCGCGGCGTGCTGATCCTCGACCTGAGATATTCGCAGCCTCTGGCACGCCGGTACAAACGGTCCTCCGGCATGCAGCACTATTAGCCTTCAAACGCGCTAGCGGAGGATGATGGTCGCGATGTTGAAGTAGATGACCAGCGTCATGATGTCCGCGACAGCGAGTGTGACCGGGCCGGCGGCGATCTTCGAGTCTTCATGGATCGCATGCAGCACGGTCGGGATGCTCAGGCCGATCAGCCCCGCAAGAAACACCGACAACGTAATGCTTCCGCCGATGATCACGGCCGCTTCGGCAGATCCCCGCCAGAGAAACGCGATTGTCCCGACTATCGCACCGCATGCGGCGCCCAAGAGCAGCGTTGCCGAGCCCTCCTTTTGAAGCTGGCGGATGAATTTGGACAGCGACGGCGTGCCAAAATGGAGATTTTGCAGGGCGACGGTCATCGACTGGATGCTGACGCTCTCGCCGAGGGCAAGAACCAGCGTGATGAAAAATGCAAGCACGATCGCCTCAGCCAGGGTAGCCTCGTAAAAGCCGGTCAACAGGGCGCAGATGGTGCCGCTGGTCATTGTCGCGATCAGCCACGGAAACCGGAACCGGAAGATGCCGAATGCAGATTTACCTTTGATCTGCGTTATCCCGAAACCGATAAGCTGAAAGACATCGTCAAAACGATGGCGCTCGGCGAATGAAAGCGTCTCTTCGGTGAACAGCCCCGCATCGACCACGCCGCAGATGCGGCCGTCGTCGTAGAGCACCGGAAAGGCGAGGAGTTTATGACGGACGAACATCTCGCATGCGTCAATTACCTTCGCCGTGTGCGGAAGCGAGATTATTCCTTCCGACATTAGATCGCGGATCTGCACGCTTGGCATCGAGGTCAGCAGACGCCGGGTCGGTACGGTGCCGATGAGGCGTTCGTCGTCATCGACGACATAGAAATAGACTATGCGCTCGCCGATTCCCTCTGCTCGTATCACACTGAGCGCTTGTTCGACGGTCATCGTTTCGTTCAGCTTAGGAAAATCGGTGCGGACCCAGTGGATGACAGGGTCGTTAAGGTGGTCCAGCCGATTTGGGTCGATGGTGTTGTGGATGTTCTGCCCAATGTTCTCGTCCATTTTGCTCCTTTGCATTTAGAGAGGCCTCCGCTTGGGAGACACGCTGTCGGTTCTATTCAATGGAAAGGTAAATGTTGTAAGTGTGACGTTTACTAAAGGAGCGAAAACGGAGGGGAACGATCGGACGATGCCGTGAGTTCGAACTTTGTGCGAACGAGGGTGTGATCTTTGGGAGTTGCGGTGAAACGAAGTCCAGCCGAACCGGCCGCTGCGGCGACAGTGGCCGACAGAAAGGTTGGGTCCGAAGCATCTGCAGCGTTCTTTTTCGTCGAATGCTTCAGTGCCGAGGCGTTTTGCGGATCGACCGAGTACTGATAGATCCCAGACCTGCCCGACGGCTCGAATGCTACGGGCGGTGTCGGCTCTTCGGCAAACGGCAGCAGGTGCAGCCCCTCGCCCCGTGAACAGCAAAGGCAGAGGAGTAAGATGGACAGTGCCAGCAGTCGGCCGGCGATGCACCTGGTCTCGTTCGTCATCATCGAAACGAGTATTTTAACACGGAAGTGCGGTCTGGCCTGCGAAAAAAAGTCAGTGGAATAAGCATCTCGTCCGCCAAACTTCACGTCGCAACCTGTCGGGAACACCAATTGCACTACTATCCCTTAGATATAAGACAAGTGTAGGAAACCCCTACACGAACTTTTGGACGACACGGAGGGATATATGCGTAACATAGCTTTATTTACTTACATTTGCGGAGTTATTGTGTTTTCAATGGTGATGACCGGATGCGGTACGACGACCGTGACCACCAATGCGAATACTAATACCATGAACGTTAACAGCAATACGGCCATACTGGTCAACGCGACGCCGGCCGGTACAAACACGAACCGATCGAACGCCAACATAACTCGCGAAGAATACGATCGGAACCGGGCCGAGTATGAGCGGGACAAGGGTTCGAGCACGATCGGGCAGAGCTTGGACGACAGCTGGATCTGGTTCAAAACAAGGACAGCACTCGCCACGGCCGACGATCTTCGCGAATCAACGATCAATGTTGACGTCGAAAAAGAGGTGATAACTCTACGCGGAACGGTTGCGAACGAGGCCCAGAAAAAGCTGGCTGAAACCGTAGCACGCTCGATCGAAGGGCAGAAAGGCGTCCGGAATCAATTGACGATACGGGCCGGCGACTCGATAACGAACCGAATGGTCAATGGCAATACTTCGAATTCGAATCGATGATAGATCGCTGAGGATCTTAGGGAAAGGCGGGCGCAGGTTGCTCGCCTTTTCTTTTTTCCGCCAACAGCTTTTTAACCGCGGCCACCACCTGCTCGGGCCGTACACTAAGTATGCATTTGGGCTCGTCGAACACCTCGCATCGATAGCCGGCGCATGGCTGGCAGGGAAGTTCGTGGAAAACCATCTCGGCCGGAGCGTCCGTCCAGGGGTACCAGTGGTGGCGGTTCGACGAGCCATAAATAACGACCGATGGTGTGTTCACAGCCGCTGCCATGTGGGCATTGCCGCTGTCGTTTCCAACGAAGAGGGCCGCCTTCGAGAGCAACGCCGTGGTCTCCGGCAAATTGATATCGCCTGTTGCGCAAAGTGGAGAGTCGCAGAGAGCACGCAAACGGCCGAGTTCGGCCTCATCGCCCGGTGAACCGACGGCGATGCAGCGAAACCCGCTTTCGTTAATAAAACGAATCACTTCGGCAAAGTTCGCGAGCGCCCATCGCTTTGAATCAAACGCCGCAATGGGATGGATGACGGCATAATTTTCTTCAGGATCGAAGTTCAGGCTGGCCAGCTTCTTCGCCAGCGATGCGGCGGCCTCCGGCGTTACACAAAGTCGGCTTCGCGGTTTGTCGTCGACAGGAACGCCAACTTGGCCAAGCATTGCCAACTGCTGTTCCGCGGAATGCGTCTTTTCGCGACCCCAGAAGTCGGAGGAAGAAGCAAGTCGATGATTGTATAATGCCGAATACCGGTAGGCCGCATAGCCGACACGGTGCCGTGCACCGCTTGCAAGTGTCAGAAACGTTGCGGTTGTTCCGCCGTGCAGGTTGAATGCGACGTCGTATTTGCGTCGGCGCAACTCACGGGACGTTGTGATGCGTGTGCGGGCGGTCGTTCCGGCAATTACGATCCGATCGACCGCGTCAAATCCATCGAGCACGGGCGCGACCCAATCCTCAAGTAAAATGTCGATCTCGGCATTCGGGAGAAATCGCCGCAGGGCAATGAGCGAGGGCGTCGAAAGGACCGTGTCGCCGATGGAGCGGAGGCGAACCACGAGTACGCGTTTCACATTATCCCAATCGATGCGCATAACGGAAAATGGATATCGGATAACGGACAATTGCTTTCAATTATCCATTTTCCATTGTCCGTTGTTCATTTCTCAACTGTCGCTTCTTCGACCAGCATCACCGGGATCTCGTCGCGAATGGGGTAAACCAGCCGGCATTCGAGATTTTCACACGCGAGACTGGTCTGCTCGTCGTTGATATGCACCTTCGATTTACACTTCGGGCAACGAAGTATTTCGAGCAATTCGGGGCTGATAGGCATAATAGTCTAAAGTTTTGAGCCGAACTCCTTTACTACCTCGGCTGCAGTTTTTATATGTAGTGTCCCTCCCAAGCAAACTGTGATCTTCGAATCCAGGTCAGCTACCAATTTCATCGTTTTCTCAGTCTCCGGACTTAGCTTAGCTCTACGAGACCTCGCGTCAATCAACGCGAGCAATGCGTATACTCGGCCACCCGGATTGTAGGCCCGCAGAATGTTCTCCAATATGTCGAGACGCTTTGTTTTCGCGATGGCATCGATGGAAATTTTACCCCATGGGACCACCCCACCCGGGCCACAACCGTCTTTGCCAACTATGGAGTGCTCGAAAGGACTTATCAGGGCTTCATAGTCGTCTCTCAAATTACTAGGCACAACAATTCTTTCGTTTAAATTGCCTAGTTTCAATGCAACGCGATCTTTGTATTTTCGTAACTGATTATCATACTGTCTTTCGAAATGGAATCCGCTCTCAGTTTCAACGACCTCCGGCCCTTTGCCGTCCTTCCACGTCGTTATTAAAGTATCTTTAATCTTCTCCCAACTTCGCGAGCTACAGGTTACTCCAGCTTTAAACCGGACGTATTCATAGTCGAGCAGAAAACCTCGCACGAATATGCTGCAGTAACCGCCAGGTACCCCAATTTCGACCTGCCGATATCCGAACCCAAAATCTTCGGGATGGCGCAGAAACGATACTTTCCTGCCGTTAACGATAAATTTTCGGTCGAACTCCTCTTCCAGTAAGTTGAACGGCAGCCGTTCTATCGGCAGCAAACTCAGGAAATGTCGAACATTCTGAACGTCTTTCGCCAGCCACTCACTGTTCGTTTGATCTTGAGAACTAACAGTAGTCGCAAAGGCAAGCAAAAGGACACATGGAAGAAAATGCTTTCGATTCATAAACAACAGCCCTACTAGCGTTTATTTCGAACATAAACGCTAGCTAGTTGCACGACGGAGCGAGACTGTTATTCAAGGGCTTCGGTCTTTGCTCCGCATTCGGGGCAGAATTTAGCGCCGGCGGAAAGCTCGGCCTGGCAGCCGGGGCATTTCGATTTTTCCTGCGTCGATCCGCATTCGGAACAGAACTTTGCGCCCTCGCGGAGATTCGCTCCGCATTTAACACACGGCACCTGATCCGCTTCCATCTTGCCGCCGCATTCTGCGCAGAACTTGGCGCCCATGGCGTTCTGTTTTCCGCAGCTCGGGCACGACGCAGTGGCCGGCGAAGCTCCGGCGGGTGTTGCCGCAGCGTTTGGCTGCGGGCCGGCGCCGAAAGCATTC
>JBGSYT010000129.1:0-2825 GCA_041750855.1 Pyrinomonadaceae bacterium | reverse complement strand
GGCCCGGGTATCGGATACAAAGTCAATGACGCGAGGATCGACGCTCTGACCCTCAGGAGTGCAACCATCCCGCTGGGCGCGGCGGTCGTCACACACGTTGTCTGATACGGACAAAGATGAAGTATTACCACGAGGCGGAGGCTGCGGAACTGTACTCATATAAACCATCTCTTGGGTCAGACAGACTCCCGGATAATACGGGGCAGATAAAAAAGCCGGCAGCGGCGCCTGCCCGATGGCTCGGGCTCGTCGGCGAGTACGGTCCCGATGACGCTATCCTGTATATTCTCGAAAAGGATGGCCGACTTTGCACCTTATTTAGGGGTAAAGGTTCAGAGCCTCTCATTGAAACCAGTCAAGATAGTTTCAGGTTTGGGGAAGAGAGTTCTCGCGAAAATCAATCAGTGGTCTTTAAACGGGACTCAAATGACCGGGCGACTCGGGTCACAATTCGCGGCGAACACTTTTACCGGCGGCAAATCGAACCCGAAAGCGGAGCCGCACAATTGCGGGTCAAGCCTGTGCGGCCGGTACCAGAGCTTATTAAGGAGGCTCTATCGTGCAGGCCGCCGGACGAAGGGATTTACAACCGCCGATCGGATCTGGTCGAACCGACTAAACTCGATCGCACGATCAAGCTCGATATACACTACGCAACCACCAATAACTTGTTTGGGGCGGCATTCTATTCCGAATCACGGACGTTTTTACAGCGTCCCGCTGCCCAGGCCCTAGTTCGCATTAACCAAAAGTTGAAGGAGTTCGGTTATGGCCTGCTTGTGCACGACGCATACAGGCCATGGTATGTCACCAAAGTCTTTTGGGACGCAACGCCGCAGGATAAAAAGATCTTCGTCGCTGATCCATCACAAGGTTCACGTCACAATCGCGGGGCAGCCGTCGATCTGACTCTCTACGATCTAAAGTCCGGGAAACCCGTCGAAATGGTCGGAACATGTGACGAAACCACCGATCGCTCCAGGCCGGATTATCCGGGGGGCACATCGCTGCAGAGATGGCATCGAGACCTCTTACGAGGTTCGATGGAAGCGGACGGGTTCAACGTTTTTGAATTGGAGTGGTGGCACTTTGATTATTACGATTGGCGGACTTATCCAATCGGGAACCAACGATTCGACGAGATTGAATAACGTGATCAGCGAATCGTACAGACATCATTTCAGTATTCTGAATTGTATTTCGATTTTGTGATCGCGATCCTGAAACCACACTCAGATTATTCGGGGTTGAGATTTTGAACACAACATTCGTTCCGAGGCAATATACTGGCGGCGATCCGAACGTAAAATCGGAGTATCGTCCCGCCGAACGAAACCAGAACCTTGTTTTTAGCCTTCCCCCGACGCAGACATTAGAGAGGCTCTGAGAAGGGGGGCACAACCCCTACCGCTGTTTGAACGTTCCGTTCGACTTTAGTCATGCCCTGCATTCAAGACCCACGCCTTAGGTTTGTCCGCAGCATCTTATTGTTTAGAGCGCCTAAAATATAGGACCGTTTGGTTGCCGGAACTGTCAGAAAGTAAACTTCCTTCGCCTACCATTTCCCAATGACCTCCCCCGCAAACTGTAGTTTCTACATATGACACTAGAGGGAGCGCGAATCAATGCCGCATTGAAACTCCTTTTGGAATGCGGTCGGATCAACATCCGAAAGCAGGAGACGGCAGGGAAGTCGGCCGAGATCTGCATTGCGCCCGTTTACGACCAAAACGACATAAACGACCAAAGTGGGTAGAGAATAGGCCTCAAGGGGGCTTTTGTCGTTAATGTCGTTAATGTCGTGGGCCGTCACAAAAAAGATACTAACGCGCAGTTGGGAGGAGGCTATTAACGTGGTGATGAAAATAAAATCGAAAAAAATGTTACCTAAGATGGTTGAAGAGATCGAAAACGGCGGTGTTTATGCCCAGAAGGTCCGGTGCGGAAAATCGAATTGCCGGTGTGCGGCGGGTGAACTTCATCAGGCCCACTACTTCATACGACGGATTAATGGACGCCAGAGGAAGACGCACATCCCGAAGGCTGACGTGGAGCGGCTAACCTATCTCGCATGGCGTGCAAGAAAGGACCGGAAGGACAGGGTGAAGACAGCAAGAAGAGCCCGCAAATTACTTACGGAGTTCGGAGGTCGCTTAAGAGAATATCAATCGTCAATTACAGCGGCCGTGGAGAATGGAAAACATGAATAACTCGACATCTAATCGCAAGAACTTGAAGGCCGCAAAAAAGAGCGGCGACAAACTCCAAACCGCGTCTGCACCTTCGGCGGAAAAGCCACTGCAAAAGACTAAGCGGGCGACGGTCAAGAAGGGTATGACGGCCGATGAATCGAATTTTTCCTACGACTCATTATTCGAGAACTGGGATGAACAGGAGTTTGATCCGAAGGACTTCCTGACAAACATACCCATCGATTCCCTTGAGTCGGCGGTAGGTTACAGCTCTTTGATCAGCCAAATACACGCTGGCTTCGTTGGCATGGTCGCGTATCATATGTCGCCGGTGGGGGGTTCACTTCCGGCCGAGGAGGCCCGCAAGAAGGCTTTCCGTGCTTGTACCAGCACAGAAGAAGCAAAGCAACGATTTGTGACGCTTATGAGGCTGCCGGTGTCGAGCCTACATTTTGCCGACCTGTATAGCCTTTATGATTTCGCCCCGAGAGTCGCAGAAAGATTTTGGGAGAATGTGAAAAAAGAAGGCAAGAAAGAATTTGAATCAGGCCATCTTGCCGCGAACACCTGCTTTCCGGTCGGATACATGAAGGACCCATGGAATATCGGCCGTTATATGGGCATCCGTGAATC
>JBGSYT010000128.1:0-15548 GCA_041750855.1 Pyrinomonadaceae bacterium | reverse complement strand
CGGCGGCAGCAACATCGGTTGGTTCTGCTCATACCTCTTGAATACGACCTTCTTTTTTGCCATATCCAAAAGTTTAAACTGTGTTGCGCCCACAACCTAGCACCCAAACAAAAAAGAGGCCGCCTTTTCAGACAGCCTCTTTTCTTAAATAAGTTTCGCTGACGGATCAACCGGCGCGGCCGCTACTGATAACGAGGTTATTCGTCACGCTGAACACGCCCGGTATTCCGCTCGCCACGATGTTCATCGTGTTGTAGTCGCCACGATTCGATACAAAACCTTCGAGCGAAATGTGTCCTCTATTCACGACAAGCCGGACCGATGGATTCACCGGATACAGGTATCGCGAAAGCCCACCGTAGTTAGCGATCCGACGGTAAAGGTTTACCCTTATCGTCTCATCGAAACTTCCCAGAGGAAGGATCTCGATGTTATTGATCACGCTTGTCACTCCCGGAATGTCCTCGACCCGGCCTTCTGCATCGCTTTTGTTAATGCCGTTTCGCACCTGGCCAAAGAGAGTTACGGTCGATCCATCGACTTTGTAACCGATGAAGTCGAAAACCTCGTATCGCGGCAGCCTGAGGATCTGCCGTTCAACGTTCTCCTCGATCGTGCGGTCCGACGCACTTACCATGCTATGAGCGCTAATCGGACCAAACGACAACGCTATGATGATTGCGGCAAATGCCATATAATTTCTAATTGATATCATTGCCATTTCCTCCTATAAATATCTCGCTTGCGGGCGATATGATTTCGCCCCAAGTCACTGTAATGTGACGAAAATGCTGTTGAAAAAGATGCCTACAAAATAGAGAAACTAAAGCGGCTGCCGGGTGTTCGCGCCCAGTTGGCGAAGTGCCTCAAACAGTACGACCGCAACACTGTTGGCAAGATTGAGGCTTCGGATATTCGGATTAAAGATGGGTATCGTTAGGCAGCGCTCGGCGTTTGCACGAAGCAGAGAAGTCGGAAGTCCACGAGTTTCGGGGCCAAAGACGAGGCAGTCGTTCTCTTGATAGTCCCAACTTGTGTATGACCGATCCGTTTTTGTGGTCAGGTAAAGGAAGCGGGAATGTTCAAGGGTTTCGAACAGGCTGTCCATATCGACATGGCGAAAGAGGCGAACTTCGTCCCAGTAATCGAGGCCGGCTCGTTTCAGAGCCCGATCGTCCATTCGAAAACCAGTGACCCCGACAATGTGCAAAGGGGTGTTCGTTGCGGCGCAGAGACGGGCGATATTCCCTGTGTTGGGTGGTATTTCAGGTTCAAAAAGAGCGACGTGCATAATTTCGATCTTAATACTGTCTTACCTCGCGGGTGAAGGGTTGCGAGCATCTTTTCACGCCATTGCGTCATCAATTTGCAATGTGCGACCAAGCGCCCGGTAGCCCGTTGAAGTTGCGAGTGTGGTCCTCCGGTGAAAGTCGATCGATCTTTCGGGTTAAAGGGTTTATCGGTTTATGTTACAATCACGGTTTGTTCATTTCGAATAATAGGAGTTCTCGTTTGTTGTTTTCTGGCTTTCGACGTTCTATCTTTGCGGTCGCGATCTTCTTGGTCGCAGCCGGTCATTCCTTGTCACAAACGCCCGCGCAGCCCTCGCCGACCCCTGCGGCCACGCCGACCCCGGTGGCAACCCCGACACCTTTGCCTACATTAACCGGCAAGGATGCCCTCAAAAACCCAACGGCCGAAGTGATCGCAGAAACGTCCATATTCGTATACGGATTCGGAGGTGGGCGTATCGTCTTGAATCAAATCCGAAAGACGGCCCTCGAACGGGGAAAGATCAAAGTGAGAAATGCGGAAGGGCAAATGGACCAGGCCAACTATCAAAAGTGGACTACCCGCGGCGATACACTTGCCAAGGAAAAGATCCGATTTGACCAGGAGTTTTCGTCGGCCCGTTATTCACTTATTTATACTGACGAAAAGACGCACCTAATATTTAACGACCAGGTCTTTGCTCCTCGTGAAGACACCGCCCGAGCATTTCTTAATCAGATTTTTTTCGGGTTGGATACCTTGCTCCGCTACAAGGAGAATGAATCAAGACTTAGCCTTTTTGGTAAGGAAAAAGTGGGCGGCGTAGAATTTCACGTGGTTGACGTTATCGACAAACAGGATCGAAAAACGCGATTTTTTATCAGTGCAAAAACATTCCGGGTCATGATGCTCGAATACGAAGACGAGGGCATCAAGTACCGCCGGAAATACTACGATTACAACAACGCTCAGGGTACCCTTGTACCTTATCGGTCAGTGCTGTTCGCAGACGATAAGGTCATTGAGGAAACCGATATCGGCACGGTTACTTTTGGCCAAAAGATCGATGAGTCCCAGTTTGCCGTCAGCCAGCCATAACTAATAAGTCGCGACCGTTTTCCTCCTTATTTCACCCACTCCGCCTTCTCTCAAATTTCCGCTTCTTCTTCATTGGAGAAGCTTCCAGACCTCCTTTGCGCATTTTTTGCAACTTTGTCAGACGATACGGGTGTTAGGGCTTGTAGTTCGTAATAATCTTTGACGAGGTGAATAAAAAATGATCTTTGCGAAAAGGGTGACCCCATTCCTTTCTATTTTGTTTGCAGTGCTGCTGGCTGCGGTAGCAGCCTTCGGCCAGGGCGATCAGCTGAAGCCCGGTGACCTGAACCTGGAAGCCACGCTTCACGTCCTGGTGGATTCTAATCGCACCGACACTGGCAAACCGCTACCGACCAGCCTTGCCGGCGTAGCACGGCAGTTGCGGTCGGAATTCGGGGCCCAGAATCTCCGAGTTCTCAACACCTACCTTGGAAGATTGGGAAATGCGGGAAGCATCGAGTACAAAGGCGTATCCAATTCCTATGTGCAGGATCCGATCCCAGGCTCGCCAAGCTTTTTAGAATGGCGGGTCATTGACCTTAGAAGCGTCAAGAATAGCTCCGGTGCATCCGTTTATCAGGTCCAATCTGTTAGCTTTGGGGCCCGCGTACCCGTCCAGGCAGGCGTTCGTGACGAAGCCGGAAAAACGGTTTCGCCTATAAATTATGAATCTATAGGGCTTAGTTTGCAGCGGTTCAGCGTCTCCGACGCCACGCCTACCATCCTTGGCAACCTGAATCAGCCGAATACAGGCGGATCGTTGTTTCTTGTGCTGACCGTAAAGAACGTCGAAAAATGAAGCCGCGCAATGATTTTCGCAACAAACGGGGCCGCCGGGCGTGATACAAAACATAGGGCGGCTTTTGTTCGGACTGAAAAATTGCTGTAAAAAAGTATGAGTGTATGGCATTGGACAAAATCGTTTCTCGGAAGCGGAAGGCAGGGTCAACGACTGTGTCTGAAAGGATCCAATCCGATCATGCCCTTATTGAGGCGGCCAGGAACGGCGATGAAGATGCCTTTTCGGCAATCGTCGGGCGTTATCGAAATCCGATAACCAACTATTTGTATAGATTTTTGAATGACTATGAAGAGGCGGTCGATCTTGCGCAGGAAACTTTTGTAAGGGTTTATTTTGCTCTCGACCGATACCACACGGAATTCGCCTTTTCGACATATATTTACCGGATCGCTACGAACCTGGCGATCAGCGAGATTCGAAAGCGAAAACGGCGGAACATATTGTCGTTGACCGGTTTGTTTCAGTCGGCTGACGACGAGCAACAGGAGTTTCAGCCGCCGGATACGCGGAATCGTCCGGACGAAGACTTTGCCGATGACGAACGAAGCCGCGTGATCGCAAAAGCTATAGTGACTTTGCCGCCCAAATACCGGGTGCCGATCATACTTAGAGATGTGGAAGGTAAGCCTTACGACGAAATAGCGGAAATACTTGGGCTCGGGCTTGGAACGACAAAATCGAGGATCAGCCGGGCACGCGGGCTTTTGAAAGAGAAATTGAAACACTATTTGTAGTTTCTGTATAGGCAGATAATGACGCACGAAGAATATAAGTTTGGCGGTTCTTCCGGCCAGTTGGATCCGGAAGCGATGAAGATCGTGGAGGTCCTTTCCGGATTGGAAAGGGTGGAGGCTCCGGGAGACTTTGATGTTCGGGTAAGGGCACGCATTGCGCAGGGCCGGCCGGCCGAGGTTCGCCCGGTGAGCCTTTTCCCGTTCCTGAAGTATGTCTTGCCTCTGGTGCTTTTCCTTTTTACCGGCGCCGGTGTCTTGTACTTTAGTTCGCTGAGTGACGGATTGGAGCACGACAGGGTTTCGGTGCCGGACACAGCTTCGCCCACGAGCGTTGCGGAAATGCGTCCTGACGAACCTCCTATCGGGGAGAGGCCCGTTTCGCCCGTTCCCGCGACCTCGCCGGAAATTGCCGTTCCGGTAATGCCGGCGGTCCGCCGGGCCGCGGTGCCATCAGCCGAGAGAGTGATAGAGCCACCACGTAGTCGGTCCATCGATTTCTCGCGACCGACCATTCCCGCCATCCCGAGCACTTCAACCGACAGGACGCTTTTGATCACGCCGCCTGCAATAACCCCGCCGGGCGTTTCTTTAGAACCGGTGGACGCTCGTGCAGCATTTGAGCTGCTTGGGGTCGATGCGGAATTCCGAAACGGCGAGTGGACGGTGCGGTCTGTGAATGAGACCGATGTGGGAAAGAAGATCGGAATAAGGCCGGGCGACCGCCTGAAGGCGATTGACGGAAAGCCGATCTTAGAGGGTACAAAGTTTAATACGGGCATCGGAGGATCGGTTATAAGTGTCCAGCGTGACGGCCGAATGATCGACTTGAGCCTGATCAACCAACCGAAGTAATGCTCATTTCGTTGTCGGTTCGCCGACCACGGCATCTTTTACCTCGGTCGTGAATTTGCGGTAATCGTAAGACCGGACAACCTGGTTCACTTCGACACCCTTCACAAGTAGCACGCGGACTGAAAGGTTGATGTCCGCGACCGAGGGAAGCCAAATCTCATCATTAAGGCGTTCTTGTTCCAGTGTGAACGAGGCGCCTTTCTTTAATTTAGCGAGGATCCCGCCGCCTACGTTGTAGCTATCGGCAAGATACGCCTCCAGTCGGGCAACCTGTTTGTCTTTTTCGTCGATCCACATTACGCCCGCGGTCTTTCCAAAGAACTTCAGCATGCTTTTCGCATTTTTGTAGTCGAAATCAGGGTTCGGCTCAAAATCGAAAACGATAACGTCGCGGCCGCGGAAACGTTCGCGTCGAGGGTTCGCAAGCTTCGATGCCCGAAGTACCTCGGCGATCGAGATCCTCCGTGGCTTTTCCGACGGCGGCCCCGATTGTGAGCGTCTGGCATTTCTTTCGAGTTCCTTCTCTATCGCCTCTACCTGTTTTGCGGCGTCCTTGTCCGCATCTTCCTGGTCACGCGGACTAAGCGGACGGCCGTTTTTCTCAACCAGCCGCCGAATGCGGTTTCCCTTATAAAACGAAAGCTGAAATGTCTCAGAATCCGTTTCACGCAAAACGCCGTCCTTTCCGAGTGCTCGTTTGGTCGAACGCTGAGTAAAGGAATATTGGTCAAGAAGTCTTTCGACCTCATCCTCATTTTGCTGCAGGTCTGACAGAAGTTTCGCGATGTCGGGCAGCGGCTCGCCCGACATTTTTGGAAAGTCGAACATCGATGCTGATACCTGACTGGCGTCCGTTTGCTGTGAGAGCTCGATCAGCAGCTTGGCTCCATCCTCTTCTACAGAGAACGCAAACGGCAACCGGAAGCCGCCCACTTCGCGGAAATCGCTGTAAACGAATGTTCTCGCGACATTCTCGGACCGAATCTCCTCCTTCAGGATCAGGCTGCTCGTTGCGTCAAAGAACAAATTGAATTCGACCCCTTTCGCGGTCAGAAGCCTGACGATGTTGACTGGTTTACCATCGACCAGCGCTCTGCCGACAAAGCTGATCTTGGACCTTTCCTTCTTATAATTTCTCCAAGCTGTATTTCGATACAGGGACTCGGCTTGAAGTAGAAGGCTCTCATTACCCGTTAGCGTCCGGAGCCCGTTCCTGGAATCGCGTTCCCAACCCGACTTGCCGTTAAATCCCGATTCGAACTCGATCCCGTCAAGCACATACCCAGCGTAATAAAGATCCGGGGCCATGACCCGAGATGTGAATGAACCCCTCGCACCGGTCGAGGGATCGATCACACTTCCGGAGCGAGACCATGAGGTAGGGGTGGCCGACCGTTTACCTGCCCCGTTCGCCTTTTCCGCCTTTTTCAAGATCGAAGCAGCAGACTGGGCCGAAACCGAAAGAGTGACGAATGCCAATACCAAGAGAAGTTGAAACGCTCTCATATCATTGTGTCCGGACATCCTGCGACCTTGGAAGCAGGAACAGGCCGAGAAAATAAAGGCCCAAACAGAAAAATTGGATATACCCCGTGCCGGCAGAATACCTCGGCAGATCGAGCAGCCATGTAAATGCTTCGCGGGCCGGATTTTCGAGCATCGAACGGAGCCAGCTTGTTTCACTCGCAGGAGCCGTCAAACCTGCAAGGACGACGTACTTCGCAACAAAAGCAAACGCTAAAAGTGCCGCCAAGCTTCGCAACAGCCTTTTGTTGTCGAATTCGGCGAACAGGTTGTTCCAAAGCGTCCATGCGAAACAAAATGCCACTACCCAGAACGGAAGTCCTGCCTCGGGCAAAAGGGAATTGAAAACTTGAACCGACGCCGCATAGACGGATACCAGAACGACGCCATTCGCCGCGTTGTGAGTGGTCGAGAATTCGTCTGAGAACCAACCACCGAGATTTATTAGTCCGCCGCGAACGAACAAGGCCATCAAGATCAGTCCGAAGATCAGACTGATTAGAGCAGGTGCGACGAAGACGAATGCACCATCAGCCGAGGCCAAACGAAGGCCGCCCAGAAGCACGACGGTCAGGAAAATTACGGGAAGAAAAATATATACACGATAGGCCTTCGATCGCTCAGCTTGTTCCGGTGTTCGTATGATCTGCCCGGTCGGGCCAACCATCGTCGGTGACAGGCCTTCTGTCACTTCGCCCGGCACTGGGCTAATGATCGCGTCGTCCCTTTCAAGAACCTCTTCGGCTTCGAGGACATCTTCAGTTTTCCGATCTTCAGGCACTATTTCCTTTCCCTGAGTAGTCTGAATGGATTAATATCGTCCACCGTTACCTTGAGGCCTTCCTCGAATTCGCTTCGCAGCTCTACCGCAGTTTTCAACTTGAGGTCTGCGTCGCGAGAGACGAAATCCGGGTCGATCTGCGGAACGTACTTGATGCTTTCGAGGCCCTCCTTAAAGAGCTCATCGTCGTTAAAAGCCCGTCCCCAGCCCTGACGATAGTAACTATAAGCGATGTAAAACTGGGTGTTCGCATCGCGTCTTTCCGGGTCGGCCCGCTCGAATCGGTCGCGTGCAAGAACAAAATTGTCGGCCCGGAAAGCGGCCAGCCCCTCGTCAAATCTCACCCTATCGATCTCATACGTTCCCGTCAGAACCTGGCCCTTCGACACGGTCGTTTCGATCGCCGAGATCGCTTTCGTCGATACTTCTGCGAGCGACCGGGGTTCAGATGCGTAAAGAAAAACGATCGAGCTGAAATATGCTGCGGCCAGCATGATGCTCAGAATGTGGATGTACGAGACTTTCACTGTTATAATCGGCAAATCCAAGTGTGTTAGATGCGGAGATTGATGTCAATCCTTGCATTTTCCTCCGCCAAATTTGCCACCATTATGAAGATCTTGAGCCTAGCAGCGTTTATTTCCTTGTGTTCCCCGACCGTCATGTTCGGTCAGTCCCTTGCCGCCGATCTTGTTATAACCAACGCGAACGTGCGAACGATCGATGCTGCGAGCCCTACAGCCCGATCGATAGCAGTACTTAATGGAAGGATCATTGCGATCGGTTCTGATGCCGACACAAAGCCTTTTATCGGCCGGAGTACAAAAGTCATTGATGCCAAGGGGCGGCTTGTCATACCCGGATTTAACGATGCCCACGTTCATTTTCTTGAAACTGGACAGCAACTCTCGTCAGTGGACCTTCGTGACGCTAAGACTCCTCAGGAGTTCGTCGAACGGATAAAGAATTTTGCAGCAAAGCTTCCGAAGGGCCGGTGGATTCTCGGCGGCAAGTGGGACCATGAAAACTGGACACCCAACAATCTGCCCACCGCCGCGATGATCGACGCCGTCACGCCCGATAACCCCGTATTCATCGATCGGCTGGATGGCCATATGGCCCTCGCAAACAGCCTTGCGATGCGTTTGGCCAAGGTCGACAAGGACACAAAGGACGTAGCGGGCGGCGAGATCGTCCGCGATGCCGCCGGAAACCCGACGGGCGTGTTGAAAGATGAGGCGATGAGCTACGTTAACTGGATAATACCCACCCCGAGTTGGGAAGAACGTATCGAGGCCGCACAGGCCGCGACCGACCATGCCGCATCGCTTGGGGTGACCAGCGTCCAGGACATGTCCGCCGGAACGGACGTCGGCGTTTATCAGGAACTTCACCGCCGCGGCACGCTCAAGACTCGCGTTTACGGATGCTCGCCGCTGAATGATTTCAAGCGCTGGTCGAACACGGGCGTCAGGCATGCTTTTGGCGACGGGATGCTTCGCGTCGGTTGTCTCAAGGGATATGCCGACGGAAGTTTGGGCTCGACCACTGCATGGTTCTTTGAGCCCTATCTCGACGCTCCGTCAAGCACCGGCCTGGCAATGGCTGACGTAACTACCACGATGCGGCAGACCATACAGGATGCCGACAGGGCAGGGCTTCAAATACGCATCCACGCAATCGGCGACCGGGCAAATGCGGCCATCCTCGATCATTTCCAGAATGTAGAGACTGCAAACGGAGCCCACGACCGGCGTTTCACGATCGAACACGCTCAGCACGTTCGAATGGACGACCTCAAGCGTTTTGCCGGGCAGAAAGTGGTCGCCTCGATGCAGCCGTTCCACATCATCGACGACGGGCGTTGGGCATGGAAGAGGCTGGACGAAAAGCGTCTGAAGGGCACGTATGCGTTTCGGACGATCCTCGATTCGGGCGGCGTTCTCGCATTTGGCTCGGATTCGCCAGTCGCCCCGCTTGACCCGATCATGGGTGTCTATGGGGCGGTGACCAGGCGAACGCTGGACGATAAGAACCCCGCAGGCTGGATCCCGGAGCAAAAGATCTCAGTGTTTGAGACAATCCGAGCGTTTACCTGGGGCTCGGCGTATGCCGAGTTTCAGGACAAAGACAAAGGAACCCTCGAACCGGGCAAACTGGCCGATTTTGTGATGCTGTCGGAAGACATATTCACGATCGATCCGGTGAAGATCCGCGATGTTAAGGTCATTTTGACCGTAGTGAACGGAAAGGTCGTTTACGAGCGGCCGTAACTTCAAATCCTCCTGTTTCGTTCGGTGGCGTTCCGGCTGCGTTCGGGCTGCGTTCCGCCGGCTGACAGAACGTGGAACATATTGTATCCATTAGCTTTAGAGCGGCCGAATGACAAAATTCCGCCAGTTTTGCGAAAAACTTTTTCCCGGGCATTTTTGGCTGATTTTGGTTGTCAAAGAGCAACTGGCGGTACAATGTATCACAAGTGCAACGCTCGCGTCAATGGTTTTCTCCTTGCTCGCTTTGCCGTCGATGGCTCAGGCGCGGCAGGCGGAAACGATCCTCATCAATGGAAACATTCGCACGCTCGACGCGGTAAATCCGCGTGCCGAGGCGTTGGCTGTTTCAGGCGGGAAGATCATCGCGGTTGGGACGAACAAGGAAATTACTAGGTTTGCGGGCGAAAAGACTCGAGTTATCGATGCAAAGGGTAGATTGGTCCTGCCCGGTTTCAACGATGCTCACGTACATTTTGCCGCAGTCGGGAACAAATTTTCATCGATCGATCTACGCGGGGCGAGATCGGTTGGCGAGATCGCGTCGAAAGTCGCCGAATACGTCCGTTTTCTCCCGAAGGGCCGATGGATACTTGGCGGCGGGTGGAGCGAGGAGGTCTTCAAGGACGGAAGCCTGACCCGCGATGCGATCGACAGCCTCACGCCTGAGCATCCCGTGTTTATCTATTCTTCGACCGGTCGGACCGCGATTGCGAACCGGCTAGCCTTGTCATTAACACGTATCACGGCCACGACCCCTTCGCCTGCGGATGGTGAGATAAAACGCGGCTCCGGCGGCGAGCCTAACGGGATATTGACCGGCAAGGCGGTGAACCTTGTCGCATCGGTGGTACCGGCCGAACACGCGAGAAATTGGCCGGAAGTGCTTGAGACGGCCTCGAATTACGCGGCGAGCTTGGGAGTGACCAGCGTCCAGGACATGCATTCGGATGAGCTGGACGAGGTTTACCGGGATCTTGACCGCCGGGGAAAGTTAAAGACGCGTGTTTACGATTGTGCTCCGATCAGCTCGGCCGCAAAGCTTGCAGCAAATGGTATAAAGGCCGCGTCGGGCGATGCGATGGTCCGCACCGGCTGTGTTAAATACTTTAGCGATGGCGACGAAGCCGAAGCTCTTGATATCGAACGCAGAGTCTCTGCCGCGGACAAAGCGGGCCTGCAGGTAATGGTCCACGCCATCGGCGGCCGGGCTAACTCGATTGTTCTCAATGCATTCGAGAAGGCCATTAAAGAAAACGGGCCACGCGATCGCAGATTCCGCATCGAACATTCTTTCGGCTTTGCCTCCGCGGACCTGCAGCGGTACGCCCGTGCAAAGATCATTCTTTCAATGCAGCCGATATTGTTTTACAGCCACGGGCACGGCGTCTCAGACGACTTCAGAAAGCTCCTCGATTCCGGTGTTCCGCTCGCGTTTGGGGCGGATGCTCCGATGCGGGGTTTCGACCCGATCGAGGGCATCGCTGCTGCGGTCAACTCGGGCGGCGAACGCGGCATCTCGATCGAGGAAGCCGTCTATGCCTACACGATGGGTGCGGCATACGCGGAGTTTCAGGAGAAGGAAAAAGGGAGCATCGAGGTCGGAAAGTTAGCGGATCTTGTGGTTTTGTCGCATGATATTTTCGCCGACAAGACCGATATTCGGGCGGCTAAAGTGGTTGCTACGGTTGTCAACGGGCGAACGGTTTACGAAAATATAAGCAGGTAGGTTCTACCGCAAATTAGGCGTTAGAACAAAGGCGTGTTTTGCGTCTTTGCATAGAAAAATGGCGGCTTCACGCAGAGCAGCAAAGAACGCAAAGGAAGAATTTGAGGGATGAAGCCTCGTGGCGCTTAATCCGGGTTTACGATATAGAAGGTCGGTATTTCGGAGCAATTTATGAAAAAGTTGATTATAGGTACATCGTTATTATTGGTATTTTCGGTCGCGGCCTTTGCACAAGAGATGAACAGCAAGGGCGAGCCGGTGCATCGCAGCACGCAGAACGCGCCGGTTGATCTGAAAAAGGGCGAGACAATAACTCGCGGTGACGCGCTGGCCGACGGAGTGAAGAGGGTGAAAGTCGAAAAGGCGCTTGCGAAACCGGCCGACTTTGCCGAGACGACCGTTGAGGTCAGCGGCGTGATCGTCCGTTCGTGCAAGAAGGAAGGCTGCTGGATGGAAATGGCCGATAAGGACGGCGGCAAATCGGTTCGCGTGACCTTTGGCGACCACGCGTTCTTTATACCGCTCAATTCGGCGGGGATGAAGGTGCGTGCCCAGGGCACTTTCAAGACCAACGTGTTGTCAAAAGAGCACGTTGACCATTTGATAAACGACGACGGAGCGAAGTTCGACACGCGCAATCCAGACGGAACGGTCACCGAAATTTCGTTTGACGCGACGGGCGTTATTCTGACCAAGATCTAGTGCTGCACTGAAATGGCAAAAAAGGGCCCGGTATGAGTCGATCTGCTGGGCCTTTTCTGTCGATCAATCCGACGGCGATGCATCTTGCGATTGTGCTACAATACGCGGGCAATCTGGCCCTTCGCGGCCGTAAGCCTTGTTTCCAACCTACTCATGAGGAGTTGAAACTATGATCTGGAAGATCGTGCTGGTGCTTGGCATTCTCGGCTTATTACTGGGGTTCGCGGTGACCGGTGTTTCGGTCGCGCTCCCGCTCGTGACCGATGGCCGCGTCGACTGGGATGAAGGGCCGATATTTGGTGCGATCGGGGGAAGTCTGGTCCTGATCGTTTCGTTACTTATGTTCGTCGTCGGGCTGATATTTGTTATCAAGAATCGAAAGAAGTAAAGGCGGAAACACACAGGCGGGTCAGAACATGTTGGGGAAAACCGCGCAGTTTGGCGTGATATAATACCGATATTATGGGAGTCATAACCATTGAAGTGCCGCAGCGGGTTAGCAAGAAGTATCAGATCGATTCCGAAAAGAAAGCTAAGGAATTGATCGAGAGCCTCGACAAGATGAGTCCGCAAAAGAAAAAGCTAAGAGACCTGAGCGATGTCGTCGGGATCTGGGCAGATAGGATTGAGTCTGCCGAGGAGATCGCACGCGAACTGAGAAGGAAAAGCAACCGGGTTAAAAATGGCTGATTCGATCGTCGATGCCAATGTTTTGATTGCGTTGTTTCGTGGAAATGATGATCTTAAAGGCTTTTTGGAAACTCTCGATTGTGCAGTCGATACGACCGTATACGTTGAGTTGATCCAAGGTGCCAAAAACAAGATCGAAGTCGAGCGGATCGAAAAAGCTCTAAAAACATTTCCGATAATACAATTCGATAACTCCGTCTCGCTTCGCACAATCAACCTGATCCGTTTTTATTCAAAGAGCCACGGCTTGCTGCAGGCTGACGCGATTATTGCCGGCACATGTATTGAGAACAACCTCGAACTTATCACGTTTAATGCAAGAGATTTTAGTTTCATAAGGGGACTCAAAGTTAAGATACCAAACAAGTGAAGCCGTTTAAGATCAGAGACATCGTCATTGACCCGCCTATGATCCTTTCGCCGATGGCGGGGGTGACGGACTATACGTTTCGCCGTTTGATAAAGCGGCGGGGCGGAGTGGGCCTGGTCGTGTCCGAATTTATCTCGGTCGAAGGGCTGACGCGAAACAATCCTAAGTCGAAGCGGCAGATGCGTTTTGACGATGAAGAGCGGCCGTTTGCCGTTCAGATCTTTGGCGGGCGGCCGGAGAGGATGGCGTTGGGAGCCGAAATGGCCGAAGAGGTCGGGGCCGATATTCTGGACGTGAATTGCGGCTGCCCGGCACCAAAGGTCGTCAGGAACGGCGGCGGTTCGGGGCTGTTGCGAGAACCGGCACTGCTTGAGACGATCCTAAAAAAGATAAAGAAGTCGATCACGATACCGTTGACCCTCAAATTGCGCACCGGTTTTACCGATGCCTCGATAAACGTTGTGGATGTAGCGAAAATGGCCGAGCAGTGCGGTGTCGAACACATTCAGGTGCATGGCCGGACGCGTGAGCAGGGCTACAAGGGACTTGCTAACTGGGAACTGATACGTCAGGTGAAGGAAGCGGTGAGCATTCCCGTTTCAGGCAACGGCGACATTACGACAATCGAATACGGGTTGAAGCGTTGGAGCGAGGCGGGGACCGACGGCATCCTGATCGGTCGCGGCGCGATGCAGAATCCGTGGATATTTCGCCAGATCCAGGATGTTCTTGAAGGCCGTGAACCTTATCAGCCCGACCTCAAAGAGAAAAAAGACGTGTTGCTGGAGTTCTTTTCGATGTGCCGTGTGGAGATGCCTGAGCTGGCTGCTCTTGGGAAAATGAAGCAGCTTGCCGGGCAGTTTACCAAAGGACTTCCGGGCGGCGCTCAGTTTCGGCAAACGCTTTATCATTCACATTCGGCGGATGAGATCCTCGACAATATCACGACATATTTCGAGAACCTTTTGGCCGGCAGGCGATACGGAGACGGAGTGGTCGAGGCCGACGTTGAAGGGATCGATTCGTGCGAGGCATTTGTCGTGCCGGAGAATGCAAATTCACGGTCACACGCCTGCATTAGCTGAGTTTACATTCCCGATCACACCGATTAATTCCTGGTTCCCAACGCGACGACCTATTTTTCCGGTGTCTTTTCCTTTCTCTCGTCGGCGTAGAGGATAGGGGAGACCATCGGACGGTAGGTCTCGCCGATCTTGATGTACGACCCCTGGCGGATCGTCGCCATAAAAGTCTTCGTCACGTCCGCCAGCCGCTCCTGAAGAATAGCCATACGGACAGCATTTTCGTCGAAGAACGATTCACTGCTGGCGGCGGTTCGCTCATCGACGCGAAGGATGTTCACGCCGATCTCATCAACCTCAACCGGGTCTGAGTAGCCGCCGATCTTGACGTCCTTAAGAGCAGTCGCAAACTTTGGGTCAAGTTCCGATAGAACTAGCGGTTCGACCTTTCCAAGTGTCTTCGCTGCCTCCGGACGGTCGGAATTCTCAGCAACGATCTTTGCAAAATCAGCACCGGCACGGAGCTGCTCGACAAGCTTTTTGGCCTTTTCGCGGGTCGCATTCACGTCACGTCCCGCAAAACTAAGGAAGATCTCACTAAGCGAGATCGTCGCAGGTTTGGTGAATTTGGACTTATGCTTTTCAAAATAATCACGCAGTTCCTTACCGTTCGGCCGCCAATATTCCTTTGAATGCACCTCTCGCTGAATGACAAGATCTTTCGTTACCTGTCGGCGCCAGCCTTCGCGGATCTCAACGGGATTCACCCCGGACTTTTCCATTTCCGCATGTAGGGCCTCGATGGTCTTTAAATTGTACTGCTTCATCACGCCGGCAAATCGCTCGTTGACAGCGGCCTCGATCTGCTTTTCAAGATTCAGCTCTTTCGCCCTCTGGATCAAAAGTTCTTCGTTTATGAGGTTGGCGATCAGCTCACCCTGCTTTTCATCGACCATCCGCTGGGCTTCTTCGGGTGTTTTACCGGCTCGCACTGCCTCCTCGACGAAGACACGCGATTCGCGCTTTATGTGCGAAAGCGTGATCACCCCTTCGTTTACCTGGGCTACCACCTCGTCAACGACGCGTTCCTGCGTTTCCTGCGAATAAACTGCGGTGCCCGAAAGTACGAGAAACGCGAACAACAACGAGATCGAAAAGAAATGCTTCATAAGGCCTGTTCTCCGGGCCGCTTCGGCGGCGTTTAAGTAATTCTATAAATTACAACAAAACCTTTGATGCAAAAAGGTGCGAAAGCGTTTCTTTCGCCGATTTTCCGGGACGCTTAAATGGAAGCAAGCTCGATTGAGACTTTTTAGATATTAGCAGGACTTGCTTCTCCTAAAGTCATCCCCAAAATGAAGAAAAAATGTCCTCAGTGCAAGCTGGTAAACTACCCGACCGCAATAATTTGCATCAGATGCGGGTCGCCGGTGCTCTGGATAGACACCGACCGTGCGACGGAGAGCCGGCCCGGAAGCAGGATCCTTCGACGGGTGGCCATCTGCATCATGGTCTGCATCGCCGCTCTAGCCGGCTTTTATATCTCACTTGTCTTTTCGGCCCAGCCTCTCGAGATCGAGCAGCGGATGATCGTTCGTTCGGCTATCGAAGTGCTTGACGATAAGGGATTTACGTCCGAAGCAATGCTTTTGCGGCGGCTTGCGGTATTTCGTTCGACAGACAATTGGCTAAATGCGTCGGT
>JBGSYT010000127.1:0-40948 GCA_041750855.1 Pyrinomonadaceae bacterium | reverse complement strand
AGGAGTTCAGCACAAGGTGAATCTGCAGCAAGCTCATCGTTTGCTCTGGGATCCGACGCTGACTCGCCGGTACAGGCACAGTAGTCAACTATAACCTCCGCTCAGGCGGTCCTTAACGAGGCCGCCTGAACGGTTCAACCTATGGAAAAGAAGGGCGTGAGCGATCACGCTCTTCTTTTTTGTGTTTAGTGACGAGTGACGAGAAAGCGGTGGTCGGTGGTCAGTGGTCGGTGGTCGGTGGTCGGTGGTCAGTGGGCAGTAAGCAGTAGGCAGTAAGCAGTAAACAGTGAACAGTAAACAGTAAACAGTGAACAGTGAGCAGTAGGCAGTAAGCAGTAGGCAGTAAACAGTGAACAGAAGGCAGATGCGTGAGGCTGGAAGCGAGAAACAAGAAACGAGAAACAAGAAACCAGAAACAAGAAGCCAGAAGCCAGAAGCCAGAAGCCAGAGACCCGAAACTAGAAACTAGAAACTAGGCCAGTTTGTTGGGGCCGACCGCTACTGTGAAGGATTCGAATTGCCGACGATGTAGCTGTCGCGGGCACGGATGGTGAGGTTTGGGAGGTTTACGCGGACCTTGATAAGCTTTCTCTCCCCCGTCTGGCCGCGTTTCGCCGGAATGTAGCCGATGCTGTACTGGCGTCGGAGTTCTTCGGCGATCCCTTCAAAAGCAGCGGTCAGGCCGCCGGGCGTGGCCTCGGGCCTGAATATGCGGCCGCCGGTGTATTCGGACAATTCTTCGAGATATTTTCTTCCGAGGGCATAATCTTCCGGCCTCGTCCCGACGGGGTCTAAAAACTCCGGAAAGCCGCCGCGGGCCCGGTTCCACGCGAAAGTGTTGTAATAAATAGGAAAGATCATCGCATCGGCCTCTTCGGCAACGCTCAGCGTCGAATCGTAGCCGGCACGCCGCGAGGTCGTATCGACGCCGTCCGTGAACAGGACGATCGCCTTTCGCCCTGAAATCGCATTAAGCCGTCGCCGCAGCGTGAAATCGACCGCGTCGTAAATGGAGGTCCCGCTGCCGAAATCGGCCTTTTGGATGGCCTTAAAGATACGCGACCGGTCGTTTGTCACCTCGGTGCGGACCTTAACATTCCGGTCGAATTCGATGACCATCACCGCGTCCTGCGACCGAAGCTGATCGACAAATGCGATGGCCGCCTGGCGGATCTCTTCGATCTTGTAGGTCGTGGAAAGGCTGGTGTCGAGCAGCAAAACTACAGTGAAGGGCTTGTCTGTCGTTCCGAAATAGGCGATCTCCTGTTCGACGCCATCCTCAAATATCTTGAAATCTGATTGACGAAGGTTCGGCACGTAAAGGCCGCTTCGTTCGAAAACCGAGACGGGAACGGTGATGAGATCGGTCTCGACGCGGATAACCTCGCCGTCTTCTGAAGACAATGGTGGTGTGGACGAATTCTGGCCCTGCTGCTTTGGATCGGGCTTCGCCGCCTGCCTCTGCCTCGAACCCGGAAATACCGGACGGCGGTTAGCGGGGCGGGATTCGGAATAGCCGTCCTCGATTTCAACCACGACCGGGACAGGCGACGGCGAGGCCTGTGCCTTCCGGCCAGATTGGGATTGGCCGGCAGTTGCCGATGCGATCAAAATGAGGGCCAAGCCGGGAATTTTTGCCATACGGCGAATGCCTCTTTCGTATTCCGTTTTGCCTTAAGATGCGGCCTGTTTCATTTTAGCTTACCAAAATCTCAAAATATCCCGAAAACCGTCTGGAACATAAAGCCGAGCATCACGGCGACGACCGCCCAGCCGGCGATCTGAAACCACAGCGGATGGCGATAGCCCTTCATCAACGAGGCCTTTCGCGATGCAAGCAGGACAAGCGAAAGCCCCAGCGGAAGGATGAAACCATTGATCGTACCCGCCCACACAAGCACCATCACCGGTCGGCCGACCGCTAGGAAGATGATCGTTGAAAGCAGGATAAATGCGATGATCACCAGATTGCTGCGGGATTCGAGACGGTTGCTAAATGTCTTGAAGAACGAGACCGAGGTGAAGGCCGCACCGACCACGGATGTGATCGCCGCCGACCACATCACGACGCCGAAGATCCGGTAGCCGACGTCGCCCGCCGCATTTCGAAAGACCGATGCGGGCGGATTGGTATCGTCGATCGCTAGTCCCATTGCAATGACCCCAAACGCGGCAAGAAACAGGAGGAAGCGAATTACCGCCGTCACCAAAATGCCCGTCACCGCGCTTCGATTGACCTCGGGTATCGCTTCGGTGCCTGTGATGCCCGCGTCGATCAACCGGTGAGCGCCAGCAAATGTGATGTAACCGCCGACCGTGCCTCCGACCAGCGTAACGACCGCGAGGGCGTCGACCTGTTCCGGGATGAACGTCCTATGAGCGGCCTCGAGAACCGGCGGCTGCGAGGCGAAAACCACATAAAAGATGAGGGCGATCATCACGACGCCGAGCACCTTTACGAAAAGGTCCATCGCCCGCCCGGCCTCCTTTACGAGGAAGATCCCGATGGCGAGGGCTGCGCTGATCACCGCACCAACCTCAGGCGGGATCCCGAAAAGGACGTTCATGCCGAGGCCGCTGCCGGCAATATTGCCGATGTTGAAGACAAGCCCACCGGAGGCCACGAGGGCGGCAAGAAGGTAACCGCTGCCCGGAATCGTCGCGTTCGCAAGTTCCTGGCCGCGCTTTCCACTGACGGTTATCACCCGCCAGATATTGAGCTGGGCAAAGATGTCCAGGATCACCGAAAGAAGGATGACGAAGCCGAAACTGGCAAGAAGCTGTTTGGTAAAAACGGTGGTTTGGGTGAGAAAACCGGGGCCGACCGCCGACGTGGCCATCAGAAACGCGGCGCCGAGGACCAGCGTCGATGTTCTCTTTCGAGTTTTGCCGTCATCTGCCATCGTGGGCTTTTAACGAACTGATCTCAACGCCCCGCCGTTCCAATTCGTGACGGATCGCGGCGGCAAATTCGACCGCACGCGGCCCGTCGCCGTGAATGCAGATAGTGTCCGCGGCCAAGTTTATCCTCTTTCCGCTGGTGGCCGTGACAGATCCATTCTCTACAAATTCAACGGCCTGGGCAGCGGCGACGACAGGATCGTTGATAAGGGCGTCGGGACGAGAACGCGGCGTCAGCGAACCATCGTCCTGATACGTCCTGTCGGCAAAAACCTCTGAGGCTGCACGAAGGCCAGCCGCTTCAGCCGCCGCGATCGACTCGCTTCCTGAAAGGCCAAAGAGGACGAGGCCTGGATCGAGGTCGCGAACTGCCCGTGCGATCACTTCAGCAATACTAGCGTCGCGGGCAGCCTGATTATAGAGCGCGCCGTGCGGCTTAACGTGTTTCAGCCGAGCTCCCATAGATTCGCAGACGCCTTTCAATGCCGCGGCCTGATAAATCACGATGTCGTAAATCTCGTTCGCCGACATTGCCATCGCACGCCGGCCAAAGCCCTGAAGGTCAGGATATCCGGGATGAGCGCCGATCACGACGCCGTTCTTGACAGCGAGCTCAGCCGTTTGCCGCATTGTGGTCGCGTCGCCGGCATGAAATCCACATGCGATATTGGCCGATGACACGAGTTTCAAAAGCTCGGCATCGTTTCCCATGATCCAAGGGCCGAAACCCTCACCCATGTCGCAATTCAGGTCGATCGATTGCATATTTGCGATAGCAAGATTAACACAGGCACGTGCCGGCTACATACGAAGATCGACGGCGGCCCGAAGCTTGGCGATGTCCATCTCGATCCGCCTCAACGCAGCCTCGGCGGCGTTCAGGCCGACCAGTTTGAACGAGACCGTGTCGCCGGGCGAAAGCTGCGCAAGCAGCGGAAGGTCTGCCGTGATCACGTTCGCGATACGGGGATAACCGCCGGAGGTTTGATGGTCCGCCATCAACACGATCAACTGTCCGTCCGGCAGCAATTGGACGGTGCCGAACGTTACGGCGGCCGACAGCATCTCGCCCGAATCGGACGTGGCCAAAGAAGGCCCGGTGAGGCGGTAGCCCATGCGATTCGAGTCGTTAGTGACGGTAAAAGCCGAAGTTGCGAATATGTCTGCGCTGGTTCTGTCCAACCGGTAATATTCGCCGCCTTTCACGACCCTGACACTAGGTGAGCGTTCGTAGGGCGGCAACATCGAGGGAGATAGAAGAATGCGAGAACGGGGGGACAAGCCTGCCGGCGGGCGGCGTTGCTCAAGTTTTGTTCCCTTTGTTAGCCGGCGGGTGGAGTAATCGGGCGGGTCTGAAATTGGCAATTCAAGGCCGCCCTCGATCGCGATGTACGCACGCGACCCGGTTTCGAGCCTCTGAAATGTCAAAACCTGGCCCGCAAGTGCGGAATTCGCTGACCAGTTGGGCAGAGGCGATCCGTCAAGGACCGCCGCAAAGTCCGCTCCAGTTATCGCGAATCTGAGGTCCTTCGTGAATTCGACCTCGGGAGCAGGGAAGTGTGCTTCAAGCACCTGATCATCGTCGGGGTTTGCAACGAGAATATTGGCTACCCGTGCGGCGAACCGGTCCATTGCACCACGAGGATTAATGCCGTAACGCTGCAGCCCGAGCTCCCCGAGACCCTGGATAGACGTCAGAATTCCTTCCTTTCGTAAAAGCAAAGCCATTCTAGATTTGAACCTGAGCCTGATGGACATCAGGCGCTAACCTGTCAGGACCGAACAAATCGGACCTTGTCGCCCGGTTTCAGGAGACACGGTGAACCGGCCGCTCCAGCAAGCATATTTGTCGCGGTCCTCCCGATGATCTGCCACCCGCCGGGTGATGCGGACGGGTAGATTCCCGTCTGTCGTCCGGCAATGCCGACGCTTCCGGCCGGTACCGTCAATCTCGGAACCCTTTTTCTCGGTACCGCGATGTTCTCGTCAACCGTTCCCATATAGGCAAAACCCGGCAAAAACCCCAGCATAAAGACGCGATAGGTCGAAGAGATGAACGTGGCGATCACGTTCTCGATCGACAAACCGACGTACCCGGCAATGTCGTCGATGTCGAGTGCATCGTCCCGGCCGAAGCTGACAGGGATCTCGAACGTCGGAGCTTCGTTCGAATCAGTCGAAAGTTCTAAATTTGCGGCTCTCTCGCGCACTAGGTCGTGCACCAGTGAATAGGCCGTCACTTCCACGGACGATCCTCGCAAGACCCCACTCGGGTCATAGAAAATTGTTGTCGATGCGATTGCCGGCACGGCCTCGATAAATCCCGGAAACGGATCACGGGTGATGAGCTCCGAAAGTCGGATGGCGGCAATATTCAACTCGTCGGACATTTCGGCGCCAAACTCGACAGTCAGGGCCGAGTCGCCGAGCGGAAAGATCCTGGCGGGGTTGATCGATATCGTCATCGCGTCCTTTGCTTGGGATCGAGGTACTCGCGCAAACCGTCGCCGATGAAGTTGAATGCAAGCACGGTCAAGGCTATAGCGATCCCCGGAAATGCCAGCACATGCGGCGTTATGCTGAAATATTGACGTGCCTCTTCGATCATCGTCCCCCAGCTTGGGGCCGGCGGCGGTATACCGAGCCCGAGAAAGGACAGCGAGGCTTCGGACAGGACCGCACCAGCCATTCCGAGCGAAGCCTGTACGATCAGCGGCTGGATCGCATTCGGCATGATGTGCGAAAAAAGTATTCGCATATTTCCTGCTCCGAGCGCACGGGCGGCCATTACGAAATCGTACTCTCTCACTTTCAGTACCTGCCCACGCATCACACGTGCATAGCCGACCCACCCGATAATGCACAGGGCCAGGATGAGCTTTTCAAGGCCGGCACCGAGGAATGCTACGAGTGCGATAGCGAGTAGCAGGCCCGGAAAGGCGAGGAAAACGTTAAACACATAGCCCGAAAGAATCCGGTCAACCCACCCGCCGTAGAAACCGGCGATGGCACCTATTAGCACGCCGATCAACCCGGAGACCACTACTACGGAAATGCCCACCTGCAGGCTGATACGAGCGCCGAACAGCACGCGAGAGAAAATGTCGCGGCCTAGCCCATCGGTCCCAAACCAATGTTCGCTCGACGGCGGGTCGAACCTGACCGACAGGTTCTGGGTATTCACGTCGTGCGTCGCCAAGTATGGTGCGAAGATCGCAACAAAAATGACTAGAGCGGCGATCGCAAGTCCGATGTAGGTCAGTCGGTTCATCAGGAAAGTCTGATCCTCGGGTCCAGCCAGCGATAGACAAGGTCCGTCAGCGTGTTTGCAAAGATGTAGGTCACGCTGATCACCAAGACGCAGCCCTGAACGAGCCGATAGTCACGCTTGGCGATACCGTCATCAAGCAGCAAAAGGCCAAGGCCCTGCCAGCTGAAAATCTTCTCGGTTATGATCGCGCCGGCAAGCAGGACGCCCAGCTGCAGCCCGAGCACCGTTACAACCGGGATCAGACCGTTCTTCAACACGTGCTTATAAACGACCTTTCGTTCGCTGAGGCCCTTTGCGCGGGCGGTACGGACGTAATCCTCCCCGAGTTCCTCGATAACGCTCGACCTAACAAGGCGGGTCAATATCGCAGAAAGAGCGGCCCCGAGGGTGACCGCCGGCAATATTATGTCTTCCGGATAAAGGCTGCCCGTCGGAGAAAACCAACCAAGCCTGACTGCGAAAATGTAAACCAGGAACGGCCCGATAACGAAGGTTGGAAGCGAGATGCCCAGAAGTGCAACGAACGACGCGGCATTATCGATCAAACCATTCTTGTTCGTTCCGGCGAGAACGCCGAGCGGGATCGCAATGCCCACGGCAACCAGCATCGCCGCCAGCGCGAGCTTGATCGTTGCCGGATAACGCTCCAGGATCATATCCAGCACCGGACGATCGGTGCGGAACGATGTGCCGAGGTCGCCGCGAACAAGGCCCGACCAATATTCGAGATAGCGGTTGTCCGCCCCGTTCCATACAAAGCCGTTCTCGCGATCAAACGACAAGAAAAAGGCCGGACGGTCGAGCCCGTGCTTCTGGTTGAAGTTCGCGATCTGTTCGGCGGTCGCCGTTTCGCCAAGAACGGTCGAAGCCGGCGAGCCGGGAACAAGCTCGATCAGCAGCGTCACAAGGGAAACGACGGTCCAGATGACCAGAATCATCAGGCCAAGCTGCCTCGCTATACTAAGAACTTTGTATTTCATTTGACCAACGGAAAGGGCGAGTAGATTTTATTATTTCGACCGGGAGATAACAAACACCTTGGGATTCCCGGCTATAGATCCGCACGCGACGGCTCTATCGGAGCGAGTTCAGCTCTGGGATTAAATTGGCCTATCCGCCGGCCTTCAAGCCGCAATGGATCGCAGCGATCCCGCCGGTAAGGTTTTGGAAGCGGACATCCTTGAACCCGGTTTCCGACATTAAAGCCGCGAGCCGCTTTTGATCTGGAAAGTTGCGGACAGAGTCGGGAAGATACTCATAGGCACCACGTGATCCACTGACCGCACCGCCGATCCGCGGCAGGATTTGCGTGAAATAGAAGTTGAAAAGGGTTTTGAAACCCGGAACCGCCGGAGTTGAAAACTCAAGAACTACCAGCTTGCCGCCCGGCTTCAGCACGCGTCGAAGCTCGGCGAGACCACTCGAAACATTCGAAAGATTCCGCAGGCCGAAGGCTATCGTAACCGCATCGAAGGCCCCGTCTGCGAAGGCGAGGTCCAGGGCATCGGCTTCTACAAACGGCACGGCGAACCCGGCTTTTCCGGCCTTTTCGGCAGCTATCAGCAGCATCGGACGGCAAAAATCAGACGCGATTATTTTTGCGCTGGCTCCCGTTGCGAGCTCGAGCGAGAGATCGCCCGTCCCGCACGCGACGTCAAGTACGACCGCGTCGTTATCGGCGAGGATTTGTTCAAGCTCGGCCCTGACGCGGCGGCGCCAACGCTTGTCGATATTCGCAGAAAGCAGGTGATTTAGAAGGTCGTATTTTCCCGCGATGTTCGAGAACATCTCGCGTACGGCGTTCGCATGAGCGATCTCGGTTGAAGTGCGTTCGCTCACTTTATTCTTGAACGATCTCTGAATCTGCCGTCTCACCGCCTTCTTTCTTGCGGACGTGTACGTATGCGGCCGGCTGGCTCTTAAGCTTTTCCATTAAACGCTGCAAGTCGGCAATCTTGACGCCCTGTGCCCTTTCGTATTCCGTCTTTGCCGCCGCGAGCCGAAAGGTATCGAGATCCAGCCATAGATCTATGGCGTTCGCACGCAGGGCGTCTAGTGTTTCTTTTCGTGCCCTTACAAACTCTGCTTCCGATATCGGCCCTGAGATCATCTCGCCAAATCTGCCCGAGTGCCCGGCCGCCGATTCGGCTGGTGCCGGATGCGTGCCGGAAATTCCGATCACGAATGAACCGGGCAAAATGTGAGGCTCGAACCTCACGAACGAATCCGGCCCGTAGCGTGCCTTTATTCGATCATTCAGGATCCGGCGAAGCATATCCGCGGCGAAAAAATCCGTATCGTTTCGTGCAACACCACGCGATGCGGCCCTGAACTCACTTTGGTTCGCGAAGGACAAATCGATCACCGCAGTCTCCGTTGGAGGCGGATCCGGCTGGCGAAACGTTGCGGGAATACGCCGGTCAGATTTCTGCCAGGTTCCGAAATAACGCCTGACTGCACGAAATGCGAGGGCAGTATCAAGGCCGCCGGCTATCGATAGAGTTGCATTGTCCGCAGTAAGAAGGCGTCCTTTGGCAAAGACGAGGTCGGCAAAATCGATCTCTTGGATCGATGCAGAGTCGCCGAGATTCGGCCGTCCGTAAGGAAAAGTGCCGAATAAGCGTTTCGCGACGGCGCGATCGGCAACGTACGAGGCGCTCTTTTCAGCCGTATCGACTCGTTCGGCAAGTAACTTCTTGAGCCCGTTGACCGTTTCCTTATCGATGGTCGGATTTATAACCGCTTGAGCAAGCGTTTCAAGCAGGGCAACAAGTTCGGAGCTTCGGGCTTCCACATTGATCTGTATATAGTCGTAGTTGGTTGCCACCTCTAGGCTGCCGCCCAACTCTTCCGAGAAAAAACTCCGCGCGTCGGCGGTGGGGAAAAAGCTGTCAGCCAGAAGCTGCATTACGCCTTCCTTTCCCTGGGGGTCGAACGCTGCACCGCTGTGAATACGAAGGCGGACCGACACCTTCGGATCTCCAGGCGAGTTCCACATCTGGACCTTCAAACCATTCAACAATTTTTCCTGCCGGGGCGTGGACGACGGCAATTGGCCGGCGACAACCACCGGCAAAAACAACAGGGCTGCGAACAAAAGGGTTAAGAATGACGTATTTATTCTGCGGATCATTGTTGGAATCGTTGTACGAATGAAGATTTTATCCATTTTATCTGCAAAACTCCATTACTGTGTTGGCAGGAATATCCAAGATTGTCTGATGTTTGAAAGTGATATTTCGATGGTCACAGTAAAAAAGAGCATTACTGGAGCGACCCATTTTCAGTATACGTTCGGAAACGGGGATAGATCGTTTCACCATTTTGTGATTCGGGAAGGATGAAAAGGTGGTAAAATATGGACGCCCTTCCTAAGGCCGCTTCAAAAAAGTTAGTTTTAATCGGGCATCGCCCTTAATCAACGTCGCATCTATTTGAAATGAACAAGGCGGCCGCTTCGAGCGGAAAATCTTTTACATTTATGGAGTTATCCGCTAAAAACGGGTTATAATTAGAGGTTGTTCCTGATGCCGGAAGAGACCGGCAAGATAAAAAGTGAGGCCGTAGCGATGGGAAAAATTGTCAAGTATTGTAATTCTTGTGACGAAAACTTCTCAGAGAAGTTTGGATATTGTCCTAATTGCGCCACGCTGTTACAGGCTTTCGAAATGAACCCGCTGGATCAGGCAGGCGAAACGAGGGACGACATTGTCGAGATTCCTTCTGCGGCCGCCAGTGTGCCGGTTGCGGAAGCGATCTCTTTTACAGACGACGAATTGCTTGAGGTGCCGGCTGAAACGGCCCCGGCTTTTGCGAACGTCGCGAATATGGAAAGTATAGACGATCGGACGATCGAGGTTGCGAACGCCGATTTCATCGAGGAAGATCCGGAACCGGCAGAGGGCGTTGTTGACGCAGATGTTCCCGCGTGGACAGCTGCTGACGAAGAGGCCGATCATGCCGACTCGGGGGCACGCTCGAGTGATTACGAACCACAAAGTTTCACAAGGGAAGATGACGGCGGCTATTACGTGACCGTTATCCAGGAAAAAGGAAGTGGGCGGCGAAATCTTTTGCTGCTTGGTTCCACCTTTCTGATGTTGACGATCACGGTCGGGGCGACGCTCGTTTCTCTATTCCAGAAGGACCTTGGGATCGGTGCGATCGGAAGCGAGCGTTCGCTTGCAATGCTTTTGGACGATGTTCCGATGCCGGTGGACGACAAACCTGAGAAGAAAGATAAGGATGATGCCGGCGGCGGTGGCGGCGGCGGAAAAAATGATCCGAAGCCTGTAAACCAGGGAGATCTTCCCGATCAAACCCCTCAACCGCTCAGGCCGCCAGATCCAAAGGTTTATCAAAGCGACAATTTTGAGCTGAAAACGCCCCCTCCATCGACCGAAGGGACGATGAAGACCGAAAAGAAGTACGGCCAGTGGGGTGATCCGAATTCAAGATTCGGTGACCCCTCCAGCGGGCCGGGCTCAGGCGGTGGAATGGGAACGGGTATCGGCACCGGCGCCGGCAGCGGACGCGGGACCGGAATGGGCAGCGGCTCTGGGTCAGGTGCGGGCAGCGGAGATGGCGACGGATATGGCGATGGCACAGGCTCCGGTACGGGCCGTGGCAATCCGCCTCCGCCGACGATAGGCGTGACTTCGGCAGTCAAAATACTCTCCAAACCCCAGGCTAAATACAATGACGCCGCCCGCACAAACGGAGTGCAGGGAAGCGTCCGATTAAAAGTAACGCTTCTTGCGTCAGGCCAGGTTGGCTCGATCGTTCCGGTTACGCGACTTCCGCACGGATTGACCGAGCAGGCCATTGCTGCCGCAAGACAGATCCGTTTCGAACCGGCCAAACAGAACGGTATTCCGGTATCGAGAACCGTTACGATAGATTATTCGTTCAGTATCTATTAAGTTAGTTTCGCGTGAAGTTGAAAATGGGAGAGGGTGTCTGAAAAGTCAGACACCCTCTTTCGTTATTGGCACTTTCGCTCCTATCGAGGCGGAATGTTGCCGGAATGCGGGCAAAGATCGACCGGTCTTAATGAAACCGTCGATGGGCGATCAGATAAAGTCGTCGGTTGCCTTTGAGCTTTCCTCGAGTTCGAACCGGTGTCGGTCGCGGCGCTCCATTTTCTCGACTATGTCCAGCGGCTCGTTGTCTTGAAAGTCGATGCCCATCGCGTGGGCGTTCTCTTCAACGTCGGACTGGTCCGGCGTCGGGTTATGGCCAAAGACCGCCTCGGACCCGGTCGAGTTCACCTCTTCCCAAATGGCGTCGATGTCGCCGCCGGAATCCGCGGGTGATGCAGCGTTGTTCTCAAGCAGGCGTTCGGCGAGCTCTCCGGGAGCCTGTGGGACATGGGCGATCTCGTCCTCTATAAATGCCTTGATCTCTTCATCCGGAGGCGTCTCTTTTTCGTAAAACTCGAGTTCTTTGCCGCGCATTTGGTCCCTCCTGGTATCGATCGTATAGCCCGAGCATAACACATTTGAAACACGTCGGCGGATGAAATTCGGGCGACTCGGTCGCTGAATCTACGGACGTGCCGTCAGATGAACACGACGGATTGCGACGTCGGGATCTCAAAACGCTTCCGGCAGCGAATATTCTTGCACATCAACTGGTCGTCGACCCGGACCATATAGTCGCGAGATTTGGCAAAACGGGCGCGGTCGGATTCGTTGAGATTCTTAGGGGCGTGCTTTTTCTTACGGCGGGTGAGCCAGCGAACTTCGTAATCGTTTCGTTCCCGACAAAACGGGCAGGCAAAACTGGCTTTTTTCGCCTCCTGTCGTTCATCAAAAATGTCGCGCTCCTGCATGTCGTTAAGTGTACCGTTATTGCGGGAGATTTGTCAGCAGGGCAGTAGAACAGACTTTCCAGTCTGTTCGTCATGCAGTTAAGATTCTGTGAGTTAGATCAGCTTATTTACGGCTGGCAGCGACAGGCTAGAAAGCCTGACGTACCGTAGTGCAGACTTTCCAGTCTGTTCGTGGCGTGGTTAAGATTCGCCGGGTTAGATCGGATTCCCGCCAGTTGCAGCGACAGGCTGGAAAGCCTGTCGTACCGTAGTCAAAGCTTTCTTAGATAATCAAAACTAAAGATACCGGTGTCGTGACCATCGGTAAAATGAAAGTTCAGTGCGTAACGGCCAACGATCGATATATGGCCAAAGGCGATGTCGTCTGCGACTAAGCCGTCGTCGAGCCGCTTTTCGCCCGTCCATTCGTCAACACATCCCGCACACGGGCAAGCTCTCCGCAAGCTTGCTGCCGAATAACGCGAGGCGGTTCCGTCCGACCATTCGATCGATATCTCGCTATCGCTTTCCTCGATTATTTTTGTCGGCTCTGTCATTTCCTATGGGTTAAGGTGCGATTCGATCTGAACGGCGTCGATGGCGTAATGCGTGGCGTGATAAACCGCCCGGCCATTCCTGATCACGAACGCCTGCGGTGAATGGTGTCGATATCCGGTCAGCGACTCGACCTCTCGGGAGATATCGCGATGGGTTTGCACTACTACAAGGTTGATGACGGCATTGATCGAGCTAACGGTCTCGAAAATGTGGGCGCTCACGCCGCAGCTCACACTGTGCTTAAAAAGAAATACAGGCCGTGTGTGCGAAGCGGCAAAAAGCTGATTGAGTGTTTCGACAGACTCTATCTGGTTGACTTCGGGTGACATAGGCGTTTCTAACTGAGGCCCGCCGTTGCCGGGAAAACCTTGCGATAGGCAACCACATTTGCCGCCATTATCAGCGGAAGGGCAAGGTAGATGCCGATACATAACAACATATAGCCGCCGATCGCGACCAGGATCCCGACGCCGAAAAGTCCTGCTACACCGGCCAGGTTAGCCCAAACGGCACGGGCACTTGTCTTGATCGCTTGAATTGCCGAAAGCCGCTTGTCAACAATAAGCGGGAACGAGAAAAGCAGAAGCGTGTGCAAACAGACCATGATGAAAGCAAAAACAAGTTCGACCGCGATGATGCCTACGATGGCCGTAACAAGTTCCGTTTCGCTCATCCTTTGCCCCATAAAGGTGATCGCGATCATCGGAATATAAACAAGCAAAAGAAGAACAAAGACCGGAACCATGATAATTACCGACAGGATAAGGCTGGGGAGGAAAAAATCGAACCCCTTGAAAAGCTGGGCGAAATCGACCGGTACGCCTTCATACTTTTGCAGAAGAATGAGATAGATGCCGCACATCATCGGGCCGATGAGCACGATCGGCACTGCACTGCCGATCAGCATTCCGACAAATGTGACCGCGAGTACCAGGCCGAACTGGTCCTTGATCATCTCCCAGCCTTCCTTAAAGGCCTCGATAGGCCTTATAACCCCAACGTTGAATTCTGAGTTCATCATTTCGTTAGTTTAGCCGATTGGCAGAGTTGTAGATTTTGTTCAGATAGTCTTTCACCATTCTTTCACTGGAAAACCTCGGTGTGAGGGTTGAGATCGAATCCCGCATCCTCGCGATCCATTTTGAGGGCATGCCGCGTTCGTCGAGTTCGTAGAACTCCGGGATCAAAACGGACTCGAGAGTGCTGTACAGCGATTCGGCGTCGTTCTCGTCTGCAGTTGCGTCGTCGAGTTCGTCCTCGAGCCCACCGATGGCAAAGCCGTTCGTTCCGCTATATCCCTCGATCCACCAGCCGTCAAGGACCGAAAAGTTCAACACGCCGTTCATCGCCGCTTTCATTCCGCTTGTCCCGCTTGCCTCAAACGGCCGTCGCGGCACGTTCATCCAAACATCGACGCCCTGCACCAGATAGCGGGCGACCTCCTGATCATAATCCTCTATGAACACGGCACGCTTTTGCCAGTTCGATTCGTGGTTGATGCTGACCAGTTCCTGAAGTATCTGCTTAGCGGTACGGTCCTGCGGGTGAGCCTTTCCGGCAAAAACGAACTGGACCGGACGCGATGCGTCGTCCACCATTCGAAGCAATCGATCGAGGTCGCTGAGCAGCAAATTCCATCGTTTGTATGCAGCAACTCGGCGGGCGAATCCGATGGTCAGTACGTTCGCGGAGAACAAGCCGCGAGTATCGCGATGTTCGTGTATCGTGTTCTTTGAGCCGGTTTCCTTTGCTCTAGTTCGCTCTCGCACGAATGCGATCAAAAGCTGCTTGAGGCTCAGGTGGGTCTGCCAGATCTCGTCGTCAGAAAGTCGGCCGATGGCTTCTGCCCATTTTTCCGTGTGACGAGAGGCGGAGGCCCAAGCTTCACCCATCTTCTTCCTGAATATGGCCTGAAATGGAGCGGCGATCCAAGTCGCGGGATGCACGCCGTTAGTCACGTGGGAGATCGGAACCTCATCGGCTATAGTCGCTTCAGGAAAAAGGCTCACCCAAAGCTGACGGGACACCTCACCGTGTTTCTCGCTGACGCCGTTTGCCGAGCGGCACATCCGAAGCGAAAGGGGTGTCATCCCGAATTGTTCTGAATCATCGTCGGGATCGATCCTGCCAAGGCCGAAGAATTCCTGGTCGGTCAACTTTAGTCCGGCAATAAACTCTCGGTCGAAGCAGCCGTTCAACTGTTCGGTCGAGAAGGAATCGTTGCCGGCTGAGACCGGCGTATGGGTCGTGAATACACACTTGGTTCTAACGACATTGCGTGCATTTTCAAAGGACGCGTCGGGATTTGCAGCGAGATGGTCGTGTGCGAGTTCTAGTGTAAGAAAAGCGGAATGGCCTTCGTTAAGATGATAAACCGACGGCGAGATCCCTAACTTCTTTAACAGGCGAACGCCGCCGATGCCGAGAACTTTTTCCTGCACTATCCGCGTTTCGGTGTCGCCGCCATAGAGGTGCCCGGTGATCATTCGGTCGATGTCCGTATTTGCGGAGATGTTCGTGTCAAGTAAGTAAAGCTTTATCCTGCCTACATTTACAAGCCATGCCTGGGCGTGAACCTCGCGGCCGCGGATGTGTACCTCCGCGGTGACGCGCTCGCCATTCTCGTCAGTGACCGGCTCGACTGCAAGGCCCGACGTGAGAATATTCGTGTAGCGCTCCTCTTGCCAGCCATCGTGCGCGATGTTTTGGCGAAAGTAGCCATAGCGATAGAGCAAACCGACGGCGACCAGCGGTATGTTGAGATCGCTCGCGGATTTCAGATGGTCGCCTGCAAGAATTCCCAATCCACCTGAATATATCGGAAGCGAATTGTGGATTCCGTATTCGGCACAAAAATAGGCGATCTGACCGGCCTTCAGGCCCGGGTTCGGTACGGTCACTTGGGCAAGATAAAGGTCCTGCTTTTCGACGAAATTCGCCAGTCGGGCGACGTATTCATTGTCGTTAGCCATTTGCCAAAGACGAAGCGAACCGATCTCGGCAAGCAGGCGAAGCGGGCTCTGCTCGACCTGATCCCAAAGGGCCGGGTCAAGCGACCGGAAGAGCTCGAGGCCTTCGGGCTGCCACGACCAATAGAAATTCATCGCGACCTTTTCTAGATCGGCAAGCGGGCCCGGAAGTTTGATCGCGGGTGGTTGTAAGGTGTGAAAGGTCAAGTCCATCCTTCGGAGAACGCGTGGTCAGTTCTTTAAGTTTGCTTGTGAATAAATCTTCTTGGTTAGTTCCTGAAGCAACAATAGACTATAAAACAACCGACAGATTCAGGCAACCGGCGTGTACGTTGGTGAAAAAGAAGTCCTAAGAGATGCCGTTTTGAATGGTGCAGGGGGCCCGGTCGGGTCAAACCTTGTTTCGTAAAAATATTTGAGAGTCCGACTCGCAATGGAAGACGAGACGATACTCGATATCGAAATAGACTTCGATGAGCGACCTCATTGACCGCCAGACCACATTGGCCGCATCGGGCTTGGGATACCGGAAGGCCCCCGTCGAGATCGAAGGGAATGCTATCGAGCGAAGGTCGTTCTCTACCGCGATCTTCACCGACGATTCATAGCACGAAGCGAGCAGTTTCGGTTCATCGCCGTTGTGGTTGCCATAGATCGGGCCGACCGTGTGGATAACGTATTTCGCCGGTAAGTTTCCGCCGGTGGTGATAACCGCATCTCCTGTCGGAAGGCCAGCCGGTAACGTCGACTCGCGAAGTTTGCGGCATTCGGCCATTATCACCGGGCCGCCCTTGTCATGTATCGCGCCGTCAACTCCGCCCCCGCCGAGAAGCGTTGAATTAGCGGCGTTGACGATCGCATCCGTTTTTTCTTCGGTTAGATCGCCGACCTTGACAATCAGTCGGCCGTCAAAGAATTCATTCATTTTAGAGATACACTACCCCTCGTATCAGCTTTCACGAAGCCGACCCGTAGGCATAAACCGATAATGTAAAGCTACGGCTAACCCAAATGCGAGCCCCAGTCCGCCCAACACAAAATTCCTCTTCCAGAACCACGGATCGCCGCCGAGCAGGAACCAACCCCCGAGCGCCGAACACACGAAACCACCCGCCGCGAAAAGCAGCGGGATCGCAAGAAACGCCCAGGTTGGAAACTCCGGCCTGCCTATCCGGTTCCGAAACAAAATCGGCTTCAGCCTGTCATATTCCCACGCTACGAGATATACGGCTGCAAGAGACATCAGTATCGTGATCAGCCATGTGCCCTTGAAGCCGACTGACGAGGTCAGTACGGCAATATTCACGATTATGGGCAAAAACATCAGTGCGCCGAGATGCGACGTACGAGGTATTAGGAGCAGGAGGGCCGCGAAAAGTTGGGTCCAACCGATGAAGTCATAATAATATCCGGTGTTGTAGAGCGCATTAAAATAAGCCCCGACGGGATGTGTATCCGGGAGGACCGAGAATGGCTGGTGCAGGATCTTCGGGATGCTCGGCGGAATAAAGCCGATCGCCAGAAGGCACCGTGTGAACACGGTAAAAAGCTGCAGATACCAGCGATTGGTCACGGAAGAATGAAGCTGATCAAGTGTGTGCTCTATTATCATTTTTCTTCTATAAACGTCAGGTTGCAGTGCAAAAGTTTCGGTTTTCTTGAGTGTAGGCCTCACTTTTCGTAAAGTTAGTGCTTTGGAGATTTATGAAACTAAACATCATTCCGGTCAAGTGGGCCGACGAAGGCGTGCTGATGCTCGATCAGCGTCTGCTCCCGACTGAGGAAAAATGGCTGACGCTGCGAACCTACGATGAGGTCGCTACCGGCATTAAGGAGATGGTTGTCCGCGGCGCGCCCGCGATCGGTGTTTCCGCGGCGTATGGAGTTGCGCTCGCCGCAAAGACATTTGTCGGTACCAATGTCGATGACCTCGCCGACGAACTTGAGTACGCATCGGACGTATTGGCCAAAACGCGGCCGACGGCGGTGAACCTCTTTTGGGCGATCGACCGAATGAAGCGTACTTTCCAAAAGGCGAAAGCCGAAGGGAAATCAGTCAGCGAGATCAAGCAGATCTTGCTCGACGACGCGAAGGCCATTCACGATGAAGACATTGAAGCCCAACGGATGATCGCAAAGTTCGGCGGTGAGCTCATTGAGAATGATTCAGTCGTTCTCACACATTGTAACGCCGGAGCATTGGCGACGGGCGGCGTTTGGGGGACGGCACTCGGCGTTATTAGAGGTGCTGTAGATCAGGGCAAGAATATCTCCGTGATCGCGGACGAAACGAGGCCGTATCTGCAGGGTGCCCGGCTGACCGCGTGGGAACTGATGGAAGACGACATTCCCGTCACGCTTATCACGGACAACATGAGCGGCCACATTATGAAAAAGGGTGGCGTCCACGCCGTGGTCGTAGGATCCGATCGGATCGCTGCGAACGGCGACGTTGCCAACAAGATCGGAACTTACATGGTCGCTGTTCTCGCTCACCGCCACGGCATTCCATTCTACGTCGCCGCCCCGCTTTCGACGGTTGATTTGAACTGCCCAACCGGCGACGAGATCCCCATCGAAGAACGGGATATCCGTGAGGTAACACACGTCAAAGACATCCAACTTACACCGAACGACACGCTTGTGAGCAATTATGCCTTTGATGTGACGCCAAATGAGCTTGTGACGGCGATAATTACGGAAAAAGGAGTTGCTAGGGCTCCTTACGCAGAAAGCTTGAAGAAGCAAGTTGAGTCGTAATTAAGTTTTTCGCGGTCGTGGTATAATATGTATATGGAAAACGGTGTCGCTCGGTTTCAACTTCTGATGGAACTCAGGCGTCTTGGTGAAAGGGCCTTTCTTCATAAACTGCGTCAAGAGCGTCCCGATCTTACTCCGCGCCAAATCAACGAAGAGTTGAGCAGATGGTACCGCGTGCGTCCCGGAGCCGAATTTGGAGATGGAGTAGGACGTGTTGGCGACGTGGCTCGCTTCAATCATTACAATTGATCGATCATCTCGAAGAATACGTTAAGACCGTCGCCGAACACCTTCGCGGGCTCCGCGTAGAGTTTGCATTGGTAGGCGGAATTGCGGTCTCGCTTCGTACAATTGAGCGTTTTACTAAAGACGTGGATTTTGCGATCTCTGTCGAAGGAGATGCAGAGGCCGAGTCGATTGTTGAATCGCTCAGACGTGCCGGATTTCGGATTGCGATGTTCCTGGAAAGAGAAGAGGATGGTCGCCTTGCGACCGTAAGGCTCATTTCTGGTGGCGAGGTCGAAGTTTTTGTCGACCTCTTGTTTGCGACATCCGGTATTGAAAATGAAGTCATAGCCGACGCGACCTCGCTCGAGGTATTTCCGGGGTTTGTGGTTAAGCTTGCGTCTGTTCCGTCTCTGATCGCTATGAAGCTATTGTCTGCAGATTGGGATGTCCGACCCCAAGATATCATTGATCTGCGTTACCTCATTAAGTCCGCGAATCGAGACGAGATCGCTAAGACCAGCAACCTCATAGGTCTCATTAACGAGCGCGGCTTCAATCGAAATAAAGAACTGCAAAAAGACCTCGACGACTATATCGAGCAGTTCAAGGATTAAGCGAAACCTATTCGCTCCAATCTAGCGAACGTCGTGTCCTGTTTTGGTCTGATATAATTCTCACATATTGGACGTCGACCCATTGTTTGTGAACCGGTCGACCAAATACGCAAGCGGTTTCTTACGAGATTATGATCGAACGCGAACAGATTGAGATGGACGTTGTGTTTGTCGGGGCGGGGCCGGCGAATCTGGCAGCGGCGCTGCATTTAAAGAACAGTATTGCTGAGCACGACGAGTTGGTCGATCGCGGTTTGCGGCACGGCAGCAAGGTCGGCGAGATCGAGATCGGAATCGTCGAAAAAGGGCCGTATGTGGGTGCCCATATCTTGTCGGGTGCCGTGATGGATCCTATCGCCATCCGTGAACTGATGCCTGATTTTCTCGAGCAGGGCTTTCCGGTCGATACCGTCGTGACTGAGGATGAGGCGTGGTATCTAACTAAGAACAAAGGCAAATACATCGTCTCCTTGAGCAAGATGTGCGAATGGCTGGCTGAGAAATGCGAGGAGGCTGGCATCAATATCTTCCCGGAGTTTCCCGCCGCCGAAGTTATTTATGACGAGAACAATCGTGTGATCGGCATACGCACGGGCGATAAGGGCATCGACAAGGAAGGCCGTCAAAAAGGGAATTTTGAACCAGGCGTGGATCTGCTGGCTAAGGTTACGGTGCTCGGCGAAGGTTCGCGTGGATCATTGGCAAAGCAGGTAACCGCACGCCTCGGGTTGGACGACGGAAAAGAAGCGCAGGTCTTTTCGCTTGGCGTCAAAGAATTGTGGGAGCTCCCGGCCGGCAATTTTCCAGAAGGCAAGGTCGTGCATACGCTCGGTTTTCCGTCGGACACGAAGACCTACGGCGGCGGATGGATCTACGGTCTAATGAATAACTCTGTCAGTATCGGATACGTCACCGGCCTCGATTATCTCGACCCGACTATCGATCCCCATGCCGAACTTCAGAAGTTCAAGACGCACCCGAAGGTCGCCGAAATCCTAAAGGGCGGGAAGATGATCAAATACGGGGCAAAGACGATCAACGCCGGCGGGTATTACACGATGCCGCGGCTTTACGCTGATGGTGTGCTGCTTGTCGGTGACTGTGCGTCGTTCCTGAACGGCCAAAGAATAAAAGGTATTCACACCGCGATGAAGAGCGGAATGCTTGCGGCTGAAACGATAATCGGAGCTTTCGAGCACGGCGATTTCACGTCGAAGACGCTGCGCCATTTTGAGGAGAAGGTCAATCTGAGCTGGATCTACGACGAGCTTTACGCGGTGCGGAATTTTCACGCGGCATTTCAAAGCGGCCGCTGGTCGGGATTAATAAATTCAGGCCTTCAGTACCTGACAAATGGACTGGCTTGGGGCTTTATGCCGAAAGAGCATCACATCGCCGGACATGAGCGGATGCAGCATATCAACCACCGACACGGGCATACCGATCCGAAGCGATACGCTGAACTAAAATTCGATAAGGAACTGACCTTTGACAAGGTCACGGATGTTTTTCACGCCGGCGTGGCTCATAACGAGGACCAGCCGTCGCATTTGCGCGTACTTGATACCGAATTATGCGCGACAAAATGTGCAGAGGAATATGGGAACCCTTGCGAGAAATTCTGTCCGGCTGCGGTTTATGAGATGGAATTCAGCGAAAAGACAGATCGGCGTGAGCTAAAAGTGAACTTCTCTAACTGTGTCCATTGCAAGACTTGTGATATCGCCGATCCCTACCAGATAATCAATTGGGTCACGCCCGAAGGAGGCGGCGGGCCGGATTACAAAGGAATGTAGGTGCGGAACTTTCTTGATAGACGCTGTAATCGATTCCGCCCGGTTATTTGTTCCCGTTGAAAAGCAAACTTAACGAAAAACGAAAAGGCCGTTCGATCATTCAATCGAACGGCCTCGGTACTATTGCGGATCAGCGTCTTTGCTATTAATCGATTATCCTAAAATTCACCCGCCGTTCAGCGAGTTCTTTCAGAGCTACTCGCGTGGGTTTGCTCTTTCGAATATCGATATCCGTCCGTGAATTGGCACCACGCTGAAGCTGTTTGCTGCGCTGTGCTGCCAAAATGATCATCCGGTATTTTGAGTCAATTTCTGGGGGATCGATGATCTCATCCTCCTGCTCGACCTCTTCGACTTTCTCTTCGATCTTATCGGCCATATTAACGAACGTTATTCCTCGCTCTCCAATGTTTTCGAAACCTCGAAACTATCTAGAATAGCTCGGATGGCATCGGTTTGTCGAGTTCGGCGTTGACGTTCGCCGAGAATTATCGACTCAAGCCTTCGGACGCCGTCGGGAATATTGTCGTTGATAACGACGTACGTAAACTCTGAGTACCTTTTTACTTCATCGAATGAATTCCGCAGGCGAAGTGCAAGCTGGTCTGCAGCTTCGGTGTTTCGTGATCTAAGGCGCTGTGCAAGAGCTTCGAATGAAGGCGGGAGGACAAAGATGCTCACCGCCTCGGGTTCCGAATTCAGTACGTTTTCTGCCCCCTGCACATCGATCTCTAGTATCACGTCGACGCCGGCTTCGATGAGGGCTTCGACCCGAGCCCGCGATGTGCCGTAATAATTTCCATGGACGCGGGCAAACTCGAGGAATTCACCTTCGTTGATAAGGCGTTCGAATTCCCGCTCAGATATGAACGAATAGTCCCTCCCATCTTCCTCGCCGACGCGAGGCGGGCGGGTGGTGTAGGAGACCGAGTAGCCGACCCCTATCGCGCTCTTCATCAGCTCGGAGATCAGCGTACCCTTTCCGCCGCCCGACGGCGCTGTGATTATAATGAGGCTGCCTGTCATAACAGTGCTCGGTGGTCAGAAGCGTTCAACTTGCCAAACATTGGCCGCCTACTCGATGTTCTGCACTTGTTCACGGATCTTTTCTATTTCGCTTTTGATCTGAAGCGCATTTTCCTTCACGGCGATGTTGTTTGTTTTCGACGCTATCGTGTTGGCCTCGCGGTTCAGCTCCTGCGTAAGAAAATCGAGGCGTTTGCCGACCTCCTTTTCCTCCTCAATTATTTGCCGGAAGTGCTCGAGATGGCTCTGCAGTCGAGCGATCTCTTCCGAAATATCCGCTCGTTCGGCGATGTAAGCGACCTCCTGCGCAAGTCTCGACTGGTCCAGTTCGATCTGTGTCTCATTTCGGGCGAGCATTTCTGTTATCCGACGTGTCAATCTTTGCTGATATTCTTCGCCAACTGTGGCCGATTCGGAGGTGATCGGAGCAAGCAGCTTTTCTATCGCATTTAACCTGGACGCAAGCTCTTCCTTCAACATCGAGCCTTCTTTACCTCGCATCGCTTCAAGATCATCGAGGGCCAGCGACAAGGCCGTTACGACGGCAGCCGCAAATGCTTCATCGGTCTCTTCCTTTTTGGGAGCCATGACGTTTGGAAGGCGAGCGATCACGTTTATGTCCGGTTCGCCGGACAATTCAAACTCGTCCCTCATCTCTTTCATTGCCGAAAGAAATCCGGAAATTAGCGGGCGATTTAGCTCAAACGAGACCTCGGCGGTTCTCTCGAACTGCAGGTTCACGTCGATACGGCCGCGGGACAAGCGGTCCGTGACAACCCGCTTGATCCGGGACTCGATATCCTGAAGGTCGCTGCCAAGTTTTAGCGAGACGTCGAGAAAGCGATTGTTCACGCTTTTCAGCTCAACGGCCACCGCAATGCCGTCGGATGTCGCTGAACCCTTGCCGTATCCTGTCATTGATCTCATATTTTTATAGTCGCTCAGCTAAGGCCGGTCGCGACAAATGTCGGTTCGGATGAATCCTCCTCGGCGAACTGAAGCTCATAAAGGCGTTTGTATTTGCCGCCGCTTTCAATTAGTTCAGCGTGCGTTCCGGTCTGGATCACACGGCCGCGTTCCATGACGACTATCCTATCTGCTCGTCTTATAGTTGAAAGGCGATGGGCGATCACTATCGAGGTCCGGTTCTGCATCAGGTTAGCCAGAGCTTTCTGCACAAGCCTCTCAGATTCAGTGTCAAGTGCCGAAGTGGCCTCGTCGAGGATCAGGACAGGTGCGTCGAGCAATACCGCACGGGCTATCGCGAGCCGTTGGCGTTGTCCGCCGGATAGCAGTATCCCTCGCTCACCGACTATCGTATCGTAACCCTTGGGCAGTTCGTTAATGAAGTCGTCGGCAAAGGCAATGCGGGCTGCCTCGGCGATCTCTTCATCGCCGGCCATCGGATCGCCGTAAGAGATGTTATATCGAACCGTCTCGTTGAAAAGGACGGTCTCCTGCGTGACAAGCGCGATCTGCCGTTTCAGGCTTAAGAGTTTCGCATCGCGGAGGTCTGTTTCGTCCCACAGAATGCTTCCATCGGTAGGGTCATACAGCCTTTGGACCAATTTGATCAGCGAAGACTTTCCGCCGCCGCTCTCACCGACTAAGGCGACCATCGTCCCTTTTCGGATCTCAAAGGTCACGCCATCAAGGATCTTCTTATCCGGATCATTCGCGTACCGAAAGCCTACATCCCTGAGGGCGATCTTTTCCTTCAACGGCTTCAGCTCGACCGCGTCGGCTTTCTCGGGCAGAATGTCCGTTTCATCCAGGATATTCCAGACGTCTTTCGCTGCAGCAAAGGCCTTCGAGATCTCGTTATGCTGCCGCGAGATCCGGCGGATAGGATCGTAGCTTCGAAACAGGAAATAAAGGAATCCGAAGAACTGTGCGGCATCCATTTCCGCGGTATTGATAGACCGCAGGCCAAAATAAAGAAGCACCAATATCGACGACATGCCGATGAACTCGATAAGTGGCGGCGAGGTGGCGGCAATTTTCCCCGAGCGAAGATTTGCCTTTGCGATTATCGCGGCGGCACGAGCAAATCGGGACCTTTCCCGATCCTGTGCGGAATATGCATTGACAATGGTTTGATTAGAAAGGGTTTCCTGAGCGACGTCGGTCAACAACTTATTGCCTTCGAACGATTCTTCGGCCAGCCGTCGCAAAGACTTGCTGAATCTGGTCGTGAGAAAACCAATGATCGGGGCCAGGATTATCGCTGCGATCATCAAACGCCAATTTAAGAAAAAAGCCGCACCCAGCAGGAACAATAACAAAAGACTCTCACGGAGTACGTCTCGCAGGTTGGCCGATACTGCGTACTCGATCGCCGAACAGCTAACGACAAGACGCGAGACCAGAAAATTCGTCCGGTGGCGTTCAAAGAACGATGTGGACTGCTTGAGGATATGATCGTAAAGCTGCTTCCGCAGGTCCAGAACCACGGTCTGGCCGATCTTTGCCATCATGTAAGATGAAAAATACTCGGCGATCCCCTTTAGTATTGTGAAGCTCATCAGCATTGCTCCGAGCGCTACCCAAGCCCTAAACCAATCGTCCTGTGGAACAAGCCGGTGTAGGTTAAAGAGCGTTGGGGAAGGCGGGCCGGGCAGCTGATCAAACTGGTTGAAGATCGGAATGAGCAAAGCTCCGGTGGCGATTTCGAACAATGCCGCAAGAACCATCGCTATCGCAGCCAGCGAAAAGCTGACCCGGTGCGGACGCACATAACTCAAAAGCCGCTTGAAATCATTCATTTTGGGCAAGAAAAGACGAATATACTAGAGAACAGGACGCAATGTCCAAGACGTTAAAGGTTGCAACTTGCCGAAGTAATATGGCATCTTTTTTCTTGCACGCCTCTTTTCGGAGATCAAAATCATGAACAATTACAGAAAGTTAGCCGGTGTTTTCGCTTTCACCCTGTTAGTTTCGCTGTCAAGCGTTGCCATCGCACAGGTCGACGTTCCGCGAAGGACGACGGCGATCACCTACCCGTTGAACGAATTGGTTTATGTCCAGTTTCGCGGGACGACACGGTTCCCACGAATGAAGGGCGAGGCGAAGATCAGACGTACGAGCCGGAATGGCAGCGAGATCGAGCTGAGTGTTTCGAAAATGCCGAGGCCGTTCGAGCTCGGTGCCGGTTATGCCACCTATGTACTTTGGGCAGTTTCGCCGGAAGGGCAGGTCGATAACCTCGGCGAGATCAAGCGACGAGGATTTTTCGAATTCGATTCGAAAATAAGCGTCACGACGAAGCTTCAAACATTTGCTTTGATCGTAACTGCCGAGCCGCATTTTCTTGTTTCCCGTCCGAGCCAGGAGATCATGCTCGAGAACCTTAGCCCTTACACCCGTTCCGGCCGTACGATGATCACGACACCATCGATCCAATATTTTGGTAATTCAAGTGATTATTTTCGCGATTCGCGCACGCCGGAGATCGCCGAAGTAGATTATTCGAAGACTCCATCTACCATTCTCCAGGCGAAACAGGCCGTCGCCCTGGCCCGGTTCGCCGGTGCCGACAGAGACGCGCAGGTTGAACTTCAAGAGGCTGAATCTCTGCTTGCAAATGCAGAAGAAGCATGGCGAGCTGGCGGTAAGGAAGATGATGTCGATATCACGGCGAGACAGTCGATCAGCGCGGCGGTCAAAGCTGAAAACTCCGCTGTCGTTAGGAAGGACGCACGCGAGAAGAGGGCCGAACGCTCCCGAACAGATGCCGAGATCAGGGGAATGGAGAACCGTTATCAGGAAGCTCTGGATGAGATCGAAAACCTGAAAGAGCAGCTGGCCGGCGAAATTAGAAATCGCGAACTTGCCGAACGAGATAGTCTTAATTATTCGGGACAGGTGCGCGAGCTCCGCGCTGAGAATGGCCGCTTGAGAGAGGAACTGGGTCGAACACGTGTGGAAGCCGACAATGCGAAGTCCCGGCTCGAATCGATAGAAAATGCCCAGCGGACCGCCGAGGAACAGCGTGCCCGGGACGAGCGGGTTGCCAACATCATCGCGGCACAGCCGGCCCTCATGCAGTCGCTAAGGAGGTTCGGTGCTGTCGAAAAGAACGATCGAGGCATCGTGGTCACACTTCCGGAAAACTTCTGGGCGACGATCCGTTCGGTTGACTTTGCACCGAACGCGGACGAGAAGCTAAGCTCGATCGCACAGATCCTGAACGAGAACACTGACTATCGCGTCGTTATCGAATCGCACACCGACAATCGCGGTACTGAAGAGGAACTTTCGAATTTAACACAGAGGCGATCACAGGCGATCGGCGAAAGGCTCGCTGGATTTGGTGTTGCCGGCGGCCGAATCGAAGCCAAAGGGTTTGCCGCAGCGATCCCGGTTGCACCCAATACAACAAACGCAAATCGCGCTAAGAACCGCCGGGTCCAGGTCATTCTTTCTCCTTCAATTTAGGTCTATAGAGTCGTTGGAGCGTCTCGGTCTTGTCGAAAGTCCAGAAACGACCTGAAAGTGGCGATCGGAAACAAAGCTAAAGTTTCGGATCGCCTTTTTCTGCGACTTTCCCGACACCCCGCAGGTCGCGAACCAATCATCAAAAGGCCGCTATGCAACCCGCAATCAAAATGTATGGAAAATCTCGGAAAACTGTGCTAAATTGTTCTTTCTGTAACTGTTAAACCTTTTAGTACGCTGGTAGGAGAAATTGTCCGATGAGCACGTTTTTGGATGGCCGACGTATTTTTGCGGCCATTGTCATTTCGATCTCTGTACTTTTTGTTTACGAGACGACATTTACCGCACGGCCAGAGGCCTTTGTTTCGAGCATTATCCGGGCACCCAACGCGAGCTTGAATCTCTCAGGGTCGGATAATGTCACCGAAGCCATCCGGAACAGTTCGCTGCTTCTTTCGCGTATTGATACTCCCGACAAGCCCGCAAGGGAACGGGCCGCGACGCTTGGAACTGTTGTCGAGGATTATGGAAGGTTCGTGATCGTGGCAAAGTCACCCTCATTGCTTGCAAAGAACGTCGGCCTTGACGAGCAAGAGATCGAAACCACGATTCATCTGCCGGGAGCATCCTTTGACCCGATGAAGTCGCCGCCGGAGGGCTCGCTTCGGCTTGGGGTAGCCGCAACCTCGAACGGTAAGGGCTATTATGTCGTCCAATTTGGCGGAACCGCTACCGACGAGTGGCTCAAAAGCGTCCGCGATGCCGGCGTTCAGATATTGCAGTACGTGCCCCACCAGGCTTTATTCGTTTACGGCGATTCGGATGCTATCGCCCGGCTTGCCGATCATTCACGCGTCCGCTGGATAGGAAGCTATAAGCCAGAACAAAAACTCGGTGCCATTTTTAAGGATCAGTTGAACTCGGCACGAGGTGGAAAAGCCCTTGCCCGTGGCATCAGTCCGATCGAATCTACGAAAAAGGGCGTTGCCGTGTTTGATATTGCTGTATTCTCGAGGGCCGACCTTAACGGGTTCATCTCAGAGTTTAAGGAGAGCTTTACCGGTTCCGTGATTCAAGTGACACCGCTTCAGAACAATTACTTCAATCTTGTTCGAGCGGAACTTCCCTTGGACAAGGTCGAGACGATCGCAGGAATGCCTGATGTTGTGACGGTTGAGGCATTTGTCCGTACGCGAAATGAAGATGAGCGGGCCGGCCAGATCCTTGGCGGCAACTATATCGACCAAACCACAATACTTGGCCCAAGCTTCGATCCATTGACGCAGTTTGGAGCAGACGGTACGAATATTACGGTTTCAGTGGTAGACGACGGTGTCGGCATCCCGGGCGAGGGTGGCTTTTATCTCACTTCGCTGAATGCGGTTAACGGGCCCCTACGCGGAACAACGAGCGGCGCGTCAGGCCATGGCCATTTCAACGCGACGCTGATTGCGGGCTCGACCCCATTCGGGCAGCTGGACAACCTTTTTTACAACTACGGTAAGGGCATTGCCTCGCGGGCCCATATCGTGAACATTCCGCGCAATAAGAGCGGCTATACCGGTACCGATGCTGATGTTTACAACGACAGCGTATCCACACCCGGACCAAACGGCGCTCACGCGATGATCAGCAACAATAGCTGGGGCAACGGTACGAATAGCAATGCCTATTCGACGATGGAAAGCATGTTCGACGGAATAGTTCTTGACGCGTCGACCGTTCACCCGGCTGCCGACCCCATCACGCTGATCTTCTCCGCCGGCAATGAAGGGTTCATTGGATTGACACGGCCAAAAGCAGCAAAGAATCTGATCGCAGTCGGTAGCACGGAAAACCTGCGGAGCGAACTTGGGGGTCCGAACGCGAACAACATGGACGATCTTGCGTCGGACTCGAGCCGCGGCCCTGCAGCCGACGGTCGGATCAAGCCCGACATCGTCGCGCCGGGTGCCGGGGTCACGGGAGGGCGGTCCGGATCGAATTCGCTGAGTGGGAATATTGACTCGGCTCATCGTTGGAGCAACGGAACATCACATGCCGCGGCGAACATATCAGGGGTTGCCGCCCTGTTCGCGAACTATTACCAAAACAACAATTTCGGCCAGCGCCCAATGCCTTCATTGATCAAAGCTGCTTTGATAAATTCCGCGGTTGATCTGAACGGAGAGAACACCGGCGCTTCGATCCCGAATGGCAGCGAAGGCTGGGGACGCCCAAACCTTAAGTTCATGATGAATCCTGGCGTAGGCGTTAAATATATTAATCAGGAGGTGGCTCTTGATGCTCCGGGGCAGGGCTTCCAACTGTCCGGCAGCGTTGCGAGTTCGACAAAGCCGGTTCGCGTAACACTTGTTTGGAGCGATCCGCCGGGAACGAGCGACCCGGCGCTGGTCAACGATCTCGACCTGACGGTCAATGTCGGCGGCGTCACTTACAAGGGCAATGTTTTCTCCAACGGAGTGTCGGTTACAGGTGGGAACGCAGACAATCGCAACAACGTAGAGAACGTTTTCCTGCGGGCTGGTGTACCCGTCGGATCGGCGCTTCAGGTCACTGTAACGGCAAGGGCACTTAACGGCGACGGTGTGCTTTACAACGGCGACGCCACCGACCAGAACTACTCGCTTGTCGTTTACAACTGGTCGCCGTCGGCGGGCCAGGCGTTTCATGCAATTTCTGGCAGGGTCATCTCGCAAAGCGGCCGTGGCGTTTTTAATGCGAAGGTTCGCCTGACGGATACACAGGGTGGGGTCCGTGAAGGCTTGACCAATCACCTCGGGTATTTCAACTTCACCAGCGTCGCCGGCGGCCAGAATTACACCGTCAACATTTCCGCGAAACGATATACTTTTGCCCAGCAAAATGTATCGGTCACCGGAAATATGACGAACTTGAGCTTCCAGGCGACAAATACGGCTCCTTAAAGGGACCTAAGAATTGTCATTTTGTGAAGACCCTGACTCGGTCCGGCGGCAGGCTTAGCAAGCATTCTTCCCCGATGTTCAGGCCGACCAAGCGTGCCACGGTAACCACCAGCCGAAGCTCGCCTGCGTTGCACTGCACCAAAGTGATAGGGCCTAAGAAATCCACCTTTTCCACAACAGCCCGGACGACATTGTCTTCGGGAAACGAGGCCCCGAACGAGATCGAGATATGCTCCGGCCGGATCGCAAGAAAGACGTTTTGATTCAATGGCCCGAGAATTCGTTTGTCGAACCTCTCGGTGACAATGCGATGCGATCCCTCGATCGTCTGAAATTCCGGCACATCGGCCTTTGATGAAGTTAGTCGCCTCGCTTCAAAAATATTGCTGCGGCCGGTGAGCCTTGCGACCTCACGCGTTGCCGGCCTGCAATACACCTCTTCTGGCGTCCCGATCTGTGCCACATCTCCGTTCGAAAGCACCACGATCGAGTCGCAAGCCAGCATCAGATCGTCAAAATCAACTGATGTAAAAATGCAGTATTTCCGTTTGGCAAGAATTATACCCTTCAGGCGCAACAGTTCTGCCTGCCTTTCAGCAAGGGTCAAATGCGAAAACGGTGCATCTAATACTACGATGGATGAGTCTGTCGATGTTATATCGGCGTTCACGTCGGGTCGATGTGGATAGGACGGAGGATCTTTCCCGAATATGCGGGCGAGCCATCCGCCTTTCTCAGCACGAGGCCTGCCGTCAAATGAATTGGCTATTTTAGAGAGCGCACCGGATCTCAACAGCTCCTCTTCGTCAAGCCAGATCTCGCCGGCGTCAGCCTTTCGAACCCCGGAAAGCACGTCAAGTAAGGCTGTTCTCCCGGAATCCCCATCGCCGAAAACGCCGAGTATCTGACCGGGGGCGAATTCGAAGCTAACGTCACGAAGCAGCCAACGTTCCGCTGAGCGCGACGAGATGCCGAAAGCCTTGAGAGTCATAACTTCTATTTAGGGGAACATTTCCGTGTCGGAAACGTGCAAATAAAAGAATGTTGTTGTCATCAGATCAAAGCAAGTATAGACTTTATTGGGGTTTATGGCTACAAAAGCTAAGAGTTTGCAGAGAACGATATTGCACGCCGGTGGATGGCAGCTTGCGAAACGAGGAGCGAAAATGCTCCCTTTTGGCGGGGCAGTCGTCGTGGTCGTATTAGTCGGCAGCGACATTCGCAAAAAAGGCCTGATCCGGGGGCTGGTCAATTCCGGTTTTGACGCGATCCCGTTTGTCGGGCTCGCGAAGAATGCGATCGAGCTTGTCCGCGGCGATTTCATATCGGACAAAGAGTCCAAGAATTAGAGGTTTTTATGCAAGATAAGATCCGTATCGTCGGTTTCGGTAGTATTGGCATGCTGGCAGCGGCACTCTGCCTTTTTGCGGTTTCTGCTGACGTTTACGGGCAGGGCACCCGGCGAAAGCGAATGCCGACCGTCTCGGCGACACCGGTCCCGACGACCGGTGCCGGAACCGTACAGGTCATCAGCCGGGCCGACGATTTTCCAGAGATCGTGCCCGTAGAGATCGTTAAGCCTGAGGAGAATCGCTCCTCGGAAACGGATCCGGACGAAAGCGAAAGCGCTCGTATAATAGCCGATCTTCGAGCGCGCGTTGCCGGACTTGAATCGCAGTCAAAGAATGACCGCGACGAAAAGCAAAAGCGCCTGCTTCTGAACCTCGATATCCTGAACAAGGCCGAGCAGCGGTCGGAATCGCTTCGAAAACAGCTTTTCGAGATGATCGAAAAGGAAAGCACTATCAAAACGAAGCTCGACATGATCGAGGGTAACATTCGTCCTGAGGCTATCGAAAGGGAAGTGGCCTTTGCAGGAACTTTGCGTCCTGAGGCCCTTCGAGATATGAGAAAGCGCCAGCTCGAGGTCGAGCGGACAAATCTGCAGTCGATACTAACCGAAATTCAGCGGACCAGAACCTCGCTCGACCAAAACCTCCAGCGGTCCGAAGCGATGGTCGAAAGGCTGCGGTCGAAACTTGAGAAAGAGATCGACGATGCCCTGGCCGACGACCCCAATAATTTTTGATCCAGCCTAGTTTTCCGTAGGTCCTTCCACCTTCGCCGCCGGTTGCTCGATGCATTTACGAGCAACGGCAGTTACCGCAAGCGTCTTCAGATACCTGTCTTCGAGCGCCATGGCGTTGGAGAGCGGCAGATCGAAGTCGTTCTTGCTCAGCAAAGAGAAGGTCGATTCCAAGTCGTAACCGGGCACCGAGTACGATGTAAAAGAGCTGAAGTCCTTTCCTCTTATTTGTTGGCGGATTGACATCGTCAGGATGTCTGGGTCTTTCAGCTTATTCAATACCTTTACCGCGTCGCTGAGTTCGTTGATCGCGAATGTATGATTCACATTCTCGTACAGGCTCGCAAGGCCAAGCAAGACGCGGGCCTTTGCGATCGAATCACCTGACTGGCGTGCGATCCTTCCAACCTCAGCCAGCGTTTCATAAACGGCAGCCGCTTCGTTCAGGTCTTTCAGCTGGGCTTCGGCAATATCGAAGAACAGGATCGCTCGGTGATCTATCTCCGGCACGCGTGCGGCAAAACGGCGGGCGTCGTTGAAACGGAGGTCTTTAACGGCCCGCTTCCCGCGGTGAAACCAGAAATACCCCTGTATCGCGACCTTCGTTTCGTCGATCTGGATCTTCTCAAGCCAGGGTTCGACCTTTGCGAACTGCTCCTCCGTTCTTGAATTAACATCCCAGATAAGAAGTTGCACGATCATCCAATCGGTCAGCTTGCCGTCGCTTTCCGCCTTCTCGATCTGCTTGAGCCGCTCATCGAAACCGAGGGCGAAATTCTCACCACGCCTCGCTTCGTCGGCCAGCCTTTTTCGCATATCGTCGTTGATCGCGGCGCTTGCCTCTGCCCGGGCGACGGACAAACGCTGCATCAATTGCGGGAAACGCTCGATCACGATCGGCTCAAGTTCCTGCACCGTCGTCAGGATATAAAGCGGTTCGGGGTGATAATGCTGTTCAGGCGGCTTCGCCAGATTCGCCGGGTCGCTCAAGAAAATTCCGGCACGACGCAGGAAGACATCGATGAACCTTTGCTGGAGTGCGATGTTCGGTTCAAAGCCTTCGTGAATCGACATCGAATAGCTGAGCCGGTCGATGCCAAGCGGCCGGTTAGCCGCGAATGGATAGGCCGAAAGAAAGAGCAGCCGTCGCGGAGTTTCATTCGCATAGACCGAAAGGAGCTCGGTGTAAAGCCTATCGGCGAATTGGCGGTCATGCCGTGCGACGGATGGCAGAGCAAAGAACCAATGGGAATCCAGCGGGTATTTCATTATCCGGCGATACAGGTGCAGGCTCAGTTCAGGGTTCGTTTTGAGGCTCTCGAGAGCGACCCGGCTAATTTCCTGTATCTCGCGCGTCTTGTCAAAAGCGTCCCTCCGCTCCGAAGAACTCTCTTCGAACTCCTTTAAGGCCTGCTCCGTCAAACGCCGCGCCCATTCTGAATCGTGGCGTGCAATTGCCCGTATCACCTCGAAACGATGGTCCGGCAGGATCTCGAGTATTCCGCGGTCGTCTTTGCGCTCAAATCCCTTTTCGCGAAATCTTTCCGTTGCGACCTTAAACGCTTCGGAGAAATAGCCGCGCGCGACCGGCTGATCGATCTTCCATACAAAATCAGCCGACCTTATGAGGATACGGATGCGTTTGTCCGTCTCGGTGACGGACTTACTCTCAGCGGCCTGTTGATCGACCAGGAACTTGGCAAATTCCATGTTGCACCGCTGGTCCACGACCTTGCCGTTAGCAGGTTCCTGTGCGGTACACGGAATCGCGAGAAATATGGCTGAAAAGCCCGTGAAAAGGATCAAACGTGTCGTTAAAAATATTCGATTCATAGCCATACCCGCCCATTATACTGCTAAACACAACCCCGCCCGCAAATTGTTGCAAAATTCCTTGCAAGCGGGTGCGGCTCGCTTCGTTCCAATAAAGACAGATAGAAATCCTCCCTCCAAATGTAAAGAGCTATGAAACTCAGGATCGCTTTATTCGCCGCGTTGAACTTCTTGCCCGGATTTGCACTTACGCTGCCCGCGAACGCCCAGGGCGTCGTCGTCCCGATCATTTGCGACATCAGGCCGTGCCGGCCGAGACCGATTCCCAGGCCGATGCCATTGCCGAACGCTTTGCCGGTAAAGTCGATCAACATTGACACGAAGATCGACGGCCAGGTCGCCCGGACACACGTCGAGCAGGTCTTTCGCAACGACACGCCATACACGCTAGAGGGAACCTACTTTTTCCCGATCCCGGAAACTGCTTCAATTGTCGAATTCGCGATCTGGGAGAACGGAAAGAGGCTGGTCGGTGAGGTGCGGTCGAGGGAAGAAGCGAGGCGGATATACGACGAGATCGTCCGACGCCAGCGGGATCCCGGCTTGCTCGAGTATGCGGGCAAGGATCTGTTTCAGGCATCCATCTTTCCGATACCGCCGCATTCGGACAAGAAGCTGGAGTTGATCTACACTCAGGTTCTCAAAGCAGAATCAGGCACTGCGTCATTTAAGTACCCGCTTGGAACGGGGCGAAACGTCTGGGGCCGTCCACACCCGCAGCAAATTACCCAAACGCCTGCAGTCCCTCAGAAATTTGGTACCGTTTCCGGCATGATCGAAGTCAAAGCAAAACAAGCCCTTCGAAATATCTACTCACCGTCTCACAACATCGAGGTCAAGCGAACGTCGGAAACTTCGGCCACGATCACCTTTGAGACGAAGGATAACAACAACGACTTTCAGCTATTCTACGGGCTCTCGGGCGAGGACTTCGGCTTATCGCTTATCACTCATCGCGAACCCGGCCGCGACGGCTACTTCATGTTGATGCTTTCGCCGAGAGACGACGTCTCAGAGCGGGAACTGGTCAGCAAGGACATTGTATTCGTACTCGATACGAGCGGATCGATGGCGGACGAGGGAAAGATGGAAAAGGCGCGTGCGGCCCTTCTTTTCGGCGTTCGCACGTTGCGAAGCGGTGACCGCTTTAACGTGATCGGCTTTGCGGGCGAAGAGCGGTTGATGGAACGCGGCCCCATTTCCGCTGATGCGGCCGGGAAAAAGCGGGCCGAAGATTTCATCCAAAAATTAAGCCCGACCGGCGGCACCAACATCAGCGATGCGCTCGTTGCCGCCGCAAAACAATTCGACAAAAGCGATCGGCCGAAAATGCTTGTGTTCATGACGGATGGGCTTCCGACGGTTGGCGAACGATCCGTCGAAGGCATAATCAAAAACTTTAAGGCGGTCGAAGGCAGCGGAATAAGGGTTTTTCCGTTCGGGTTCGGCTACGATGTGAACACCGCTCTTCTCGACCGGCTTGGCTCTGAGAACGCCGGCATCTCGGATTATGTTCAGCCTAAGGAAGATCTCGAGGTAAAGGTTTCCTCGTTTTTCTCAAGGGTGAGCTCGCCCGTACTGTCCGATGTTGAGGTCGATCTTGGCTCGATTGATGCCGAGTTTGTCTATCCTCGAAAACCCGGCGACCTGTTCCGCGGGATGCAGATCGCGATAATCGGACGCTACAAGAACAGCAGCGACCTACGAAACGTAACCGCCGTTCTTCGCGGGAAAGATCAGAAAGAGGTACGGACGTTCAACTTTCGCGGGCTGGAATTTCCTTTGCGGAATGACGAGAACGATTTTCTGCCGCGTCTCTGGGCAAGCCGCCGTGTAGGCTCCCTGATCGAGCAGATAAGGCTGAACGGCGAAACAAAGGAACTTCGCGACGAAGTGACCGACCTCGGCACGAGGTTCGGCCTTGTCACGCCCTACACGTCGTATCTTGCGACCGATGGCACCGTCGTTAACGCTGCCGACACAGCTCGGCGCCAGAGCATCATGCGTGCGGCACCGGCGAAGATGGCCGAACGGAGCGGAGCAGGTGCCGTCCAGATGAGCGTTCAGCAGAACTCGATGCGTACGAACACGCAGGTCGTTGAGGACAAAGAGAAGGACGCCCGTGAGCGGATTCTAGTAGATAACACGGCGACCAACCAGTTTTTCGCAAACAAGAATTTCACCCTACAGAATAATATCTGGGTCGATTCTGAATATGCGGAAAGCTCGGGCCAAAAGGAAGTCTCCGTTGTATTCGGAAGCGACGAATATTTCCGGCTTGCTGCGACTGTGTCGGGACTGGCGCAATATCTGTCGATCGGCGAACAGGTAGTCGTGGTATGGCGCGGACAGGTCTATCGAGTGACGAATTAAACGCGAGGGGCTCGACCGAGCTGTCGCTGCCTTCTCGTCAAACGGGCTTAAACTTCTCATTTGCTGAGCGACGAGGCCCGCAAATCGGCAGCTAGGGGTGAGTTTTGAGTAGAAAGCAGTTAAAATTATGGTTAGTTGATTCTAAATCGGGGGAAGTTTAGTGGTTCATCTCGTCCGGATTTCGGTTTTAGCCATAATTTTCATTTCAATTTTCTCAACAGACGCTCGCGGGCAAAGCTGGAAAGTACACAACATAGAATCGAAGGGCGACCTCGTCGCGATCTTTTTCACCTCTGCGAATAAAGGGTTTGTGGCGGGCGATCAAGGCTTTCTTGCGTCAACCGTCGATGCCGGCCGCAGCTGGCAGGCCTATCCGCTGAACACAACCGAAGACATCAACGAGATCTATTTTCGCAACGAAAACAACGGCTACCTGGTCGCAGGGCGAAAGCTCTTTATAACCAGCGACGGCGGTTTGTCATGGCGAGAGACCGCAATTCTCCGCACTCCGCTAGGCCGAGGACAGGTTCCAGTTTTTCTCAGTATTCGTTTCGCCGACCGCCGTCGAGGGCTCGCGATCGGCTCGATCCTGAATCAACGAGGAAACGTGATCGATTCGCTTGTAATGCGGACGGTTAACGGCGGTGAGACGTGGGATCGCATCATCGTCCCATCAAAGGCCGAGTTGTTCCATCTCGATTTTAACGGAAGCTCACATGGCTGGATCGTCGGTGACGGCGGCCTTATTCTTGCGACCACAAATGGCGGCGACGTCTGGCAGGTGCAGCGGTCCAACACGACCAACGCACTTTATAACGTGGATTTTCGCGACGACGACAAAGGCTATGCGGTCGGTGAGGCCGGGACGATCCTTCGCACCGAAAACGGAGGCAGGCTCTGGGAAACGGTTAAAACTGATGTCACCAGCAGCCTGATGCGCGTTGATTTCGCCGACGACCGGCAAGGCTGGATCGTCGGACATCGCGGGGTAATTCTGCGTTCGACCGACAAAGGCCGCACCTGGACACGAGTTGAGAGCCCTTCGTCGAAGAGCCTTTACGGCCTGTATATTGTTCGCCGTTACGGTTGGGCCGTCGGTTCCGATGGCCTGCTCCTGGAATATCTTCCATAATCGGAAGATTTCCTTAAAAATTCGCTAGTTGCTATTAACACTTTCGTAAAGTTGTGCTATCGTACATCATTATTTCTTCTCGATTGTCCTGTTTTCATCAGGGATAGTTATAAGCAAATTTAGTAATTGGAGGACTGAAATGGGTAGTAAACCTTTTGCGATCGCATTGGTTCTAGTGGTTATTTTGTTGTCGTCCGCCCACTCCTCGTTTGCCCAGGGCACGACATCGCGCATGACCGGAAGCGTGACCGACTCGGCGGGCGCGCCAGTTGCAGGGGCTACCGTGACCCTCACCAACGACGGCACCGGCGTTAGCCTCACGACGGAAACAAGCAGTTCCGGTACATACGTCTTCGACCTGATTCAGGCGGGAACTTACACCGTCGCGGTCGAACAGCAGGGATTCAAAAGATTTGTATCGTCCAGGAACACAGTACTTGTCAACCAACCCGCAACGGTCAACGTCGCGCTCGAAATCGGCGTCATTACTGAAGTGGTCTCCGTCGAGGCGACGGCCGAGCAGGTGCAGACTAGCAGCTCGGGAAACCTCGGCACTACCATCGAGCAGCGGTCTGTGGAGAGCCTGCCGATTGTCGGCACGCGCGGCCGGAACCCGCTGGATCTTCTGACATACGTACCGGGCGTCACGACTGGAGCGAACACCGGTGGCGGCGTGCACGTTCACGGATCGAGGGACCGTTCGTTCAACTTCACGCTGGACGGGATCGATATAAACGAATCTACGGCGGGCGGTTCGAACTTTACGCCCTTGCGGCCGAACCCGGATTCGATCCAGGAATTTCAGGTCATCACAAGCGGTTTTTCGGCTGAGCTGGGCCGGAGCAGCGGTGCGCAGGTCACGTTCGTAACCCGTTCGGGCACGAACAATTTTCGCGGTACGCTGTTCGAGTATTATCAGTCCGACAAGTTCATGGCCCGCAGCTACGCATCGAACGTGAACGGGACCGCAAAAGAAGCATTCAACCAGCACATCTTCGGCGGCAGCTTCGGCGGGCCGATCGTAAAGGACCGGGTCTTCTTCTTCGCCAACCTTCAGATCCTTCGTGCTAAGGACACGGTCCTTTCCACTCGGACCGTGTATACTCAGCAGGCCCGGCAGGGAATCTATCGCTGGGTGCAGGGCGGTGTGAACGGCACCGGCGCGGTCGATTCCGCAGGTAACCCAGTGCAGCCGATTTGTAACGCGCAGTGGCCCGCCGTGCCGACCAACACTCCGTGCGTCAACTCGTACAACGTTGCAGCCGGCTCGGGAATTTCGCTGGACCCGGTTTTGATCGGATACCTCAATGATATGCCATTGCCTAACAGCTTCAGCGCCACCGGTGATGGGCTGAACATCGCGGGGTTCCTTTTCAATGCGCCTCAGGTCGAGAAGCAGTACGACTTTGTCACCAAGTTCGACTTCAAGCTGAATGATGAGAACAACTTCTACGTTCGCTGGGCGCAGGGCGAGCAGAACACGTTTGGCGATTCGGCTAACGGCGGCCGCCCGCGTTTTCCGAACTCCCCCAATTACGTTGATACATTCAGGGACCCGAAAAATCTGGCAGTGAACTGGAGATGGTCGCCCACCTCGCGATTCGTCAATGAGTTCCTGGTCGGATACAGCAAATTCTTCTTCAAGTTCCAGACAGGCCCTGAAGGCGACCCGAATTACAATTTCGTTTTCAACCTTCCGACCGACTCGAACTTCGTTTCAACCTATAACGCCCGCGGGTTCAGGACCTTGCAGTTCGTCGATAACATGACTTTCGACTTTTCGCCGCATGTCATAAAGGCAGGAATGAACCTGAGGCTTGGCAGGAGCAACGACGACAGGTCTGGCGTTGGTGGCGGACTGATAGAGCTGAACCATAACTTCAGCCGACTGGTGAACAACAACTTCAACTTCCCGACGCCGCTGCCAAGCGGGGCCGCGATCAACTCGAATGACCGCACACGTATGGAGAGCATGATCAACGACGTGCTTGGGCGCGTGGGGACAATCTCTCAGGCATTCGTAAGCGATCCCTCGAATCCGGGCCAGTTCGCATCGGCTGAAACCCGTTGGCTGTTCGACGCGGACCACCCAGAACTGGATTTTTATGTTCAGGACACGTGGCGGGTACGCCAGAATCTAATATTCGATCTTGGTTTGCGCTGGGAAATGAGGCTGGCTCCTCGTTCTGTGGGTGGACGCCCCGTCCTCGTGCCGGACAAACCGTTCGTGCTCGGCTCTGCCCCAACCAATAGCCTCAGGTGGACGGAGGGAGACCTTTTCGACGATGAATATGGCCTGCTTCTGCCGACACTGGGCCTAGCGTGGGACCCTTTCGGCAAAGGAAGAACTTCGATCCGGGCCAATTACAGGAAGGCCTCCGACAGGATCGCTACATTCCTTTACAGCTCGTTCATCTTCCAAAGCGCTCCGGGCAATACTTTCCTGGGCACTAACACTGCCTTTGGGCAAGGCGGCGGACTACGGCGGCAGGGCCTGCCGTCGGTGGCACCGACCTCGTCGCCAGATGTTCTTCGGACGCCGCCTGCATTCAGCACCGGAGCGACTACGGTCATTGACCCGGACATCAAGTTCCCTAAGATTCACAACTGGAACCTTAGCTTCCAGCATGAAGTGTTCGGCGGTAACGTCCTCGAAGTGAACTATATAGGGAAGAAGGCGACGAACCTGTTCGGCGGCTACAACGTCAACCAGGTGGACATTTACGGGCGGGTCGCGGGAGCGGGAGGATCGTTCCTGGAAGAGTTCAACCAGATACGCGGGAGTACGACTTACATCAGCCCGCTGATCAATCGTCTGTTCACTGGGAGTTCTTCGAACAACGCTGGTACGGCGTTGTTCCGTACGCTTAACGCGACCGCAATAACGCAGGGAAGCGTTGCGACATTGGCCCTTGCGTCCTCCCAGAGGCTCTGCGGCTCAGCCGACGTAACGGCCGGGCGCTGTACGTCTGCGAATCTTGGCCAACAATTGATCGGGGTGCACGGCCTGAGCAACTTCTTCCAACCCTTCACGCAGTTCACCGGTGGGCTGAATGTCGTGGACAGCAACGACTTTTCGTTCTATAACGCCCTGGAGATCGTCTTCCGGCGCCGTATGAACCGGGGTTTGAGCTACCAGTTGGGTTACACGTGGGCGTTGTCAAAGGACACGCGTTCATTCGACCCGGTCTTTACCGCGGTCGCGACGGGTACCGCTCAGTCGTCCGGAAACACGCCTCAAAACATTTCCGACAGGCGAGCTAACTATGCGTGGTCGGATTTCGATCGCCGACATTCGCTTCTCGGCACCTATGTGTGGGAGGTGCCCGTTGGGCGCGGCCGACCTTATGGTTCCGGAATGAACCGTGTGCTTGACTACATAGTCGGAGGCTGGCAGATCGCGGGTACCATCCGCCTAACCTCCGGGCGGCCCTTTAGCGTGTTCTCCAGCCTTAATACGGTCAGCAACACGAGTTCTTCCTACGCGAACTGCAACAACTGCTCCCGCGACATGGGCGGGGTTGTGCAGGGGAACTTCGAGAATACGAATAATCCTCTGTTAAGGAATTGGTGGTTCACGCCGGACGAAAGAAGCCGCTTCTCGCAGCCGGCTCCGGGCGAGACCGGAAACACGGGACGAAACTATTTCATCGGCCCCGGATTCTTTGAGACGGACCTCTCGCTCTCAAAGAAGTTCAGGATCACCGAGCGGATTAGTTTTGACCTGCGCGGAGACTTCAAAAACGTGCTCAACCGGGTCAACTTCGCATTTCCGACCGCGACGCTGCCTGCGGGTTTCTCGCAGTCGGGCTTTGGTACGAGCATATTCGGCCGGATCAACGCGGATACTTCGAACAACGCAAGAAGGATCCAGATTTCAGGCAGGTTAAACTTCTAGAACTTGCCTTACCTAACTAAGATCTCCGCGCCATTCTCATGGCGCGGAGATTTTTTTTGGCTGGGGCAACCGATGCTGTTTGTGGTGCATCCGTCATTTTGGGTCAGAAAGCCACTTGGCTTCCGGCGGTGTTCATCTCCGGGCGATAGTCTTTCTAATTCCTCCTGTTTCTACTTTAGCCCGTTGAGAACCAGACTCGACGGGCCTTTTTCTTTTCCAAGACGGGCGCGTGCATGATCGGCTGCAGCGGACAGAGCTGCTGCCCGAGGGATGGCATTTGCGGCCATAGCAAGGGCCGAGTCATCCGCTATTCGTTTCCGTTCG
>JBGSYT010000126.1:0-45703 GCA_041750855.1 Pyrinomonadaceae bacterium | reverse complement strand
CCGAGCAAGTGATGGCGCCATCCAAATAAGCGAGTTCCTTACTTCGGATGTCAACCCAAACGTCGCTTTACCCACTGAAAAACCGATCATAACGATCCCGCATTTTGATTTTGCGAACCATAACGGCGGCACGCTTGCATTCGGGCCGGATGGATTTCTTTATGCGGCCACCGGTGACGGCGGCAGCAGTAACGACCCATTCAACGCTGCACAGGACATCAACTCATTGCTCGGAAAGATGATCCGTATCGATGTTGATGTACCTGAGGGACAGAACCCGCCATACAATATTCCGCCGACCAATCCTTTCGCCGGAGCGACGCCCGGAGCTGACGAGATCTTTGCGGTCGGCCTTCGCAATCCATTCCGATGGTCGTTTGACCGCGGTGGGACGAATCAGATCTGGCTCGCGGACGTGGGCCAGAACTTCTGGGAGGAGGTCAACATCGTCGTCAACGGAGGGAACTACGGCTGGCGCATTATGGAGGGGAACGTTTGCACGCCGACCATCAATCCAAACTGCACCCCACCGGCCGATCATATCCCGCCCGTGTTCGTTTACACCAGCGACAACACCACCTCGCGCTGCTCAATAACTGGCGGCTACGTCTATCGCGGTACCCAGCGGACGCTGCCGGATGGTTCCTACATTTATGGCGACTACTGCACAGGTGAGATCCTTCTATGGCACAACAACCAGCAGATCCCGCTTCACGACATCGCCGACTTCAACCTCGTTTCGTTCGGCGAGGATGAGGACGGTGAGATCTTCGTCGTTTCAATGGGCCAGGGCATCATTCAAAAGGTCGTCCCGGCTAAGGCCAACGCGGATTTTAACGGAGATTTTAGAACCGATCTCGGGATCTTCCGGCCTAGCAACAACACTTTCTATATTCTCGATCACGTCGCGGGAAGCGTTCGTACCCAGGGAATCTTCGCGGGTTCCGGGCCAGTTTTTCAGGCGGCCGAAGATTATGATGGCGATCGGAGAACCGACATCGCATTTTACGGCGGCAGCGGCGGCTGGCAGGTCGAACGCAGTTCGGATGGAGTCATCGAATTCACACACGGCTGGGGGGTGGTGAATGATGTACAAATGCCGGGGGATTACGACGGCGATGGCCGAGCCGACCTTGTGGTTTGGCGACCCGAGAACGGCACCTGGTATATTTTGTCCTCGAATAACGTCATATCAGCTTTGCAATGGGGCGAATCGACCGATATCCCCATTTCAGGCGATTTTGACGGCGACGGTAGGAACGATATTGCCGTCTGGCGGCCATCCAATGGAAACTGGTACGTTGTTTTCAGCTCGAACAACTCGATCAATGTAAGCCAGTATGGCGAGCCTGCGGACATTCCGGCGACCGGCGATTTTGACGGTGACGGCCGCAATGACCTTGCGGTTTTCCGGCCCTCGACAGGCCAGTGGTTCCGTCGGCTAAGCAATAATCTGAATTTCTCGGTGACCAATTGGGGACAGGATGGGGACATCCCGGTTGTTGGAGATTATGACGGCGACGGACGGGACGACATTGCTGTTTGGAGGCCTTCAAACGGAACGTGGTTCATTATTCGAAGCACTGCGGGAATTTTCCAGGTTCCGGGCTGGGGTGTTGCCGGAGACATTCCGGTTCCTAGCAGAGATGCTCCTTAAATTACGGTAGAGGCTAACGAAAGTCGGCGCGGGCGAAGGTAAGAACAGTGACCTTCGACGCGCCGCTTTTCTTTAAGGCGAACGCGCATTGAGAAACCGTCGATCCTGAGGTCATAACGTCGTCGACAAGCAGCGCCTCTCGATCAGCGATAAAATTTGGCCGGACCACGCGAAAAGCGTTCGCGACGGTTGACTCGCGGGCTTTCTTGTCCATACCTGCACGATGGATCACGGTATGCTCGTGCCGGATCAGGCTGTGTTCATCGAGCCGAAGCCTCAAATAGTCTGCCAATGCCTTTCCGATAATGCCTGCCTGATTAAAGCCTCGTTCGATCAGCCGTTGCTTCGACAGCGGGACCGGGATAACGATAGCTGACGATCCGACGTCGAGGTTTTCCGCGAGACCGAGAAGCAATGTGCGAGCTTGCCGGCAGAGGTGCGGAACTCTTTTGAGATTGATGACCGAAATGGCAAGGCCGCCATCGTATGCCCCGACGGCACGGGCCAGATCATAGTGATGTTCGCGACAATTTCCGCACTGGATCGCACGTTCGGTTGCCATTTCGCCGAGCAGTGCCCCACATTTTACACACGTGGTTTGCGAGGCGTCGAAATAGGTTGTCCTACCCCAGCACTCTTGACATGCAAATCCGAGCGAGGGCGATTCGATGATCGTGCCGCAGCCGCGACAGCCTACCGGAAACAATATTGTCGAAATCGGATCAAGGAATTGGATCATCAACAGCCTCGGAGAAAGTCGTATACTAGCCGTGTTGGGCCTGTAACGACCGGGCGGATGAAAAGGGACGAGTGATGCGGGTAATTATGCGGCGATTATTGCTCGGTGTCGAGCAGTCCCTGTTCAACAAGTTCCTGGCAGTTCAGGCAATAACGCGCCCATGGGATCGCGGCGAGCCGCTTCGGGTTTATCTCCTGCTCGCAGTTCTGGCAATGGCCGTATTCGTTGTCATCGACCCGCATTAATGCTTCGTCGATCAGTGCCAACTGCCTGCTCTCGTTCTCGGACACGGCGAGCATAACGTTTTTCGAATAGTTACGGACGGCGAGATCCACCGGATCGGGCGTTTCCGAATCGTCAACCGACAGATCGTTGTCCTTTAATTTTTCGATCAGCAAAGCTCGTTCTTCCTGGAGCCGCTGCTTAACCTCTTTTAAGCCTTTCTTCATTTTTGATAAGGAAAACCGTTCAATATGGTGAACGCTCTGTAGAGCTGTTCAAGCAATATGACTCTTGCCATCTCATGGGTAAAAGTCATAAACGATAAAGATAACCTATAATCCGCAATTTCGCCAACCTCATCGGAAGTACCTTCGGCACCGCCTATCACGAATGATATGCACTTTAATCCCCGATTCTGCCAGTTCTCGATCTCGCGGGCGAGTTCTGCCGAGGGGAGCGGTTTGCCCTTAATATCCAGGAGACAAACGAAGTCCTTTGGATTCACAATTTGCAGGATTCGTTTGCCTTCAATTTCTTTGCTTTCATGCGGTGCCGAATCGCGCACCTCGGTTATGTCGGACCGTACAAAATGCGAAAGGCGCCTCAGGTAGTCTTCCTGAAGCGCCTTCCAGTTCTTGTCCCTTGTTTTGCCGATCCAGATAAAGCGAAATTTCATCAGTATTTCGAGATGTTGTCCTGCAAAGAGAATCTATCCCGAACAACGAATAGTGAAAATTGGATAACAAGAAATCGAAATACCGACTACGCCCTAAATGTCCGCCGGCAGTTCGACCTGCTGTGCGTCACGCCAGAGGCGTTCAAGATCATAAAACTCACGGGCATCTGTGTCGAAAACATGAACGATAAAATCACCGTAATCCAAAAGCACCCATTCGGCGGACGTATAGCCTTCTATTCGATTTGGGCGAGTTCGATTTTGCCTTTTTAGTTGCTCCGATATCTCGTCTGCGATCGCCTGAACTTGTCTTTGATTCGAGCCGGTGACCAGAAGAAAAAAATCAGTGAAGGACACGATCGGCCTGAGGTCGAGGATCTTTAGTTCAACACCCTTCTTGTCAGACGCGCATCGGGCCGCGAGCTGAATCTCGGGGTCCAGTTCTGAGAAGGGAGTGAGCGTTTTTGGCTGATCGCTGCGGACGGTCTCGGGTTGAAGGGACTTTTCCTGGGTTTCTTCCATTATCTATAAAGTTCGTACTTTTCAATGTATTTTGCAACTGCGGCCGGGATATCATCCTCGCGGTCCAGACGCCCATCGCTTAAGTCGTCGCGGAGTTCAGTGGCTGATGTGTCGTAATCTACGGCATCGGTAAAGTAAATTCGTTTATCGCCCGTAAAGACGGGAATCGACGATTCGACCTGACGCACGTCAATGATCCTTTCTCTCACGCGATCAGTCACATGATCGGATGAGATCGGGTATCCCGGACGCGTCACTATAATGTGATTCGAGGAAAGTAGGACGTTCTCCCAGTCCCGCCAAGTACGAATATCGCCCCACGAATCGGCACCCATGATGAAGAACAGCTCGGATGTCGGGTGCAATGAATGAAGCTCGTCCAGAGTGTCGATCGTGTATCGTTTCTCCCGTTTCGCGAGCTCCAGCGTCGACACGCCAATTTGATCGTCTTCTTCTGTCGCTATAGCCAGCATTGCAAAACGATGATAAGACGAGGTCGGCGAGCGGTCCGACTTATGCGGTGCATGAAACGCAGGAAGGAAGTTCAGGCGGTCCAGTTCAAACCACGGCACGATCGCCCTTGCGATGTTCAGATGGCCATTGTGAACCGGGTCAAAAGTGCCCCCGAAGTATGCGACCCTATTCATTGTGGTAAGCCGGCCTTTGCTATATCAGACTTTGTTCTGAACTCATCAAGTATCCGCGAAACTGATGTGACCAGCTGGTCAACGCCCGCCCGAGTGGCCGAGGAAATGGCGAAAAACTGCTTTCGCTCCTTCCGGGTTCGCTTTTCCAGCCTTTCCAGACGGGCCGGATCGTCGAGAGCATCGATCTTGGTCGCGACGACTATCTGCAGGCGATTTGCCAGGTCCTCGCTGTAATTTGCCAGTTCGCGGTTAATAATGTCGTAATCCTCAACGGGGTCGCGTTCAGAAAAGGATGAGACGTCAACCAAATGAAGCATTATCTTTGTTCGCTCTACGTGGCGCAAGAACCGGTCACCGAGGCCTGCTCCCGCAGATGCGCCCTCAATCAGGCCGGGGATGTCGGCCACTACGAAAGTTCGGAAATCGCCCATGTCCACAACGCCGAGATTGGGCTCGAGCGTGGTGAAAGGATAGTCCGCAATTTTCGGCCTTGCTGCGGAAATGACTGAGATAAGTGTGGACTTGCCTGCGTTAGGGAATCCGACCAGGCCGACATCGGCGATCAGCTTAAGTTCGAGCTGAAGCTCTTTTTCCTGCCCGGGCCTGCCCTGATAATGAAATTTGGGAGCACGCCTCGTCGGCGTCGCGAAATGGGCATTTCCCCAGCCACCCTTGCCGCCCCTTGCCGCCAAATAACGAAGTCCCGGTTCTGTGAAATCGAATTCGAGCTCTTCCGTTTCTACATTCATGACCTGAGTTCCAACGGGGACCCTGATGGTCACATCCTCGCCGTCCTTGCCTGAGCGGTTCGAGCCTTCGCCATGCCGGCCGCGTTCCGCTTTGTGCTCGGGGTTATAGCGAAGGTGAAGCAGGGTGTTCAAGCCCTCATCGGATTCGAGCCAGACGCTGCCCCCAACCCCGCCGTCTCCGCCACTCGGGCCGCCGCGCGGAACGAATTTCTCTCGTCTGAAGGCCGTCACGCCGTTGCCGCCGTTTCCTGCCTTGATCCTGATCTTTACTCGGTCGATGAACACTGAACTCGATTGTAGGGTCTTGGGGCGACTTTTGACAAAATCGCGTAAGGCCGACTAGCAGTACCCACGTCGATTGATAAAGAAGGGGTTGTTCTGGACGTTCCCCGAAAGCTTCATAACTATCTGAAAGCGCCCGAAGGCCCGATGAGCAAAGAAAATGCCGCACTGATTGCTCAGAGCGGCATTTCTTTATCGTCAGATGGATACCGAAGTATGCTTTGGACGATGTTGGCAGTTCTCGCATGTACACGTTCGAACCGCCGATTTTATATCCCGAAGCGGCTCTGCGGGGAGTCCATCTCCGGTCAGCATCCGAACCGTTTTCACGGAACGCTCACGTTCTCACGCGTGATGCCGTTAGGTTTTTGTTCTGGTGGCTTTTCCTCCACCGCCGGTTACGTTCCCGGCAACGAGGCTCAACATTCTCCGAAGAGAATTTGAGCGGCGTAGCACCATTCAGGTTGATCAACTCCTGAAGGCGTTATCGGTTTTTATCCCGATAACCCGGACCGTGCTCCCCGAGGGGAAGGCCCTGGCAAGCCTTTCGGCTTCGGCTCCAAGCGTCTCGAGCAGCGGCTTTCCGCTCCTGCTGCCCGCAAACTGTGCGTCACCGCATCAGTTCCACCTCCCGGTGCCGGTCAAAATGCCCGTAAGCAATTTCGACTATGACGCTATCATACACCGGATTTTCCCCGTGTCAAGTAGAAAGTACTTTAACTATTGCCTTATTCTGCAATGGTTTACGGACAGGGTGTGGAAAAAATCTTCGACTAACCTGTGGATAAAAATGTGGAAAATTCAGCAACCTCATCCACCACTTCAGTTGCAAGTAAGACGAGCATCTTCAATTAGCTGGAATCCCTGTGGAAAAGAAAATTAGAATAGAAGAAAAAAAGTTTTTGGAAACAAATTCCAATGCAAATCAATCGGCCTCGGAATCAACGAAACGTTTAACGGCAATCGAAAAGCTCTTTGGATCAATGGCGGGATATTTGTAAAGTAAAGGTTCGATCTCTTTGAACAACTCAATAAGCCTTTTCCGCTCAATCAGGCCGTTGTCCAGCATTGCTCTAACGTCGAAAACATCCTGTTCGTGTCCCCGTTCGATTTTCGAAAGTGCCTGGCTGTAGGGATCGTAGTGGTAATAACTGACTTTTCCTTCGCGACGGATGAAGCGAGAACGCGTTTCCCATCCCGGCACAAGCGGAATGAAGTCAGATGGCGCAGCGAGTTCGATGTTGACCTTTAATTCCTCTTTTATCCGAGGAATTGATCGAAACAGTGCGTCTATTTCTGGATCGAACCGAAGATCTACATCAAGCGTCGAATTTCGCCAGCCCATCAGAACCGCCGTGGCTCCGCCAGTAAAATAGACACGGACAGCGCTATCAATGTTGCGGGCGAACGCGCGCATAAACTCAACGATCTTGTTGCGATCAGCTAAATCCCGCATTCCAAAGCACGTTCAAAGCTGATGAGACGGCGAATAAGAGCGTTATATCGGGAATGCGCCGCGTCTTCATGATCGGACGCGAGAAGTTTGTAAAGCCGATGTTCGGGGCCGGCGAAGGTGTTTAGCGGGATCTCAAGCCCAGCATTTCGTAAACGTCGAGCACCGATAGACACAAGCAGGGACGGAATCGTCTCCAGTCCTGATCTCAGGTCGGCGATACCTTGTTCGATAATGTCCTCTCCCGGTTTCATTAAACTGAATTATAGTCGATTTCCAGTGGCATCTTTAAAGTAAAAAAGCTGCCCATCGGACAGCCTCAGTATTTTAAAGTAGTGAGGTTTTCAATTCTACGCCACGGCCTTCGGTGCTAGTTCCGGAGCGCCTGCGGAATATACGCTTATGAACTTGCCCTTTCGGCCCTTATCCTCAAACTTCACAAATCCTTCGATCAAGGCGAACAAAGTATCATCCTTGCCTCGGCCGACGTTCGTGCCGGGTTTCCACTTCGTACCTCGCTGACGAGCCAGTATGTTGCCGCCGAGTACATACTGGCCGCCAAATTTCTTTAGTCCAAGCCGCTGGGCATTCGAATCGCGGCCGTTCCTGGATGAACCTACACCTTTCTTATGTGCCATATTGCAGTCTTCGTTTTTAGTCCAGTCTTAAGTCGGCGAGTCGCTGAAAGCGACGCCCGCTTAAGGGGTCTTCAAAACTTTCCCTAAATCTTCTCGATCTTGATCTCTGTGAAACCCTGCCTGTGGCCTCGAGTACGTTTATATTGTTTGCGGCGTTTCTTCTTAAAAACGATGATCTTCTCACCACGCCCGTGTCCAACGACAGTTGCCGAAACCGTAGCTCCGCCACCCACTTTGGCATCCTTGCCGGCACCGACAACGAGTGCTTCAACGTCGATCTTTGCACCCTCTTCAGCATCTACCGACGGAACGCGAACCGACTGTCCTGCTTCCACCGGAAATTGCTTTCCACCCGTTCTGATAATCGCGTAACTCATTGTATGTCGGTCTCCTGAAAAGCGGGTCGGAACGTGCCCGATCGCCGAAAAACCTTAATTCTACCGAAAACCGTTCCGAACGTCAACGTCGGAGTGCCGCTGGGTCGTGTCGGATGTCAAGTTCGCCAATTGTTGCTAAACCCATCTCCCTATTTTCATAGACGCTAAAGTGAAAGGTTACGCCGAGTTGACGATCAATCTTACCATCCGCAGGGTAGCCAACCCCTTATGAGGGTTGCAAACCTATGTTAAGATTGGTTGAAACACCAATAAATCACGATCAGCTTAATTAGGAGGAAGCTAATGGAAATACAGGCCACGCAACCCAGGATCCTCGACAAAAAAACCGCGTATTCGGGCGCCAACTGGTTTTTCTGGCTTGCCGCGTTATCTGTCGCCAATTCCCTGATAGTGTATTTTTTCAACATTGCGAACACGCCGTTCGCATTAGGCCTCACGCAGTGGGTAGACGGCACGACTGGGCCGTTGACGGCCGAAGGCTGGCGCCCGCCGCTGACAACAGCCGGGCTCGCGATAAATATCCTGATCGCAGCCAGCTTGGCCGGTTTCGGATATCTCGCTCGACGAGGTAACGACATTGCCTTCTTGCTGGGTATCGTTTTGTATGTCGTTGACGGGTTGTTGAGCCTGGGCCTGAAAGACTTCTTCGGTTTCGCGTTCCATCTCGTGGGGTTCTTTTTTCTGTTCCGCGGCCTATTGGCCAGCCGGCATGTTCGGGAGAACGCGACGAGTTACTGATGGACATGCGCTTTAGCTAAGCGGCCGATGGATCCTTGACGACCGCAATGAACGGTAGATTCCTGTAGCGGCCGGCCGCGTCCAGTCCATACCCGACCACGAACTTATTGGGGACGACGAACCCGGTGTAATCGATCTTCAGTTCTTTTTTTACACGGGGTTCCGGTTTATCCAAGAAGCTCGCAAGGCGTATAGATGCCGCACCACGAGAGCCTAGTATTTCGAGGAGCCGCGAAAGTGTCAGGCCGGTATCGACGATATCTTCGACCACGATCACGTGCTTGTCACGGATGGGGTTGCTCAAGTCCTTCAGGATCTCGACATCGCCTGTTGACGTCGTCCCGTCCTTGTAGCTCGAGACTGCCATAAAATCGATCGTCATTTCGAGGTCAATCTGGCGCATCAGGTCGGCCAGGAATATGCAGGAGCCTTTAAGAACGCCGACTAGAACCAGCTCCTTGCCGGCGTAGTCTGAGGTGATCTGGCGTCCCAATTCGGACAGCCGCTCGCCGATCTGTTCTTCGGAAAATAGGACTTCAAGATTAGGATTGGTAAACTCTGTCCACGCGGTCATTGTTGGCTCGGCGATCATATTTTTTTGGACTTGATAGGATGGATTTTTAGAAATACTATTCAATCATCGGAGCTATTTCAAGCGATCGAGGTCAAATGGCAGGAAAGTCTGAAGAAACTCGCGAACGCGTGAGAAACATCGTTCGCGAGATATTACGAACGGTTCCAGTCGAACCGGAACCGGCTACGGAAGAATATCCGTCTCGTGTCGTCGTAAATTCACTAAAAGAAAAGCTCAACACAGAATTTGACCGAGACGAATCGGCAAAGTCGCTGATCACGGAGGACGATCTTCGCGGCCTCGACCAAGGTTCGAGGGTCAGGGTAGCACCGAACGTGCGGTTCACTCCGCTCGCACAGGATTTGATCAGCGAGAAGAAGATCGAATTGATCCGCAAGCCGGCACGCGAGCACGAGATAATGGCCAGGACCGTCGCGATCGGTGCCGACCACGGCGGCTTTCATATGAAAGAAGCGCTGAAAGGATTTCTTTCGGGCCTCGGGCTCGTCGTACGTGATGTCGGGACGAATTCAACCGATCCCGTCGATTATCCCGACTATGCACATGCAGTTGCAATGGCGGTCGGAGACAATCGAGCAGATGTCGGTATCATTATCGATGGTGCGGGGATCGGGAGCGCGATGACGGCAAACAAAGTTCCAAACGTTCGTGCGGCTGCGTGCTACTCCGTGGCATTAGCCCGGAATTCACGCGAACACAATGGTGCCAACGTCCTTTCGCTCGGATCGGGGCAGAACACTCAGATTGAGATAGAAGAGATCGTGCGAGCATTTTTAACAAGCAGCATCAGTGAGGAACGCCACAAGAAAAGGGTCGAGAAGATCGATGAGATCGAGCGAAAGTATAAGAAATGATAGACTTTGGGCTGCTAATATGCCGCAGAACGGAAACTACGAAAAACTTGTCGAACAGATCACTGATCTCGTCCTGGCGAAATTATCCGGCGAGGAACCGGCAGGGACGTTTTGCTCGGCCGACGTCCAGAGGATCGTCGATGCCGGTGCGGAGAGGATAGGCATAGTCCTGGGCGATTCGGCGACGGCCCATGATTGGGCAAGCTTGATCGACCACACACTTCTGAAACCCGACGCAAGTGAGTCGGACATCCGCCGGCTGTGCGAAGAGGCGGCCCAGTTTGGTTTTGCATCGGTTTGCGTCAACCCCGGCTGGGTGAAAAAGGCGGCCGAGATGCTAAAAGGAAGTGATGTTGCAGTCTGCACGGTGATCGGGTTTCCGCTCGGTGCTACGCTGCCTGACGTTAAGGCCTACGAGGCCCGGCGGGCGATATTTAATGGTGCGGACGAGGTAGACATGGTCATCAACATTGGAAAACTGAAGTCTGGCGATATTTGTGCCGTCGAAGATGACATCCGCGCCGTCGCTGAAGCAGCCCACGAAAACGGCGTTCTTTGCAAGGTCATCATCGAAACGGCTCTGCTGACGGACGAAGAGAAGGTGATGGCGTGTCTTGCCGCTAAGAACGCAGGGGCGGATTTTGTAAAGACCTCAACCGGATTCTCAAAGGGCGGAGCAACGGTCGAGGACATCGTATTGATGCGGCGAACGGTCGGAAGCTCTTTAGGTGTTAAAGCGTCGGGGGGAGTGAAGGGGATTGAGGACGCGCGAGCGATGTTCGAGGCCGGTGCAACACGCATCGGCGCAAGCGTCGGCGTAAAGATCGCCCAGGAAGCAAGCGGGATCTCGACTTCACCAGCGACTGGAAACTATTGAAAAGGGTCCCTTCCCAGATAGGCAGGGACCGCAGATCCGTGACGTCTCGCCCGACTCAATTGGAAAGTTTCAAGCTGAAATTGTAAGTGATGGTTCCGAAGCCCTTTACCGGGACGTCACCGAACATCGCCGGCTTGAACCTCGATCTACGGGCTGCGTCTTCGGCAGAAGAGCGAAGGAATTGATGTCCGGAAATTGCCTTGGCCGTCACAACATCGCCTTTTTCGTCAAGCTGAACCTCAACGACGACAATGCCCTCGATATTCGACCGGCGAGCCACGACCGAGTAGGACGGCATCACCATCTTGATAGCGTTCGCTTTCGAGAGATTGCCGAGGTTTAACGATTCGGGAACCTTAACCGGTTCGGGTTTTTGCAGTTCCGGCGGCGGGGCCTTTGCCGCAACTTCCCGTGCCCGAATGAGGTCCGAGACCTTGGCCACCATTGCTTTTGCCGCCTCATTATTTTCGTCAAGGTCAATCGCTTTCTGGTAATCAAGGAGGGCCTTTTCAAGTTCACCGTTGCTTTCGAAGATCAGTCCCCGATTGTAGAAGGCTCGCGAATTATTCGGATCCAGTTCGATCGCCCGGTCAAGGTCGGCCGCTGCCTTGTTTAGCTCCTTCAAGTTGAAATAGGTACGTCCGCGATCGAGGAAGGCGACCGCACTGTCGGTCCGAAGCGAGACAGCCTTGTCGTAATCTGCGAGTGCAAGCGAATATTCCCCTTTACCGAGATTTGCGTCTGCCCGGGTTTTGTAGAAATCGAAATCCGGCGGCGTTGGCGTAGGGACCGGAGCTGCGATCGGCGCAGGGGTGGGCTGCGGTTTGGCAATTACCGACCGAACTCTGACAGCGTCAACGAGGCCACGAGATGCTCCGGTTGCGACCAGTTCCTTTTCGATCTCAGGCGAAAGCGAAAACGTGATGCCCCTTTCACGGACCGCGTCCGCGAGGATAGCGTTTCTCTCTTCGAGTGTGGCCTTTTTTGACCGAAGCCCGATCAATAGGTCCGCGAGCGTCAACTGGGCCTGTTGTGCCGGGACCGTGGCCGAAAGGGAAAGAAGCAGAGCCATCAAGACAAGCTTCATCATCGAGAGGCGAGGATATTTGCGGTAAGGAGGAAAGATATGAGGATTCATACGTTCTGTTTGCTGGATATATTTAGTTGTCGTTGATCAGGTCGTCGACCGTGATCCTTTTCTTCGGGGCGGGAGTCGGGTTTGCTCCGGGTTCCGGTTTTCGAGGCTTCGCCGGTACAGCGACAGGGGCCTTTTGCGGCTGCGGCTGTACGGTCACGGAGGAAGCAGGCGTGGTTTCAACGGGGTGAGGTTCGTTCGGTTCGACTTGCGTACCATCGGGCTGGAAAGCGACGCGATCGGCCACGGCTTCCGGTTGCTGTTCGGCAGCGGGGAAAGAAACTGCGGCGGGCGGCGAGGAAGGCGGCGGCTCATTGCCTAGAAAGACCCAACCTATGACCATCGAGCAGAGCACCACGGCCGCCGCGCCTAAAGCTGCAAGCCCTTTCGGAAACCCGGAGCCGCCGTGCGTGTCTTCACCCAAAATACCACCCGGCCCGTCCTCGGAAACCCGCGAATCGTCAAAGTTGTCTGAGACCAATAGGTTGGCAGTAGCCGGAAACACGTTTCCTGCAGCGTTGTCCTTTTCCGGCGAAGCCTCGTCATGGATAGGTGGACTGGTGGCGGCCGACGGTTCGGGTAGCTCAGCAGCGTCCGACGTGCGGACCTGATCCTTCTCCATAATTGAACGATAGCTGTTCGCAACGTCTTTGCCCACAAAGTTTGCGTTCGATACTGTGGAATTGACCGGCTCCGTTTTGACAGGGCCGTTCACTGCCTGCGGAGGAGACAATATGCCAAGAAGGTCCTCATCATGATCCGAACCTGAGAGGTCAAGAACATCACCAGAGGGAACACCCGTTGCAATTAATGGCTTGTCGCCAGGGGAGCCGATACTCGATCTTTTTTCATCGGCTTCGCGAAGTCGTCGTGCAACGTCGTCGGTCGATCCGTCGGCATCTTCCGGGTTTGGAGTTAGCCGGTTGGTCAACGCATCGCCTTCAATTTCTTGCGTGCAGCCCGCGTCGCGTTCTTTGACCCGCTCGACAGCGCCCTTCAAGACCTGACGCATGATCGCGGCCGAATCGAACCGGTAATTTCGTTTGATCTCGAGCGACTTCATTATTACGTCAGAGATCTCGGGCGGGATAGTCGGATCGATCTGGTTCGGCGACTTGAGCGGGTCCGGATGTCCCTCGATCATCTCGATCGAACGCTCGAGCGGATCAACCGGATGCAGCCCGGTGGCCAATCGATACAAGGTCGCCCCAAGTGAATAAATGTCGGATGCAGGATCTGGTTGTTCCTTGAGGATCCGCTCGGATACCTCATCGTAGCGGCTTAGGATCACCTTCTGGGAGGCCGCATCTAGGCCCCCCCAGATGTTTTCAAGCGGGGAATACGCCAGCGAGCCGGCTACTCCGTCAATGTCGTCGTCTTCGAGGGAGGCGAATCTTACTTGCGGAAACAGCATCGGCGCAAGCAAGAGCGAAATGGTCCCGTTGTCACGAAGGACGATGTTGGACGGGCGAACCGAGCCATGGACCTGCGGTTCTCGAAGGGAATGAAGGCCAATGAGGCTTTCCAGAAGATCATCCGCCCAGCGAATCACGTCCGCCAACGGAAATCCGCTGCCTCGTCGTGAAATTACGGCCGCCAGGACCTCTCCTTCAGACCTTTCGCATACGAGGTAGTAACGGTCATCTTCGACGAAAAAGTCTTTGACACCGACGGCTGAAATGCGTTGCAGCTTGGAAAGCTGGCGGACACGCCGTTCGACCTCTTCTGTTAAGGGGGAGCCCTGTGACACGCCCGTGACTCTGGGCAAGGTGGGCCCGATCTGGAAAATGTCAACAGGCTTCTCGTTTGAGGTGTCAGTGGCATCAAATCGAATGCATCCTTCGGAAAAAGGAAATTCGTTTTCGATGCTGAATCGACCAAACTTACGGAGTGGAATTGTGGCGGGCATACTTTTAATTTGTCGTGGATTCGGAGGCGAGGATACTGCCGTGACAATGATAACCTGATTCAATGAAAAAGTGAAGTAAAATGTTAGCAATTGCAAAACAAATAACAACACTTAAATTTATCGCGAGGTATCGGCTAGATTTGAGATACGATGCGGCGGCGGAAAGAGTCGAGTGCCCAAAGCATTTGCAGGCCAGGCAGATTTGCCGATGAAGGGCTGATCTTAAGGATTTAGGAAATCCGTCAGCGGGAAACGGCCCGGCCAATCGACCTTCGATGATCGTCGCCATCGATTTTCACTGTCCGGCACATCTCAAATATGCGAGAGCGGGTACGAACACCGACCCTGTCTTCGAGAGTCTCCCCGGCTTCAGAGGCCCGTTCGTCAGGATAATTAGTCGTAAAGATCGTGAAGAGATCGTGGTTGTAACGTGTGTTTATGATATGGCCCAAAGTATCGCGCACCCAGTCTGTCGGCTTCGACGCGCCCAGTTCGTCAAGCACAAGGATGTCGGCGGTGAGAACCGGACTAAGGACGGTCAGCTCAGAGGCTTTCGTGTTCGGGTTGTAGGAGTCCTGGATCTCCTTCAACAGAGAGCCGAACTCGTAGAATAGACACTGAAAACCACGTTCAGAAAGTCCCTTGATTATCGACACGGCGAGGTGCGTCTTTCCGACGCCGACCGGTCCTGTAAACAGTAGGCCCTGATCAACGGCGGGAAATGTTTGTGTGAAGTCCTGTGCGAATCGAAGGGCATCACGTTGAGACGCTGTAAGTTTGTGGGTGAAGGTATTAAAATGGCACTTTTCGTATCTCTTTGGGATAAGGGCCTTTGCTAATCGCAGCGAATGGGCGTCTTTCCGCCGACATTCACAGGTCCGAGCCCCAAATCCATCGACAACCTCGATTCCCGTACCGAAACACCGCGGACAAACTCCTACGTCATCAATCCCCGCCGGCCCATTTTCGATTTTTGTACGCCCGCCCGTTGGCACAGCCTTTAACCCGTGGTTTTTGTTTGATGCTTTTGACATAGGGACAGCGGTCGTTCTTTTACGCGATTATAACATCGGCAACTTAGCGATTCTAATTGGTCGCGGCGGACTCAACTCGACGAAACCTTCGGCGTGCCTAGCCAACGCGGCGTGTGCTATAGTCAAAATTTTGCGCACTGCTGTATATGGGAATTCTTCGCAGTTTGTTGACTCGTTTTGGCTTATCCGATTTGTCAGCCGATCGTTCGCCTATATCGGTTTTTCTTCTGGATGACGACTATCGACGCCACGCCTGGTTCGAGAAGAGGTTCAAGGGAGACGATCTCAGAATTGCGGAGAATGTCGAGGAGGCGAAGGTTCTGTTGACGGAAGGGAAGTTCGATGCGATCTTTCTGGATCACGATCTGCTCCCCCACCACTATGAATCGAACGACCACGACGACTACGACAACACCGGCTACGCCATCGCCGAATGGCTCAATGGAAATCCCGAATTACAGAGGGCTGCGACGATCATCGTGCATACGCGTAATGCCGACGCAGCCATTCCGATGGTTCAGAAGCTTCGTGAATCGGGCCGAAATGTTGAATACTGCGCCTTCCCGATGCTCGATCTGAAGATCAAGAACTACTGGAAGCGTTGACATTCAAATCATCGTAGGGCTGTGGTCGCAGGTTGGGCTTTGATTTGGTCAAGTTCGCCCTGAATCGTTGATATAAGCCGATTGAGTAACGCTTTTCGGTCATCGTCCTTCGCTTCTTTGAGCATTGAGTTCAGGGCCAGCAAATGGGCTGTGTGAAGTGCCTGTTCTTTTGGCACCTTAACGTCGGGCTCAACGCCCGTTCCTTCCCAGTTCGTTTTTGTGACCGGATTTATCGCCCTGCCTATCGGGACGAAGGCTGAAAAGTGGTCGCTCAAACGCCTTTGGCCGCCGGGATGTGCTCCTCCGCCCGTGGTTTCACCGATGATCGTTGCTCGCTTAAGATTCTTCAGGTTATAGGAAAACTCCTCAGCACCAGAAAATGTGCGGGCACTCGTCAATACGTAAACAGGCTTGTCGATGAACTTGGAGCCTTCGACCTTGGGATCGGTCCAGAACTGATCGGTATTGCCAGTTGAACGCCAGTACATCGTGTTGAGGAGCACAGGTTTATCCCCGAAAAGGTACGATGATATCAAAGCGACCATTTCCGGATCGCCTCCGCCGTTTCGACGAAGATCAAAGATCAACGCTTCGGAGTTTGCCACGAAGCCGTATGCAGACTTTACCGTTTCTGCGCCAAGCACCGGAGCGAAAAAGCCCATGAGGTCGATGTAGCCGATGTTGCCGCGGAGCCGCTCAACACGTTCGAACCCGAAGTTCTCGAATCTCACGTTTCGCTCGAACTCGGCTCTTTGCTCAGGCGTCGGGCCGCTATCTCCGGTACGGACAGGAATCGGTCGATGTGAATACCTTACCCGCAAATGTTTGTCCTTGCTGATCGCCTGAAGATCGTCAGTCAGCTTTCGAGCGAATGCCTGAGCGGATGTGTACGAATCGTATTCCTTTGCGGTTTGGCGCTGACGGAGGTTGGCCTCCATCCGTTTAGCGGTTTCAGGAAAGACATAAGCGTCGTTGAGTTCTTTCACAAGCGCTTGGATCACCTGCTCTACGGTTGCACTGTCGATCGTGCGGTCCGGCGGTGCCGCCGGTTGCTGTGCCGCTGCGATTCCCGATCCGGCGGACATGAGTGCAGCAACAAGAATCATTCGCGTTATATATATGATCCGCATAAAAATGGCTCCTATTTACCTATCTTTTCTTCAATCCATTAAGAATTATGTCGGCAACATTCTGCGCTTTCTTTTTTATCTCAGCCCGTTCACCAAGTTCGTAAGCGCTGAGGCTGTAAGGAAGAAGCGCATTTGTCGCATCGATCAATGCCCTTGCCGCTGAAAGGCTGTCCCGTACGGCAAATTCGCCGTTCCTATTTCCATCATCGATGACGGATTTGAACAATCGAGCTTCGCTTTCGAAGTGCCTCTTGCGACGCTCAAGCAGCTTGGCGCGAAGTTGGGAAAGCATCTCGTTCAGACTTTGGGTGTAATGCTGGACACTGTCGAAACGAAATAGAACCCGCTCTAGGATCATTTTTCGTAGCCGCTTTTCAGCGTCAGTACTGGACGCCGCGATGTCTTCTAGATTCGCCTTCATGCGCTCGACGATACGGTCGATATGCGAAAGTGCGATCTCCTCTTTGCTTGTAAAATGGAGGTATACACTGCCTTTCCCAATGCCGACCTCTTTGGCTAGGTCTTCGATCGTCATTTTCTTATAGCCCGAACGGGCTAACAGCCGGTCTGTGGCATCAAGTAAGGAGTCACGTGTCGTCTTCGGTTGAAATGCATCCTTCATATCCCGGGAAATGACCGAAATCCCATTCTGGTCATTTAGTATAACGATGGTACGGCCGCAAAGTTTCAAAATCAAGAACGAAAGTGGCGTTTTTTTCGGGCACCTGTGCCGAAGATTGCAAGAGTGTTGGGTATTCAGGTTAGTCAAGATATTTGCGTCCGCGCAGTTTTGACGGCATCATGTCGTCATCAGAGTTCTTCGCTTTGTCACGGCCGTATCCTAGATCCTCCATTAATTTCGTTGGTGCGTTCCGGATCTTCATCGGGACGGGAAGATTGCCGTGGTTGCGGACATCTTCAAGCGCTTGCCCTATCGCTTCGGTCACAGACCTGTCTTTCTTCGCCCGGGCGAGAAAGGCGGCTCCGTGTGCCAGGTTATGCGTACACTCGGGGTAGCCTATCGTTTCCACCGCCCGAAAAACCGCGTTTGCGACTACCAAGGCGGTCGGCTGGGCCAGGCCAATATCCTCAGACGCGAAAATGACCATACGCCGGGCAATGAACTTCGGGTCTTCGCCGGCGTCGATCATTCGTGCCAGGTAATAAAGTGCGGAATCCGGTTTGCCAGCGCGCATCGACTTTATAAAAGCGCTGATCACGTTATAGTGCTCCTCGCCCTTCTTGTCGTAACGAAGAAATCTTGCCTGCAGTGCTTCCTTCAACGTGTCGGCCGTGATCGTCTCGTAAAGATTCGCTGTGTTCTCGATCATCGTCAGGGCCTGCCGGGCATCGCCGTTTGCCATTCGCACAAGCCATTCCATAGCATCGCCATCGATCGTAAATCCGGTTCTCTCGATGATCATCGCCATTTCGCCATCGGAGAGTTCGTTCAAGACAAAAACGCGAAGCCTCGATAATAGCGCTGGGATAACTTCAAAACTCGGGTTCTCCGTCGTTGCGCCGATCAATACCAGTTCGCCGCTTTCGACAAACGGAAGCAGAAAGTCCTGCTGGGCTTTATTAAATCGATGGATCTCATCGAGGAACATCATTTTGGGCTGGCCGTCTGACGATGCAACGCGAAGTATTTTGCGGATGTCCTCTTTTCCAGCAGATACTGCAGATAGTTCGTGAAAATCAGCGTTGATCGCATTCGCGTAGATACGTGCGAGTGTGGTTTTTCCCGTCCCCGGCGGGCCCCAGAGAAGAAACGAGAAGACATGGCCACAGTCAATTGCCAGGCGAAGCGGTTTGTTGTTACCGACAAGATGGGCCTGGCCGACGAATTGCTCAAGCGTTTCGGGCCTTAGTCTGCTCGCAAGCGGTTCCATAGTTCTTCAGACTTCAGGATTATAGTTTAAAAGCGAAAAAGCAGACCAAGATTTGGTCCGCTTTGTACTGTATAAGTGGTGGCCAGGGACGGAATTGAACCGCCGACACGCGGATTTTCAGTCCGCTGCTCTACCAACTGAGCTACCTGGCCTCACGCGGGAATTACCAAACCCCGGGCAAAATCCAAAGTCTAAACAAGCCAGCGGTTGATGTCAACTTCTTTTAGGCCTGAAGTTCGCGCCCGGATAAATCTTGTAAATATGTGCAAAAGGTATTGACAAGCAGGGATGCTCGGCTATAATTTCAGGTTAGTGGTTATTACCTCGCAATAGTCACTCTGTCTTCCGAATCCGTTTGTTACCTACCCGTGCCGGTTTGAAGGCCGCCGCTGTCCCCCGGAGGCGCAACATTCAAACCGGCACAGTTATTTTTATCGGAGAGGTCAAGCGCGGCGAGCCCGCAAACGGTATCACACGGTGGACTTGGCCGCTGCGGCTTCCGAAGGTACCGGAAATCCAAGAGCGAGTTTCACTTCATGCTCTATCCGGTTTCGCAGTTCGGTGTCGGCTTTTAATAGATTCTTCACATTTTCTCTGCCTTGCCCCAATCGATCGCCCTTGTATGAGAACCACGCACCGCTCTTTTCGACCACGTTGTGATTTGCAGCAAGATCGAGCAGGTCGCCTTCGCGCGAAATCCCCTCACCGTACATTATGTCAAACTCTGTTTCTCGGAAGGGCGGAGCACATTTATTCTTAACCACCTTAACCCGTGTCCGATTTCCTACGACCCTATCGCCCTCTTTAATGGCTCCGATCCTTCGAATATCAAGCCTGACGCTGGCATAGAATTTCAACGCCTTACCGCCGGTTGTAGTCTCGGGCGATCCGAAAAATACACCGATTTTTTCGCGAAGCTGATTGATGAAGATAAATGTGGTTCTGGAATTTGCTACGATCGCCGTAATCTTTCTCAACGCCTGTGACATCAACCTTGCCTGCAAACCAGGAAGCGAATCGCCCATTTCGCCGTCAAGTTCGGCCCTGGGAACTAGTGCTGCCACAGAATCGATCACGATCACGTCAACGCTATTCGAGCGTACAAGTGTTTCGGCTATTTCAAGAGCCTGTTCGCCGGAATCCGGTTGAGAGATCAGCAAGTCGTTTATGATAACGCCCAATTTGCCCGCGTATTCAGGATCCATCGCATGTTCGGCGTCGATGTACGCCGCGATGCCTCCGGCTCGTTGCGCCGATGCGACTACTTGAAGAGCGAGTGTCGTTTTCCCCGAGCTTTCCGGTCCATAAATCTCGATGATCCTGCCCCGAGGCACGCCGCCGACACCTATAGCCGCGTCAAGACTCAAGCAATTGGTCGATATAGCACCGGCATCGTCATGGGGCTTTTCGCCCAATCGCATGATGGATCCCTTGCCGAACTTTTTCTCGATCTGAAGCAATGCCGACTCTATAGCTTTACCTTTATCCATAATTTCTCACCTCACCGAGTCAATTCTAAAGATGTTCATCGCCTGCAGATTTTGAAGCGATCATACTCAGCAAAAACAGGTTATCACGAATGCTCAGGATATGCAACGATGTTGCATATCTGATACACGCTCCTTTTTTTCCTTGGGCAATGAAGGCTCAAAATTAACCTAACATTGTCAATAAAGCAAGAAAACACACCTGCGGCATACAACGACGGATCAGGCCAGCAAACTTGACCTTAAGTTCGGATTGTCAATAATGCTAAAATCAATCTTTCAGACTTCGATCGTCGGAACATGGTTTTGAACTAGTTGGTGCATCCGGACGATCGCGAGCGGCATCCGATAGGTTCTGTTTGATCATGACTGCCCGTTCCTTTTAGCTACTTACATTGTTGGGCCTAACTATTGCGGTTCACCTATGCTCCAGGCAAAATTGCGAACGGGAGATACCACGGAAAGCTTGTATCGGTTGAGTTTGTTCCCTCGAACTTCAATTTTATCGAACATTGATTTTGGGGCCTTGCCAAACGTACAAATTATGAACTCGGGCGAACCTAATGGCGAACGACGTCGAATCTCGGATGGAATATACAGAACTGATCGGCCAAACACTCGACGCTAAGTATAGGATCGAGAAAGAACTAGGCAGCGGCGGGATGGGAACGGTGTACCTCGCAACGCATCTTGGAACCGAGCGGCCAGTTGCGATCAAGGTCATCTCGCCTAAATACATGAAACGGGCGGAGTTCGTCGAACGGTTTCGCCGCGAGGCCCGGGCCGCCGGGCGGCTGCGGCATCCGAACGTTGTCGATGTAACAGACTTCGGTTTCGCCGTTATCGAGCAGGGCCAGGTTGCTTATCTCGTAATGGAGTACCTTGACGGCTGCACCCTAGGAGAAATCCTTGAAGAAGAGAAAAATCTGCCCATCGGCTGGACGCTTGACATACTAGAACAGGTCTGCTCGGCCGTTCATGAGGCCCACGAGCAGGGCATAATTCACCGTGACCTCAAGCCCGAAAACATTTGGCTAGAACCCAATCAACGCGGTGGTTACACAGTAAAGGTGCTTGACTTTGGTATCGCAAAGCTCGAGGCACACGACCATTTCGCAACTGTTGATGGGAACTCACGGAGTCCCGCGATGCAGACGCTCGCCGTTCCAGCCGAGATTACGCTGGGTGGCGAATATTCGGACGCGACCATTCATGACAGTGTATCGTCGACGCTCATCTCGACAGTTTCGGCGAAAGCCCTGTCCCTCACGCCGGACGTTCTGGACAAAAAAACGTTGATACAGGATGCCGTGGAGACAGATGACGACTCCGCTGCCCAATTCGAGAATCCTGACCAGGAATCGGTTGCGACAAGGCTCATCGCAGCTGGCGACGGCGTTGACGATGCGGAGCCGGAAAACACCCCGACAAATACTCTGCTTGAAAAGGCTGCGTCAGCAAGGCTCACCCGTGTCGGTGCTGTGTTGGGTACGCCACTTTACATGTCGCCTGAGCAATGCCGTGGCAATCGGCTTGATGCCCGATCGGATATCTACAGCATCGGCGTGATCGCCTATCAGATGTTGTCGGGACGGACGCCATTTACCGGTGACTTTACCCGTGTAATGGAGTCCCACAAATTTACGCCACCGCCGCCGCTTGCCGCGAAAGGCGTGCGAAAGAAGCTGAGGCGGGTAATAAATAACGCTCTTGCAAAAGACCCTGACGACAGGCCCCATTCGGCCGAGGCTTTTGCAAGTTCCTTAAGATCGAGGTCGGAAGGCATCTTTGGCTTGCTTCGACGAGCTGGCATGATCTATACCGAGCATATTCAGAAGTTTCTAGCGGTGTCGATATTCTTTTTTCTGCCTATCACATTTTTGACCTTCCTGGTCGTACTGATCAACTTTCTGCGAGCGAGCGAGGTGATCCCTTCGTCAGTTGGAAGCATTTCGGTCGGCATTCTTAGTACGGCGAATTTTTTTATTATAGCGTTTTGCGTTTACCTGATCACGGGAACTATCACCTGGGTCGTGGCCCAGTCACTCGCCGTCCCACTCAGGCCGATCAAACTTCGAGCTGCCTTGCTTGAGGCGAGGACGAAATGGAAGACGTTTGCCGGGCTAGGGATACTGTGTTCGATCTTGCCCGTTGTTTCGGCTGTTCTAGCCTTTGCCGTAGGCTTCGTCGGTCCATTTATTGTGGCTTGGGTAATATTTGGCCTGACAACTCCTACCGTGATCATTGCGGCCGCTTTTGGAGGTTTCGCCGCCATGGTCGGGTTTTTCTTCGTAAGCGTATGGCTGATGCTAGTGGCCCCGGTTGTGATGATGGAAAACCTGCGAGGACGCGAGGCCCTGAGACGATCGAGGCATTTGGTGTCCAGGTCATTGGCCACTGCTTCACTGGCATATTTGATCATGTTTCTGATGCCGGCAATAGTAGCTGCCCTACTTTCGTTCATGATAAGCGTAACCGCAAAGGCTTATATCGAAAGGCCGCGGCAGGACCCGGCGGCCGTTACGCGACCTGCCCAGGAGTCACCCGGCACTGAACGATCGGCCGGGTCCGCCGAACCTAATCGAGAATTTCGCATTGGGTTCGCAAACGAAAGAAGCTCGCGTCGCGAGGTGCAGAAGGATATGCGACAGCGGCTGCAGGAAACGTTCCTGGAGACACTCCTTCAAATCCTGTTGCTTCCAATGCAGATCCTTGTGATTTCGTTCACGGCCATAATTGTCGCACTTCTGTATTTGAAAACGCGGCAGGCGGGCGGTGAGCCTTTGCGCGATCTGCTTTCGAAATTTGAAGATTCAGACCAGCCTCGTAAGAAGTGGCAGGAACGCGTGCGCCAAAGATTGATCCAATCAGGACGCATCTCAAGCAGTACTTAATGAGAAGGACCTGAAATGAAAGCATTATTAATGATCAACTTGGTTTGCGTGTTATGCGGGCTGGCTGTGACGGCTGGAGCACAGGAAATCACCAAAAACGTTCCGGTCAAAGAAGGCGACCGGGTCGAGATAGTGAATTTGCACGGGCGGGTCACTGCCAGGACTCACGAATCGCAAGGAGAAAACGTTGACGTTAACATCGGCATAACGGTTTCAGCGACCTCGACGAACGGTTTGACGTCGAGCGAGTTGGCGATCGCTTCTACAGGATCGAACGTGAGCATCAAGGTCCAACCGGCGGGCCCGTCAAAACGTGTTGACTTGACCATAACACTGCCTCCGAAGGCCCGGCTCAAGATCGAGACCGGCCGCGGCGAAGTAAGGATCGAAGGCGACATTCTATCGGCCGACGTCCGCACCGATACGGGAACTATCTCCGCTGACGTTCCTACCGAGAATATCAAGTACGCTCTCTCATGGACCGCCTCTCGACCGCGTTTTCTCAGCGACTTTGAGCTGGCACCGGTGAAGGAAAAAAGGGCCGGGAGATTCGAGATATCGGGCAGCTATCGTGAAAAAGCGAGCGTCACCACGGGTTCCGAACAGATCGATCATGATCCGGCGGACAGCGAGGCCGACCCCGCAAACGGGTCCCGCACGAAGGAGCGAGCGAACGGCCGCTTAGGTACGGCCGCAAGTGCGCTCATCCTCAATCTTCAGACAGCACGCGGCATTATTCTGCTCAACGTTCCGCCGAACGAGGTGATGAGCGACCTGCGGGAACGGCCGCTTACTGAAGCGGCCAAGGCGATCGTTCGAAGCGGCGACTCGTTGCTCATGGATGCGATCCGGCGTGCCGCTCCGAGGTATTACGGCGACTATACGCGATCCCTTCCGCCGTTCAGATCGGAGCCCGGCTTTGCGGAGAGGCCGCTTGTCGAAAGAACCCGCGCCGACGGTGTCAAGGTCGCCACCGTTCGGGTAAGCGACGTAAATAACCGGTCGGTGGCCGGTTTGACGCGAGACGATTTCGAAGTGCTTGAGAACGGCCAACTCCGCGAGTTGCTTGACGTCCGCCCAACGACCGCTCCGTTCAATCTCGTCCTGCTGCTCGACGTGTCCGGCAGCGTGGAGAACTACGTTGACTTTATTCGAAAGGCCGCACGAAACTTTGTCGAGACCGTGGACAGGCGTGACCGGATCTCGATCGTCACATTCAACGACGACGTATCGATCGTCTCAGGTTTTACGACGGACAAGACGGCTCTTTCCGAGAGCCTCGACACGTTTGATGCCGGTGGTGCGACGGCTTATTACGATGCACTTGCCTACACGCTGGCCGACACCCTCAGGCCGCTGAAGGGCGAGCGAACCGCGATCGTGATACTGACAGATGGCGACGACAACCGATCGTTCCTTCCGTTCGATTCGATGCTTTCGTCGATCCAGGAAAGCGGTGCGTTGATCTATCCACTTTACGTTCCATCGGCTCTGATCGCCGCGTCGAGTGACCCGAATGCCTCGATCGATACCCTGCGGCAGCGATACCTTCACGGCCAGTTGACCTCGAAGGCGAAAGACGAGGGCCAGCGGCTTGCCAAGGTGTCGGGCGGAGTTTACTACCAGATCGAGCGGCTCTCGCAGATACAGGCCGCTTACGAGGACATCGTGAAGCAGCTACGGTCTGCCTATGACATCGAATATCGCTCCGAGCTCGGGGGCGTCGATCAAGGCATCTCGCCTCGGATGCGGATACGAACGAAACGGCCGAACAGCTTTGTCCAGGTCCGCTCAGTCGTTCCTAAGTGAATCGGTTGTACCGGATCTCCCGCGATTCGCGAACCAAAATAGATTGTCAAAGAACGAAATGAGCGGACGGCCTAATCGCCCGAAACGGCCGTCGCCACGGTTTCTCTCAGCTTCTTTGCCGACGACGTCACCGGTTCCAACTCGACATCCTCCACGTTCCCACGCACCTTTTTACCGAAGACCGCGTTCCACGGCGGGATGACGACGGTCACGTTGCCCGACGCCTTTGCCTGGCAGGCAAGCCGGATCACTGGTTTCTCATCATTCGGCTGGTTGTAGCCGAAGACCTTCATCTGGCGGCGTTCGCGGTCGGATGGCGGCGAGAGTTTTTCGCGCCCGCCCAGGACGCCGACCCAGCACGTGCCGCACGAGGCAGCCGTGCATTCGATCGGCACGGGGCCGTCCCAGCAGCGTGAGTCGAAGGATTGCCAATCGCGCTCGTGAAACTTCTGCGAGGCAGACGCGATCTCTTCGTCGTTGATGATGGGAAAGCGTCCGGTGGTGGCGAATGATTTGAATTTGACCGAGAATTTCTTATCCACCGTCTTGAGAAAGCCAAAGATGCCCTGCGAATCGTCTTTTGCACGTTCGGCAACGATCTCGTCGGGCGAACCGGCCATAATTCCTTGAGGCGGTTCGAACGCGCCGGGCGCCGCCCTCAGTTCATCAAAGCCGACTTGGACAAGCGTCATCAGGCCGACGGCGGCGATCGCGGTTGTCAGCGATTTGTCCGTCCTGGCGGCCGTGGCGGCTTTTTCGGCGATGTTCGTGATCTCGGTTTTCAGGCAGGTGAACGGTTCCGCCGATGCGGCCCTTTCGGTGACGGCGGCTTTGACCTGCGGCCAGTAGCGATGGCCGTACAAAAATCGGTGCGACGTTTCGATCTTGTCCAGCAAGCCGAAGTCGCCCTGCATCGCCACGCCCTTCATCGCTTCTTCGGCATCTTCGGCCGATTCGAGATAGTTCAAAAGATCGAGCGGGTAGAAACGGAACCAGATCTGGACGGCCTCTCGGTCAACTTCGTGGATCGCGGGCAGAAGCGATCCGACAGCAGTGAGCCAATCGGATTCGGTAAATTTCTCGAGCTCGGAAATAAATGGATTCATAATAAGCCTAACTTTCCTTTCATAAAACAAACCAATATTTAAGCAGATGCGTGACCGTGTAACAAACCCAGACCTGACCCGAGGCCGTCCCGGGCCGGGTTGTCCCGGGACAAAGGCCGTGTGTCCCAGCCCAGCATGGGACACGTAATTGGTTGATATCGAATCGGTTAACTTTGTTTTCATGCCCTTGTCCCGCTTATTTGTCAAAAAAACATTTGACATCGCCTCAATTTCACTTATGATACGTTGTGTCATACAACGTATGGCTGAAGTATACATACGAGTGTTGTATATGTCCAGATATTTCTGACAGAGGCGGATCGGCCGGGCTTTGGTAGTCAGCTAAGTGGTTTATTTCGGTATGGATTGCAGAAAAGATTTTTTGAACACAAAGAACACGGAGGGAAGACACAAAGGGCGCGGAGATATGAACTTAGGCCAGATTTCGAACGGGCCGCCGCGTTTTTTAATGCACCTGACATGGGACAAGGTATTTCAGCGTTATCATCGGAACCGCGCAAGGCAAACGATTGTTTCGTCGGCCGGGAGATAAGGCTCCCGGACAGGCTGTTTGAACGGTATTGGCAGAAGGGTGAGATGGCGCTGCTTTTCGGGCCGCCGGGGATCGGGAAAAGCGTGCTGGCGGTGCAGATAGGCGATGCACTTGCCCGTGGGCGGCCGATCGATGGATTTGAAGGGCCGAGGCGGCGGCACAAAGTGCTTTATGTGGACCTCGGCCATTCGGACGATCAGTTCAGGACGCGGTATTCGCGGTTCTCGGAATGGGGCCTGCACCTGAGGAGCTTCAGGTTCGCGGAGAGGTTCTATCGCGGGAGGCCGCTCTCAGGTGAGGACCTGTTCGAGTGGCTGCGAAAGCGTATCGCAGATGACGAATTCGAGGCGGTAATAGTGGACAGTCTGTCGATGCTGCGGAGGACGCTCGACGGTGCGCGCGAGGCGATTACGCTAATGCAGCGGCTCCGCGAACTGCAGGAACATTTCGGAGTTTCGATGCTTGTGTTGGCGGTTTCCGATCCCTCGCCTCGGGACAGGTTCATCAGCGAGGCCCAATTGAAGCGCTCGAGGGCCATTCTGGGCCTGGCGGACACCGCTTTTGCTCTCGACTCGGCACCGGAAAGCGCTGACACGAGGCGGCTTATCCACATAAGGAACTGCGGCCCACCCGAATATTGGCCGGAAGCCGGAGTCCCGTACGGGTCCATTCGGCAGAGAAGCGACGGGATGATCGAGTTTAACTTTGAAAATGATTGGGCCACGGAGATGGACGACGCGACCCGCAGCCTCGTCTGCCGCATCCATAAATGTCGCCAAAGCGGGACTACGTTCCGGCAGATCGCGACAGAGCTGGGAATATCAAAGTCGCGTGCCGCCCGCCTCGCCGGCAAATGGAATGAGTATCTTGAGGATTGGTAGTGAGAGGGCATTCTTCGCCTCGGCATTCGCCGGGGCCTTTTTCATTGACATTTGAGCGGGAAGAGTGAAAATGAGACGGGGAGATATTATGACCAGCGAAGAAATGTTAAAAGAGATCGCCGCCCTTCCCGCAGGAGCACGTCGCGAGATCGAGGACTATGTCGCTCGACTGGCAAACCGCTATCGAAAATCCAAGAATTCATCGGCGGTAGGCGATTTGGCCCTAGAACCCTTCATAGGCATGTGGAGTGATCGCGACGACATGGCCGACAGCAACGCGTGGGTCCGTGATCTTCGCAATAAGCATTGGGCCAACTAATGCCGCTCACCATCATCGATACTGACACCCTCATTGACGCTGGACGCGGCATCGACACCGCCATCGACTTTCTTAAGCTTCAAGAATCCTCGACAGGCCTCGCTATCAGCGTCGTCACGCAAATGGAGCTTATTGTCGGCTGCCGCAATAAAACCGAGCAGCACGACCTCACAAAATTCCTTCGCCGCTTTCAACTGCTTCCGATAACCGATGACATTTCTGACAAAGCCGCCGATCTAATGTCGACCTATTTCCTCAGTCACGGCCTCCTCATCGCCGACGCATTCATAGCCGCCACGGTCCTCACTCATGCCGAACCGCTCGCGACGAAAAATCAGCGCGACTACCGCTTCATCGACGGATTAAATCTATTAAAATACCCGACTTGAAGTCCAATATTCGCCGGCTCAAGCCCGTGGCCATGATCGCTGACACTCCAGCCGAAAAGGACGAAGGAGGTATGGGCACGGGAGTGTAAGACTGGAGGGCAAGCATCCCTGCTTGCCTTTCAAACGCCGCTCGCGGCTTGATCTCCCTTCCAATCCCCGCACTCAACGTTGGTGCCTGACAAAGGCTTTGTCTAACAAAAGGCGATGCATTATTCTTTTAATACGCGGTTATTTCCGTGCTAAAATTGCCTTGTTATGGCATCGCTTGTCGGCACAATTCCAAAGCCCGTTCGCGACGTAGAGGGCGTTCTCCGGGTCGGTGACACCCGTGTCACTCTCGACACGGTCGTCTACCATTTCAACAACGGTGAAACTGCCGCGGAGATCCAACATCAATACGACTCAATGTCTCTCGCCCAGGTCCATGCGGCTATTGCCTATTACCTTCATCATAAGGCAAAGGTCGATGCGTATCTTAGGCAGAACGAGATCGATTACGAAAAAAAACGTGCTCAGAACAAGATAGACTTTCCGCACGGTTTAACTCGTCAAACGCTGCTTGCACGCAAGAACGGCACCGATCCGGATTGGAACAAATGATCCGGTTCTTAACGGACGAAAACTTCAACTTTCACATCCTCAACGGTGTACGGCGTCGCCTACCATCTCTTGACATCTTACGCATTCAGGATGCCGGCTTACGAACCTTCCGGGATCCATTAATCCTTGAGTACGCGAGCAGTGAGAATCGAATAGTATTGAGCCACGACATTCGCACCATGGAAACCTACGCTCTGGCCCGACTGAACGCTGACAAATCAATGACCGGTCTCTTACTGATTCACCAACATCTGCCAATCGGCGTGGCAGTCGACGAGATCGTACTCATTGCCGAATGCAGCCGCGATGACGAATGGAACGGCATAATTCGATACCTGCCATTGTGATAAAGTATCGTTTTAGGCTCGACAAATGCTGACGGCCAAAGCCCTTGCTTGCCTCCTGCCGAAGGAGGATGGCGATTTCGCTTCCCTCCCTGGTTTGAGGAGGGGTAGGATGCTTTACAATTCAGCCAATGACGCGAAGAATTCGGTACATCGTCTTTTTCGGACTAGCGGTAGGAACCGTTATGTTCGCTACCGGAATTATAGGTGTGCAATTTCCCTCATTGCCGCAAGTTGTCGACTGCTCAGCAAGCACATTGCTCTCCCAGCGCGCTACCGAATGCCGTGAAATTGCAGCACTGAAAGCCGCCGAGAACTTTCCGTGGGATAAACAACAGGCCGATGTCCAAGATTTCTTTCGGCAATTCCAGACGAGCGTTGCGGCGGATCGCCGTGAAGAAGTGGCCGGATTGATGATGTATCCGCTTCGTGTTACCTACTACTCGGATCGATGGAATGTTCAGTATCGTTTACTCCAATCGCCTTCCGAGCTGCTTGATGTTTACGAAATGGTCTTTCATAAAAGCTTGACGGACTTGATCGCCAATCATGATGCCAATGAAATTTGGGGAAATAACGTTGACTTTCAAACAGGTTCCGGGGAGATCGGAATACACGCGAAGACTCTCGGCGATTGCCCCGCGTGCAGCTTTGAGTTTAAGGTTGAGAGCATCCGCAGCAACTGGATCTTCCGAGATCCCCGTGACGCGATTATGGACGAAGTCTTCAAACCAGGTGGCACGCCGTGATCGCTGGTTTTAGGGGACGTGGCTATGTGCCGCGAAACGCGGTTGACAGACCGGCACTTCTTAATACAGCGAGCAATCATTCACCGAGAAGCCCCCTAGTTACTTTTGTGGCTGTGCCGCCGCGTCGTGCGAGGGAACGGCGGCCGGAAAGGCAGAGCCTTTCCGCACATCGGCGGGCAGAGCCCGAAGAAAGAATTCCCCTCCTTGTCTAAGGAGGGGTGGCACGCGTCTTTTGCGTGACGGGGTGGTGAGGTTGTTGGGCTTCGATAACTCTTTGGGTGATGAGCCTTGAATCACCACCCCGTCTGCGGAATAAAAGGCATCCCGCATCTACCCCTCCTTAAACCAGGAGGGGAGTTTAGCTCTGCGGCCACTGCGGACGAGACGAAGTGCTCCCTGAAGCAACTGTAACTGTTACACTCGGGTTTCGGTTTGAATCTGCGGACTTCGTAGGGAAGATACATAACACTACGTAACGAAGACCAAGTTCATTATTTACCACGTAAAAATGAAAATACCCCACCAACCTTCCCTTACAGGAAAGCTTGGATGGAGCTTCGTTGAGGCCTATCATACCTAGCGTCTTATCCATTGTTAGGTATTTTATTCATGACACAGACAAGTGTAACACTTACCGGTGTTACAACCTGTTACAGTGACAGCTTTCTCAACCTCAGGGCGTTAGCGATGACGGAGACGGAGCTGAAGGTCATTGCTGCACTGGCTATCATTGGTGAGAGCAAGATGCCGAAGACGGGGAAGAGGACGCCGGCGGCGATAGGCACTCCGATGATGTTGTAGGCAAACGCGAAGAAGAGGTTCTGGCGGATGTTTTTCATCGTGGCACGGCTCAGGTTGCGAGCTTTCAGAATGCCGTCGAGATCGGGGCGTAGCAGCGTGATATCAGCTGATTCGATAGCCACGTCCGTGCCGGACGCGAACGCGATCCCCACCTCAGCCTGAGCCAACGCCGGAGCGTCATTCACTCCGTCACCCGCCATCGCGACGATCTTGCCTTGCGACTGCAGCTCCTTCACCTTCGCGGCTTTTTCTTCGGGCATGACCTCGGCAAAGACCTGGTCGATGTTCAGTTCCTTCGCAACGGCTTCGGCGGTTGCTTTGTTGTCACCGGTCATCATTATTACTTGCAGGCCTTGAGCATGGAGCTGGTCGATCGCGGCTTTGGCAGAAGGTTTGATGGCGTCGGCAACACCGATCAGGCCGACGCGTTCGCCGTCAACCGTGACGTGAATGACCGTCTGGCCCGCAAAGTCAGAACCGGGAGCGGTCGCGGCTGGGTTCTTGTTATCGATATTTGCGAATCCCGCAGCGATCACCCGATCTTCATTCAAAAGCTTTTCACTGCCGACCGTGACGAGTTTCCCGTCCACCATACCGATCAGGCCTCGTCCCGTGACCGTCTCGAAGTCGGTAGTCTCAGCCATTTCAACGCCGCGTTCCTCCGCAGCCTTAACGATCGCAGATGCCAGCGGATGTTCGCTGTGCCGTTCGAGGGATGCGGCGAGGCGGAGGATTTCCAACTCCGCTCCTGTCTGCGGATTCTCATACTCCCCTCCTTGTCTAAGGAGGGGTGGCACTTCCCCGCTTTTTGGGGAAGTGACGGGGTGGTGATCCGCGATGTCCGCCGAGGGTCGGATTTCGGTTTGTTCAGCGTCTGTCACCACCCCGTTAGCCGGACGAACCGCGTCCGCCTGCCACCCCTCCTTAGACAAGGAGGGGAGATCAGGCGTGGCAATGACGCTGACTACGGTCGGCTTGCCTTCGGTCAGTGTTCCTGTCTTATCGACAATAATTGTATCAACCTTTTCGAGCGTTTCGAGGGCTTCGGCTTTTTTGATGAGTACGCCGTTTTTTGCTCCGTGGCCGGTGCCGACCATAATCGACCTCGGGGTTGCAAGGCCGAGGGCACACGGGCAGGCGATGTTGAGGACCGAGACGGCGGCGACGATGGCATAAGCGAGCGAGCCGAGGGCGAGCCATACGCCGAAGGCTATCAACGCAACAAGGATGACCGCCGGGACAAAATAGTACGACACCACATCGGCCAGACGCTGGATCGGGGCACGCGAACGCTGTGCTTCGCCGACCATTTTCACGATCTGTGCAAGCAGCGTTTCACCGCCGACCTTTTCGGCCTTCATCAGGAAGCTGCGGTTGGTGTTTATCGTCCCGCCGATGACCATACTGCCCGCGGCCTTCTCGACGGGCATCGACTCGCCGGTGACCATCGATTCGTCAATGGATGTCTCGCCGTCGATGATCTCGCCGTCGGTCGGGACCTTTTCGTTCGCTTTGACACGCAGCGTCTGGCCCGCCTGGACGTGTCGAAGGTCGATCACCTCTTCGCTTCCGTCATCTAAGACCACGGTCGCGGTTTCGGGTGCCAATCGAAGCAATTCTTTGATAGCCGATGAGGTCTGCGAACGTGCTTTCAATTCCAACACTTGTCCGAGCAGTACAAGCGTCGTTATCACGGCAGCCGCTTCGAAATAGCCGGGAACTATGCCCGAATGAGCGTCTCGCATCGCTTCGGGAAACACGCCGGGCACGAAAAGGGCCGCAACGCTCAAGAGATACGCGGCTCCGGTGCCCATGGCGATGAGCGTGAACATATTCGGGCTGACGTTTTTTACCGAAGCCCATGCTCGCTCAAAGAAAGGCCATCCGCCCCAAAGGACGACCGGAGTGGCAAGCACGAACTGTATCCACATTGACGTGGTCGCGGCACGGCCGTGAGGCCACGAAGGAAACAGCGAGTTTAGGTCAACAAACATCTCACCCATCGCCAGCACGAACACGGGCAATGTAAGCACTGCCGATATCCAGAACCGACGTTTCATATCGACGTATTCAGGATCTGGTTGATCGTCCAGCGATATTTCTTTCGGCTCAAGTGCCATCCCGCAAATCGGACACGAACCGGGGCCGATCTGGACGATCTCGGGATGCATCGGGCAGGTGTACTCGACATCCGAATCGACCACCGCGTCCGCCGAAGCGGCGTCCACCCCTCCTAAGAAAGGAGGGGAGTTCAAGAACTTTTCAGGGTCTGCCTTGAACTTTTGCACGCAGCCGTTGGAGCAGAAGTAGTAGGTTTCTCCCTTATGCTCGTGCTTACCGGCAGCAGTGTCCGGCGAGACGCTCATTCCGCAGACCGGGTCGGTAAACTCACTCGCAGGAGGTGCAATATCGCCGTGGTGGTGCCCCATCGAGCCTTCAGTTGTGTGCAGGTATTTCTCGGGATCGGCGGCGAACTTCGTCTTGCATCCGGGGTTGCAGAAGTAGTAGGTCGTGTCTTTATAGGTGTATTCGGCTGCCGCAGTCTCGGGCATCACAAGCATCTTGCAGACCGGATCGACGTGCGGCTCCTCGGTCGGCTCAGGCTGCTTTCGTCCGATCTGTACGGGATTTGAAGATGATGAATGGTCGTGTTTCATAGCCGGTCCTCGCCCAAGTGTAACTGTAACAGACTAACAAACGTAACACTTTGTAACACCTGTAACTGTTACACCGTACCTGATTATTTTGGAAACCTGCCCTAAATCTTAGTCTATTTAAATAGGAGACGCTGCAAAGGCATTCTCCGACCTTATCCGAAAAGGCAATCGCCGCATGGCGAACGCAAAGCCAGGAGTCACGCAAACGGCGTGATCGTCCGGCCGCCGAAGTGAGGTTTCATGATAACCCGCGTAAACTTTCTTTTCATTGTCACGGCTCTGTTGGGGGCTTCCGCTTTCGCCCAACCACTTGATCCTTCTCGTCTGAACCTGCGGGCAGATGGCGGCAACGGCCGCTTCACTGTCTCGGCCAATACCGCGATGACTCCGGCAGCGGTACGGGCTCTTGAGAAGGATACGTTTGCGTTGATAAATGAAGAACGTGCCAATGCGGGACTGGCGGCATTGAACTGGAGCGAGAAGATCGCCGAGGTCGCAAGGCTCCATTCGAACAACATGGCCGAAAACGATTTCTTCAGCCATCGGGGATTGGACGGGACGATGGTTGACGGCCGTGCAGCCCGATTCAGGATGGGCGAATGGAAAGCGATCGGCGAGAACATCGCGTTTCTCAAAGGCTACGATTCGCCGGCAACGGTCGCCGTGCAAAAATGGCTGCAATCCGCATCGCATCGCGGTAACCTTCTCGACCCTCGATGGAAGGAGACCGCTATCGGCCTGGCAGTGACCGGCGACGGGAAATACTACTTTACGCAGGTGTTTATAAGATAAACGCAGGCGGTATTTAAGGAAACGCGGGGAGTAGGCGGCCCGGTCTTGGCGAAATGTCGAGACCGGGCTTTGGACTTTTGCGTTTCGTCTTTATCCTATTGCGGTGAAGCCGTTTACGCTGCCATCATTCGCGAAGATCAACCTTTACCTGCGGGTGCTGGGCAAACGTGCGGACGGATATCACGAGATCGTCTCGGTATTTCAGACCGTTTCGCTGCACGACGATATCACGTTTGAAGAAAGCGACAGGGTTGAGTTGACGTGCGATGACCCGCGAATACCGACGAACGAAAGAAACCTGATAATTCAGGCAGCACGGCTTTTATCGGAAAGTACCGGCGTTCGTAGCGGGGCGAAGATAAAGCTGACGAAACGAATACCTTCACCCGGCGGATTGGGAGGCGGCTCGTCGAATGCGGCGATTGCTCTGATCGGACTAAGCCGGCTGTGGGAGCTTGTGCCGACCCATGAAGAGCTCGCTTCGATAGCGGAGCGGCTTGGTTCGGACGTGCCGTTCTTCCTGACCGGCGGAACCGCGATCGGCCAAGGGCGTGGGACCGAGATCCGTGACACGGGCCAGGTCGATGAGCCGAACCTGCTGATCGTCACGCCTGATGTCGATGTGCCTACCACATATGGCTATTCGCTAATGCAGGCTGAAAACTTGACATCGGATTCCCCTGAACATATTCTTATTGTTTGCCGTTCGGAAGCGGAAAACCTGAATATCAGACAAACGCCGCTTCGGAATGACATCGAAAAAGCCGTACTCAACGCCTTTCCAGAGGTGAGGCGGGTGAGTGACAGGCTTCGAGAGCTTGGTGCCGTCAATGTTTTGATGAGCGGAAGCGGCCCGAGCGTATTTGCAGTTTTTGACAATACAGAGACACGGCAAGCTGCACTGAAAGCCCTTGACAATGAGGTCAACTGGCGAAAGTTTGCCGTAGCGGCAGTCTCGCGGGCGGAGTATCGCGAGAGAGTGTTCGGCGGGGAAGAATAACCACCCCGTCAGACGGCAGCATCGCCGTCTGCCACCCCTCCTCAGACAAGGAGGGGAGCTGAAGCAAGCCGTTTCCGATCAAGTTTCTCAGATTAGGCATTGGGGCGTAGCCAAGTGGTAAGGCACCGGTCTTTGGATCCGGCATTCGTAGGTTCGAATCCTCCCGCCCCAGCCATTTGTGACGATCGAAACGGCCGCCTGTGAAAAGGTGGCCATTTTTGTTGGTTAATGAGCGTAACTGGCAGCATAAAGGTATTTTCGGGAAATGCACATCGGGGCCTTGCAGAAGAGATCTGCGGGCATTTACAGTGCGATCTCGGACAGGCGAGCACGGGCCGGTTCTCCGACGGAGAGTTCAATTTCCAGATCGGCGAGAACGTGCGTGGGGCCGACGTGTTCATTGTGCAGCCGACCTGCCCCCCGTCTGACCGGAACCTGATGGAACTGCTGATCATGATGGACACTTTTGTCCGTGCGTCGGCAGAACGCGTCACGGCCGTGATCCCTTATTTTGGTTACGCAAGGTCGGATAAGAAGGACAGGCCCAGGGTGCCGATAGCAGCAAAACTGGTCGCCAATTTGATAACAAAAGCGGGTGCTCAGCGGGTCCTGACCATCGACCTTCATGCGTCGCAGATACAGGGATTTTTCGATATACCGGTCGATCACCTTTACGCTGCACCGATCGTGGTCGATTATTTTAAGGAAAACCCGATCGAGAATCTGATCGTGGTCGCACCTGACACAGGCGGTGCTGAACGTGCAAGGGCATATGCGAAACGCCTCGATGCCGGGTTGGCCCTTTGCGACAAACGCCGCGATAGGCCTAACGAGGCAGACGTGATGAATATCGTCGGCGACGTGCGAGGCAAGAATTGCCTGATAGTTGACGATATGTGCGATACGGGCGGGACGATCTGCAAGGTCGCTGAAGCATTGCACGAGGCCGGTGCGAATGAGGTCTTTGCAGTGTTTACACATGCGGTGCTGTCGGGCAATGCGGTCGAGAAAATTAACGGATCGCACCTGAAAAAGGTGATCGTGACAAATACGATACCGGCGGGCGAGCACACAAGCGAGAAGATCGAGGTTTTGAGCGTCGCCGGGCTTTTGGCATCAGCGATCAGATCGATCCACGACGAGACAAGCGTGTCTTCGCTGTTTATTTAGATCAGAAGGCGGAACCGAAATTCGGAACTCGGAACTTATAGGAATAGTTATGGCTGAGAAAATCGTAGTTAAGGCTGATAAACGCGAGAACAAAGGAAAAAACGATTCGCGGCGGCTCAGGTTCAGCGGGCGTATCCCGGTGGTCGTGTACGGCGGCGGTACTGAAAGCTTGGCAGCATCCGCCGAGCTAAAGGAAATTGCTGCGATCCTTCGGTCGGACGCCGGTGTGAATACTGTTTTCACGCTCGATGTTGCCGGTGACGCGAATGATGTCATCATCCAGGACCGGCAGATCCATCCAGTTACGGGCAGGTTGATCCATGCCGACCTTCGGCGTTTCGCGAAGGGCGAGAAGATCGAGATGACCGTGCCGATCCATATAGTCGGCGAAGCGGCTGGACTTGAAGAAGAAGGGGCCGTCCTCAACCTTAATCTCCGCGAGATCAAGGTGCTTTGCGAGCCCGCGAAAACACCTGAATCGATCGTCGTGGATGTCTCAAGCGTTACGGTGGAGCACGCCATTCACGTTTCCGATCTGAAGGTCGGCGAAGGCATCGAGATCCAGGAATCGCAAGAAACCGTAGTGGTGTCCTTGTCTATCGTCAAGGAAGCCGACCTCGAGCCGCAGATCGAGGAAGGAACCGAGCCCGAAGTTGTCGGTGAGGAAGCTGAGGAGCCGCCTGCAGAAGTACAGGAATAGCTGGGTGACCGCGTGGTTGATTGGCTGATCGTCGGGCTGGGCAATCCGGGTGCCGAATATGAAAGGACCCGGCACAACGTGGGTTTCATGCTGGTCGATCGGCTGGCCGCCGGTGTAGGGGTATCCGTGAAGAGATTCGAATGCAGTTCTTTGATCGGCCGGGCGGAGATAGAGGGAATTAAGGTCGAGTTGGCAAAGCCGCAGACCTATATGAACCTCAGCGGCGATGCGGTCAAGTGCCTTGTCGAAAAAGCGGATCGAAGCATTGACAGGTTATTTGTGGTTTCGGACGACCTGGCGTTGCCTTTCGGCAAGATCAGGTTGCGGCCGCAGGGAAGCCACGGCGGCCAGAACGGGTTGAGGTCGATAATCGACCGATTGGGCACGAACGAGTTCATCCGTCTTCGGATCGGTATCGCCCCGGAGCATCCTGTCGCAAACGCTTCGAGCTTTGTGCTTCAGGGTTTCAGTAAGTTCGAGGTGGAAAGTCTCGATGAGATCCTAAACCGGAGTGCCGAGGCAGTTCGCTGTGTGGTCCGCGACGGAGTTGACAGGGCAATGGCGGAGTTTAATTGAATTGGACGAGTGGTGAGTGACGAGTGACAAGATTCAGATAAAGATTAACTTGTCACTCGTCACTGATCGCTCGTCACTTAAGAAAGACCTTCTTGCTTCACACTGAATTGCGTTGAGGCTCGAGAACCGAGAGGAGGAGAGTAAATTGGCAAATAGAACCTATGAAGTGATGTACATTGTCGATCCGGACACGCCGGTTGAGACGATCGGCAAGCTTAACGAGGCCGTCGGGAGCCTGATCGAGAAAGAGGGCGGCACTGTTGTCAGGATGGACGATATCGGCCAGCGGACGTTGGCCTATCCAATAAAGAAGAAGACCGAGGGGCACTACGTATTGTTCGAGATAGAGGGCAGCGGCCAGGAGATCATGGAGCTCGAAAGGCGAATGCGGGTCAATGACATGATCATTCGTTACATTACGGTGCGTGTCGACGAGGACAGGAAAAAGGCTGAAAAGTTGAAGGCAAAGCGTGAAAAACGTGCGGCCCAACGTGCAAGGTTCCGTGCCAGTAACGAAGAAGCGGGTGCCGAACCGGCTGCGGAAGCCCAGATATAACGCGAGGAAATATGGCAGAAAACGAATTAGAACCAAGAGAAAGAGAGAATTTTGTCGGCGAGGACATGTTTAGCGAAAAGGCCCCGAGGCGCTTTCAGCGTCGCCGGCCTCGCCAGGTTGTCCCCGATTATGTTGACTGGCGCGACATTGATTATCTTCGCCAGTTCATACCGGAACGGGGAAAGATAATGCCGCGCAGGATCTCCGGCATAACGGCAAAAGACCAGCGTCGTATCGCGACGGCGATCAAACGAGCGCGGTCGATGGCCCTGCTGCCCTTTGTATGGGAATAGCATCCGATTTTGGATTTTAGATTTCGGATCCTGGAGTTGCGAAAGGCGAGGTCAGTTTCTTAAAACGAAAGTCGAAGGGAAAAAGCTGAAGCCTGAACTCTGGAAAGAATCCGAACGGGAAAGGATCAAAATATCATGGCAACGACAACTGTATTGTTAAGAGAGGACATCGACACGCTCGGAGGCCGCGGCGAGATCGTAAAGGTTCGGGCCGGCTATGCTCGGAATTATCTGCTTCCCCAGGGGCTGGCGACGCTGGCGACCAAGGGTAACCTGAAGCAGATCGAAGGCGAACGTGCCGCTCTTTTGAGAAAGGCGGCGGTTGAAAAATCGACGGCCGATGCACAAAAAGATCAGATGAGCAGCATTGCTCTGACCTTTGAACGCAAAGCGGGCGAAGGCGGTACGCTCTTCGGTTCGGTGACGTCGATGGACGTTGCAGCCGCACTTCAGGGCAAGGGCTATGAGATCGATCGCAGAAAGATCGTTCTTAAGGATGCGATCAAGGAAACGGGCGAGTACACCGTCAAGGTAAAGCTTCATCGCGAAGTGGTTTTGGAGATACCGGTGACCGTGACGGCCGAAGGCGGCGAGGAGGTCGAGGCAAAATCGGAAAAAAAGGGCCGGAAAGCCAAAGCCGAAACCGAAGGAGCTCCAGATGAAGATTCGGCTGTTGACCGCGCCGATGCCGAGCCCGAAACGGAAGCCGAAGCAGAAGCGGACGAATAAGAGAGATTTCAACAATGAATTTGCCGCATTCGTTCACCGGATGCGGCTTTCTTGCGCCGAAAATTCCTTAGCGGTTACGCGGCATGTATTCGCCGAGCAAGCGGTCGTATTCGGTCACCACTACCCGATAACATTCACAGACGGCCTTCTCGAGGCCATCCCGGTCAAGGATAGTTATCGTTCCACGTACATATTTAATGAGGCCCAGCTCCTGGAGGTGTCCGGCGGCGAGCGAAACACCTTCGCGACGGACTCCGAGCATGTTCGCGATAAGATTGTGTGTCATCACCAGCCGGTCAGTCTGCATCTGGTCGTGGTTGATGAGAAGCCAGCGGCAGAGCTGCTGCTCGACCGAGTGCAGGCGGTTGCAGACGGCAGTCTGTGAGACCTGCGTCATCAACGATTGCGTGTAACGCAGCAAGATATTCTGGAAAACGCCGCCCAGGGCAAACGCTTTTTTCACCGCTCCACCCGACATTCGAACCGCTTCGCCTGCACTCTGAACCACAGCTCGACTTGAGGTCGTTTCGCCGCCCATAAAGAGGGCTATTCCGACGAGGCCATTGTTTCCGGCGATCCCGATCTCGGCCGTCGCACCGTTCTTCATAACATATAGCAGCGATACGATTGCGGTCGTTGGAAAATAAACGTGTGTCAACTTGTCGCCAGATTCGTACAGTACTTTGCCAAGCGACAACGAAACCGGTTCCAGATCAGACGAGATCTTTCCTAATTCGTCGTCCGGCAATGCAGCGAGCAAATGGTTCTTCAGTCCTTGGGCCTTTTTTTCGGCTACGTGCATACTTTCCCCCGGTCGCTGCAATAAAAGAATGTAACAAACAATAGTATCACAGAACTTATCCTGTTATGTGCGAAACCGCACAGACGGCTTTTGAAAGGAGACCCTTCCGAGGACGTTGGTTTCACCGCGAAGAAAATAAATTCCTATACGTGCGGGAGCGAACATACGGGCGTCGCGGAAGAGAGTAGGTTTAGGCAATCCTTTGTTTTTCGATCTTTGAGAGGCGGGTCAGTTTAGACGAGTCTAAACCCGGACCCGACGGCGTTGCTGCCACGGGAGTTACTGCAGGTAATTCGTGAATATTGGCATCTGACGCTGACTCGGAGGGATCGCTGGATCGGGGGATTCCAGCATCCCTCATTTTTCATTTCGATCTTCGCCGGTCTCCGATGAGGGAATAGTTGGATGAGACTAATTAATTTTTCAAGTCAATCGGATGAAACAAAGCATTTTGCACTCTCCCCGTCTGCCCGCTCGCGTCCGGTCTCCCGGTTTATTCTGAGGCCGGACGCTCTTCTAACCAGCGGGTATTTTTTCATTCAATAACTAATTTTTATAAGAGCGATAGCGTACATAAGTATTCTGTCGAGGAGCATAGTATAGAAGTTAAGCCAGTTTTTTGAACAACGCCGCGGACGCGGTTTATAGAATCCGCTATTGAAACAGTTTTGAGTGGATGTGGGGACGGAAGGTTTTATTGGGACGGAATTGATAGCTTTACGCTATTTAGGGAATGGCTGGATTTGGAAAGGCATCCATCCCCACTTTTTTATTATCGAGTCGGTTACATACGAGTCGGTTACATAAAAGGAGAATATTCTGATGAAGTTCATCTTGTTCTCAGCCTACTACAGCCAGTTACGCCTGGCGGTGCTGCTCGGCCTTCACAAAACTTGTAACCCGCTCGATATTCGATGGCGATGGGGCTTCTGGATCCGCCGCTATTTCCGGGAACGGCCGCTCAGGCTTTACTGACCTCTTATCGCGGTGAAAATCTAAGAACTTTATAACGATTTAGGACGAAAAAAGGGAGATAAAAGTAATTATGGAAAATCAAGCAACAAGTACACAGAAAGAATCAGGAATGCTGACAGGGATGTTCAACGACCGCGAAAGCTCGGAAAGCGCGTATAAATCATTGCGTGACCGCGGCTATTCCGATGACGAGATCAATGTCATCATGTCCGACCAAACGCGTGACAAATACTACGGAGAAGGAAGCGATTTCGCCCAGGGAACGGCTGATTCCGAACTCGGCACCAAGGCTGCTGAAGGCACAGGAGTGGGCAGCATGGTCGGCGGAACATTGGGTGCGATCATCGGCGGTATTGCCGCCATTGGAACCAATCTTGTTCTACCGGGCGTGGGCCTTGTGATCTGGGGCCCGCTAGCCGCAGCACTTGCGGGGGCGGGGGCCGGCGGCCTGACAGGCGGCTTGGTCGGTGCACTGATCGGATGGGGTATTCCTGAAGATAGGGCGAAGCTTTACGAAGAGGGAATCAAGGGCGGAGGTACGGTTTTGGGCGTAAAGCCAAGATCGTCCGAAGATGCCGATTACTTCGAAAACGAATGGAAGAACAATTCACGCGGTCAGCATATCTACCGCTAGTCGCCTTTGTCCACACGCTGAGGCTCCGTCGCGATGACGGGGCCTCTAAGGGAATCAAGCTTAGGCGGGCCAGTTTCTGAATTTGTCGGCCACGATCTCCGTCGGTAAGGATAACTGGCTCGCCTATTAAGTTTAAAACGACAGGATAATACGAATATGAAAACGATTATGGGCCTATGCCTTCTACTTTTGATCTCCGGCGGCCTTGCCGGATGCACTTCAACTTCGAATAACGCGAATCTTCGAAACACGAATACCAATACCGGCTACGTTACGACGAACACTAATGCCGCTTCACCGACACCTTCGGTTATGACTCCAATGACAACGACTAACGGTAATGGCGGGAACTCGGTCATGAACTCGAACCGCAATACCAATATGAATTCGACCAATATGAATTCGAATCGATAGCCGCCAGCGGGATAAGGAACTACGTGATTCGTTCTGAGGAACGGAGTTGCCTGGGTCAGATAATTCCGAACTGCACAAGGAAGGGGTAAATATGAGTGAATACGAGAGCAAGGAGACTGAACGCGAACAGGCATACGACCTGTTTATGAAAACATACCTGGACGAACAAAGCGCGTTTCCTGTCATCGTCGAAAAAGATAAGGTCCAGGCTTTGACGCAGTCTGAGGTCGCACCGGCCTCACCAAGAACCTCCTATCGGCGTCATATAAGAGCTTCCAGAGGAATTTTTTAATACACGGAGATCCGTATTTGGACTTATTTGACGAGGTCAGATCGCAGCAGATCAGGAGAAAAACATGCTTTGGACAATCGTGATCATCCTTTTGGTTTTATGGGCTTTAGGATTCGGATTCGGTGAAGCCGCTGTCGGCAACCTGATCCATATATTACTCGTAGTTGCAGTCGTTGTGGTCGTACTGCAGCTAGTTTCGGGACGCCGGGCATAGTGGGGTAAAAGATCCTGCTTCCGGTTGCGATAAGGAGGGTGATATGACGGCCTTTCAGTTTATTCCAGACTACTGCAAGCTGCTTTGCGGAGTGTTGCTCGGATTACGGGAAACGCCGTATCCGCTAAGCCCGTTATGGCGCTGGCGGCACAGAAAATACAACGATTTGTAAAAGGATCGCATCGATCTTGTCCGCTATATTTTAGTGGGCTCGGCCACGGTTTTCGGCCCGTGTAAAAAATGCCGATACAACGAACGAACAAGGGGTGGGTCGGGCATTTGGCCGGTTCGAGTTGATCGGACCGGCAATTGCCTAAGAATCTACAAGTATTAAGGATATGTAAAAATGGCACAAGCAACAGCACAGATCAAAGACATTAGCGGATTCATGCAATACACGCGCGGGGGTGGAACGGAGATCCAAACTCCGTTTGAGAAATCGGTGGTAATGCCTGTTGCCGAAAATCAGGACCCTTCCGCACACGCATGGGCGGACGCCCGTTTTGCGACCGACATCATGGCTGAACACGCGCTTTTCTTTGCGCTGCTGATGCCGCCGGAAATTGCAGGACCGGAACGCGAAGAAGCGTTGCGATTTAACAAGGCATTTTCCGATCTGTATCAGCAAATTGATACCGCCGCCCCACCACAACAAAGTGCATTGAAGGGTTTTGTAGGCAACGTGACGGAAAAGTTCAAGCCGTTTATCGAATATAAGGCTCGTCTCGGAGAAGCACAGACATCGGGCAAATTGCGCAGTTTGGTGTGGCCTCTTTTTTTCGAACACACGCAGCACGAGGCTGAACGCTGGACGCGACGGCTCGAAACTTTGGCAAGCGGCGAGTCTGAGCTTGATAAAGACGAAGTCTCAACATTCTGGACAAACATTATGGATGAGCACTGTCGTTTCGTCGCTCATCTGCTTGACCCGGAGGAATTCGAGTTGATCGAGACAGCGATGAAAACCAGCCACGTTTTCCGGGATCTGCATGATCACGGTGGAATTGCAGGAGCGGCGGTCGCTCTTGCTCATGAGCCACTCACGGTTGTTGGCTCACTTGTCGAGAATCCTGAAACTAACGCTATCCTCAGCGCGGCGGAAACGCTCCTTGATTTCACGACAAAAGCGGCACGGGAAATCGAAGCGGGCCGCATCAAGAGCATTATCGACCCGCGACTCTCGGATCATGTCCGGAGAGAGTCATTGAAGTTTGTGGATGAGTTAAAACGAGCGGTCTAGACGTTCTAAATAACAAAAGCGTTCCGTCTTGACGACGATTGAAGAATTCTAGGATTAACGGACTTGGCGATGGTTTTGGCCTTAGACAATTCTGCCGATGAACGAACAAGGGGTGGGTCGGGCATTTGGCCGGTTCGAGCATAGGGAACCCGCCAAATGCCCAAAAAATTGTCGGGGGTCGCCAGAGTTTCTGGGAAATCCTCTCGCCTCGCGAACGCCAATTCGGGTGTAGTCCGGTGTCGGACGAAAATTCGTATCCGATTCTTTGTCACAAAAATCCGTTCGCTGTATCATCAGAGACTGCAATTCAAAAACTTGATTGCGGTCTATTTTTTTCACGCAAAATCCGGCAGATCACCCCTCAAAGCGTGTTTTCCTTTGCCGGAGAGCACTATTTTTATCAATGGCGGCATTCCCCGAAGCACGACGAGAACAATATTTAGAACGTCCTCTACCCTCGAACGAGGACAGCGAACGAGCGATCCTAGGCGCCATATTGTTGGACAATTCGCTGATCACCCAGGCGATCGAAAACCTTAAGCCGGCCGATTTCTACTCGCCGATGAACCGACGCATCTTCGCTGCGATGACGGCCCTTTTCGAGGCTTCCAAACCGATAGATCCGATCCTTATTGGGGAAGAACTGAAAAAAGATGGCCCGCTTGAATCGATCGGTGGGGTCGCGACGATAATGAACCTCACGTTCGGGCTCCCGCATTTTACGGATCTGAGCGGATACATCAACGTGGTCAGGGACAAGTCGATGATGCGGAACCTGATCCGCACCTGCAACCAGATCACGAGCGAGGCTCTCGAAGAAGAGGACGATGCGAACGTAGTTCTCGACCACGCAGAGCAGATGATCTTCGCACTTGCCGAAAATCGAACGAACGAAGGGTTCGCCCACATCCGCCCCGTGGCCGAACGCGTGCTGGAAAAGGTCGAGGAATACTCTCGACGCGACTCGCACGCCCTGACCGGGCTTGCGACCGGTTTTCGGGAGTTGGACGAGACTACCTCCGGGTTGCAGGCGGGCGATCTAATCATCGTCGCGGCCCGCCCGTCGATGGGAAAAACGGCACTTTGCCTTACGATCGCCCAAAACGCGGCTATTCGCGAAAAGGCGGTGGTCGGCTTTTTCTCGCTCGAAATGTCAAAAGAGCAGCTTGCCATGCGAATGATGGCGTCCGAGGCGAGGGTCGATTCCGCCCGCTTCCGACGCGGGATATTGTCGCGTGCGGAATGGGAGCGGCTCGCCGCAGCGATCGGGTCGCTGGCAGAGGCTAGATTGTTTATCGACGACAATGCCAACATCTCGGTCCTCGAAATGCGGGCCAAAGCACGCCGGCTGGCTGCTGAACAAAAGGGGCTTGACCTTCTTGTCGTCGATTATCTTCAATTGATGGGAGGAGGGGGCCGGACCGAATCGCGGCAGCAGGAGGTCTCGCAGATTTCACGTGAGCTCAAGGGACTGGCGAAAGAGCTCAACGTTCCGGTCATCGCCCTTTCCCAGCTTTCCCGTGCCCCCGAGGCTCGCAAGCCGGCTAAGCCGATGTTGTCGGATCTTCGCGAATCGGGTTCGATAGAGCAGGATGCGGACGTTGTCGCGTTTATTTACCGTGAGGATTACTATAATCCAACCGACGAGAACACTGGACTAACCGATCTGCTCATCGCGAAACAAAGAAACGGCCCGACAGGAATTATCAAACTGGCATTTCTAAAAGAGTTCACTCGATTCGAAAGCTATTACGGTGGCTAAGCCGGAGAGCGGACACTCTTGTCCGCAACATCGCGATTTTGAGCGGCATTACGCTTTCATTATCTGAGCTTTCGATCTATTTTTAGCACTGCCGTCGTATTTCACATTCATGCGGACGGAGGTGTCCGCTCTCAACAAGATCATGACCCAACCAACGCAAGAACAGAATCTTCGCTTCCCGATCGGTAAGTACGATCCAACGGCCTTTCCTTC
>JBGSYT010000125.1:0-51393 GCA_041750855.1 Pyrinomonadaceae bacterium | reverse complement strand
CGGCGGCAGCGACATCGGTTGGTTCTGCTCATACCTCTTGAATACGACCTTCTTTTTTGCCATATCCAAAAGTTTAAACTGTGTTGCGCCCACAACCTAGCACCCAAACAAAAAAGAGGCCGCCTTTTCAGACAGCCTCTTCCTCAATCATATCCTAAGCGGCATAACAATATACCTGTAATCATAGGAACTGTCGCCGGCGATCTTCATCTGGGTTTGGGCATTCGAATCCTTGAATTCGAAACTGATCCTGGTCGGAGCCGTTGCCTCTTTGACACGAACCTTGTCTCCGTCTGTCTCTTTTTGGACCGCGTCATGGTCGGATTCGTCTGCCGAACCTGATTGCTCGGCTGAGGCAGTATTGAGGAAATCCTGAAGATATTGCCAATTGAAGCCCAACTGGATCTCTTCGCCAACGTATTCTGCGGGAACCACCTCTTTGCCTTCGCCTTCTTCGGATGATTGGGCCGAGATCTCGACCTCGCCTTCGCGGATCGTCAAACGAATAGACCTGTTTCTCTCGTCAGCCATGATCGCTACACGTCGGACCGCACCACGCATATCTTCGAGATCGAACGTCACGGTCTTGTCGTTGTCCTTTGGCATGACCATTTCGTAATTCGGAAATGTCCCCGAGAGTTTTCTGGTTATCAAAAGGCGTCCGTCAAGATCGAAATAGATATTGTTCTCGTCCTCACCGAACGCAACTTCGCTGTCCGAATCACGCGATATCTTTACCAACTCAAGCAAAGCCTTCTTCGGAATGAGTGCCTCCATCGCTCCGTCCGGGTTCGAATCAAGCGGCCTCTCGATATAGGCAAGGCGATGCCCGTCGGTAGTGACCATTTTTGCCTTTCCGTCTGAGTAGATGAATTTTGCACCTGAAAGCGTGAATCGCGATTGCTCATTTGTGATCGCAAATGCCGTGTGCTGAATAAAATAATTAAAGACTTCGGCCGGCAGCTTAAGCGGTGTCGACTTTAGGATCGGTATCTCGGGGAAATGTTCCTTGCTTACGCCCGCCAACCTAAACCTTCCGCGGCCGCACGTCACGATTACCCATTCGTTATCTTCCTTTTTGAACCTTACCTCTTCGCTGTTGAGCAATCGCGAAAGATCAAAAAGCTTTCGGGCCTGAATACACATCGCTCCGGCCGTCTTTATCTCCGCCTCCGCATCGCACCGCATGGTCACGTCAAGGTCTGTTCCTACGATTCGGATGGAATTCTCGCCAAGGCTTTCTATCAAAATATTGGACAGAACGGGGATCGTACTTTTCCGTTCAACTACGCCCTGAACATAACCCAAAGTCTCCTTCAGTACCGACTGCTTTATGACAAATTCCATTTCTTACGCTCCTGATACTCTTGAATATTTCCTATCTCTTTCGGACCGGTTCGCCAAAAACTCTTGATCTTCCTAGTGTAATAAAAATCAAGTTATTTAAATCTCTAGTACTAGTAATAGGCCCTGTTAATATGTGAAAAAAAGGCCGATCTATCGACAATTGCTGGCCAAATCCGTTCACATAAACTGTGGAAAGTTTGTGGAAAAACTCGTCGAACGCAGGAAAAAATGGCCCAACTGCCTGCTTTGGTTAATTCCACAGTCTCGATACGGACGACCCACGTGGAAATGTGTAAATCGCACCGCTAAACTCTCCAAATAAAAGATTTATATGATTCAAAATCATTCGTGGGTTGTGGAAAAAACTTCTGTCCAATTGCTTTCTAAACGCCCCTAACTAACTGCAAAGACTATCGATAAGTTCGCTGACTATCTTGTGGAAATCCCGATTCTCGCTCACGAGGCCATCGATCTTCTCGTAAGAGTGCATAACGGTGGTGTGGTGCTTGCCGCCAAACTCTCTTCCTATTTCGGGATAGCTGTGTTTTGTAAGTCGTTTGCAAAGGTACATAGCCACCTGCCGCGGTACGGCTATTGCCCTTGAGTTATTCTTAGATTTTAACTCATCGAGCGTTAATTTATAGTTTGATGCGACGGTCTTTGCGATCCTCTCCATCGTCAGGCCTTCCGGACGCTCACTGTCGATCACGTTCTTCATTGCATCCTGCGCCAGCATCTTCGAGATAGGCATTCCCCTGAGGCTCGATATCGCGACAAGACGAACCAAAGAACCTTCAAGTTCGCGCACGTTGCTGCGGATCTTATTGGCTATATATATTGCAATGTCGTCCGGAAGGTCGACGCCGTCCAGGTCTGCCTTCCGTTTCAGAATCGCCACCTTCGTTTCCAGGTCCGGAGGTTCGATATCAGCTATCAATCCCCATTCGAAGCGTGAATGAAGGCGTTCCTGAAGCGTCGGGATCTCGCGCGGAGGGCAGTCAGACGAAATCACAATCTGCTTCTGCTCGTTATGCAATGCGTTGAATGTGTGAAAAAACTCTTCCTGCGTACGTTCCTTGCCTGCAAGAAACTGAATATCATCCATGAGCAAAACATCGACCGAGCGATATTTTTCGCGGAAACTGTGGGTTGAATCGTAGCGGATCGCGTTGATCAGCTCGTTCATGAATTTTTCCGCGGTCACGTAAGAAACTCGTATATAGCTGTCTCGTTGTCTGATCGCATGGCCGATTGCGTGCATTAGGTGCGTTTTGCCAAGACCAACTCCGCCATACATGAAAAGGGGATTGTATGTCTTTCCCGGTGTGTCGGCGACACTAAGGGCGGCCGCGTGTGCGAATTGGTTCGACGTTCCGACGACGAATTTCTCGAAAGTGTACTTGGGGTTAAGAGAATGTTCGAAAGGGTCATTTGTCGACGGCCTTGCAGCGGGCGAACGTGCATAGTCATTCGTTCTCGGCGAAGCGTGGGTTGCAGAGAACTGAAAGTCCTCGTCGTCCGAGTCACGTGCAAACCGATCGTCTTCGCCTTCGTCGATGATCCATTCGATGCGATGATCAGGGTAACCGATCTCGGCCAGTGTTTTTTCCAAGAGATCCGAATAGTATAACGAAACCCAATCCTTCGTCACCGCACCTGCCCGCAGGATAAGTTTCATCTCCTCTGGATAGTAACCTTCAAACTGAACTGGTTTGAACCAAGAATCGACGATGTTCCTGTTTAGTTGTTTCTCAACCGAATCGACGACCTGTTCCCAGAGATTGGTTTTGACTACGGATGCATCCACTAAATAAAACTCCAGTTGTGGCCTGCGGCCACAGTTATGAATCTGTTCGATCTTTATTTAGGGTCGATGATCTCGGCAAGTTGCCGATCGTGCTGTTTATGTCTGCAAGGACTGAGAGTTGTTCGAACAGACTTATACTGAAAGTTTTCCACAGCGTTTTCCACAAGCATGTGGAAAAATGGCAAAAAACTTAAAGAAACACTTTAAGCTGTTTGTTTGTAACAGTTTACAAGAAACCCAAATATTCGAAACGGGTCTCAGACTAACACACTGAAACAACCAGCGCAAGGAGAAATCCACAGTATTCGAACATGGCGTTACAATGTTGTTAAGGGCCTTGATTAACAACAATTTGGCTCAAAAAAGTATCTGATAGAATCCTCATCTGCAATGGAAAAACGGAAAAAAGCAGCAAAAAAATTTCAAAAAAACGAGTTAGATAAAAAAAAATCTTCGCTATTCGGGAGTTCATTGCGGGATGCGGTCGCGAACCTGTGCGAAGGCTTGACATACATCAGCGAAACCGACTCGCCGATCGAACCGGTCTTCTTTCGTCCGAACGCAAATGCTTCGCTAGCCGATGCTATCAAAAGCGAATATTCGATCAATGATGCCGAGTTCGAAGAGAGTGATCAGGTCAGATTTTTCTCGCGGTTGACCACGGTTCACGAACGGCTCTCGGACACCGGCCGGGAAATTATCAGCCGTTTTTCGAAACTTCAGGATCTGCTCGTGGGAAACCTTGAAGATATCAAGCTCCTCAGATTCGGCAGGATCCGGATCAATATTTACGTCGTCGGTTTTGACCTGGATCGTAACGTTGTTGGCATAAGTACCAGGGCCGTCGAAACATAAAAAGGCCACCGCCCGACGGCGTGGCCCAACTTATAAAAACGATCGACCTTTATTGTTCTGTTATCGAACTGGCACCGCTCGATCGCTTCTCAACGTTTGTCGGTTTTCCGGAATAGCTGATCTTGCTTGCTCCGCTGGCCTTTATATTCAGATCGTTTAGAGCATGGACTGACACGCGGCTGGCTCCGCTGGCATTGATCCTGGCGGCTTCGGCCTTGAGACCATCGGCGTCGATCGAGCTGGCCCCGCTAACATCGACATGAAGGTCTTCCGTTTCGCCCGCCAGGCTGATCTTTGAAGCACCGCTGCTGTCGACGCGGATAGCATGATTCTTGAGTTCCGTCACATTTATGCGTGATGCGCCCGAGGCGTCTATCTTGTCGAGATCAGGCAGGGTCACATACACTTTCAGGCCGTTGCGAGTGGAGATCCGCCCGTCCGTCTCGATATGAAGAACGCCTCGGCGAACCTCGGTCCTGATCAGGGGCAGAAGGTTGTCGTCGGCCGTGATCTCGACGCCAAATTCTTTTTGTGTAATTACTTCGACCTGAAAAACGCCGCTGACATCTATCCCGGTGAATTCTGAGATATCACGTTTCTCGGTCGCAATGTTGCCGGAACCCTTTACCTTATTTCCAAACAAAAAGCTGAAAAACGGCTTGGCCGCTTGTCCGAACGAGAAGAAGCTCGAAACAACGACGCCTAATATAATGGCTGCTGCAAAAACTATAAATCCGATCTTTTTCATATTTGTCTCCAAAAACGGGGCTTGCTGTTCGAATAGAACGAATCGCGAACGAGAAAAGTTCGAAGAAATTTTCATGGCATGTGGCCTCAATATCGCCGGGGCCTTGGCACGCAGTCGGCAACGCGACAGTTTGAACACGAAAAGGCGAGCCGGTAGGCCCGCCCTTAAAATGCTCAGGTTTGTTCCCAAGTTATTTACTTGCGACAGTAGCCCTCGCTTCCCTTAGTGATAACGACGCAGGACTTTTCGCCCTGGGTCCACCTCAATCCGGTCTCTTCAGGCGTTGCGGCCTTGATCGTTTCGATCTTGTCGTTTCGCTTGAATTCGATCGTATCGGCCTTTGCCATACCTTCGAAGGACTCGGCCTTTTTGTCTCGGCCGGTTATCTCGACCTTGAATTTGTCGCCGGCCTTCGTGACCACGAGTGAGGTCCCGTCAGGACCGGGCCAGTTGCCCTCAAGTGCCGAAATAGTCGTCGGCGCTGTCGTTGCCTTTGTGTCGGCAGTCGTCGGCGACACTGCCGGAGCAGGCGTTGATGCAGGTGCATTGGGCCTCGGCGTTTCAGTAGGTTGGCAAGCGGCCAACACGCAAGCAAAAGCTGCCAATAAGACTGCAGTTATATGTCTTCTCATTTCTTATTTCCTTCTAAGTTGTGGTTGCTACGCGTTCTTTCCGGCCGAGAGACAACCCGCATTCGGCCCCGCAAATTCAAACAGACACAGCCGGACTGATACCTTTTATCCGATCCGCATCCTGATGCCCCGTGACTACGGGACAAATCGCGGATAAGGTCAAAAGATCAACGCTGCGTCACACAGAACGCGCGTCTAGACGAATCTTGCAGGGAAATTTCAAGAGTGCTCATGCCTTTGTTCACATGTGTCAACAAACGAAAGTTGACTTGGGTTCTTTGCAGAACGTAATATGCAGGCTGCTGTTCGGAAGGGTCCGCGGCGAGGTAAAAATGAGAGCAATATTAGCGTTGACACTTCTCCTTTCTGCGGCAGGAATTTGCAACCTGTCGGACCGTACTGTTTCGGGGCCACAGGGAGGCCCGTCAAATAATGACGTACCGGCCAACGCGGCCCCGGCGAAGGCGGAGGACAGGGAAAGTGTTAAGAATGAATTGGTCCGGCTGGTCAATGAAATAGCCGATGCATCAGTCGATGGAGACGTCGCAATGCTGACCGACATAACGACCGATGATTTTCAGCTTACCGATGTCGAAGGGAAAGTACAGAACAAGAAGCAGGCACTTGCTGATGTAAAGAAGGAAACTTCGATCAAAACATGGACCATCACCGAGGCTGAATTGACCGCCGATACTGCGGATACTGCTGTCCTGAATTACTTGCTGACAATCGAGCTGAAAAGCGGCCAATCCGGAAAAGCTCGGATCACCGACACTTTCTCAAAGCAAGGCGGCAGATGGCTTTTGCGGTCGTCTCAGCAGACGATGGTAAAATGACGCCGCCTAGCACATCATCCAAAGAGTAGTGATCAAGGTGAGTTTTCCGTTTCTGAAAGTAAAGCTGGTATTACCCGGAGACGAATCGTCGTCCATTTCATAGAACCAGATCAGGTTCCCGGTTCTTCTATTAGTTTCCTGCGAAGTTCTCACTCCAAACTGCTTTCGAACCACAGCCGTCGTGTCCCCTACCTTTATGCCTGATACGTTCCACTGATCCGACCTGATCTCGATCCAACCCACAGTGAATTTACGAGCATCCTCGACATCGTCCCACAGCTTGAATTTCAAGCCGGGATATTCAAGCGTAATCTCTGTGCCGCCGACACATTCATCAGCTTGCTTTTTTGTTTCAGCACGCGGCTTTCCGAACTTTGCCAACACTTGCTCCCGGGTCGCGCCCAAGCCGACGTCATTTACCTTTGGGCCTTCCCTCAGCGAGGTCTGGCCAAACGAAAGAACTGCCATGCAGATGATGAAAGCGGCAACAAAGAAAGTTTTCATGGTAGGGTTGACGGATGGTGCGGTCCGGATTTGCCGTTCATTGAGAAAACGCAAAATAGGCCCAGACCGCCTGGCCGAGTCCAAGGATAAAGCCGAGCAATGCGCCGAACAGCTCGATCTTCCGAAGATGCTCTTTCGCGACTGAAAGCACAAGGGCCTCAAGTTTCTCGACAGGATATGCATTGATCTTTTCGCGAACAACGCTGCCCACGTCGAATTCCCGTATCGCTTCAGGCAGCTTTTCCCGAATAGCGTTCATTATCGTTTCGGACAGGGAATCGCTCGCCGCCGTTAGTTTTTCTTCCGATAGAACATCCGTCAGCCGGCCGATGGGTCGTGCGAGAAGCCGGTCGATCTGATCGGCAAGCACGGAATTAATTATCTGAGAGGTTTCCTTCCTCGAAAGGATAACCAATAGGCCCTTCGACAGCATGTTTTTAAGTTTTTCCTCAGATTCCGGATGAAGCGTCTGCATTATCGCGTCAAGGCTATGCGGACGAAGCGTTTCCAGCGAAGTTGAGATGTATTCGGAGATCGACGCCCGCATCTGCTCGCCTCGGATGAGCGAAAGTACGGATCTGACGATCTGCTCCTTTAGACGCGTTAGTTGTTCGGGGGCGATCTTTCCCACGACCTCGGTTAAAGGCCGCTGCATCGCGTTGCTGATGCTCTGTTCGATAAAATTGCGAGCTTCATCGGCAAAGAAATCGCCCTTCAACGTTTCTTCGATCCGTCGCGGAAGGCTTTCATTGACCAGGTCGTCCACGTCGCTCAGCAGGTTTTCTCGAGAAACGAAGATCTTCTTGAAAAAAGGCAGGGCCTCGTAGTAGTCGTGCACCTCGTGCTTGATCAGCGCCCCAATCTGGTCACGTGTTCTTTCCTCCGCGGCCAACTCAGTCAGGCGATGGACGACGGGCTCGATCTGCTGCGTAGCTTTCTCTTTCAGCAACCCCACGGCATCGTCGGTGAACAACGAGCCGAGAGGCGTTTCGGTATTCACGATCTCTTCTACCCGTCGATTGACGAATTCCCGTACCCGCGCCTCGAGGGCCGGCGAGTTGAGCGCGGTTTCGACCCGGTCTTCCAGGAACTCGATGATGCTGGTTACGCCGGCTTCGTCAACCAATTCGAAAGCCCGTTGCGAGAGAAACTCGTCGACACGCCGGGTGACAAACCCGCGGATGGCCTCGAGCGATTCATCGCTCTTAAGGACGGCTTCGATATGTTGTGCGATCTTAAATTGAAGAGCAGCTAGAGCGTCAAGGACAGTGGGCCTAACGGTTGCCGGGAGGGCTTCGATCAGCGAAGGGTAGTCTCGGGAAACCAGCTCATTAACATAAGAATCGACAACCGCCCTGATCTTCCGCCGCAGGAAATCCTTGCCCAGCAGTTCTTCCATAATGGTTTCCTGCGAGACAAGTTCTTCACCGACTGCCTTGCCGATCGCGTTTGCAAGCCTTTCACGGTGCCGCGGGATCATCCCTTGCGGAAACAAGGTTATCCCGAAGACCTTGAACGGTCGCCTCGGTCGAAAGAGCATTCTAACGGCTACCCAGGCACCCACGTAGCCGTGCACCGTCGCGAAAACGATAAGCAAGGCGATCTTTACCCAAATATTCGACAGGAAGGGTGAGAAAAAATTAGCAATTTCCTGAAAAAAGTCCATCGATCGGCAGATCCGGCCGCACCGGCGTGCATTTCTTTCCCTCTCGGCCTAATGGCGGTTCCGTTACTTCCGGATACCCCATCGAACGCTGCTGCCCGAGGCTCAAAAAACCTGGAATCCCTTCGAACGCAAACAAAAATCAGAGAATTCTTTCAGCCATACGTAACCGACGCTGTAATTCTTCCACTGCTCATCGCCGTCCTTGAAGAGCGTCATATCGTCGGGTTGGTCCGTGATCGTTCCGTCAGCGAAGATCCGCTTGTCCGGCTCCAGTTTGGGCAGTATCTCATCACGAATACGAGATCCGATCACATGGGCCTCATCGATCTCCAGTGTGACGCCGGTCGCGGTGTAACTCATCTGGCGCAGCTTGCCCTCGCTGAGGACGTCGAAACCGCGGATAAGTTCGAGAGCGGCTTTCCAGTTCCAGACGTTGGCAGTGAATTCGAAGTTCTCAGAACCCGTGTCAATCAGTGTAAAGCTCATAATAGTGGCGATCGTACGTAAGCTCAGGAATCGCCCGGTTAAAAAATGCTAATCGCTTGCGATACGGCAAGTCAATTATGGGGACGAGTTTCACAACGCGCCGAGAGAGATGTTAACTTTGAAACATCCCCACAGCCGTGATCATGTACGAGGTCCCCTATCGAATAATTGTCGACGAACCATTCGCGAAAGTCGCAATGCGTATACAAAAAGGCAAGGATGAATTGCTGGAACCGTCACATTCGGACCCGTCGCGGCTCATATTCGAGTTTGAAGTAAGGGCGGATCTCAGCCAAACCGAGCCGAATTTCCTGGGACCGTTTGCCCACGGCCCGAAGGGTGGGCGGTTCATCTATCTTAATTCCGGGAGTTATGCAGGTCAGGGAGGGACGATCTGGGCACGAAGGGCCAAGATTAGCCTGGTTTCGGTAACTCTGGACATGGTGAAGAATGTGCTTGACACACCGGGTTCAAGGCTCGAAACAACGATTCGCGGTATTGGCTCGGATGGAGGGCCGGTTTGTGCGAGTGTCAAAGGACTTGAATGGACGGTTTCGAAATAAACACAAACGTATATCTCGCCCGCATCGGCCTTCTGCCTGACCACCTCGAACCCGTTGAAGAGGTGTTGCGGATACTTCAGCGAAGCCACCTTTTGGCGGTACCGTTCGAAAATCTGGATATCCACTGGAAACGGCCGATCGTACTTGACCTTGAGAAGATCTATGAAAAGATCGTAGTGAATCGTCGCGGCGGGTTCTGTTATGAATTGAACGGCCTTTTCAATGAACTGCTCCGATCACTCGGATTCCCGACACGCCTCATTTCGGCCCGCGTTTTCCGCGACGACGGATCGACCGGGCCCGAGTTTGACCATGCTGCTATAATCGCGACGGCCGGCGAGGACGAGTATCTGGCCGATGTTGGCTTCGGCGATTTTACGACGGAGCCTTTGCGTTACAGCCTCGGCACTGAACAGCGAGATCCAGCAGGCATATTCGTGATCCGGAAGTTCGACGATGGATACCTCGAGGTCGCGAAACGCGAGGGCGACAGCTGGAAAGGCGAGTATGTCTTCAAAGACGAACCCCGTCGCCTTTCAGAATTCGCGGAAATGTGCGACTTTCAGCAATATTCGCCGGAATCTCATTTCACTAAGGGAAAAGTTTGCTCGATCCTAACCGCAAACGGGCGGAAGACGCTCACGGACAAAAGGTTTATAGTGAATGAAAACGGTGTGAGAAACGAAACAGACGTGGTCTCCGAGTCAGAATTTGACCAGATTCTTGAACGTGAGTTTGGTATCCATTCCGTATCAGACGTCTAAATTATGAGCCGATCTATCTCATATGCCGATGCAGGCGTTTCGATAGACAACGCGAACCTGGCCGTTGCAAAGATCCGCGAATACGCCCGCAGTACATTCAACGAACGCACGCTGACCGAGATCGGCAGTTTTGGCGGAATGTTTTCGGCAATGTTTCCGGATATGGCGGAGCCGATCCTCGTGGCTTCCGCTGACGGCGTAGGGACGAAGCTGAAGCTCGCTTTTGAAACCGGAATACACAACACGGTCGGTGCGGACCTCGTAAACCACTGCGTAAATGACATTCTCGTCCAAGGTGCGAGGCCTTTGTTCTTTCTCGATTACTTTGCGACGGGCAAACTTGAACCTGACGTAACGGCGTCGGTCGTCGAAGGGATGGCACGAGCTTGCCGCGAGAACGGCTGTGTCCTGCTTGGCGGCGAGACTGCCGAGATGCCGGATTTTTATCCGCCGGGCGAATATGACCTCGCGGGCTTTATCGTCGGCGTTGTTGATAAGAAGAATGTGATCGACGGAAAATCGATCGAGCCTGGCGATGTAGTGCTCGGTATCCCGTCCAACGGACTACAAACGAACGGATATTCGCTCGCCAGAAAGTTGTTTTTCGAGGTCGGTAATTACAAAGTAGATACCCTTGTCGAAGAACTCGGCACTACGGTCGGCGATGCGTTGCTGGCCACGCACCAGTCCTTCTTGCCGCAGATCGGCCCGCTGCTTGATAACGGCCTGATCAAAGGCCTTGCCCATATAACCGGCGGCGGCTTCCTCGAAAACATCCCGCGAATACTTCCCGAAGGCGTCTCCGTCGAAATAAACCGCGGCTCCTGGCCCGAACTCCCTATCTTCGGCATGATGCAGCGACTCGGAAATGTCGATGAAAAAGAGATGTTCCGGACGTTCAATATGGGTATCGGAATGGTTGTTGTTTGCCATGAAGAGGATATGGTGACGGTGAAGGATCATTTGGCCGAGTGCTATGAGATCGGTCGAATCGTAATCGGAAATCACGACGTTCGCATATATAGGTAGGAATTTAATGGAAAAAAATCGCTGGTGGCTTGCCGTTCCATTCGCATTGGGCGTGATGATCGTGAACGTCCTGATCAGCATTCTGTACGTGGTCTTTTACAGCTTTGTGATCGATCCGGGGCATGACGAGGCCTATTATCAGGCTTACGCGCAGGTGGCGGCTCCGTATTCCAGCATCATCGCCGGTATCCCGCTGATGTTTTTGGCGGGGCGATGGATCGGCTCAAAATTTCCAAAGGGCAACAGCGTCAAAGCGGCGTTGCTTATGTGGCTTGTATATTTTCTTATCGATCTTGCGATAGTGACCGCGGTCGGAGCACTTGCTCAAATAGCCCTGATTTTCGCTATCTCATTTACAACTAAACTTGCCGCCGCTTACCTCGGCGGCCTTTCGGCGCAGAAACGCGGGGCGTATCTCACAGGATGAAGATCGGCATACTCATCTCCGGCCGCGGGTCTAATATGGTCGCGTTGGTTGACGCCGTAAAGAGCGGTGAAATACCGTCGAGCGAGGTTGCGGTCGTTATTAGTGACAATGCGGATGCGGCGGGACTCGATAAGGCGAAGGAACGCGGTGTTGAGACGCATGTGATCCAACGAGCAGGCCGCAACCGCGAGGAGCACGACTCGGAGATCGTCGCGGAACTAAAGAATCGCGGGGTCGAGCTCGTTTGCCTTGCCGGATATATGAGACTGCTCTCATCTTCCTTCATACATGCATTTCCCAGCCGCATTATCAACATTCATCCAAGCCTGCTTCCCGCTTATCCCGGCCTTGATGTGCATGAGCGCGTACTCGCCGCCGGCGAAAATCGATCTGGATGTACGGTGCATTTTGTAAACGAGGAACTCGATGCCGGTCCCGTCATCTTGCAAAGAGAAGTTCCGGTTCTTGACGGCGATACGCCCGCTACGCTATCGGCAAGGATCCTCGAACAAGAGCATCGGGCCTATGTTGACGCCGTACGACAGATCGTTTCGAAGTGCCTGAAGGGCGAAAACATGCCGTCCGGGGTAGGTTGATTTTTGACACGAGGGCCGGTTTCTGCGTAAACTTAGAGTTTTCACTTTCGGGTGGAGCGTGATGGAGGGTAATTATGCCGCAAAGGACATTTCAACCAAATAACAGACGCCGTGCAAAGAAGCACGGGTTCCGCGCCCGTATGGCGACGAAGAATGGCCGCGCCGTTCTGAAGCGCCGCCGGGCGAAGGGCCGCAAGCGCCTTACCGTTAAACATTACTAATGTTCCTGCTGCCCAGGGAAGCCCGCCTGCTCAAAAGGGCCGATTTTCTCAGGGTTTATGAAAATGGGAAGCGTTTTGAAGGCCGTTTGATGACGGTTTTCATTTTGCCTTCCGAAGGGTCGAACCATCGTGTCGGCGTAACGGCAACGAAGAAAACGATCGGGAATAAGGCGCACGATCGTAACCGGGCAAAACGTTTGCTACGCGAGGCATTCAGACTTAGTCGGAACGAACTTGATCTGCTTTGCGTAAAGTTTGACTGGGTTTTGAACGCAAGACGCGCCATTCTCAAGGGAAATTTGGCTAATGTGAAGGAAGATCTGCAGGCGGTCTTCCATAAGGTCAAAGCGACAAACACGGTGGCAAAGTCGAAAGACGAACGACAATTCTCGTCCTGAAATCTGCGGTTCCGAAACCTCTGTGGCTCTGTTTATAGAACCGATGAAATTTCTCGTGCTCGATATTTTGGGGGTTTATAAAATGGTGGTTTCGCCATTTTTGCCGCCAGCCTGTCGTTTTGAGCCAACTTGTTCTGAATATACACGACAGGCGATCGAGAAATACGGGGCCATCAGCGGTTTGTGGGCGGGCGTTCGTCGCCTGGCCCGTTGTCAACCCTTCTGTCGGGGTGGGCATGATCCTGTGATTTGATTGCGCAATCCGAAATTAGATGGTGGATACACAAAATTCCCAGAATCAATCCAGATTTCTCATCGCCGCGTTGGCGTCGATGGTTGTGTTGTTCGTTTGGTCCTACTTTTACACGCCGACCAGGCCGCCCGGCGACCCGACTTCAAACACTCAGGCAACAAACATCAATACGGGCCAGCCGCAGCCTGCTCAGCCCGTCCAGGCTCAGCCGGTTCAGCCTGCACCTGCTGCCGCCGATTCGGTACCTAATCGCCAGCTGACAATTAGATCACCTCTATACGAGGTTGTCCTCGATTCGAAAGGCGCGGTCGCGACGAGCTGGATACTCCTGCGAAACCGTACGCCAAAAGCAGATCGGGCGATCTTTGCCGATGGTTCCAGTGCTTCGGAAAAGATACCGTTACAATTGATCTCGCAGAAGGCATTGGACCAAATCCCGCGCGAGCTTCCTTTTCGGTTGACGATACCAGACCCAGGCCTTACCAGCTTCCTAAATGATCGAAACTACCAAATCTCGGCACCAGAAGACACCATCGAGCTTGCCGAAGGTGAGGAACGGACGATCGACCTAACTCTGGCCGACGGATCCGGGATAGAGGTAAAGAAGTCATTCGTTTTCCGAGGCAGTAGCTATCTCACAGATCTCGCGATAGACCTTAAGAAAGACGGACAGCCGGTCCCGGGGGCAAAACTTGCGATAGGTGCAAGCATCGGCGACCACGCGATAAATCACCACGGCTTCTACCACATCGAATCTGAGGCGGTTGCACGCATTAACGGAGACATCATCCGGCACCAGGGTTACTATTCGTTCACCTACGACGCGAATAATCTGGCCTCGATGGCTGATAACGGAATGGTCGATTGGGCCGGCGTAGGCGACGCCTATTTCGCGATGGCGGCGATCCCGGCGACACCACAACAAGGGGTCGAGTACCGCGCATTCAAATACGACGTCGAGACCAAGCCATTTTACAACAGTATCTTTAACTGGGTTTTGCGCAGCCCTAAGACCAGCGAGACCCGGCATCTTGTTTCAGTTTTCGTTCCCGTACCTGGAGACAGCTCCGTAACAAAGATCTTTACCGGGACAAAGGATTATTTTTTATTAAGCAGCCTTGCTGACCAACTGGACGTCTCCGTCGGACGCGAACTTGATTTTGTGAACATCATCAATTTCGCGACCTATTGGCCGATCCGCCTTTTTGTCAAACCGCTTTCGATACCTGTTTTGCATGCGTTGAGCTATTTTTACTCGATGACGGCAAATTACGGCGTCGCGATCATTATTTTCACTTTCTTGTTCTATTCGCTTTTGTTCCCGCTTCGATGGAAGCAGTCGAAATCTTTCAAAAAAGCCTCTGCTAACGCCCCGAAAATGCAGGAGCTTCAGAAGAAGCTAAAGGACCTGCAGGCCAAAGGCGTGCCGAACGACGATCCGCGTATGCGGGAGCTGCAAATGCAGCAGCTTAGGATGACGAAGGACGCCATCCCGATCGGCGGGTGCCTGCCGATGCTTCTTCAGTTCCCGCTGCTGTTTGCCTTTTATACGGCGATCACGATCGCGCTGGATGCTCGACAGGCATCATTTTTGTGGATACCCGACCTTTCGGCTGCGGATCCTTGGCACATCCTCGAGTTCGGGTTTGCGATCTCGATGGTGCTCGCAATGAAATTCACGCCGACGACGGCCGCCATCACGCCCGAGCAGCAGATGCAGCAGAAGATGATGACATGGCTGATGCCGGTAATGATGCTGTGGGTGATGTGGACAGCACCGGCCGGGCTGCTTCTTTATTGGTTCTTCGGGAATATTGTAAGTTTTGGGCAGCAAATGATAATCAATAAAATGAACAAAACGAACGAGCCGCCGGCAGCCGAGGTGGTTGCAACGGTACCGAAGAACGCAAAGAAGGTAAAGGCGAAGCCGAAACTGAGAACCTCGTGAGAACCACAGGCTTTTCAGCCTGTAGCCGTGGCAGACGAGAATTCTGTCATACGAAAAAGATGACCGAAACCTGCGCAAACGCCGAAAAGTTTCTCTCTGAGTTGGTCACGGATCTCGGCTTGAAAGTGGAAGTGTCTGCCGAAATGACCGATGAGGGCTGCATGCTCGATCTCCACGGTGAAGATTCACACTTTGCCCACGCCGAGAACGGCGAGCTTCTCGATGCATTTGAGACGCTGCTTTTTCAGATCTACGGCCGGCAGCTCGACCGTGAGCATCGGTTCGTCGTTGATGCAGACGGCTATCGGCAAACGAGAAAAAAAGAACTGCAGGCAATGGCGAGGTTTGCAGCGGACCAGGTCCGAAAGAATGAGCGTCCTTTCACATTTGGTGTTCTCAACTCGACCGAACGCCGGATAATTCACCTCACCCTTCAAAAAGAACCCGACCTGGCCACCGAATCGGTCGGCGACGGTCGCGACCGCCGGCTTCAAATAACGCTGAAGCAGGTAATTAGCTAATTCGAGTTCTCGGTTTTGGCGATTTTGGTGGGCGCGGCGAGGGTTTGAACGAATCTTTTAATCGTATCCAGGTAGAGTTTCTCATTCGTGTAAACGACATTGTTATGACCGGCTTCTTCCATCCAGAGAGCCTGCTTCGGTTCGTTTGCCACTTCGAATAGACGGTGACCGTGGTACAAGGGAATCGTCCGATCACTTGTTCCGTGAATTACCAGAACAGGGCACGTAACCCTTTCTATCTTTTTCACATTCTCGAATTTGTCGAAGGGCAGAATTCGATATCGTGTAATAACGCGGAATGCGCTTGTGAATGTGCTCTCCAAGATAAGCCCGCCCACAGGTTCGCGAGATGCCAGATCGACCGCAATCCCGCCGCCAAGAGATCGGCCATGCAAAATGATCCTTTCCGGAGGAACGCCTTTTTCAATCACCAAATAGTCATAGGCCGCATCGATTGCAGCGTACGTGTTCTCTTCAGACGGTGATCCGCTGCTTGTTCCGTATCCTGGATAATCGTATGTCAAAACATTCAAGCCGAGGTCGCGTAATCGCCAAACGAAAGGCTCGATCACTCCTATGTCCTCCGCGTTTCCGTGGCTGAACAGGATCGTATAAGTTGCTTGAGGATTCTCTTCGAACTTTGCCGTTATTACATGGCCTTGCTTTGTTTTCAGCTTAACGACATCTGCCGTATCCTTGTATGAAGAGTTCTGAGGCCTGAAGATAGCTCGGTCGGCAAAGAGGACGGCGATTATTAATAGACCAAGAGAAACGCAAATGGGAATAAGGACAATCGCACGAACCAGCCGTTTCCACGAGAACTCGCCGATGAAAAGCGCCTTTAGTATCTGTTTCATTGGAATCTGCTCCGACAACGAACCAGATGTGATCACGCCAAGAAAAGCATTATGTTGCAAACCATAGTCGCACTCGCAACACCATTGGGCCGAAGCGGTATCGGCGTGGTGCGCCTGAGTGGAAAAGACAGTCTTTCTTATGCCGGAACGTTGTGTGGAGAGAACGAATTCGATCTCGAACCGCGTCATTGCACGCTCAGAAGGCTTGTCGATCCCGACAGTGGTGAAGTGCTCGACGATGCGATCATCACCTACTTCAAAGCTCCTAATTCATTCACCGGCGACGACGTAATCGAGATAAGCTGCCACGGCTCGCCCGTTCTGCTGCGTCGTGTGATCGACATCTGCCTCTCGCTCGGTGCAAGACTGGCCGGGCCTGGCGAGTTTACGCTGCGGGCCCTTTCCAGCGGCCGGATCGATCTCGCCGAAGCGGAAGCCATCCGCGACCTGATCGATGCGCAGACCATTGCATCCGCACGCCAGGCCGTCCGGCAGATGCGCGGCGAGTTTTCGCACCAGCTTCAGCCAATTAAGGACGAGCTTCTCGACGCGATCGTTGTGCTCGAATCGGCGCTCGAATTTGTTGAGGACGATCTTCCGGAGCTTCAGGCGGCCGAACAGGTTAGAAAACTCGGAAAGGTTGCGTTCGAACTCGCGCGGATCGCCGCCACCTTTACCGCAGGCAGGCTTTTACGCGACGGTCTCCGAGTTGCTCTCGTCGGCCGGCCGAATGTCGGCAAGTCCAGCCTTTTCAATGCGATGCTCGGGTCTGAGCGAGCCATTGTCACAGAGGTGCCAGGTACGACCCGCGACCAGATCCACGAACGCTTTGTCGTGAGCGATGTGCCCGTTTCGCTTATGGATACTGCCGGACTCCGGGACACGGAAGACGTTGTCGAGAGCATCGGTGTTGAAAGGTCGCGAAGGGCAATGGCCGATGCTGACCTCGTCGTTGTCGTTCTTGATGCATCAGAGCCGCTCGACCCTGAGGATCTGGACGTTTTCAAAGCGGCTGCTGACCTTCCGCACACTATAGCGGTAAACAAAGTAGACAAGATCGATGAGGAAGAGCTCGAAGATTATATCTCCTGTTTATTCAATAGTGTAGAAAAAAAGGAGATCGAGTACTTCGCAGTGTCGGCTAGTGAGCGAACCGGAGTCGAGGAACTGAAAAAGGCGATCGTCGGCCGATTTACCGGCGACGATGATGCCACGACAGGTTTTCTCGTCACCGACGCACGCCATTTTGACCTGCTTGTAAGGGCCAGGGACGAGATCGACGCTTCTATCGCCTTGATCGAACAAAAAATCAGCGAAGAGATCGTACTGGTCGGGCTTCACAACGCACTCCGTTTTCTGGGCCAGATAACCGGCGAGACGACAACCGACGACATGCTCAGCAGGATATTTGCAACTTTCTGCATCGGAAAGTGATCGGAGACGAATATTGGCTATCACGAAAAGAAAGGTCTGTCCCGCTTAGAGCGAGGAAAGAAACTCGTCGACGGCTAATTCCAACGCGCCGCCAATGGCGGAGCCCACTGGCTCGCCGGGCTCGACCGACCATCCCTGTGTTTTGCCGACAATACTTCGGCGGATCGCTTCGTTCAGCGGCTCTCGAATGTAGTTCCAGCCGTAAACTAGCCGTCCGCTCAATATAACGCGGGGCAGGCCGATTCCCATTATAACGTTCGCGATTCCAATACCGAGGTAGTCGCCTATCTTTTCGAGAGTTCGACGTGAGCGGTTGTCGCCGTTCTCGGCCTTGCTGACGATCTCGACAAATCGAGGTACGCTTTCGCCTTTTGCAGGAGGCCGATCGCCGAGATAGAGTGACGCAGCCGAGGCGGCGGATGCGTATCTCTCCCAACATCCCCGATTTCCGCAAACACATTGTTTTCCACCGGCAACGATCGTCATGTGACCGAACTCGCCCGCGACGCCAAGACTTGTTCCACCGCCCCGAAAGACTTCGCCGCCTATGACAAGGCCGACCCCGATTCCGGTCCCGGAGCGGACGAGTATGAAATTTGTCAGCAGCGTCTCTTCGGAACGACTCATTCGCATCCGCGCCTCATATAAGGCCGCTGCGGTCGAGTCATTTTCCACCACAATCTTGATCGATTGATCGGGCCGGAGGGCCTCGGCGATATTGATGTTTTTCCAGTTGAGGTTTGGAGCGTAAACGAGCTCCTTACGGGACGGATCCGTCATTCCGGGCACGCTAACGCCTACCGCCTCCAACCGTTGCCCGCTTTCTCTACGCCAGATCCTTTCGATGCGTTCGCGAGCGAGTCGCAAGGCGGCATCTGGCGAAGAGGGCGTTTCAAAATCCTCTTCGTCAGTTACTTCGCCACTGAGAGTGATAACACCTACCTGCGAGCGACGGACGCCAAGGTTCAGGCCTATAAAATACCTGTCGTCGCCGGCAAACGAAAGCACCCTCACCTTCCGGCCTGTCTCGCGTTTTACGGTTTCCTCGCGTAACAGACCAACGGCGATCAAAGGATTTACGTTCTCGGTGACCGTGCTTTTGTCTATCTCCAATCTGTTGGCAAGTTCCGTTCGCGTCATCGGCTGAGCTGCCCGGATCATACGGAACAGAAGGTTGCGCTTCCTGGAAAAGCTGCCCGCAGAGGTATTCTCTCCGCTAATGATGGAACGATGGAGCATAATATTGATTTATGAACATCTTACCCGGAAAGCCTCCATAATCAACGCAGCCAGCGGCTGTTTTCGCAATAATTTAATACTTTTCCACCGCTGCTACGCCAATCGGCCGTTTCGCACTACAATTAAACCAATTGGAGGGCACAGAAATATGAATTCTCATGAACGAGACCTCGAGACAGAGGTGACGCTTGAATCCGAGAAAACAGGAGTGGTTGACGAACCGATCTTTCAAATGCTCGTGTTGGGCGATTGGGCAGGCGATAGCTCTCGTCAGGGCCTGGAACGCCGTCGGCCGATCGAGATCGACCGAGACAATTTTGACGACGTGATGAAAGGGCTTGGCGTGAGACTGAACGTGGGTGCGGGCGAAACGAGTTTCGATCTCGCATTCAACTCGATCGACGATTTTCACCCGGACGAACTTTACCGGAATGTTCCCTTATTTGCCGAACTGCGGGACCTGAGAAAGCGGCTGCGAAATGCCGATACCTTTAACTCCGCTGCACGCGAGGTACGGGAATGGTCTGAGTTGAATGCGCCGCAGGGAGCCGAAACGAAGGTCCAGGAGATTCCTGCCACACCACCGGCCGCTGCACCCGAGAATTTGCTCGACTCCATCCTGGCAAGCCCGGACGGCGGCGGCTCCGCGCCGAAACCCGCTGTATCAGACGATCTCTCGAGGCTTGTCGGCAAGATCGTAAGCCCACATCTGGTTGCGGTTGACGAGGACGAGCAAACCGCGTTGGTTCGGGCTGTGGATGAGGCGACAAGCGGCCTGATGCGATCCATCCTGCACGATCGCCGGTTCCGTGAGCTCGAAGCTGCCTGGCGGGGCCTGTACTTTCTGGTGCGCCGGACCGACACTTCATCAGACCTTCGTCTTTTCATTCTCGACGTTCGGAAGGACGAGTTGGCCGACGACCTTCGTTCAGACGACGCTTCACAGGTATTCGCCCGGATCGCATCCGGCCGAAATGACGATCCCTTCGCCGCCGTTTTTGGAAGTTTTGCGTTTGAGGCGAATGTAGACGACGTTGCTGCTTTGATCAGGATCGCCCAAGCTTCAGCTCGTCTTGATACTCCGTTTATCTCGCACATTAAGCCCGATGTTTTCGGTTTCAGGACCTTTTTGGGCCACACAGATCCCGAAGATTGGGACCTGACGGGTGAAAGCAGCGAAGGAAAGCTATGGTCCGCGATGACGGAGATCCCCGAAACGCGGTATTTGGGCCTTTTGATGCCACGGTTCCTTGCTCGTTTGCCTTACGGAGTGGAAACCGAGCCGCTCGATAGTTTTTCGTTCGAAGAGTTTGCTGAGGAACATACGCACGAGGATTACCTTTGGGCCAACCCCGTCTTTGCGGTCGCCCAAATGCTCGGGCAAACCTATGTGGAATGCGGTTGGGAGTTCGGAAGCCGTTTTGTGCAAGACATTAGCGGACTGCCGCTGCATGTTTTCAAGCGCGACGGCCAAGCCATCTATCAGCCCTGCGCCGAAGTTCAGCTTTCACAGAACGCGGCAGAGACGTTGGCCGATCAAGGGATAATGCCGCTGGCCTCGTTTAAAAATATGGACCGGGTTCGGCTGGTCAGATTTCGTTCGATCTGTCGTGCCGAAGCCAGACTGGCCGGCCGTTGGAGATAGTCACTGGAATTCAGACCGAATCAGCCAATCCGACTGCCGGACGGATTCTTCTTTTACGAGATATTAAGCATTGTTGGATAAGACAGGTCAATGGGTAAGAAGGTGAGAACAGGGCTAACTCATAGCAAACAAGAGGGTTAAAGTAACTCGTCGGGCTATTATGTTCGGGACAATATTGACGTCACCGTCCAATAAATCACAGAATATAGGTTTATGCGGCTGAGGCGGTATGCGTCGGCAGGATTGAGTGCATGTTTGACGAGACATTTGATGTGATAGTGATCGGAGCGGGCCATGCGGGCTGCGAGGCGGCGTGCGCATCGGCTCGTCTAGGAGCAAACACTGCCCTGGTCACTATCAACCTTGACCTGATCGGCCAGATGTCGTGTAATCCGGCCATTGGCGGAATAGCTAAGGGCCACGTCGTCCGAGAGATCGATGCTCTCGGCGGGATAATGGGACGTGTCATCGACCGGACCGGCATTCAGTTTCGTTTGCTGAACCGGTCGCGAGGCCCGGCAGTTCAATCTCCGAGAGCCCAGGCCGACCGAAGCCTCTATCGCACTGAGATGCGCCGGGTGCTCGAGGCCGTGCCGAACCTGAATCTCCGGCAAGGGACTGTAGTTAATGTAATTGTTGAAAACAATAGTGTTACAGGTGTGGAACTGCAGGATTCCCGGCGACTCGGAGCAAAGGCAGTGGTCGTTGCAACGGGTACATTTTTGAATGGAATGATCCATACCGGCCGGCAAACTTACTCGGCCGGACGTGCGGGCGAATCGGCTTCGATAGAGTTGGCAGAGTCGTTAAAGCGACATGGGTTCCCGGTTGGGCGCCTGAAAACAGGTACGCCGCCGCGATTAGACGGCCGGACGATCGATTGGGACGCCTTTGAGGCTCAGCCCCCAGATGAAAAGCCTGTGGCGTTCTCATTTGCGACCGAGCGGCTCGAGCAGCCGCAGATACAATGCTTCATCGGTTACACGAGTCAAAAACTACACCACTCGATCAGACAGAACCTGCATCAGTCGCCGCTTTATTCGGGGAAGATAAAAGGCGTTGGGCCACGATATTGTCCATCGATAGAGGATAAGGTCGTCAAATTTGCCGACAAGGACCGACATCAGCTTTTTCTTGAGCCGGAAGGCCACGATACGCACGAGGTATATCTCAACGGTTTTTCGACCTCGCTTCCATCGAATTTGCAGGTAGAACTGCTTCGGATGATAGATGGTTTCGAGAATGTCCAGATGATCCGGCCTGGTTACGCGATCGAATACGATTTTATCGACCCGAGAGAGCTTATGCCCACGATGGCTTCCACAAGGATGGGGGGCCTTTTTCTCGCCGGTCAGATAAACGGAACGACCGGTTATGAAGAAGCCGCATGTCAAGGTTTTCTGGCGGGGGTCAATGCTGCGTTGGAAGTTCAGGGAAGAAAGCCGTTCACACTTGCCCGCGATGAGGCCTACATCGGCGTGCTTGCAGACGACCTGATAAGGCACGGTGTGGATGAGCCCTATCGGTTGTTTACGTCGAGGGCTGAGGCTCGGTTGCGGCTTCGGCACGACAATGCCGACGAACGACTAACTAGGCATGGGCGAGAACTGGGATTGGTCGGCGATCCGGATTGGGAGCGTTTTTGCAGCAAGCGGGACAGGATAGCGGAGCTGAGAAATGTGCTCGATCAGACCAGGTTCAAGCGCTCATCGGTCGAGTACGCGACAGTTGCTCAGCTTCTCGGATGTGATCTTGGAGACGGTTTCTCCCTTTCTCAGCTCGCAATGCGACAGGGCGTGCGTTCGGAGCTTGTACACAAGCTGCTGCCGGCGGAACAGGTCGGCCGGATTAGTGTTTCAGAACTTGAGACCGCTCTGGCGGATTCGCTTTACAGCGGCTACATCGCGAAACAAGAGCAGGCGACCGAACGCATAAACCACCATGATGCGCTGAAAATACCGGAAAGTTTCGAGTTCGCCGCGATCGGCGGTCTTTCGAACGAAATGATCGAAAGGCTCGAGCGGGCAAGGCCGAAGACTTTCGCCCAAGTTCGTAACATGGCCGGCCTTACCCCTGCTGCCGTATCGTCAGTCCTGGTCCATCTGGCCGCAAAACGTCCTTCGGAAACCTCCAAAAACTGACCGAAAGAAAGATGTTTCACGCAGAGCAGAAGGGAAAAGTGTGGAACGTTCCACAATTCCCGGCTCGGATCGAATTGTGGTACGTCCCACATTGCGAAACATCGACGGTTCCGTTGTTTTATCAACCGATCAGCCTGTGCTACTTTATAAACCTTAGGGTTTAGCCAATCGTATGGGTCGTATCATCGCGGTCGCAAATCAAAAAGGCGGTGTCGGAAAGACCACGACCGCTATAAACCTTGCGGCCGCTCTTGCGTTGGACAAGCGCAAAGTGCTCCTCGTTGATGCGGACCCGCAGGGAAATGCCACCTCCGGAGCAGGCATCGTTCGCTCGACCGAAAGGAAAAGCCTTTACAGTGCAATAATTACGGGAGAAGCACTTCGAAATCTCGTGCTTCCGACGGAGATCGCAACCCTCTGGGTCGTTCCATCGGACAAGAATCTAGCGGGCGTCGAGATCGAGTTGAGCCATTCGGACGACCGAGCGTTAATTCTAAAGCGGCTGCTTCAAGAGATTCGCGACTACTTTCATTTCATAATCGTCGACTGCCCACCCTCGCTTGGCATCCTGACCGTAAACGGCCTAACTGCCGCCGATTCCTTGATCGTGCCGGTGCAATGCGAGTATTTCGCCCTGGAAGGGGTCGCAGAACTCTTCGAAACCCTGACTCGACTGAAACGTGAATTGAATCAGTCACTTAAGATCGAAGGCCTTCTCCTCACAATGTTTGACGAGCGAACAAACCTGTCGACTGCGGTAGCCAAAGATATACGCGACCATTATGGCGAGCTGGTATTTCGGACCGTCATACCGAGAAACGTCAGGCTCGCCGAGGCCCCGAGCTACGGCAAGCCGATACTTCTTTACGACCCGAGATCTAAGGGTGCCGAAAGCTATCTTCAACTCGCAAAGGAGGTACTGAACCGTGGCTAGACAACCATTGGGACGCGGGCTGAGCTCTCTGCTTGGCGACGAATCACCAAAAGACGGGGTTCTCGAGATCGATATCGATCAGATCGAACCAAATGCGGATCAGCCGCGAACCCGCTTTTCCGAGCCTGAGCTAGATGAACTCGCGGCTTCGATCAAGTCGAACGGCCTAGTGCAACCAATTGTTGTTCGCAAGCGAGGAGCCGGATACCAGATCGTTGCCGGCGAAAGAAGATGGCGTGCAGCACAGCGTGCCGGGATGCGGAGGATCTCCGCTGTTGTCCGAGAAGTTTCAGACGACAAGATGCTCGAACTGGCACTGATCGAGAATATACAGCGGCAGGAGCTCAACCCGGTCGAGGAAGCCTACGCATACCGCAAACTTATTGATACGATTGGACTTACGCAGGAAATGGTGGCTGAACGCGTCGGCAGGGAACGGTCGCTTATCGCCACATCGCTTCGCCTTTTGAAACTGCCTGAAGATATCCTGGGCCTGATCGAAGAAGGAAAACTATCGGCCGGCCACGGGAGATCTCTCTTGATGGCTGACGGGGCATCTGCGCAACGCCAGATCGCCCGGTCGATCGTAAAAATGTCTTTATCTGTCCGCGAGGCCGAAAGGATGGTTCGCCAGCTTAGTGACAAAAGCCAAAAGCCTAAAACTAAAGGGGTTAGCGGAAAGCGTGACGCAAATATGATCTCGGCCGAAAGCAAACTTCGTCGAAAACTCGGAACGAATGTCAGGATCGCTCCTGCAAAGAACGGCCCGGGTGGAAAGGTTGAGATCGATTATTATTCGGCAGATGACCTTGCACGAATATACGACGTGATAATGAATGACAAGGCATAAAAGAGGAGGTATTCGATGCGATTGACCGAAATGGTCTCGTGCGCCGGTTGAGTGGCAAAGCTCGCACCGGGAGACCTTGCCCAAGTTTTGGGCAATTTGCCAGCGCAGTCGTCGGAAAATGTGATCGTCGGGTTTGAGACCTCTGACGATGCGGGGGTTTTTCGTCTCAACGACACCACGGCGCTTGTGCAGACTGTGGATTTTTTCACACCCGTTGCAGACGACCCGGAAACTTACGGACGGATCGCGGCAGTTAATTCCCTGAACGACGTTTATGCGATGGGCGGAACGCCGCTAAGTGCCTTGTCCATAGTCTGTTACCCGCAAAAAGAGGACATGTCTGTGTTGGGAAAGATCTTGCTCGGCGGGCAGCTCGCGATGAACTCCGAAAATGTAGTCGTCATTGGCGGGCATTCGGTGGACGACGCCGAAATGAAGTTCGGCTATGCCGTCACGGGTATCATCGACCCGCAAAAGGTGATCCGAAATTCGGGTGCGAGGCCCGGCGACGTTCTTGTTCTAACAAAACCCATCGGAACGGGAGCGATAAACACGGCGGTAAAGAAGGGAATAGCCGATGAAGCCACGATCTCGGCCGCGATCGCCGCGATGACGACGTCGGCAGCTTCCGCATCTAAAGCGATGCAGGGGATCGGCGCAAACGCGTGTACCGATATCACTGGTTTCGGACTGCTTGGCCACGCTTTTGAAATGGCGAAAGGCAGTAATGTTACTCTTGAGTTAGAGTCTGAGCGAGTTCCGCTGCTGCCGAATGTGATCGAATTGATAATGATGGGGATGCTGACGAGAGGCGATCGCAATAATCGGGCTTACGTTGGCGCGGAAGTTTTATTTAGCGATGGCGTGTCCGCTGCGATGCAAAGCGCGCTTTTTGATCCGCAAACGGCAGGAGGCTTGCTGATCAGCCTTCCGGCGAATACCGTTTCCGAGTTCTTGACGATGGTCCCGACCGCGGTCGAAATCGGAAGGGTCGTGGACAGATCAGGACCTTTGTTAAGTGTAAACTGATGTGCTGCAGCTATTTGCGAGCTGTAGATGGAGTTTGGACGTGTTGTTATTTATCTTCGAGTCGATCGGTACCTCAGAGCTGATCCTAATTGGCATTGTCGCGCTGATCTTTCTCGGCCCGAGAAAACTGCCGGAGATCGCTCGCAAAATGGGGAAGATCATGGCAGATCTTCGCAGTACGACGGCTGAGTTCAAGGAAACCTGGGAGCGTGAAGTGAATTTCGAAGAAGAGGCCCGATCCCTAAAGGATCTTGTGAACGACGGTGAAAGTTCTGAAAAAGTGTCTATAGACTCAGGCGTATCAACGGTGTCTTTCCCGGAAATCAAGCAGATCGACGCCGCGGAGTTTGCCGATAGGCCTACGGAGCAAGAAACGGACATCGAGAACTCTCCGGCCCAGGCTTCGGCGGAAGAACCGGAGGCGAATTTACTTTCGGACAAGAGAAATTGGCTCTAACATGCCTGATCGTGATCACGTTTTAATAAGTGCGAAGAGAACTTATCGAAAAATCGGGAACCTCAGAGACGCCTGAGCCTGAAGAACTCGGCTCGCAAATGTCGTTTCTCGACCATCTCGACGAGCTGCGCCGTCGGCTTATAAGATCTGTAATAATTGTAGTTATCGCGTTTGTCATCTGCTTTTACCTTTCCGACCAGATATTCGATTTCCTCTCTGTTCCGATACGAAGGGCGCTTTCTGAAGCGCAACGGCGCGATGTTCCAGTCGTTGGCCTAACAGGGGACGAACAGGTCAAGCCGTTAACGGACTTGGCAGAAGGTGACAAAGGGCGGTTTATATTTAGTGAATCGACAAAGATCGGAAATGGCGTAATCGGACCGGGAGCATCGGTCGCGGCCATCGCCCTTCCAGACGCCGATGGGAAATTATCCCTTTTTACTGATGAACCTATCATCACAGGCAACGCTATAATTCCAAAAGGGGTTCGGCTTCCGCTCGTACTCGGGCCGGATACGGCAGCGGCCGTTGTCGGCGACGAAAAGCTTATAGTCACTACTGCGCAAGAGTCCTTTACCCTCCTTGTTACCGTATCGCTTTACTCGGCCATCGCGCTTTCAGTTCCGCTCTTATTGCTCCAAGTATGGGGCTTTATCTCGCCCGCACTTTATAAGCACGAACGAGCATATGTGACCCCGTTCGTTTTGCTTTCGAGCATTTCCTTCATCGGCGGAGCCTCATTTGCCTATTACATCCTCTTTCCTCCTGCAGTAAGGTACCTCCTTGGCTTGGCATCAGATTTTCGGCCGCTGTTGCGGGCCACGGATTATTTTGACCTTATTACGCTGATAATGCTCGCAATGGGCATCATTTTCCAGATGCCTGCGATCGCCTATGTGCTTTCGAGGATCGGGCTGATCTCGGCCGGTTTCATGCTGAGGAGCTGGAAGATCGCCCTGATCATTATTCTTATCGTAGCTGCTGTGGTCTCGCCAACCGGCGACATTCCAAACCTCCTCTTATTTGCTTCTCCAATGCTTGTTCTATATGGCTTTTCTATCTTTATCGCGTGGCTATTCGGCAGAAAGCGGGTCGCAGAAGTATGATCCTTCGCGGTAGGAACACGGGTTTGTGCAACCACCGCGAGGCCTTTGGCATCTTGAAGATTTAGACAAAACTGTCTAAAATCTAAAAGCTTACAATGATGTCCCGGGTATTTTCCGGGCGTACAACCGAGCAGGAGTTTTGCTTTATGTTCAGATCAAAGTTGGTTAGAAACCTAACATTCGGCACTGTTGCGATCCTCGCAGCGTCGATCTCGTCTCTCGGACAGAACCCCAGGGACGGGCAACCAAGCCAGGACCCGACGAACAAGGCCCGCAATGTAAAACCGGAGCTAAAGGAAGCTTACAAGCGTTGGCTGAATACCGACGTCGCCTATATAATCACTAAAGAAGAGAGGCGCGCTTTCCAGGCGTTGACGACTGACGAGGAGCGCGAGAACTTCATCGAGAATTTCTGGCGGCGCAGGGATCCGGACCCGGACACTGAAGAGAACGAATTTCGCGAAGAATACTATGAGCGGATCGCTCACGCGAATGAACACTTTACGTCAGGCATTCCGGGCTGGAGGACCGACCGCGGACGAATATACATAACCTGGGGAAAACCTGATTCGGTCGAATCGCATCCTTCCGGCGGAGCGTATGACCGTCCTAGTTATGAAGGCGGCGGTTCGACGACGACCTATCCTTTTGAGATCTGGTTTTACCGGCATCTCGATGGCGTTGGCGACGGGATCGAGATCGAATTTGTTGATCCCACGGGAACGGGCGAATACCGGATCGCGAGGAATGCGAACGAAAAAGATGCAATGCTCATGGTTCCGGGTGCCGGCTTGACCACAATGGAACAGCTCGGTATGGCGGATAAGGGCGACAGGATAACCGGCATAAGCAGTGGGTACGGAGCGAACTACACGCGTGAACAAGACACGCCGTTCCGGCGGCTCGAGATCATAAGCAACTTGCAAAGGCCGCCGCAAGTCAAGTTTGGCGACCTTCAAAGCAGCCTCGGGGGGGGAGACTCAGGCCTTATATTCGATAAGGACCCACTACAGTTCGACCTTCGCGTTGACTTTTTCCGTCAGTCGGACGACCGGGTGATCGCGACTTTCACGGTTCAGGCTAACAACCGGGAGCTCCAATTTGACCCGATCGGCGGTTTGCCGACGGCTAGAATGAACATTTTTGGACGCATAACCGCGGTTTCCGGCAAGCGTACCGGAATTTTCGAGGATTCGGTAACCACGACCGCTACGACTGCTGAGCTTGCCGAAATGAAAGACCGAAAGTCGGTTTATCAAAAGGCCGTGGCACTTACGCCCGGAACTTATAAGGTCGATGTTGTTGTCCGCGATGTTAGCACTGGAAACCGAGGCATTGTAAATAAAGGGTTTACGGTTCCGCGTTACGATGAAAAGAAACTCTCGACATCTACTATGATCCTCGCATCGAGACTTTACACGACGGGCGATAGTGACATAGGCCAGATGTTTGTTATCGGCAACGCAAAGGTGATCCCTAATTTGTCGGGAATCTATAAACAGGGTCAGGAAGTTGGGATCTATCTGCAGGTATACAATGCAGGTACCGATCAAACAACGCTTCGCCCTGCGGTCGATGTCGAGTACATTCTGTCGAAAGACGGCAAAGAGGTACTTCGGCAGGCAGAAGACTGGACCGGCCTCAGCGATTCGGGCCAACGGCTGACCCTCGCACGCCTGCTGCCTACCGAGAATGCACAGCTTGGTCAATATGAGATCAAGGTACTAATGAAGGACCGGGTGACCGGACAGATAATCGAGAACAAGGAAAAGTTCACGATCACTCGGTGATCTGGTTCCAGACAAACAACATTCCGGTGCGGCTCTCTTCCGCACCGGTTTTTTATCGATCGTTTCGGTCGACCCGGAGCAGTGGTTGATCTTTTCCCTCGCTTGTTGCAAAGAGCGAGCGGCCATTTGCGGAATAGGTTATCGCTTCGCCCTGCTTTCGTTCTCCCAACTCAACAACGCTTGCCTCTTGCGCCCAGATATCATCGAAGTTTGAGGATTCCTTTGGCAGCTCGAACTCATATGCGGCGAAATAATCGCAAATGATGGCTCGGCGGCCGTCAGGTGCGATATCCCCGCCGGTCAGAAATCCGTTCGGTACTGCAGGTACAGAGATCTCTCCGACCTTTTCTGCTACGAAAACATTCTCCTCTCCGAATCGAGGCAAGATCCGGAAAATACTTGCCGGCCTTTTGCGGTCCTTTGTCAGAACGTAGATCAATTCGGTTTCCGGGTGGACCATAAGCGTTTCGGCATTGTGCGGCCTGTCAGGATACCTGAACACCATCGATTCAGCCGGTTCGGTCGACGCCGGATCCTGTCGGGTGGTGCGGGCATGCACATCAGTGACGGCAGGCTCCGCCACACGGTAAACTGCCAGCGAACGGCCATCAAGGGGATTATTGCCGATCTCGCCGATATACAAAAAACACTTGCCAGATGCGTCCTTGTGCGACGCCATGTCTTCCCAGTCGACGTGCTGGGCATTTAGCACTTTCCAGGTTCCGAGATGCCGCCCTTTCTTATCCAACGCGAAAACGAAGGGTCCGTCGCCGGAGTCGTTATGCGTCCAGAGAACGTCATCCTGGCATTTTGAGGCGGCGATGCCGCTGCTCTCCGTGATCTCACCGGATTCGATGCGGCCGGCCTTGACCGGTGCGGAGTATGCCGATCGGCCGGCTTCCGGGGGTTGGACGCGGCTCCGCGAGGGACGCTCGCAGCCGGGCAACGAAGCCAAAAGGAGAGCGAGGAAAATGACAATGGATAAATAATTGTTTATATTTTTAGTCGGCATACTTCCCTACGTTTAGGATTATATCGAACTGCTTTCGGCGGATACCCAAAACATTCTTGGAAAGATGGTCGTACTGCCATTAGGTTTGATCTCATGATCGTTGGAACTGAATGGCTCATCGAGGCCGTAGATTGTGACCCAGAACTATTGCGCGACGAGAACCTCTTCCGCGGGCTGATGGACCGCGTGATAAATGACCTTGATCTGGCGGCTGTTGGAAGCATTTGGCACAAATTCCCGGGTGAAGGCGGTGTGACAGGAATGGTCGCGCTGACCGAATCGCATCTGGCCTGCCACACCTATCCGGAATATCGCATCGCGACGTTTAACCTATACTGCTGCCGTTCGCGGCCCGAGTGGAACTGGGAGGCGAACCTCGTCGAGTTGCTCAGTGCCACCGCCGTAAAGATAGCAAAGATCGAGCGTGGAAACATCAAGGCCGGAGTTCCGAAGTCCGCATTTCGGGTTCCGCAGTTCTTATCGGCCGGAGGTGAAAACTGAGCGTTCTGAGTGCAAATTGCCCGTCATGCGCCGGCCCTGTCGAGTTCAAGAGCGGTTCGACGATCGTGCTCGTTTGCCCGTATTGCCGCTCCGCCCTGGCCCGTACCGACCGGGGCCTCGCGGATCTGGGAAAGGTAGCGGAGATAGTTGAAAGCGAATCGCCGTTAAAGATCGGCCTAAAGGGTGTTTATGCCGGAAATCGTTTTGAGTTGACGGGCCGTGCGCAGCTTCGCCATGAGATGGGCGGATTCTGGGACGAATGGTACGCGACTTTCTCTAACGGCTGGGTCGGCTGGTTGGCCGAAGCTCAGGGCAAGTTCTACATGACGTTCTTTCAGCCGCTTCCCGAGGGCCGCACGCTGCCGACTTTCGACGAACTTCAAGTCGGACAGATGGTTCAGGAGATACCGTCGCAAACGGGATTGATCGTAGCTGAAAAAGGCACAGCTACTTCGGTCGCGGCCGAGGGCGAAATACCTTATAAGCTGACGCCGAACGAACAAGGCCGGTATGCCGATCTTGTAGGGAAAGACAATGCTTTTGGCACGATAGATTACAGCATGGACCCGCCGTGGGTCTTTCTTGGCGGTCAGGTCACGCTCGCTGAAATTGGCCTCGCAGATGCACGGCCCGCCGAAAGAAAAGCACGCACGGTGTCTGCGGCGGCGATGGGGTGCCCGAATTGCGGCGGCCCGCTTTCGCTGATCGCGCCGGATAAGGCAGAACGCGTAACCTGCCCTAACTGCAACTCGCTTTTGGATGTAAACCGGGGAAACCTGTCGTTCCTAAAAGCCCTGAACCCTACGGCGGCAGACCTGAATTTCGCCTTAGAGATCGGTGCGACGGGAACTTTCCCGGATGATCTGAAATTGCGGATAATCGGTGCCGTCGTTCGCAGCGTTCTCATCGATGGCGTCAATTATTATTGGCACGAATATCTCTTGTACAATCCATCGGTCGGCTTCCGGTGGCTGGTACATTCGGACAATCACTGGAATTTTGTAGAACCGGTCAATCCTGCCGAGGTCGAATCAAGCGGCGGCGGTGCCCACGTAACGGCCTTGCCGACATCCGTCAAATACAACGGCAAGCGCTTCCGCATCTTTCAGGACGCCCAGGCCGTTGTCCAATATGTAAAGGGCGAGTTTTACTGGCGGGTCGAACAGGGCGAGGCGGTTCGTGCGATCGACTACGTTTCGGCACCGGTAATGCTTTCACAAGAGGTCTCGCCGAACGAGGTGAACTGGTCTGCCGGAACCTACATGACGAACCGGGAGATCGAGAAGATATTCGGTGTGTCGGGGCTTCCAAAGCCTTGGTCGGTCGGGCCGAACCAGCCGTTTACCGGTCAGTTCTATTACACTTGGGGCCTCGTACCGTTGGCGCTGCTTTTCATAGTCGCGATCATGATGATCCCCTTTTCCGGACTTGGCTCGACTGTTTTGAACCAGCAGCTTACCCTGCCGCCGATGGTAAGCCCAACGACTCCGCAAATAGTCTTTAGCACCCCGTTCGAAATAAAACCGAATCGTAACATCCGGATCTCCGCCTCGGCCCCTGTAAATAATTCGTTCGTCGAACTTGATGTGGACCTGGTCAACGAACAAAGCCAGCAGATCGAGTCGGTCAGGGTTCCTATCGAATACTATACCGGCACCGACAGCGACGGAGCATGGACCGAGGGCAGCCAGTCGCAGGATGCAACAATATCCTCGCTTCCAGGCGGAAAGTACACCCTCCGGGTCGAAGGCACATGGCAAAACGCGACGCAGCCGATGCCCGTCTCGGTCAAGGTAGAACAGAATGTGATTCGAGGCGTTAATTTTATCTGTGCGCTGATCGCTCTCGCGATCGTTCCTTTCCTCGGGCTGATAAGCAGGTTGACCTTCGAGTCGGCGCGCTGGAAGGATAGTATGTTCGGGGCAAGCTCCTGACCCGATCCGTGCCGACGCCCTGGATCAAGTGTACCCTCGCATCGGAAGCTGCTGTAACTGTTATGTTAAGAAAACTTTATATGGTATTTGGCATTGGTGTTCTGTTCCTGTATTCGACCGCAGCGTGGTTTGGCTGGGAACTGGCGAACTCGGGAAGTAAATCGCGCCTTGGCGTACCTTTCATCTTTGCCGGACCTCGAGGAGGAAAATAATAATGGCTCTCTTGTCTTTGTTTCCCGTGATCGGTTTGGCCGTAAAACTGGAAGAACTCGTGCCGGTGCTGATCACGACGATCGTGTTCGTCGCCATCGGTCTGATCGTATTTGCGGTGGCATTCCTGATCGTTGTTGCCGTCTCGCCGTTCTCGGTCAAAAAAGAGATCGAAGAAGACCACAACACCGCCCTTTCGATGATAATCGGAGCGATGATAATCGGCATCGCGATCATAATCGCGGCAGCTATCAGCGGCTAAACCGTTCGGGACAAGGATTTGCGGATGGAGGATGATGCCTGGCTTTCTTCATCCCACCGTCGGCGTCCCTGTTCCTGTGTCATGGCTCGAATTCCGCTTCTTTTCCTCAACGTCATCATAATCTCGACCTGCGGCCTGATCTATGAGTTGTTGGCGGCAACGGTTTCATCGTACGTCCTGGGCGATTCGATAACGCAGTTTTCCCTGATCATCGGCGTTTACCTTTTTGCGATGGGCGTCGGTTCTTTTCTTTCGAGGTTCATTGAGCGGAGAGTCGCCGAAAAATTCATCGACATCGAACTCGCGGTCGCCATTCTCGGCGGCCTTTCGGCTCCGCTGCTGTTCCTCACCTTTGCCTATGTCAGTTATTTCGGCCTTGTGCTCTACACGATGGTCTTCGTCATAGGCACGCTCGTAGGTCTCGAGATACCGCTGCTGATGCGTATTCTCAAAGACGAGCTCGATTTCAAAGAGCTTGTGTCACGGGTGCTCGCACTTGATTATGTCGGGGCACTGGTCGCCGCATTGCTTTTTCCCATCTTTCTGGTGCCGACTCTGGGACTAAACCGCACATCGCTGCTGTTTGGAATGTTGAATGCGGGAGTCGGCCTTTGGGCGACGTGGTTGCTGGAACCGCTTATCGAACACAAACGGCTTGTTATTCTGCGTGTCAAAGGTATTGTCGTCCTGGTTTTGCTTGGCATCGCGCTTATCAAGGCGGATAGCCTGACAACCCTCGCCGAGGACGGCACTTTCACGGACAACATCGTTTATGCGAAAAGCTCGCCGTATCAGCGGATAGTTGTGACAAAAGGACGGACCGGACATTCGTTGTTCCTGAACGGCAATCTGCAGTTCAGTTCGTTTGACGAGTATCGCTACCACGAATCGCTCGTCCATCCGGCATTTGCCGCTCTCGAACGTGAACCCGCACGTGTGCTGGTGCTCGGCGGCGGCGACGGCCTTGCACTCCGCGAAATACTCAAGTACCAGTCCGTTCAGCAAGTTCAACTTGTCGATCTGGACCCGATAATGACCAACCTTGCACGAGACTTCCCGGCTCTGAGTGAACTTAACAACAGGGCCTTTGAAGATCCTCGCGTTTCGGTCACGAACGCCGACGCCTTCGTTTGGCTTGAGTCGCAGGATGCCGGGCCGTTCGATATCGCCATCGTCGATTTTCCGGACCCAAGCAATTTTGCACTCGGAAAGCTCTATTCGACCAGATTCTATAACCTTCTGAAACAACGGCTCAATGCCGACGCAGCCGTCGTTATCCAATGTACTTCGCCCTTGTATGCCCGGCGTTCATATTGGTCGATAATCAAAACGCTGGAATCGGCCGGCTTTCACGTAAAGCCCTATCAGACAGCGGTCCCGAGCTTTGGCGTTTGGGGTTTTGCCCTTGCGAGAATGAGTCCTTTCGACACGCCGACAAACCCTCCTACCGGTGTCGAACTCAAATTTCTAAACGACCAATCGTTCGCGTCGATGTTCGCCTTTCCGACCGATCTGCTCCCACCCGAAGGCGAGATCGAGGTCAACCGCCTGGACAATCAAGCACTCGTCCGATACTACGAAACAGAATGGCGACGCTTCGAGTAGTTTGTAACAGGATCGACAGGATAAAAAGGATGAAGCATGAAGAACTGACAAGGAAAATTCTAGAATGCTGTTTTGAAGTGGCAAACGAGCTGGGCGCAGGATTTCTTGAATCAGTTTATGAGAAAGCACTGATGGTTGCCTTGAGCCAAAAGGGCTTGACCGCAAGTCCACAGATACCTCTTAAAGTTCGGTTCAGAGGGGCAATAGTTGGCGATTTTTTTGCAGATCTCATCGTGGAAGAAACTGTATTAATAGAACTTAAGGCGGTTACACGAATTTTGCCTGAGCATAAAGCTCAAGTCATCAATTATCTGAACGCAACGGGAATCGAGGTCGGCCTTCTTGTGAATTTCGGAACTCCGAGGATCGAATATTATCGCCTGCACCCTCGCGATGATCGTGCTCATCCTGCTGATCCTGTTTGAATCTTCTAATGCCACTGACCCGCAGAGAATTACTGACAATGTTCCTCGGTGCTCCGATCGCAATGGCGGCGTGTCGGGATGCGGGCGTGCGCTCTCTGCCGGTCGGTGAGATCGTCGGGGCGAATTGGGAGCTAGGGCACATACTTCGCGCAGGAAGAAATTTCGACGTAGCGGCCGGCCGGTGGCAGGATCTTCACGCTGCAATAGTCGGCGGCGGAGTTGCAGGCCTCGCGGCCGCATGGAAGCTTAAACGCAATGGAAATAACGATTTTGCTGTATTCGAATTGGAGAAAGAGACCGGGGGGACGTCGCGTTGGGGCGAGGCAAAGCCGGTCGGCTATCCATGGGGCGCGCATTATCTGCCGGTGCCGTTTCGCGAGAACACAGACCTGATCGAATTGCTCGAAGAAATGTCCCTCATCGATGGGCGAACCGGTGACGGCGACCCCATAGTCAAGGAACAATTTCTCTGCCGCGAACCTGAAGAACGAGTCTTCTATAAAGGGCGTTGGTATCCAGGCCTCTACCTCCACGCTGGCGAAAGTGAAGAAGACAAACGTCAATTTGGACAATTCCAGCAAACAATAGACAGATGGGTCAATTGGCGGGACGAGAGTGGAAAGCGTGCTTTTATCGTGCCCATGGCTAACGGTTCAAACCATTCGCAGGTGACTGATCTGGACAGAATGTCGTTAAAGGACTGGCTTGATAAAGTCGGATTTACCTCAGAGCGGCTTCGCTGGTATTGCGATTACGCATGCCGTGACGACTACGGGCTAAAGCTGGATCAGACATCCGCGTGGGCGGGGCTCTTTTATTTCTGCTCTCGTGTTAGGAAAAGCGGCGAAGAATCCCAGCCATTCATCACGTTTCCCGAAGGTAACGGCCAATTCGTCCGGCACATGGCCGGCACGGTTCGCGAACACATCCGCCCGTCCCACGCGGTCGTCTCGATCGTTCCGACCGATGCAGGTGCAGATGTCATTTGTCTTGCGGATGGCGAACTCCGCGGGTTTCGATGCAAACAGGTGGTCTACGCATCGCCCATTTTTACGGCGCCGTTCGTTATTCGCGGGTTTACCGAACAGCCGCCGTTCAATGCCGCTGCCTTTTTTAGCAATTCGTGGTTCGTTGCGAACCTGCACCTGAAAGACCGGCCGCGGTCGCTATTTTCAAGGGATTTTCCGCTTGCCTGGGATAACGTTCTTTACGAAAGCCCTAGCCTGGGTTACGTGAATGCGACGCATCAAAAAGGTATTGACCACGGACCGACGATTTGGACGTATTACTACCCGATGTGTCACGAACCGGACGGGCGGACCAAGCTGCTGAATTACGAATGGCGTGAGCTTGCCGACGTTTGTCTGACCGACATTGCTCGTGCGCATCCCGAGATATACGATCTGACGGAACGCCTCGATATAATGCGTTGGGGCCACGCGATGATCTCGCCCACGCCGGGCTTCATCTGGGGCGGCGAACGTCAAAAAGCACTAGAACCTTACCGCAACATCCACTTCGCACACACGGATCTCAGCGGCATCGCTTTGTTCGAAGAAGCGTTTTATCATGGACTTCGAGCCGCAAAGAATATAGTTTGAAACTGCTATCATAAAGTGCTATCATATGAAAGTGAACAGCAAGCATAAGAAATTGCTTGAGAAGATCAATGAGCGACCAACGCGGACGAATATCAAATTTAGCGAAGTAGAAAAACTTCTTATCTCGCTTGGAGCGATAAAGATAGAAGGCCGCGGTTCTCGCGTAGCGTTCGTGATGGAGAGCGGCCTGAAATGGGAGGCTCATCGGCCACACCCGGAAAAGGAGGCCAGAGAGTATCAGATCGAAACTCTTAGAGAATTTTTGAGCGAATTGGGATACATAAATGAATGAATTGATGGAATATAAGGGCTTCAAAGCAAAGGTTCAATTTTCGGCCGACGACAACGTTTTCTTCGGCAGATTGCTCGGGATCGATGATATCGTCACCTTTGAAGGGAAGACGGTTCGCGAACTTAAGCGATCAATGAAAGACGCTGTCGAGTTTCATATCGAAGTATGCAAGAAGACTGGTAAAGATCTAAAGAAACCCTTCTCAGGAAAGGTATTTCTTCGTCTGCCGACTGAACTTCACGCCCGCATTTCAGAGGCCGCGGCCAGAAACGGAAAAAGTATCAACGAATGGGGGAAGGAAGTTTTTGAATCTGCGGTCAAAGCGTGACAAGTTCTGAATCCTCCATCTGGCTGTTTTCTCGAGGCATCGACCTCTCGGTTTTTCTGGGAAGCGCGGTCGTTTCTTTACTGCTGCTGGCGGTCGGGTGGCATCTGGGCATATTGGATGAGGCGTCGCCTGAGTGGACGTGGATAACGGCAATTCTATTGATCGATGTCGCGCACGTTTGGTCAACGAGCTTTAGAGTTTATTTTGACGTTGAGGAATACAAGCGGCGGTTCTGGCTCTATACGCTCGTGCCGGTTTTTGGTTATGCGGTCGGTGTGGCGTTGTATTCCGAGGGCGAACTCATCTTCTGGAAGGCCTTGGCCATCGTCGCCGTTTTTCACTTTGTCAGGCAGCAATACGGCTGGGTCGCGCTCTATCGCCGGAAAGCGGGAGAGACCAGACGATGGACTTGGACGATAGACACGGCGGCGGTTTATCTTGCGACGGTTTACCCGCTGGCTTTCTGGATGACGTCGCTGCCCCGTAATTTCAACTGGTTCCTCGAAAATGATTTCGTCGCGCTTCCAGCGATAGTGGAAGACCTACTTTTTCCGATCTACATTCTTGCCCTGGCAGCATATCTCGGTAAATCCGTTTATCTTTACTTCACCGAAGGATTCCTGAATATTGGCAAGGACATTGTGGTCGCGACGACAGCAATCTGTTGGTACGTCGGAATCGTCTTTTTCAATTCCGATTATGCGTTTACGGTTACAAACGTCATTATCCACGGCGTTCCGTATTTTGCCCTCATCTATATGTACGCACGGATGCGGCGTGAGACGGCCGGCCGGGTCTATCGCGGGTTATCGGGCCATTGGCTGATATTTCTGGCGACGCTCTGGGCGCTCGCGTACGTCGAAGAATTGTTCTGGAGCCGTGGCGTATGGCAGGAACGAACGTGGCTTTTCGGTGAGAATTGGGATTGGACCGAATGGAAAATGTGGCTCGTCCCGCTGCTCGCGGTACCACAGCTAACCCATTACATCCTTGATGGTTTTATCTGGAGGCGCAGGGGGAACGCGGGTGTGTCCTTAGGGATTTAGCCGGGATCGGCCCGCGAAATATCTTCACTTTTCGATTTTTATTGTGATTAAATGAACAGTGACAGTCGATATTGTTGATGAAATATACAGTCCCCAAGATCCCGATCTTTATTCTCCTGACGGTCTTTATATTAGTGAGCTGTCAGAGCTCGACGGGCCTGCTTGGCCCGGGGGATGAAACTCGCGAAGCGGGAGAACTGATCAAGTCTGCAAACATCGATCTCCGCGCCATCAAGGTCTTGTTCAACAAGCATGCGAACAAGCGCGAAGAGCTTAAGACAGCAATAGCAGCCGACGACGCGGATGCGGTCAGAAAGCTTTCGGATGAGGTCGTGGACATAATCAACGAAGGTCAGGGCCATGGCACGAGCGCTCTCGAAAAGATCGACAAGGCCCGCGAAATGAATGTCAATGAAGATTACGCGGAGTATCTTCGGCTAAAATGGGAGGCTCTAAACAGTCAGCGGGAGGCCTTCGAACAACATCGCCAGGCCGCCAGAAAACTTCGGGACAACTTCGATCCGAAGAACGCAAGGAAAAAGGATGAGGTAAAGGCTGATTTTGATTCCAGGAGCGAAAATTTTCAGCGGCTAATGGAAAAGGCCCGCGATTTCAGCAGCCAGGCAAACGAGCTCGCCAAAGAAGTCCATTTCCGAAGCCGAACCGAAGCCGGCGCACAATGAAAAAAGGCGGGCGACGCAATGCGCATCGCCGGCCTATCGTTTCCCAATGTGGTGCGAGTCTAGATCACGCGGCCTGGAACGAGCATCCGGTTCAATGTTCTCGGCTCGGGCGCTGATGGCGGTAGCAATTGTCTGTAAAGCTCGGGAGCATTCGGCGGTTCGGGTGTTGTAAATTCGAAGAAACGGTCAAAGCCGCCCTTCACTTCTTCCGGCGTGACCGAGATCGTTTGACGGTTCCTGTCGCGAACGATCGTAAGTACGACGCTGCCTTCCTTTTTTTCGCTCACAGCCCTCGAGATATCGAAGTCGCCCTTTATGGGCTTGCCGTCCACCTCAACAATAACATCGCCTGCCTTGATCCCTGCCCTGGCCGCGGGTGAGTCTTCACGAACGTTATTGACCATCGCCCCATTTTCAACGCCAAAATGCTCTGCCAACTGTTTGGTCAACGGCGTGACACCCACGCCGATCTGCCGGCGGTTGGCAAATCCAAAGAATAAAGGTGCTTCAGGAGCTCCGGGTGGAAACACGTGCGGCTCTGCCCGCGGCAGATTTCGAAGTTCCGGGAGATCGGGCATCCTGGGCATTTCGATCCTACCCACGGGGCCGCTCCAGAGCATGGATCCCTCTTCAAAACGTGGCCCCGGTCGCTTTCCGACTGTGACGGTCAATTCTCGTTCTGCCCCGCCGCGTACCACCGTTAATCGGGCTTGATGGTCAGGAGCGATCTCGCCGATCAGCCGGGTCAGTTTGCGCGTACTTGTGATATCTTCGCCGTTAAGCCTGACGATCACATCGCCCTTCTGCAAGCCCGCGGACTGTGCGGGTGAGCCTTCAACCACGCTGTCCACACCAACGCCCTTCACGCTGCTGAGCGCATATTTGCTCAAGTTCGCTTTCGAGATCTCCTCAGTTTGAACGCCAAGATATCCACCCTCGCCGTCAAAGCTCCACGTAAAAGCCCTGGTAATGCCGTCGTTTTCCTGTTTAGGCTCCGGCGTTTGCGAATCTACGACGCCCGCCCCAATCAGTACAAACAAAACAAATGCAAAAGATCTATGTGTCATATAAACCTCCAACAGTTTCCGATCTTCTTTTGTTAATCGGGTTATGAATCTATCGTTTTTCTTGTATTTTTGTTGCTCAGAAGGCTGAAAAAGGTTGCTCCTTCCTTGCACCTCGCATACAAAAGGCTTATGAAAAGACGCTTTCCGCAGGCGATCGGTTACAAAAGTCTATTTCTTTTTCTAATCAGTACTGGCACTGCGCGGTCCGTTACCGTAACTTTGCTAAGCGCTCTGCGGCAGCCTCGAGGGTTTCGTCTTTCTTGCAGAAACAAAACCTGACCATCTGAGAACCGCTCGCCGGATCCGAATAGAACGACGAACCGGGCACCACGGCGACGCCGACCTCGCGGATCAGGTGGCGGGTGAACTCGATGTCGTTGGCAAAACCGAACTCAGAAATGTCGGTCATCACGTAATAGGCTCCTTCCGGCAGATCGCACTTAAAACCGGCATCCACCAGGACGGGTACGATGAAGTCGCGCTTTCGCTTGTATTCCTTCTGCAATTCCTCGTAATAGCTTGGCGGCAGCCCCATCGCGTAAGCGCCGGCATGCTGCAGCGGGTTCGCCGCGCCGACGGTCAGAAAATCGTGGACCTTGCGGATCGCGCCGGTTATGTCCGGCGGCGCGATGCAATAGCCTACACGCCAGCCGGTGACGGAATAGGTTTTCGAAAGCGAATTTACCACAACCGTCCGCTCTCGCATACCTTCGATATTCGCCATGCACACGTGTTCAAGGGGATCTCCGTCCTCTTCAATATTGAATGTTATGTGCTCATAGATCTCGTCCGTAAAACAGATCGCGTCGAACTGCTTGCAAAGATCGGCGATGAATTCGAGTTCTTCGCGGGTGTAGACCTTACCGGTCGGGTTGTTCGGATTGCAGATGATGATCGCCTTGGTGCGATCGTTGAAGGCGGCTTTGAGTTCTTCCCGGTCGAAGACAAAACCGTTGTCCGTGCGATAGAGCGGAACGTAACGCGGCGTCGCGTCGGAGAGGATCGCATCCGGCGCGTAGTTCTCGTAGAAAGGTTCGAATACAACAACTTCCTCACCTGGATCGACCGTCGCCAGCATCCCGGCGATCATTCCCTCGGTCGAGCCGCAGGTAACGGTAATCTCTGTTTCCGGATCGATGTCGAGCCCGAGGAACCACATCGTCTTTTTCGCTATCGCGTCGCGAAATTCCTTGACGCCCCAGGTCACCGCGTATTGATTGTGATCGGCCGCGATGGCCTCCTGGGCCTTCCGTTTAATGTCCTCGGGTGCGGGCCAGTCGGGAAATCCCTGGCCAAGATTCACCGCTCCGTACTTCACCGCCTCGCGGCTCATCTCGCGGATGACCGATTCGGTAAATGAAGCAGCTTTCTGGGAGACACGGGTTTTCGATTGTTTGGTCGTATTCATTTCCTTACCTAATGAAAAAGGTCCATGAATATATAATACCTTTAGACCAATACCTTTCACCCATTAACGGATAAGCTCGTGGAACAGAAGCATAGAACTTATATGAACCAGGTTCCACAGAGATAGTTCTCGAACCGAATGCTTCGATTTTATAACGCGCACTTCCAACTCTTAGACTTAAAGTGCGATTTGTATCGTTCTTAATCTGAAGCTCAGGATTTTGATCACTGTAAGTCCTTCGTTCTTCAAAGTTCGGAAGCGAGGTTTTAGGGTTTCTCGTGTAATAGATCTTTACGTGACTGATGTAAACCCAACCTTCCTCACCGGAGTCTAGGTCGATAACATTGACCCAGTTTCGAGTTTTCGTTCGGCTAAGCAAAACCATCTGATCCCCACGTTTAAGCAGTTTTACTCGCGGTGGAAGTGGCCCGCCAAGAGCTTCCGAGTCAGGAGCAGTTTCCCGCAAAAAGACGCCATCGTAGTTTGACACTACTAAGTCGTACCCGTCATCATCAGTCGCTGCCAATATTTCCGGTCGCACTTGTTCCGGGTCCGGCACCCGTAGACGGGCATCATCAGGAGACCGAAACCCGGACTCTCGATTTTGGTCTGCCTGTTTTGGCTGCTTGGACAACAAGGGATCAGGTAAGCCAAATTTGATTGTGCTGCCGTGAAGCCATCCGACATAACTATCGGTTTGAACCAAATACCATGGCGGGCGCTGATCTATCACTCGAAAACTTTCATATTGGGGCACCTCTCGAACAATCTTACCTGCTGTAGACGGAGTGCCGCGGAGATTGGCTCTCGAAACGATTACATGACCGAATTGATCTTGTCCAACGGATGTAATTCCAAAAAGCCAAACGGAAAGGAAAACTAGCAAGAACCTTCTCATCATGTCTCGAAATTTTACGGATTGAGCGAACTGACGGAATAATAGCGCTTACAAAAAGCTTTTTCTAGCTCTTTATCCTCTAATGACCTAGTCAATGTCCTCCCAAGGTGCCAACGTTCAACCTAATCCCGTATCACTCTGGTAGCGAAAATCTCCGATAGTTTGGGTTCCAAGAACCGGTGAGTGTCGTTTCGAGCTATTTTTCGTCTTAAAACGTGAGTATAAAACATTGCGAACGCCATTAGCCCTACGAGCTTATTCGGGGCCGTATAGACCGACTGGCGAAACTGATGCCTGATGTTGACTGCCGAGCCTTTCTTTCGGAAAAGCATGTCTATCTGTTTTCGGACCGGTTGGGAAGTGATGCTGATGTGTTCGTAGTTTGGCTGGCAGAAAACGCGGGCCCGCGGCTCGATCAGAAGCCGCCAACCGCGCTTTCGCAAGCGTGTTGTAAACTCGGCATCGCCATATTGCGCGGACACACGAGGATTCATATATCCGCATTCTTCAAACACGGCTGCAGGGTATAGGATGCAATTGCCGACTATCGCATCAACAGCCCATGGCTCTTGCGGCACGGTCCACACCGTCTGCTGATACCAGTGCTGCCAGCCGCCCTTCCATGTATTCCAAACCGGAGCGACCTGAAATACCCGGTGCGGCTGGTCCCATAAAAGCAGAAGCGCTCCCACCACCGAACGCGGATATCGTTCGGCAAGTTCGATCATTTGCACGACGCACTTCTCATCGAAGATCGAATCGTCATTAATGCAGAGGACGTAATCGGGATGGTGTTTGAGCGCGGCTACGACACCGAGGTTGGTGCCGGCAGTGTACCAGAGTTCGCCGGTTCCCTGCACGATGTTCGTTTCCGGGAACTGCTGCTCGATCGCCTCGCGCGTCCCGTCGGTGCAGCCGTCATCGACGATATACGTCGCTACCTCAAACCCCGTGGGGTCGATACGCGAAAGGCTCCGCAGGCATTGCAGCGTCAGCTCACGACGGTTGTGAACGGGTGAGACAATTGCAAGCCTGATAGGTTTTACTTCATCAGGTCCAGGCATCGTTCGACCGATTCCGCGACTTTCAATGTCGGCTCCCAACCCAAAATACGTTTCGCCTTGCTCACGTCCGGAATGCGAATGCGAACGTCATCAGGGAATGACTTTTCGGTCTTGAACGAAAGGCCGTTCCCATTTCTGGCGATCAGAGCTTTCTCTTTTGCCTGCCCGAAAATGATCGTGGCAAGCTCCTTCATCGTGATCGGCTCGGGGTTGCCGAGGTTGAAGGTCTGGTTCGCGGCGCGCTCGTCGAACGAAAAATCGGCAATCCCGCGTGCCACATCGCCGATCCAGGTAAAGCACCGGATCTGCTCGCCGTCGCCGATGATCGGGATCTCGGCCCGCTGCTCTTTGACAATGTTCTTGATGTAATCAGCAAACACATGGCTCAGGCCGAGGTCGTTCTCGCCGACCTCATGCGGCGTGATGATGTTGAACGGCCGCCAGATGGTGTAGTCGATGTCGTACTGCCGATGGAACGCACGCGTTATGCGCTCGCCGACCAGTTTGCTGAGACCGTAATCGGTCGAAGGGATCAGCGATTCGTCCACGTCCTCTTCGGCGCTCGGGTGTTTCAAACACCGCTCATACACCATCGACGAGCTGATATACACCATTTTCTTGATGCCATTGCGAAGCATCGCGTGCATGATGTTTTGGTGAAGATTGATGTCCTTCGACAGGATATCGGCCGGATATTTATTGAAGCCGCCGACACCGTAGATCAAGGCGGCGGCCTGGATCACCGCATCGACATCGCGGACGACCTTGTTCACAAAATCCGGATCGGTCAGGTCGCCGCGGACAAATTCGTATTCTCGTTCGCGTTCGATCTCGCCGTATCGTGCAAAATTGTCCACGCCGGTGATCGTGTGGCCCTTTGCCAAAAGCAGCGGTATAACTTCCTGCATCAACGAGCCTTCCGAGCCCGTAACGAGTATTCTCACTTTCTCATCCCCTCAAAAACCGTGGTCTTGTATTTCTTGTTGTCGTTCACAACTGCTTCAAACAATTCGATCGGCATTCCCATCTCTTTCACAAGGGCCGAAATGGCGGCCGTGTCTTTTGGCAGGCACATTCCGCCGAAACCACGAAGATTGTCGTTACAGTCAAGATATTTATTATAGATGTGGTCACGCTGGACCATCGCATTTTTGACCTTGGAGTAATCAGCTCCCGTTGCCTGGCACAGCTCATAGAACGCGTTCGCAAACGTGATCAGCGTAGCGTTGTACACATTATTAAAGTACTTCGATATTTCGGCTTCTGTCGGCGAAAGCTTGATAAACTCTTTCGGATAATAGCCGTGCGACTCTTTCACCTTCTCAAAAACTTCATCGGAATCGGTCCCGATGATGCAGACGTCGTGATTATCGGTGAAATCGATGATCGCCGCGCGTTCGCGAAGGAATTCGGGCACGTGGCAGATCTTCTCGGTCATGAATTTCTCTTGCAGCTTGACCGTTGTTCCGGGGGTGACCGTAGACTTGACCGCGACTATCCCACTGAAACCGTTCGCGTCGATCAGTTCCGCGGCCACGCTTTCGATCACCGATGTATCGCAACGGCCATCTTCGCCCTGCGGTGTCGGCAGGCAGAGATAGACTATCTCGCTGTCGAGAACATCTTCGAGTCTCGAAGCATCTTTGATGTCGTGGCCGTTCACGTTGTGGCCGAGCTTCTCGAACCCATACTTGACAGCGGATCCGACGATCCCTAATCCTACGATACCGATCTTCATAACCACTTTCGTGCGAACCAGAAACTCACGCCGAGGGAAGCCACGGCACGGCCTGACTTGGCCTTTTCGGATAGAGAGATAGCGAATAACGTATGATCGAAAAACACCAGATCGTTATCAGCTAAGACAGAGGAACTTCCCCTTTCAGGCCGAAACTATAACTCTAAATTTTCGGCTGTTCTTTATCAAGTAGGGCTTTCCCCAATTGTGCCTGCGCATATCCGATCTACGGGATAAATGTTGTCCCAACGGCTTCAGCTTAGGCGATGCATATTTAGAAGGGTGGTTATCACAGTGTGAGTCGATTGATATTGAAAGCAGATCGTTCCGTGTGGCGATACTTCGGCTATCTTTCTGCGATTCGAAGTTTAGCGGGCGCGGCGGGAATGGGTTCCTTTTTTGGCAGAGGACGCTTATCGTCTACTGGGGTCAGCCTGGCAAGGGAGGCCTCGGGCAAGAATTCCCCGAAAATACGGGCTACGTCATTTTCATCACCCTCGCCGACCGCTGCCGCGAGACTCTCCAGGATCTTTGTGACGCGTTCACCCGGATACGGAGCAATTTTGCCGATAAAGATCTGGGGATGATAAGTTTTTTCCAATGCCTCGCCCGTTATTTCTAATTCTTCAAACAGCTTCTCACCACTGCGTACTCCGGTAAAAACGATATCGACATCTTCGTACGGCACAAGCCCGGAAAGACGGATCATATCCTCAGCCAGGTCAAGGATCTTTACAGGCTGGCCCATGTCAAGGACAAAGATCTCACCGCCGTGGCCCAAGGCTCCGGCCTGAAGGACAAGTTGGGAAGCTTCCGGAATGGTCATAAAGTAGCGTGTCATTTCGCGGTCGGTTACCGTGAGCGCCTCGCCCCTTTCGATCTGTTCCTTAAAGATCGGGACGACCGAGCCTGCGGAGCCAAGTACATTCCCGAACCGAACGGCCATGTAGTTCGTTTCGTAAACCTGGTTCAAGTCCTGCACTACGATCTCCGCCACGCGCTTCGATGCGCCCATTATGGATGTCGGATTGACCGCCTTGTCTGTCGAGATCAAGACGAAGTCATCCACACCGAACTCCCCGGAAAGCCGACCGACAGTACGCGTTGCAAAAATATTGTTCTTTACCGCCTCGCACGCGTTGGTTTCCATTAACGGGACGTGTTTGTGGGCCGCCGCGTGCAGGATCACTTCCGGCCGGAACCGATCGAAGATCTCACGCATCCTCGGCTCATCGCCAACGTCCGCTACGAGCGGAACAAATTCTAACCCTTGCTCGGCCGACTCGAGTTCCCTCGCAATGTTGAACAACAAAAATTCGGCCCTTTCGACAAGGAGAATGGTCTTCGGCCGGAAATCGATAACTTGACGGACAAGTTCCGAACCGATGGAACCGCCCGCTCCCGTTACCATAATGACTTTTTCAGAAAGAAAGTCGTTGAGGTTCCGATTATCTAGTTCGACAGGCTCGCGTCTCAAAAGGTCCTCGATCTCCACATCCCTTAATCGGCTGACCGAAATGCGCCCGTGGGCTATCTCGTTGAGGCTCGGAACGATCTGGGCCTTTACCGGGATCGCGCTGCAAACATCAAGTATTCTGCGAATGTCCTTACCCTGGGCATGGTCGATCGCAATTACGATCTGCTCCACCCCGAGTTCGTCAACCAATCGCGGAAGGTCGTGGGTCGTGCCAAGAACCTTGACGCCGCTGACACTTCCGCCTCGTTTTCTGGGGTCGTCGTCGACAAATCCGCGAATATCAAGTTCGGCATCCATGCGGCCGCTTAATTCTTTCGCGAGAGTCGCACCCATTCGGCCGGCACCTACGAGAAGTGTGGCCTTTCGCTTTACGCGACGCACGGACCGGAAGGTTCCGCCCTTATCGCCAAATTCATAAAAGAAACGCCTGAGGACCCTTAAACCGAGCAGCCCGCCAAAGCCGACAACGGTGTCGATCAGGATCACCGAAATCGGGACCTGCCACAATGAAAGGTCCGTAAAATTCAAAAGAAAACGAAGGGCGATAAGGATAGAACCGGAGATAAGGGCCGCCAACGCAAACACCTTCAGGTCCTCTATGCTCACGTACCGCCAAAGTATCGAATACGTTCCAACCAGGAACAAGGTCGAGAACTGGATCAGTATGACAAGGGGAAGCTGGCGGAGGGCGATATCGACATAAAAATCGGTAACCTGAATATTTATTCCCGGCAGATACGCTAAAAAGAAGGCGGCCGACAAAACCGCAATATCCAGGAGGAACTGGGCCGGACGGCGCAGGAACCAAATGGTATCAGACAAGGTTCTATTGTTAATGGTTCTATTCGGCATTAAACGCCAAGCACCGCTGTCCTATCGAACTTACATCCCATATGTTGCAGGTGTCAATGAAGATTAGGCCGAGACAAATAACATTGGGACTGTACCGAGGCATGCAACTTCAGGACAAAAAGGTTGAATCAAACAGGATACTAAACTATTCTACAAGTCGAAGTTAAGGATTCGGCCAATACAATGCAGATTTGTCTTAAATTATCGTCGTTCGTTATTTTGTTCGTCGCCGCCGCGTTTGCCCAGACTCCGCCGGCCGCATCACAAGGATACCTTATAGGCCCAGGCGATGTGATAAGCATAAAAGCACTGGGCGAGCCTTCGTTCGATGTTGAAGCCCTTACCGTTGACGAAGACGGTAACGTAACGATCCCCTACTCTGACGTTCCGCTGGCTGCCGTGTGCAAGACAGAACGCGGCCTTCAGGCGGATGTGATCCAAGCGTGGTCGAAGTATCTCAAAAGTCCGCAGATAAGCCTTCGCGTCACACAGCGAAACAGCAGGCCGCCGGTCAGCGTCTACGGTGAAGTGCGAGGCCAGGCTCAACAGTTCAACCTGACGCGACGCGTGCATCTGCTTGAATTGATCTCTTACGCGGGCGGTATCGACACGGAAAAGAGCAACGGCCTGATCCAGGTGTTCAGGACGCGGCCGCCGATGTGCGGCGAATCGGACCTTGCCGATGGCTGGAGCCTTGGGGCCAACACCGGGTTGAATGCCCCTTCGAAGATCTTTAACTATTCAAGCTTAAGCCAGGGCGACGCGGCCTCTAATCCCGAGATCATCTCGGGCGACATTATCGTCGTGGCAAAGGCGTCGCCGGTTTACGTGATCGGCGAAGTGATCAAACCCGGCGAAATGAACATTCCGGAAGGGGGGCTTTACTTAACGCAGGCGATAGCAATGGCAAGCGGCCAAACCCGCGAAGCAAAGCTAAAATCCATTAAGATCCTCCGTCGTAAATCGGGAGCCGCAAAGCCCGATGAGATAGTTGCCAATCTGGAACATATAAAAAAGGGCACGGATTCGGACATATTGCTCGAACCCTTTGATATTGTCGAAGTAGGAAAGGCGCCGAAGAAGTTTTTGGATTACGTCGTCGAGTTTGCTACCGGTGTCCCGGGCCGTATTCCCATTCCGATCAGGCCGATCTAGGAGACAAATCACTTTTCAGGCATGGATAAAGGATTGAGGAAATCGGCAACGCAGGTCCGATCGCTAGGCCTGGGCGTAGATCTCGTCGATAACGGCCTTGTACTTCTCGTCGATCACCCGTCGTTTTAACTTCATCGTTGGGGTAAGCTCTCCGTCCTCGACCGTTAATTCCTGCTCAAGCAGGGCGATCTTCTTCACGCTCTCAAACTGCGAAAGGCCCTTTGTGGCGGCCGCTACCTGCCGCTCGAACAGATCGATGATCTTCGGGTCGCGACAATATTCGGCATGCGTCATTTTTGTGAAGCCCTTGTGGGCTGCATACGAATCGAGCATTTCGAAATTTGGAACGATCAACGCCGCCGCAAACTTTCTCTCATTCCCGACGAGCACCGCCTGATTCACAAAACGCGATGAACGGATCATCTGTTCGATCGGCGACGGAGCTATATATTTTCCGCCCGAAGTCTTAAAAAGCTCCTTCTTCCGGTCGGTTATTCGGAGGAATCCGTCGGCATCGAGTTCGCCGATATCACCTGTCCGAAACCAGCCGTCTTCGGTGAAAACGTCGCGTGTCGCTTGCTCTTTGTTGTAATATCCGAGCATCACGCCCGGCCCGTAGGCTTCGATCTCGCCGTCAGCCGCGATGCGAACCTCCATGTTGCGAATTGGCCGTCCGACCGTGCCGAGGCGGGAGGCCTCAGGGTTGTTCGACGTGATCACCGGCGAAGTTTCCGTCAGGCCGTATCCCTGCATGATCGGGACGCCGGAGCCTGTGAATATCAAGTAGATCTCATCGGGCAGGGCCGCTCCTCCTGTTATACAGGCTCGAAGGTTCCCGCCGAAAAATTCGCGAAATTTGCTGTAAACCAACCGGTCGGCCAGGCCGTGTTTCAGCCGCAAAAGCAACGAGGGCCGATCACTTCGCTCGTTCTTCAGGGCAAACTCTTTTGCGATCTCTATAGCCCAATCGAATATTTTTTCCTTGAGCCCGCCTCCCTGCGCCGCCTTAAGCTTCGCCTTTGCATACACCTTTTCAAAGATCCTCGGCACGCCGACGAATATTGTCGGCCTTACTTCAGCAAGGTTATCAGGCACCTTTTCAATTGACTCAGCATAGTAAACCCCCATTCCGTTGAGGATATATAGATACATCGCCGAACGTTCGAAGACGTGCGAAAGCGGCAGCACCGAAAGCGACTTGTCGTCCGAAGCAAAACTATACTTTTCGCCCGCATCGATAACGTTCGAAACGATATTGTCGTGGGTGAGCATGACACCCTTCGGTTCGCCTGTGGTCCCGCTGGTATAGATCAGCGTCGCGATATCATCATGGAATATCTCGCCGCGAATTTTTTCGACAAAGTCGGAACCTTCGGCGGACAATTCGCTTCTGCCCATTTCTTCCAACATTGAAAGCGAATGCGTGCCCGTTGGGATTTCGCCAGTATCGAAAAACACCACATTCTCTAAGTTTGGACATTCCTTTAGCTCTTCGGTGATCCGGTCGTACGACGCCAATGTGTCGATGAAGAGCAGCTTTGCGGAAGAATCGTTGAGAATGTAACGGACCGATTCAGGCGAAAGTGTCGTATATATTGGAACGTCGATGATGCCGGCAAACTGACACCCCGCGTCAGACAGCGTCCATTCCGGAGAATTCGCTGCCAGGATCGCGGCCTTATCACCTTTCCGTAAACCGAGCGAATAAAGGCCCGCCGCGATCGTCTCCGCTCGCTCGACCAGCACCCGCGAAGAGATCGAATGCCACTGGCCGTCGCGCTTAAAATTCAACGCGTCTTGGCGATCGAATCTGTCCCGAGCCTTCGTAAAGATCTCGTCGATCGTTCCCGGCTCATCGGGCAGCAGCGGCTCGCCCCGCCCGATAAGCGACCTGAACGAAGGCCTGACATTGTCATGAAGTGCCGTCATTTGACCATCATTCCACGGAAGAAAACTTTGAGGACCTCATCAGCCATCGGTTCAAGGGGATAGTCTCGGGTCGATAGGATCCAGTTCGTGACCATCTCATCGAGAGCACCGTAAAGGATCTTTGCACAGACGATCGGTTTCACGTCGCGACGAAAAACCCCGCTTTCCTGGCCATCGGAAATCGTTTTGCAGATCACGTCCAGATACTCCGCAAAACCGGCGGCCGAAAACTCCTGCATGAATTTCGTCGAGCCGCGAAGCTCTACCTGAAACACGATCGCAAGCTCCCTGTCCGCGCCGAGCTTTTCGAGATGAAGCTGAGCTATGCGTCGGAGCCTGTCTGCCGGGTTATCAATACCCTCGATCTCGCGGAGTCCTTCAGAGATGAAATCCGCCATTGCCCGGTCAAAGATCGAATGGAGTATGTCGTCCTTGTTTTTAAAGTAGAGATAAACCGTTCCATCCGCTATACCAGCCGCACCGGCGATATCTGCCACCTTTGAATTGAAAAAGCCTTTCTCGGCAAACACCTTAATGGCGGAACGGAGTATCGCTTCGCGCTTGTCGAAGTTCGCGGGACGGACAGGTTGAGCTGTGGCTTTGGACCTGGACACTGTGACCCTAATCAAATGAATGAATCATCATTCATTTCTATGAGATTACACCAGCGTGGCTAGGAAATTCAAGAAAATTTTGGCGAAATGGCAGATTTCTGAAAACGGGGGATGCAGACGGAGACAAAGGATTCGATCGTGACAATGAGAAGTGGCGGAGAGGACAGGATTCGAACCTGCAAGCGCTTTCGCGCGGTAGTTTTCAAGAC
>JBGSYT010000124.1:0-39348 GCA_041750855.1 Pyrinomonadaceae bacterium | reverse complement strand
CGGCGGCAGCGACATCGGTTGGTTCTGCTCATACCTCTTGAATACGACCTTCTTTTTTGCCATATCCAAAAGTTTAAACTGTGTTGCGCCCACAACCTAGCACCCAAACAAAAAAGAGGCCGCCTTTTCAGACAGCCTCTTTCTTTTCGGCCTTTCTCGCCAAAATAGACCGCTTCGTCGATGGTTCGCTCACGCGAGTTGCATCTGTTCTTCCAGAATTCGGGTTCATGCTCCGACCCCACAGCCCAATTTGCGGAAAAGCGTCGCTTCCCCGATAATCGCCTAAACGTTTTTGCGGCTCAGCCGCGGACGTTCCAGAAAAACCATGTCGAAGTTGAGCCTGAAGCCCACGCACAAGGTAGTTTCCGAATATTTCAACACGCTTGGAAATTACAACCGGCTAGGTTTTGACAACGAAGGCACTGTCAGCCCGCCGTTTGCCGTTCTGCTCGAATCCGCCGCAAAACAGGTCAAATGGAATCTAGTCCAGCAATACCCAAAGAAGTCCAAAGGCAAATCGATTCGCATCGACGGAGCGGTGGTCGACCAATGGGGATTGCCGCATGGCTATTGGGAAGCGAAAGACAGCAAGGACGATCTTCGAAAGGAAGTAAAGAATAAGTTCGCAGTCGGTTATCCGCGAGACAATATCGTCTTTCAGGAACCGGCAAAAGCGATACTTTGGCAGAATGAAAAGGAGATCGGCGAATTTGATCTGCTCAAGGCCGACGAACTCGTCCGTCTGCTCGAACTCTTTTTCGATTACGAGCCGCCCGCGTTCGAAGAATGGGTTCAGGCCGAAGCCAAATTTCGCGAACAGCTTCCCGAGCTCGGTCAGGCATTGCTCAGTGTTATCGAAGACGCCAAGGTCAACAACCGAGCGTTTCAGGATGCGTTCGCTGCGTTTTACGAGCTTTGCCGGACATCGATTAACCCGAATCTTTCAGAAAAGGCGGTCGAGGAAATGCTGATCCAGCACATTCTTACTGAACGCATTTTCCGTACCGTTTTTCGCAATTCTGAATTTACCCAGCGAAATGTCATAGCAAGAGAGATCGAGCAAGTCATTCTTGCTCTAACATCGCAATCATTCAGCCGCGAAGAGTTCCTGAGCCGATTTGATCACTTCTATAAAGCACTCGAACATCGAGCAAATTCGGTCGAAACATTTGCCGAAAAGCAGACTTTCTTAAATAATGTCTATGAACGATTCTTCCAGGGTTTTGCGGTTGATGTCGCCGACACGCACGGCATTGTTTACACGCCCGAGCCGATCGTCAATTTCATGGTCCGCTCGGTCGAAGAGATCCTTCAAAAGGAATTCGGAAAATCACTCTCGGATGAGAACGTCCATATCCTCGATCCATTTGTCGGCACCGGAAATTTCATTATTCACATCATCGACGCGATCAAAAAGACCTCGCTCGAACACAAATACAAACACGAACTCCACTGCAACGAAGTAATGCTGCTGCCCTATTACATCGCCTCGATGAATATTGAGCACGAGTATTTTGAAAAGGTCGGGCGATACGAGCCGTTTGAGGGAATTTGTTTGGTTGATACATTCGATATGGCCGAGCAAGCGCAGACTTCGCTTGGTTTCATGACCGAGGAAAACACCGCTCGTATCGAAAAACAAAAGAAATCGCCGATAACGGTCGTGATCGGAAATCCGCCGTATAACGTCGGCCAGCTGAACGAGAACGACAACAACAAGAACCGTAAATACAAGGTGATGGACAAACGAGTGGCCGAGACTTACGCCAAAGATTCGAAGGCTACGAATAAAAATGCGCTGTCCGATCCGTATGTAAAAGCGATCCGTTGGGCGACCGACAGAATAAAAGACGAAGGCATCGTTGCGCTCGTCACAAACGGGAGCTTTATCGACAGCATTGCATTCGATGGTATGCGTGCGAATTTGGAAAAAGATTTTGATGCGATCTATGTGCTCGACCTAGGCGGTGATGTCCGACGCAATCCGAAATTGTCGGGAACGACGCATAATGTTTTCGGGATTCAGGTCGGGGTGAGCGTGAATATTTTTGTTAGAAAAAGGAAAATAGACTGAGTGGACTTGGTGGACTGAATGGACAGGAAGGATGAAGCTGAGAAACTGATACCGCCACATGGCGGTTACAGAAAGCTCAAGAGCTTTCAGGTGGCGCAGCTTGTCTATGACGTAACGGTGCGTTTTTGCGACCGCTATATCGATTCACGCAGCCGAACCCACGATCAGATGGTGCAGGCGGCCCGCAGTGGCGTGCAAAACATCGCCGAGGGCAGCCAGGCCAGCGGAACATCAAAGAAATTTGAGCTAAAACTGACAAGCGTCGCCCGCGCCAGCCTCGAAGAGCTGAAGCTCGATTATGAGGATTTTTTAAGACAGCGCGGACTGGCCGAATGGCAACGCGATGACGCCCGGCGAGCCTCATTGATAGACTGTCGCCCCGGATCGGCGGATGACGTGGCTGATTGGGCGAGCGCGGTTAAGAATGGACTTAGTGGACGAAGTGGACAGAGTGGACAAGGTTCGGGTGAACCGTCCATTGAGTCCACTAAGTCCACACTGTCCACCGCTGCCTCTTACCCTGAGATCGCCGCCAACGGCGCTCTTGCGCTGATCGCTGTCTCGTGCAGCCTGCTCGATAGACAGATCGCCTCCCTGGAAAAGGCGTTTGTCGATGAGGGCGGATTTACAGAAAGACTTTATCGAGTCCGCACGGCGGCCCGCTCGAACCAACGAAAGAAATGACGACAAAGATCTATTACCATGCGGTGCCGGCGGATTGGCGGAAGGAACAGAAATATAAGTTCCTCGACGAGCACGAGTCTGTCTCAAATATCGACTGGATCGAGATCACGCCCGACGCAAAACAGAATTGGCTGACCGCAGGAATGGAGAAGGAGTTTGACGGGTTTATTTCGATAGCGAATAAGGAAATCAAATCCGCTAGCAGCGGCGATTTTACAGCTATTTTCAAGGTTTACAGCGGTGGTCTGAAAACAAATCGTAACAATTGGTGTTTCAATTTTGATCGATCACAGTTAAAACACAACATTGAGAAAACGATCAGATTCTTCAATGAGCATGTTGCGAATTGGAATTCGACTGAGAATCAGCTTAGAGTCAAAAAGTTACGACAGAAAGAAATGCCGTTAGAGCAAATAATTGATCAGTTTGTTAAGAACGATGATTCCCAAATCTCATGGAGCGGCTCCTTAAAGTCTAGTATTCCTCGCAATGTGTCTCTTAATTTCGACGAGGCGCGCGTGGTGCCGGCGTTATACACTCCATTCCAGGTTCAGAACGCCTATTTTGACCGAGACTTAAACGAGCGAACATATAAGCTTCCGTCGGTTTTTCCACCCAACACTGTTAATCAAATTATTAGTGTGACCGGTGTTGGTTCGGAGAAGGACTTCGCTCCTTATTTAAGCGACAAGCTGACCAATATGAGCTTCTATGGGGGCGGGACTGCATTACAATGCTTTCCTTTCTACACCTACAACGAAGACGGAACAAACCAGCGCGAGAATATTACCGATTGGGCGTTGGAGCAGTTTCGCGAGAATTACGCTGACACGTCTATCACCAAGTGGGACATTTTTTATTACACCTACGCGCTCCTTCATCATCCCGAATACCGTGAGAAATACGCCGCTAATCTTAAACGCGAATTGCCGAGAATTCCATTCGCACCGGATTTTTGGGGCTTTGCCAAAGCCGGAAAAGAGCTTGCCGATATACACGTTGGTTACGAGGAACAACCGGAATACAAGCTCGACATGATCGAGAACGGCAAACTCGCACTCGATTGGCGTGTCGATAAGATGAAATACAACAAGGACAAGACCGCGATAGTCTATAACGATTTCCTGACCATCGGCGGCATCCCGCCTAAGGTTCACGAATACCGTCTCGGCAACCGCTCGGCCCTGGATTGGATCGTCGATCAATACAAGGTCTCCATCGACAAACGCTCCGGCATCACCAACGACCCAAACCGCGATGACGACCCGCAATATATCGTCCGGCTGATAAAAAAGATCGTCACCGTCAGCCTGCGAACCAATGAGATCGTTTCGGCTCTCCCGCCGCTGAAAGCAGGCTAAACTTCGGCCGCCACGCGGTTCGGTCAGAACTCCGTCATCGCCCGCTTCCTCACCTGGGCGACGGAGACGGTTTCGTCGAGTTTCAATTCGAGCTTGCCGTTCCTGATCACGGGCTTGATAAACCGCCGGGCATCGTTGACCTGGATACCGAAGTGGCGGCAAAACGAGGCGGCGTTGATCCGCATCGTTGATGAACCTCTGCTGAGTACCGGAAAGGCCAGCCCGTGGCGATCGTCGTTTGCAGGCTCGATCGCTATCATCTCCCGGCTGCGGCTGTAATAAAGGTGGACCATTTTCGGCCGGCCGAGCAGGCTGAAGGCATGCTGGTTGAGCGATATTACATTTGTCGGACGGAGCGACACATGCACACGCTCCTGGAAAGCCAGGTTTGGGCCGCCCTTGAATTGGATGAGGTCTTTGTCCATAGCAACAAGCATTTCGGAAATCGCAATAGCTGTATCATAAATAACACAAGATTGCATCTATGTAAAGGACTTTTTTTAAGGACGACGAATCCCGAATTATGCATTGGAACGATCTTTCTATTCTTGTTTCGTGTGTTTCGTGGAAAAAATATCGATGAAAACACGGAGCGAACCAAAAAGCAGAGAAGCTGAATTCGGATCATATATTCTTATTACATGATCTTTGTGGAAAGATCTTTCGTTGATCCACGAAAAACACGAAACAGATCAAAGCGCAAGTAGAGCAGAAACGGTAAACAAAAACCTTTACTACCCTAGCTTTCCGCCAGGTGTTGCCGGGAATTGCGATGTACCAAGGGGGCGGCTCTACGTCTCCGCGTCGCCGCTTGAGTCGCCGCCGGAGACCGCACCGATTCCGACCGACCCGACGATCTCGGCACAACCAGAAGCACCTCAGGCCGCCGCAATCGGCCAGGGCGACGACTGCTTCGGCCGACAATGCCCCGCGAACCGCGGAAAACGGTTCGCCTGCGGCAAAATCGCGTGAATCAGATTTTGAGGTCTTTCTTCAACTCCTTCGGGTTCGAAGGTTTTTCGAAGATCGCAGCGGGGATCGGCTTATTGAATTCGACCGACTGGTAATTGATGCGTGACGAGTGGGCGCCGTTGGTGAACCGGTCCACGATGAACGGGACGCGTACGCCGCCGACCTCGACGAACTGTGCGTAGCGGTCTTCTTCCGAAAATTCTTCTCCATCGGCATTACGGCGAACGTGGATCGCTTTGGCGGGAACACCCGTGTCTGCCGCAAATTCAAACTCGACCTCGAAGCCATCGTCATAGGTTAGCTTGATCACGTCGTTACGCTTGCCAAGGCTGGCCTGCCGACGGCCGACATAGGCCAGCTTCCCTTCGCCGCGCCACTGGCCGCGAAGCAAATTGTCCAGGCTGGACCTTATCCCGCGATGAAAGTTTGCGACCTGTTTTTCGTCCTGGTCCCGTATCCTTTCGTAGGTCCCGTCGAAAACCCACCCGGTGTTCCCTACGTTTGTCTGGATGTGCTTGACACCCATGCCCCGAAATTCGGTTCGCTCCTTGTCCGGGAAAACGATCACGTCCAAAAACGACTGAAACGAGATAACTGCCCCGTCTTTCATCAGACTGAACCGGCCGCGAGAGACCTGCGATGTAATGTTCAGATAACGCTCGCCGCCAAGATAATCAACTGCCCTTTCGATAACGGCTTCGGGCCGATCGGGCGGCTCCGGAGCCTGCGCGTGCGCGGAAGTTTGCCCCCAAAGGAAGAGAATTGCCACGATGGACGTTAATAAAACAGGTTGTTTCATAAATGGAAAAGCTTCGGCAAGATCTTACTACCGAAGCATTTCGATGCAAAAAACCGACTTTGGGTTTAGTTCAGGTTAAACTCGTCTGTAGGCCGAACGACGATCTCGCCTTCCTGGATATCGACCGAAAACCTTCTGCCGAGCTTCCATTCGTTGGTGATCGGGAGCTTTACCTTCTGGTCGATGTGTCGTTTTAGGAAACGAGCACCGTAGGAAGGCGAGAATCCCTTTTCAGTCAACAGATCTACCGCCTCGTCCGTTATTTCGATCTGGCGGCCCTGCGATTCCATCTTGCGCTTAAGCTTGCCGAGATACAGCCGGGCGATATCGCGGACCTCATCCATCGTCAGCGGCGAAAAAACTATTATCTCGTCGATTCGGTTTCGAAATTCCGGGGTAAAACGCGCTTCGGCGGCCTTCATCACATCGTTCTTGATCGACTTAACGTCACCAAGCGTTTTCTGGCCAAATCCCAAAGGCTTCTCGTACTTCTTAAAATTTTCCGAGCCGAGGTTCGAAGTCATTATCACGATCGCATCTGACAGATAGACCTTTTTGCCCCGGCCGTCCGTTATCCAGCCCTCGTCAAACGCTTGAAGGAATATGTTCATCAGGTACGGCGACGCTTTTTCAACTTCATCTAAAAGCAGGACCGTATAGGGGTTATCGCGAAGCTGCTCGGTCAAGATACCCCCACGCTCCGACCCCACAATGCCTCTCGGCATGCCTATCAACTTCTCGACGCCCACAGTGCCGTCCCCGTATTCAGACATATCGATGCGGACCATTTTGTGCTCATCGCCGAACATAAATTCGGCTACAGCTTTGGCGAGTTCGGTTTTCCCGACGCCAGTCGGCCCCAGGAAAAGCAAGACGCCGTCAGGAGCATAGTGATTGTCTTTCAACGGCCCCTTGTTCAAGCGAAGCCTCTCCCCGACCGCACGAACCGCGTCCTTCTGCCCGATCACCCGCTTGCCGAGGTCGGCTTCCATCGACGAAAACCGGTCTGATGTATCGCGATAGATCATATCCTTCGGAATGCGCGATTCCTGCGATATAACGTCGATGATATGTTCCGGAAGCACGGTCAGCCGAGTTGGTTCGTTTATTTCGACCTTAACCGAAGCTGTGTCAAGCCAGCCGATTGCCTTATCCGGCAGATGGAGATTCCTAATATACTTCGGCGACATTTCCAGGGCTGTGTCGATGGCTTCGTCGGAGATCGTGACCGAATAATTCTTTTCCAGACGCGGCCTCAAACCAACAAGGATCTGTTTAGTCTGGTCAATGGTAGGCTCATCGACCTTGACAAGTCGAAATCTTCGCGAAAGAGCCTCGTCTTCTGAAATATACTCTTTATATTCGCTGATCGTGGTCGCACCGATGATCCTCAGTTCGCCTCGAGCAAGACTCGATTTGAACATGTTCGCGGCATCGCTCGATGTTCCCATCGCTGCTCCGGCACCGATGATAGAATGGGCCTCGTCGATGAACAGGATTATATTGTCTTTCTCCTTAACCTCGTCGATGATCCCTTTTATCCGCTCTTCAAACATCCCGCGTAACATCGTTCCCGCAACCAGGCCACCCATTTGAAGCTGAACAATGTGAGAATCCCTCAGCCGCACAGGGATCTTCTCCGGCTCAAGTTCGATTAGACGTGCGAGTCCCTCAACGACAGCAGTCTTCCCGACACCAGGCTCACCTACAAGCATCGGCGAATTTGACCGTTCGCGATGCGAAAGTATCTCGATCATCTGAGATATCTCTTTCTCACGACCGATCGTCGGAGGGATCTTGTCCTCGCGGGCGAGCTTGTTCAAAGAGACACCAAAGTGGCGCAAAAAGGACGGGAGCTCATATTTTTGCCGTGTCCGCTCTTCTTCTTTTTCGCGTTTCCTAATGCGCGTACGTGCAGTTTGAGCAACCTCGTCTGACGGTACGCCCAAGTTCTGAAGTACATCGTTCAGAACACTGCGCTCGTCGTTGGAGAGTACATAAAAGATGTCGCTACCTTCAATTACGCGGCGCCCTTGCGAGCGGGCGCGATCCATTGCCCGTTTGAAAAGTTCTGTTGTTTCTGGAGCAATACGATAGCCCTTGCCTGTATGCTGACGGCCGTTGGCCATCCGCTTTTCGATCAGCAGTTTCACAGAGCGAGGGTCGACCGCCAGATCACGCATCGTAGATGAAAAGAGGTCGTCTTCTTCATTTGCCACCGCATGCAGGATATGTTCGATGGCAACATAATTCTGATCACGACGTTTCGACTCATCCAACGCTGACTCCAATACTCGGCGGCCACTATCGCTGAACTTATCTTTGTAAGCGTCTATATCTGCCATACTACCTGTGAACTTCCCGATCGGATTTGATGCGTACACGCACGCAATCTATGCCAGCTAAGATTGTACCACCTCAACCACTCCAGCTATCAAGGTTTAAAACGCCAAGCCTGCGATAGTAATACGCATGCTAAAGAAGAGTTGTTCCACCCCGGTTTTCGTAATCGTGCGATCTGGCCGTTAATTCAATCGCATCGCAAAGGCCGGCGACATTAATAATCACCCTTCTTTGTCCGGCTTTATCCGGGAAATCGGGCTCGTGTCCCTGATTATCGATCATTCACCGATCGGCTGGGCATGGGCCTTTCCCACCTGAACCCGAGCCGGGCGAAGGAGCCGATCGTGAAAGCGGTAGCCGCTTTGATACTCGGCGGTGATCATTCCGTCGTTTTCAGGATCGGCCGGAGCCATATCTACTGCCTCGTGAATCTCCGGGTCGAACCTTGTTCCCACCGACGGCACGGTCTCGACGCCGACGCGGGTCAAAGCTTGTTCGAATGAACGGGCTACGCCGACAACTCCCGTACGCAAATTTTCGATCGACGGATCGTCCTCGCTCGCTTTAACTGCGAGGTGCAGATTGTCGAGAACAGGTAAAAGCGTTTGCAGAAAGTTGAATTTATTCTGGTTCGCCCGATCTTCAAGGGTTCTCCTCAACCTTTCCCGCATTTCCGAAGTTTCTTTCTCTAAGCCAGCTCTTGCTTCCTCAAACTTCGTCTGTACCCCAATAAGCTTAGCTTCGGCAGCTTCTCGTCGCTCTGTCTCAGCTTTTAGCTGGGCTTCGAGCTCCAGTTCGCTCTGGCGTTTTACCGGGATTTTTTTTGCCTCCGGACCACCGTCTCGAACGATTTCACCGTTCTCATTAAAACGGCGCCTGTCCTTAACCGCGATCTCTGGTTCCAGATCTTCCGGGTGCTCCTCAATAAGGTGGTCGAATTCACTCATCTTTTTTCGTCTAAACATCTATCAGCATTCTAATCGGTTGCCGGTCGCAATGGAAACAGCCGTGAGAGCTCGTCGTGTGTTCGCTAATTTGAAGTCGCCTTGCCTTCTCCAAGCACAGGTTGGAAAACCATCTGGCCGTTCTCGGCTGACACACGAACCGTCTGGCCCATGCTTACCTCGCCGTTCAGCAGCTTCACGGCAAGCGGGTTTTGGATCAAAGTTTGTATCGCTCGTTTAAGTGGCCGTGCTCCGTAAATCGGATCATAACCGTGCTCGATGATAAGTTCACGAGCCGAATCGGTCATCTCAAGGTTTATTCCGCGGTCATCAAGATTCCTTCGGAGCTTTTCGAGGTGGATATCGATGATCTGCGCGATCTGCTCCCGGCCAAGCTGGCTGAATACCACAATATCGTCGATCCTGTTAAGAAACTCTGGTTTGAAATGATCTCGCAGAACCTGCAGAACCTCGGTCTTGATGTCTCGATCGGCCATCGGATTTGCCGCCGCCGCCTGGATCTCTCGAGACCCAAGGTTCGATGTCATTATCAGGACGGTGTTCTTAAAGTCCACGACCCTGCCCTTCGAGTCCGTCAGGCGGCCGTCGTCCAAGATCTGAAGCAGCACATTGAACACGTCCGGATGGGCCTTTTCGATCTCATCGAACAAGACAACCGAATAAGGCCGCCGACGAACGGCCTCGGTCAACTGCCCGCCTTCTTCGTATCCGACGTATCCCGGAGGCGCGCCGATCATTCGGGCAACGGCGTGCTTTTCCATGTATTCAGACATGTCGAGACGGACCATTGCACGTTCGTCGTCAAACAAAAATTCGGCCAATGCCCTTGCGGTCTCTGTCTTGCCAACACCTGTCGGGCCCAGAAAAATGAACGAACCAACCGGACGATTAGGATCCTGCAGACCGGCCCTCGCCCTTCGCACGGCGTTCGCAACCGCCGAAAGTGCTTCTTCCTGACCGATCACGCGACCCCTGAGCTTTTCTTCCATCCGGACCAGTTTCTGCATCTCGCCTTCCAGCATTTTTGTAACGGGAACTCCCGTCCACTTTGCGACGACTTCCGCAACGTCTTCCTCATCGACCTCCTCCTTCAAAAACACGCCGTCCGCCTGAAGCTCCTGGAGCCGTTCCTGCTCTGTTGCCAGGAGTTTTTCAATCTCTGGGATCTTTCCATACTGAAGCTCTGCAGCCTTGTTAAGGTCACCCATCTGACGGGCGCGTTCGAGCTCGGTCTTTGCCTCATCGAGTTGCTCTTTGAGCGTCCGCATCTTCTCGATCTCTTCCTTCTCCGACTGCCACTTCGCTTTTAATGCGGATGACTTTTCATTCAGGTCGGCAATCCGCTTTTCGATATCTTCAAGCCGCTGCCTCGACTTTTCGTCGGTTTCGCGAGTAAGGGCTTGTCGTTCGATCTCAAGCTGAAGGATCTCGCGATCCAGAACGTCGATCTCCTGCGGCATCGAATCGATCTCGATTCGCAGTTTGCTCGCCGCCTCGTCGATCAGGTCAATCGCTTTGTCAGGAAGAAAACGGTCGGTTATATATCGATGCGACAGGGTCGCTGCAGCAACTATCGCCGAGTCCTTGACGCGTACTCCATGGTGGATCTCATACCTTTCCTTCAGACCCCGAAGGATCGCGATCGTGTCTTCTACGTTCGGCTCACCAATGTAAACCTGTTGAAACCGACGTTCAAGGGCCTTGTCTTTCTCAATATATTTCTGGTACTCGGCCAGCGTTGTTGCTCCGACAGCTCTCAACGTGCCGCGAGCCAAGGCGGGTTTCAGCATGTTCGAAGCGTCAATCGCCCCTTCGCTTGCACCAGCTCCGACTAAAGTGTGCAGTTCGTCAATAAAAAGGACTATCTGCCCCTCGGCCTTTTCTATCTCTTTAAGAACCGCTTTAAGCCGGTCTTCGAATTCGCCGCGATACTTAGCCCCGGCAAGCATTGAACCCAAGTCCAGCGAAACTAGCCTTTTATTCTTCAGGGTTTCTGGGACGTCGCCGGAAACAATCCTTTGGGCCAGGCCTTCAACGATAGCAGTTTTTCCGACACCGGGTTCGCCGATCAATACCGGATTGTTCTTTGTCCGCCTGGAGAGGATCTGGATGGTTCGGCGAATCTCATCATCGCGGCCGATCACGGGATCGAGCTTCCCTTTGCGTGCTCGCTCAGTAAGGTCGAGAGCATATTTTTCAAGGGCTTGGAAATTCTCCTCGGCATTCGGGTCGGTAATACGCGAACCCCCGCGCATCTCAGTGATGACCTTGTCGACGTCATCGCTAGTCACGCCGTTCGACCGCAAGATCCGTCCCGCATCGCCTTCTTTTTCGGCCGCGATCGCGATCAGGAGATGCTCGGTTGAGATATACTCGTCCTCCAGCTTCTCCGCGATCTTTTGAACTTCTTGAAAGATCGTATTAGTACGGGAGCTAAAATACTGTTGGCCCCCGCTCACCTTCGGGAGCTTATCGATCGAGGCTTGCAACTCAGCAAGCACGGCCGCCGCGTTCACACCAACCTTGCCAAGGATCGGCCGAACCACGCCCTCCTTCTGTTCGAGCATCGCAAGCAATATGTGCTCGGGCTCGACCTGTTGGTTTCCGTTTTTCTCGGCGACGCCGATCGACGCCTGAATGGCCTCTTGGCCTCTTATCGTGAATCTATCGAATCTCATTGCTGTTCAAAATACTTCGCGGTGAACGATGATTGATGTCACCCACCGTTCACCGCGATCAATAGAAAAGTAAAAGTTAGGCCTTTGCAGAATGGGACTGATCCGCCTCTAGCGTCTTGGTCGAAGCTCCGGAGCCGGCGATCTCGATCTTTCTCGCCTTCGTTTCTTCCCTCTTTGGAAGGCTGACTCGCAGAATCCCGTTCTCGAATTCGGCGGTCGCTCCATCTGCCGTCACCGACTGAGGAAGGGTGAAAGACCTGGTAAAGTTGCCGTAGGTCCTTTCGACCCGATGGTAATTGTCCCCGTCTACCTTTTTCTCGAATTTGCGTTCTCCGCGCAATGTTATCACGTTATTCTCGACGGAAATGTCGAAATCTTCGCGGTTAATGCCCGGCAGGTCAGCTTCAAGTACAAGTTTGTCCTTATCCTCGTAAATATCTACGCTAGGCATCCACGCGCCACCTCCCAGTTCTTCTCGGTCGAAACCTCTTGGAACTGTACCGGCGAAAAGACGCGTCATTTCATCCTGCAGGTTCCTCAATTCACGGAACGTATCGTATTTCACAATATTCATGATCATATCCTCCATTAGATTGAATCTGACTTAGTTGTATGACTAAATCATTAGTCTCAAATGAGCATAAAATATGAGTGTTAAGATGTCAAGTACAATTTTCACCGGTCATGGTGTTTTTTTGGAGCCGAAGTCTTCTGGATAAGTGACAGTTTCCCGGTTTGTCGGTTATATTTACAACCGCAGCAATCGCAGAGAAATCGATCAGTCTGTTGGCCCGTCTCTGGAAGATGACCATCATTCGAGAAATAATTTGGCCGCTGATAGCGGTGTTATCCGCGTTCTTGGTTGGCGGGATCATTATTCTGCTGCTTGGGGATGATCCTTTCGGGGCGTACTGGCTTCTCTTGTCAAATTCGTTCGGCTCGTTTCGGGATATCGGATGGACACTTCATTATGCGACTCCGTTGATCTTCACAGGGCTTGCAGTCGCCGTCGCATTTCGTTGCGGTCTTTTGAATATCGGGGCTGAAGGGCAGCTTTACATTGCGGCATTTGCGGTAGCGTGGGTAGGGATCAAGTTTGGCGGGACGGTCGTTAATATCTTTGGCCGCGAAGAGGATTGGTCCTGGGTGTCCTTGCCGGCACTGATCTTGATACCTCTTTGTATGATCACAGCGGTCGTTGCCGGAGGTATCTGGGGTGCGATCCCTGGCGTCCTCAAGGCGAAGTTCGGTTCCCACGAGGTTATCAACACGATAATGCTGAACTTCATCGGCATTGCCCTTGTCGGATACTTCACCCAATACTTTTATAAGCTTCCGGGCGACCCGATCCAGCGAACGGCCGAGATCGGCGAGGCCGCACACATCCCGCGATTGAACGAGTTCCTGACATTTATTCCGTACGATGTCCCTTTGAACTTGGCGTTTTTGCTTGCGCTATTAATGTGTCTCGCTGTTTATATCTTCCTTTGGAAAACGAAATGGGGATACGAATTGCGGGCCGTTGGCGAAAACCCTCACGCAGCAGAGTACGGCGGCATTTCGACCAAGAAGCAGATCATATTGGCAATGACGATCTCCGGTGCCCTGGCCGGAATGGTTGCGATTGGTGAGGTCCAGGGAACACGGCACCATTTCGAGGCAGGGTTTTCCGCCGACTGGGGCTTTCTCGGAATTGCGGTCGCTCTTCTTGGCAGGAATCACCCGCTTGGGGTACTGATCGCCGCCGTGTTCTTCGGCGTCCTTTTGCGAGGTGAGATCTTTGTCGATGCGTTCACCCGTTACGTATCGAAGGATCTGGGTTGGGTTCTTCAAGCAGTGATCATTCTTTTCGTGGCAAGTCTTCAGATGTATTCGAGGCGTAAAGGGAGGACAGCAAAGACATGACCGACGTCCTTCTTCTAGCTCTCTTATTCGCGACCATTCGGTCCGCCACTCCTCTTATCTTTGCTGCACTCGGCGGTTTATTTTCGGAGCGCTCAGGGGTGATCAATATCGCTCTTGAAGGGCTGATGCTTGCCGGAGCGTTCACGGCGGCCGTGGTCACGCTTCAAACGCAGAATCCGTATTTCGGGTTTGTTGCGGGAATAGGCGCGGGCGGCCTTCTCGCATTAGTTTACGCGGTTGCCTGCATTCGATTTGAGGCCGATCAGGTCGTTGCCGGAATGGCGATAAATTTTCTGATGATCGGGCTTCCGGCAATGATCAGCGGAGTTTTGTATGACTCTACAGGTTCGACGCCTCAGATCCCGATCGAACATAAGATGCCGATGCTCACCACGAATTTGTCTTGGGGTTCCATACTGGCATTCGCGCTTGTGCCTTTTTGCTGGTACGTGATCTATAAGACGTCGTTCGGCCTTAGGTTGAGGTCCGCGGGAGAAAATCCGGCCGCGGCGGATTCGGCCGGCGTAAACGTCATAAGCCTGCGCTATACGGCGGTCGTCATCTCGGGGCTTCTGGCCGCCGCCGGGGGGGCCTACCTTTCGACCGGGCAATCTTCGCTCTTTACAAAACAGATGACGGCGGGCCGCGGGTTCATCGCACTTGCCGCTTTGATCCTGGCAAAGTGGCGTCCGGTTCCAGTGCTTCTCGCCTGCCTTTTCTTCGGATTTACTGAAGCTCTAACCATCACGGTCCAGGGTGTTCTACGGCTTCCTTCCGGCGAGCCTATTCCGGTACAGTTCATTGAGATGATACCTTACGTTCTGACAATCATCGTGCTTGCCGGATTTATTGGAACGTCACGGGCACCGAAGGCGCTGGGCATACCGTACAAGAAAGAGAGCTAAGTCGGTCAAAGCAATTGTTTCCTTGAACCAGGATCCGCGAATGATATACGAGAAAGCAGTCGAGGCGGCAGAATTCATCAGGTCTGAAGGTGCTGGTGAATTCAACACCGTTGTAGTACTTGGCAGCGGCCTTTCCGCTTTTGCTAATTATGTTGAGGAGGCTGTGCGGCTTCCGTATAAGTCCGTCCCACACTTCTCGCTCTCAACAGTAGAGGGACATATCGGCCAGCTGGTAGTCGGCCAACTTGACGGCGAACGAATCGGGGTGCAGCAAGGGCGGTTTCATTACTACGAGGGTTATAGCATGGAACAAGTGACCTTTCCTATGCGAACTTTCGGCTGCCTCGGGGTAAAAAACGTTATCCTGACGAATGCGGCCGGGAGCCTGAACACCGAAATGCGGCCCGGAAGCTTTATGCTTATTTCCGATCACCTGAACTGTATGGGCGTTAATCCGCTCCGCGGTGCGAACGATAATACATTCGGGCCAAGATTTCCTGACATGACCGCGGTTTACGACAAGGACTTTCAGGAGATCGTCGTCGATGTCGCTCGCGACATAGCTGGTGAAAGATCGGAGAATGAAAACGACGCAGCGTCCACAGACTTTCTCCATCGCGGCGTTTATTGCGCGCTATCGGGACCGACGTACGAAACTCCGGCGGAGATCCGAATGTACCGCCTATTGGGCGCGGATGCTGTCGGAATGTCGACGGTTCCGGAGGCGATAGTTGCACGGCATCAGGGTATGAAAGTCCTCGGTATTTCGTGTATCACGAATTTTGCAGCCGGGATGACGGAAGAAACGATCGATCATAGTGAAGTGATGGAGACCGGTGAAAAGGTGTCCCGGCTTTTCAGTGAGCTGCTTAAAAGAACGATCAGGGAAATTAGCGAAAGAGATAAATAATGATAATAGGAATATGCGGCGGCACAGGGTCCGGCAAGACCACGATCGCGAAGAAGATCGTTGAATCGGTCGGCGCGGAAAACGTGGTCCTCATAGAGCAGGATTCCTACTACCGAAATCTCTCGGATATGCCTCTTGACGAACGACATCAGGCAAATTTCGACCACCCGGATTCGATCGACAGCGACATGCTTGTCAACCACATCATGCGGTTGAAGCAGGGACTGCCGGTTGAGATGCCGCTCTACGATTTTGTGACCCATACCCGCAGCGACCGCATCGAAATAATTGAGCCCAAGCCGGTCGTGATCGTTGAAGGTATTCTCATTTTTGCGGAGCCGCGGGTTCTCGACCTGCTCGATGTACGCGTGTTTGTTGACACCCCAGACGACGTTCGGCTGATGCGAAGGCTAAGGAGGGACATTAATGAACGCGGCCGGACATTTGAGCGCACGCTCGAACAATATGAGCGGACCATTCGCCCGATGCACTTCGAGTTTGTTGAGCCATCCAAGCGGCACGCCGACATCATCATTCCCGAAGGATCGAATACGGGCGTGTCGGTCGGGTTTCTTTGCAGCATGGTCCGCGAGAAGCTCTATGCCCAGCAGATGGTTAGTGAATAAGGTTTGCTATTGGTGGTTGTTAGTGGATTGAATTTAGATGATGCACTCCGAAGAAGAATTGATCGCGGCAGCGGCCGAGGTTCGCGAACGGGCGTATGCCCCATATTCGAATTTCATGGTCGGTGCGGCCGTGGAAACCGACGACGGCAATATTTACACCGGCTGCAACGTTGAATCTGCCAGCTATGGCCTGACGGTGTGTGCGGAGCGGGTCGCGATATGGAAAGGCATATCCCGCGGCGATAAGCGCTTTGCACGTATCGCGGTAGTGGTAGACACCGAAGAGCTTACTCCACCGTGCGGTGTCTGCCGGCAAATAATCTGGGAGTTTTGCGGCGATGTTCCGGTCATACTCTCGAATCTTTACGGAAAGTCCGAAACGATAATGATGAGCGAGCTGCTGCCACGTGCTTTTGATTCAAAATTTCTTAACTAGAATCCCGAACAGCGGTGGCCTGGTCGTGTTCGGAAGGCAACATTCAACGATTCGGCTTGCACATTACCGCAAAGGTCGCTTTTGTAAAGAACTCATTTGCGACCGGCACCTTTGACAATTTGCTTAGATATTTTCCGATGCGAAACGTCCGCCCGCCAAAGCCGATATTCTCAAAATGTATAACCTCGAAAGGCAGTTCTCGAGTGACCTTTCTGAACTGCCGGATCGTAAGGTGGTTTAAAAACTCGTCCCAACCCGCCCTGTCGAGATATGGATTAGGTTTGCGTTCGCCGGTTTCAGGGTCAACGAAATAGCAAGCCACATCGTAATCTGGAGATTCGTATAGATGTGCAGCAACCTTTAGCAATGTGTCCATCGAGAATAGAGCGTTCGCCCAGGGAAAAGGGATGATGTCTTCGAGATGCGATCCATATGGCCCGTACCAGCCTTGAAAATGTACGAACATGATTCCACCGGGCTTAAGAATCCGATAGCAATCAGCAAAGATCGCGCGGATATTGCTCAAGTGTTCGACCGTATCGATGGTATAGATCACATCCACGCTTGCGTCGGGAAGGGGAATGCTCGAGGCGGTCGTCTGAATGAACCTGATCTTGTCCCCGTAATTCTCTCGTGCGATCTTTAACGCGTCTGAGTCGATATCGGCCCCGATCGCCGTGAATTTCTCATGCTGGAGGAAACTGTTGATCAGATAACCCTGGCTGCATCCAACCTCCAGAACCGTCTTATCCTTAAACGAAACAAACGGGCGAAAAAGCTCGAGGTACTCGTCGATCTGCTCGGTACGGTCAGCGATGTAATTCTCCATCGACTCAAATCGAGTGATCTCTGCCTTACGAAAGCCATACCGGTTGAGAGCCCCGTTCCTCAGAAATTGTTTGGACGCAGCAAGGCACAATTTCGGGCCAAGCCCCGATAGCTCTTGCTCCCCTGCAAAAGTGGTATTCGTATTCATAACATTTGTGATGCTCCGAGAGGATACGCCTTTTTTTCGGAATTCACAACGAAAATATTTAGCGTCTTTCTTGGCCGTGCAAACCCGGTAAAAATCGAGGTTAGAATTCCCCGATAAGGTCTTTCGATCGCAACGGCGGTTGAAACTAGAGCCCTAACAGACTTTGTACTGAGTAATACGCGGCAGACATCGGCGGCCATGTATTTGCACGAGAAGCGGTGGCACAATATGTTTAGAGATCTTGAGCTTCTAGATTTTGCTCGTCCTTGGCAGGACATACTCACGAAGAAAGGCGTATTATTTACCGGAAAGACCTTGTTTCGCCAGCATGAGCTATCGGTCGAAACGGCTACAACAACCTCATTCAAATACAGCGCGACCGGCGAATATAGCGATCGCAAAAAATAACAAATGATTTTAATAAATCGATCAAAGTTCATCCTGGTATTCGTAATTTTGTTTTGTCTGACCACGCCGGCTTTCTCGCAAAGAACGGGCCAGACGCGTCGCGCGGCGGCTGACATTATTGATCTGCTCATAATTGGCGGCACCGTCATAACGATGGACAGCGAGCGAACGGTCATCGAAGACGGTGCGATCGCGGTCAAAAACGGGCGGATACTGAGCATCGGCAAGGCCTCCGGAATGCGCGGCGGGCCGGCGCGGCGGACGATAATCGCTACGGGCAAGGTGGTCATCCCAGGCCTGGTAAATACCCATACTCACGTCCCGATGGTCCTTTTCCGAGGCATCTCGGACGACCTTGACCTTAACGACTGGCTTACCCGGTTCATCTTTCCGGCCGAGGCCCGCAATGTTGACGAAGAATTCGTTCGGGCCGGAACGCGGCTCGGGCTTGCCGAGATGATCCGCGGCGGCACGACCACCTATTGCGACATGTATTACTTCGAGGACGCTGTCGCGGACGAAACCAAAAAGGCCGGTGTTCGCGGCGTGCTCGGAGAAACGCTGATCGATTTTCCCGCGCCCGACAATAAAACCTGGGAAGCCGCGATCGAATACACGGAGCGCTTTATCCGTAAATGGCAAGGCGATCCGCTTATCGTCCCGGCCGTCGCTCCGCACGCGCCTTACACGGTTTCGCGTGAGCATCTGCTTGAAGCCCGCGACCTTTCGAACCGGTTCGGCGTGCCGCTGGTGATCCATCTTGCCGAGGCAAAGACCGAGACCGACACTATCCAGCAGCGGCATCAAGGCCAGCGGCCGATCGAATACGTGGAGAAGATAGGTTTCTTCAACAAACGGACGATCGCCGCCCACGTGGTCCATGCCAACGATGCCGAACTCGACCTCCTCGTAAAGCACAATGTGGGCATTGCTCATTGTCCGCAGTCGAACATGAAGCTGGCTGCCGGCGCGGCTCCGGTGCCGGCGATGCTGCGCAAAGGCCTTCGCGTCGGGCTTGGCACGGACGGTGCCGCCTCGAACAACGACCTGAACCTCTGGGAAGAGATGGACACGGCGGCGAAACTGCACAAGCTGATCTCGGGCGATCCGAAAACGCTGTCTGCTGTCGAGGCATTTACGATGGCGACCATCGGCGGCGCCCGTGCGCTGCACATGGAAGCAGAGATCGGCTCGATCGAGACTGGCAAGCGTGCCGATATCGTGATCGTCGATACCGACAGCCTTAATCAAACACCTGTTTACAACGTATATTCGCATCTTGTTTACGCGACAAAGGCCAATGATGTCAGGACCGTGGTGATCAACGGCCGCGTCGTCATGCTTGACAGGCGGTTGCTCACCCTGAACGAAAGTGATATAAAGAGAGTCGCAAACGCTTACCGAACGAAAATCATCAAAAGCCTGATCAACGAATAAGCGCGTTGGGAGAAAACCTCGCGAAATTTGATTTTTGTTACGAATACGCGTTTTTATTGTTTAAGCAGGTCATCAAAAGTGAGCCTTATTTTTTGAGTAGTTCGCTTGGCCTTTACGGAACATTCAACTCGTTGCAAGGAGAAGAAAATGCCGCTAAAAGTCAGCAGGTTATACATTTCAGCCATTTTGGCCCTCACCACACTCGGAGCCGTTTCCCTGGCCCAGGGCCCGCCGGCCAACTCTCAACCCGAAGCGAACACCACGAACGCCGTTCGAACGCCGACCTCGGCCGAGGTGATGCGCGACCGCATAACAAAGGCCAAAGCCTTTATCGCCGTGCGAAACTACAACGCCGCGATCTACGAGCTTGAGAATATCCGCCGCGAAACGAGCGACCAGTCTGTCCAGGCGGTGACGACCGTGCTCCTGATGAACAGCTATCTTGAGCAAGGCGATCACAAGCGTGCTCAGGACCTTCTCAAGCAATTGCACGGCCAGCAGAAGACGGCAAAGCCGGGAGCGGCCGAGATCTACGGTGCCGTTGCCGGGCAGGTCGTAAAGGGTGCGAGGTCGACGGCCGAGCGTTACCGTTCGCTTGGGCTTTCCGTCAACGACCGCACGCTGCCGCTCGAAGCCGTCAACAATGTCGAGCAGATGCGCGAGACGCTTGAGCTGGTCATCACCCAGGTGAAGGAGAACGGAAAGGAACAGGCGAAAGCCGATACCTCGATGGCCCTCCTGGAAGAGGCGGCAACGTCCCGCAGTGCCCTTGCCCGTGACGATTACGATGCCCGCCGTTGGAACGACGAGAGGGCCGATTCGCGGGAACAGATGGCAAGCTCGCGAAGCGTTATCACGAACGCGGTCGATGTTGCGGTAGAGAATCCGGCAACACCCCAGACTCAGGCCGTTTCGGCAGAAATTTCTCAACAGTCACAGGCCACACGGCCGGTAGCAGATACGCCGCTTGTCGCAAAGATCGTGGACAGCCGCCCGTTGAACCAGCCTGCCGCCGCAAATGTGAAGCCGGCCGACGTTCCCGTTTCCGAAACTTCTGCTTCCTCGACGAATACCGCCCGCGAAGAGCAGCCGCCGAAAGCGATAGTGGTAAAAAGCGCCCCGCCGAGTACCGCCGTTCCTGACAAAGAAGTAAAAGAGGGTGAGAAAGCAGCCCCTAACGATGGCCCGCTTGAGGTAGGTTCGCTTATAAACTATGCGACCCGGCAATCTTCGCCGATCTACCCGCCGCAGGCTAAGTCGCTTCGCACGAGTGGCGTCGTTCGCGTCGAAGTGATGGTCAACGAGAAGGGCGAGGTCTCCGAGGTGCAGAACGCTTCGGGCCCGACGCTGCTTCAGCCCGCCGCTAAGGACGCCATCCGCAAATGGCGTTTCAGGCCGTTTACCCGCGACGGCCAGCCGGTCCGCGCCGTCGGCTTTGTTAACTTCAGCTTTACCCTTTAACCGAATATCGTTCAGAGGCGTTCAGGCCGCGTTCGGGCCGCGTTCGGGCCGCGTTCCGTCCCTCGACGGAACGTGGAACCTGTTGATGGGAGGAGGTTTATCTCGTTTTCCACAGGCCGTTCCGCCGTTTTTTGCGCAAAAACTTTCGAATCGCATAAGTCCTTTGTTTTCAACAACGATGACACCGGACCGTTCGGAACGGGAGGTTCAGTCAGATTTTCAAAGAGCACCCTCCGTCTAGTTGCGGAGGTGTGACAGTATATCATATATAATACAATGATTCAATAGGATTTTGTCGGGCGAAGAAGACAAAACTCCCATCCTTGTCTAAGGAGGGGTGGCGAATCGCGTTTTCTGCGATTTGACGGAGTGGTGAGCTAGCCTCGAATCAACGCAACTTTGAATCTAAACCGGCGCATTCGCTACTTCGCCGTCGGTCACCACCCCGTCAGCCGAAGCGGCTGCCACCCCTCCTTAAACCAGGAGGGGAGTATTTTCACTGCCGCTGGCGAACTTTTCCGTGTCCGTGACGCACTAACCGAAAAAGGCTTATCATCGAGGCGGGCCCTTTGTTTCCCGATAACTGAGTTTATGAAAGTGCTGTTTGCCCTGTTCCTGCTTGTTATGTCGTCCGCAACATTTGCACAGATGCCGCCTATCGAGCCCGGCGTCTCTCTCGAACTTGCCCGGTGGCGCGCCGCCCATTATTCCGATGTCCGATATAAGCTGAGCCTGACGCTCGAAAAGATGTCGCCGGTGTTGAAGGGGACGATGGAGATACAGGTTAAAGTCGGAGCGGGGACACTCTTGTCCCCAACGCCGCAAGGCGGCGTAACAACGCCGATCATTCTCGACTGGCGAAAGATAAAGGGACACGAAGATAAGTCGACGATCTCCAATGTGTCGGTGAACGGTCGGAGAACGGACACGAGTCTCGACGGGGAGAGCAGGGACGGCGTATCCGCCGTTGGGGACAAGAGTGTCCCCGCTCCGTACGAGGAGCATAACGAACACCTCATCTTCCGCGACGGCGTTGTGGCGGGGGAGAACGTGATCAGGCTGGATTTCACCTCGCCGATATTGCCGAGCGGGTCGGCGATCACGCGTTATATCGACAAAGAGGACGGGTCGGAATACATCTACTCCCTCTTCGTCCCAAGCGACGCGAGCACGGCGTTCCCGGTGTTCGACCAGCCGGATCTGAAGGCGAGGTTTGAGTTGGAGGTCGAGTATTCAAACGACTGGCTAGTTGTCGCAAATTCTAGCGATCGCAAACCGGTTTGTGAGCCACCTTGCTTTGATAAGAAAGTAATCGATCTCCTTCCTGCAAAGCGGACATGGAAAGGTTTAGCGGAAACGAAACCCATCAGCACGTACGTCTTCGCGTTCGCGGCGGGGCCGTGGGAGCGGGTGACCGACACAGGCGGAAACCCAAGCGGTAGCGAGGGTGTCTCTTCGCCGGCTAGTAAGAACACCCTTCCTACCGGTCGGGTTTCCGCCTCGGATGTCAGCAGCTCGATCTATGTCCGCAAATCCCAGGCCGCCAAGTTCAAACCCCACGCCGCGGAGGTCTTTCGCCTCAACCGCGAGGCTATCAAATACTTCGAGGAGTATTTCGTTTACAAGTTCCCGTTCCCGAAGTACGATCTCGTCCTTATCCCCGAGTTTCCTTTTGGCGGGATGGAGCATGCGGGGGCGACGTTTTTGCGGGAGTCGTCGATCATCTTTCCGCAGGAGCCGACGAAGAATGACCATATCTCGCGTGCCCTGCTGATGTTTCACGAGGCGTCGCACCAGTGGTTTGGCGATACGGTGACGATGCGTTGGTTTGACGACCTGTGGCTGAAAGAGGGCTTTGCGACCTTTACGGCGTACAAGGCGATGGAGCGGATCATGCCGGAAATGATGGCGTGGAAGGTCTTCTACGAACGCGTCAAACAGGCCGCCTACCAGACCGATTCGACCAAAGGAACCACGCCGATCTATCAGGAGATACCGAACCTCTCCGCCGCAAAATCCGCCTACGGAGCCATCGTCTACAGCAAAGCCCCGGCGTTCCTCCGCCAAGCCGAGTTCTACCTCGGCGAAGACAAATTCCAAACCGCCGTCCGTGCGTTTTTGAAGAAGCATGAGTTTGGGAACGCGGGTTGGGAAGATCTGGTTGAAGAGTTTGAGATCGCAGCATTCGCGGCTCGTATTCAAGGCTGGACTCACTTTCAGAAGATGTCGAAGTCCGAACAAAAGAAATTCGAAGAGCAGTTCAAGACTCCAATACGCACGTTTGCCGATGGCTGGGTCAAGAACAGGGGATTGCCCGTTGTCAGAACCGAACTATTCCGCACCCGTGACGGGGTTGCGAAAAGCCTTATCTTCAGACAAGAGAACATTCTCGGTGAGGCACCTGCTTGGGAAATGAATTTTAAGTTCGTTGAAGGTCGTGACGAGAATCAGAAATTCGAATCAATCGGCGGCATTTCGCGTGAAAAGTGCTCGGTTGGCCTGACCACCCGCAATCACACATCTTTTGATTCGAATAACTACATTTTCCCAAACTATCAAGACTTCGGCTACGGCATTTTTCTGCTTGATGACAAGAGCCGCGATTATGTTCTGAAGAACATCCAGAACGAAAAAGACCCGTTCCTGCGGTCGATGATGTGGGGTGCGCTGTGGGACAGCGTCCGCGAGGGCGAGCTTGATCCGAAGCAGTTTGTGGAGTTGGTGGTGAAGAACCTTTCCACCACCCCGTCAGCCGAAGCGGCTGCCACCCCTCCTCAGACAGGAGGGGAGCTAAAGAGTGGCACCACCCCGTCAGCCGCAGCGGCTGCCACCCCTCCTCAAACCAGGAGGGGAGATAAGAGCGGGCCGCCTGAAGGCGGGACTCAAAACGAAGACGAATCGACGACGGCATTGCTGCTGAATCGCGTCGGGACGACGATGAACTACTACATGTCGGAACCGCCTGCGTCAGTGGGCGGTCAAGACTCGGCGGCGAGATCGACTGCAGGTAGGTCGGACACTTCGCCCCCCGCTAACGCAGGGGGTTCCGACCTGCGGACACGTGTCGAAGATTTGTTGATCGAACGAATGCGAACGGCGGAGACGCTGGGGCAGCGGATCACGTTCTATCGAGCGTTCCTGAATGTGGCGTCGAGCGAGAAGGCTCGCCTCACCCTAAAACAAATGCTAACCGCCGATACGCCGAGACGCGGAGCAGACACAGGCGGAAACCTGAGCGGTAGCGAGGGTGTCTCTCAGCAACCGAGTAAGAACATCCTCCCTACGGGTCGGGTTTCCGCCTCTGTGCCGAAAATTCCGCTCAAGACCAAGGACAAGTTCGACATCGTCACGCGGCTGTTGATCCTGGGCGATCGGGAGGCACCGAAGCTGTTGGCGGAGCTTGAGAAGACCGAGACGAGCGACGATGCAAAGCGGTACGCTTACGCGGCGAAGGCGGGGATCGCGACGGCGGAGAACAAGGCGAAGTATTGGAACGATTTCGTTTCGAATAAAGAGATAAGCGAAAGCTGGATCGAAGCGGCGTTCGGGCCGTGGAATTCGATACGTCACAGCGATCAGACATTGCCTTATTTGCAAAAAGCATTGCAGGAGCTTCCCAACCACAAACGCAACCGCAAGATCTTTTTCGTCAACGGCTGGCTCGGCGCATTCATCGGCGGCCAGCGGAGTGAAGAAGCCCTGGGCATCATCAACAAATTCCTCGCCGACAACCCAACACTCGACCGCGACCTGCGGCTCAAAATACTAGAGAACGCCGACCTAATTGAGAGGGCAGTCAAAATTAGATCGAAGTACGCGCGAAAATAGTTGAGATGGTTCGTGCTTCGCACTCATGCGGACAAGAGTGTCCGCGCTCCGCTTGACCGCGACCTGCGGTTGAAGATATTGGAGAACGCCGACCTAATTGAGAGGGCAGTCAAAATTAGATCGAAGTACGCGCGAAAATAGTTGAGATGGTTCGTGCTTCGCACTCATGCGGACAAGAGTGTCCGCGCTCCGCTCGACCGCGACCTGCGGCTCAAGATATTGGAGAACGCTGACCTGATCGAACGCGCCGTCAAGATTCGCTCAAAATACAAGAATTAGCCACGAATTACACTAATTACACGAATGGTTTATCTGGCCGTAATGCTGGACACGAGAATTTATGCTCACACTTTGAATATCGGAAAAAAATAATTCGTGCCATTCGTGTAATTCGTGGCTAAAACTCTTAGCTCTACAATCTTGACCAAAAAGTAATGATTTGAGATAATTTAGCCTATTGGGTATCAGAAACCTTGTCTCTTGTTAAGCTTATGAAGATCTCGGCACAGGAAGAATACGGGCTGCGGTGCCTGGTGCAGCTTGCGAATTTGAACGCCGGCGAATCGTTGACGCTGCCGCAGATCGCCGAACTTGAGGGTATCTCGACGGCGAACGCCGGCAAGTTGATGTGGCTGCTAAACAAGGCGGGTTTCGTCAATTCGACCCGCGGCACGAAGGGCGGCTATTTTCTGGCGCGGCCGGCGGGCGATATTTACCTGAATGAGATAATCAAGGTGCTGGACGAAGACGTTTTAAGCTCGCATTGCGACAGCTACACGGGCGTGCGCGATTCGTGTGTGCACCACGGTGATTGCGGCATCAGGCCGGTGATCGTGGGCCTGCATGAGATAGTCGAGAATGCGTTGTCGCGGATAACGCTGGCACAGCTTGTGGGGAACGAAGAGAGCGTCGATGCGATGTTTCATCAGATTCAGGGGATACATCGGACGATCGAACCGCAGAGGGTTTAGGAAGAATTTAGCCACGAATTACACGAATGGCACGAATTAAGGGTTTTAGATACCGAGAGCTTTGGGTGTACCGGAGAAATAACACACGAAGAAATTATTAGTGAAATTCGTGTAATTCGTGGCAAAAAAATCTTATGTCGACAGCAGCAGAACTACTTACAAATCGGGAATATAAATACGGTTTCGTCACCGATATCGAGACGGATACGATCGCGAAGGGTCTGTCCGAAGACACGGTGCGGCTGATCTCGTCGAAAAAGAATGAGCCCGAATGGCTGCTCGAATTTCGTCTGAAGGCGTACCGGCATTGGCTGAAGATGACGCCGCCGGACAATTGGGCGAATTTCGATTATCCTGACATCGATTTCCAGAACATTTCGTACTATTCGGCACCGAGGCAGAAGCCGACCAAGGCCTCGATGGACGAGGTCGATCCGGAACTGATCCGGACGTTTGAGAAACTCGGCATTCCTTTATCCGAGCAGAAAATGCTGGCGAATGTGGCGGTCGATGCAGTTTTCGATTCCGTGTCGGTCGCGACGACATTCAAGAAAAAGCTGCTTGAAGCGGGCGTGATATTTTGCTCGTTTACTGAGGCCGTTGCGGATTATCCCGAGTTGATACAGAAGTATCTCGGTTCGGTCGTGCCGGTCGGGGATAACTATTACGCGGCTTTGAACTCGGCGGTGTTCTCGGACGGCTCGTTCGTTTTCATCCCGAAAGGCGTCCGCTGCCCGATGGAATTATCCACCTATTTCCGCATCAATACGCAGGACGCGGGGCAATTCGAACGTACGCTGATCGTCGCCGAATCCGGGGGATACGTCGCCTATAACGAAGGCTGCACAGCACCGCAGTTTGATACGAATCAACTGCATGCGGCGGTCGTCGAACTGGTCGCCTTGGACGACGCCGAGATCAAATATTCGACGGTCCAGAACTGGTACGCCGGCGACGAGACGGGCAAGGGCGGAATTTATAATTTTGTGACAAAGCGCGGTGCGTGCCGCGGCGTGAATTCGAAGATCTCGTGGACGCAGGTTGAAACCGGCTCGGCGATCACCTGGAAATATCCGAGCGTAATCCTGCAGGGCGACAATTCGATCGGCGAGTTTTACTCGGTCGCGCTCACCAACAACGCCCAGATCGCCGACACCGGAACGAAGATGATCCACCTTGGCAAAAACACAAAATCGACGATCATCTCAAAGGGCATTTCGGCCGGAAAGTCGAACAACAGCTATCGCGGTTTGGTGAAGATAATGCCTAAAGCCGAAGGCGCTCGAAATTACACGCAGTGCGACTCGATGCTGATCGGCGGCAAGAGCGAGGCGAACACGTTCCCGTACATCGAGGTGATGAACAACACCGCCAAGGTCGAACACGAAGCCACGACGTCGAAGATCAGCGAGGACCAGCTCTTCTACCTTCAGCAACGCGGCATCTCGCAGGAAGACGCCGTTTCGCTGATTATTAACGGTTTTTGCAAAGAGGTCTTTCGTGAATTGCCGATGGAATATGCGGTTGAGGCGACGAAGTTGCTGGGGCTGAAGCTTGAGGGAAGTGTTGGGTAAGCGGAACCACCTGTATGACGACGAAGATTAAGCGAAATTCGATGCGATTTTGGATGGCATTTCCGGTCATCATTTTTTGCTTGATTATTTCCACATTGGCGTTCGCTCAACAGTTGCCTGACTTTATTTCGAAGGACAAACGGGTTGTTTATGGCCGTGTTGGCGACGGTTTTCCCGAGTTGATTGCGATGAAAGGGACAATCATTGATATGGACTTTAGTGAGGTTGAATGTGGGGGAATTTCCACGGCCGGCACTTTGACAATTCGTCCTGATACCAAGATCGAGAACTATGAATCGGAATTTGTATACCTTCTTGTATTTTGCGCGAAGGCCTCCGATCGCAAGAAGTATCTTGGTAGAAAAATAGAAATTGCAGCCACGAAACTTGTGAAGTTTCCATTCACTTCTTCCGTAATCGTCTCGAACAAATTCGACTCGATGGGAGTTCCGTTTTATCTTGCACGCGGCGGCGGCTTCGGTGAGTTGGCTAAGTTTTTGAGATAGAGCAGATATGAATCTAGCAATTGAATTAGAACAAGAAGATGACGGTCGCTGGATCGCGGAGATCGGTGAACTCGATGGCGTTTTGGTTTATGGCGACACGAAAGAAGATGCGATTCGAAATGTTAAGACACTGGCACTTCGAGTCATTGCTGATCGGCTGGAAAATGGTGAAAGTCTGCCGAATCAGGTCGAAAGCCTGATATTTCAAGCTGCATGAGCAACTGGAAGTCTGCGAAGGCGAAAAGAGTGCTCGCGGCGTTGGAACGTATCGGGTGGAGAGTCAAACGGCAGCGAGGCGGCTCACATAGAGTTCTCGAACACGCCCAGTATTCCGATTACGTCTTTTCATTTCACGACGGAGACGAAATTGGGCCGAAGATGATGGCAAGGATCGCCAAGAAGACCGGACTGACGCCGGAGGATATTTGATGAAGAAAATTCAACCGGACAATCAACCACAACCAAAGGGACATTACTCGCCAGGGATCGAACACAACGGCTTGATCTATGTTTCGGGGCAGTTGCCGATGTCGTTGGATACACGGGAGCCTTTTACAGGGTCGATCGAGGAGCAGACGGAGCTCGCTTTGAGGAATGTCGAGTCGGTTTTGAATGCGGGCGGCAGCGATCTTGATCATGTATTGCAGATGACGATATATGTTTCGGACATGGATTTGTGGGACGCCGTGAACAAGAAGTACGCTGAGGTGATGGGCGAGCACAGGCCGGCGAGGGCGATGATACCGGTCAAGGAACTGCATTTTGGAACGCAGATCGAGATACAGGCGATCGCGGCAGTTAAGAACGAAGATTAGCCACGAATTACACGAATTGCACGAATGAAAATCTTAGTATCAACAATCCTCACGTCTATCGCATTAGTATCCGCATTGTCGATCTCAGGTGAAGCTCAGTCGCCGAAGAAACGCGTGGTTGAATCGGCCGACGCACCGAAGGCTATCGGGCCGTATTCGCAAGCGATTTTGGCAAACGGATTTGTTTTCGCGGCGGGGCAGATCGGCACTGACCCGAAAACGGGAACTCTCGCAGATGGCGTCGAGGCGCAGACGGAGCAGGTGTTGAAGAACATTGCCGCCGTGCTGAAGGCGTCGGGCAGCTCGATGGACGATGTTGTAAAGGCGACCGTGTTTCTCGCGGACATGAATGATTTCGCGAAGATGAACGAGATCTACGCCAAGCATTTCAAGGCGCCGTTTCCTGCTCGTTCGACGGTGCAGGTCGCGAGGTTGCCGCGGGATTCAAAGATCGAGATCGAGGTGATCGCGGTCGTGAGTAAGAAGAAATAGCCACGGAGATCACAGAGAGCACGGAGTTTATTTGATGTTGCTCAGTGGACTCTGTGACCTCTGTGGCGAAAGAATGAAATGCAATATTACGGCATAGATTGGTTGGCGACGGTGTGCGGGTTGACGGGTGTTTTCCTCCTCGGCAACAAGAACAAGATCGGTTTTCTGATCTTTATGATGGCTAGCGCGAGCTGGGTGACATTTGGCGTCCTCGTCGGAAGCTGGGCGGTGGTTTTGGGAAGCACTATTTTCTTTGTGATGCACCTGCGCGGATTTCTGAAATGGCGACGCGATGAACGCGAAAGTCATTTTATGGAAACGCAGGAGTTGAACGTAGCGAAATGAAATTGCCAATTTTTCAGGTCGATGCATTTACAGCAAAGCCGTTCGGCGGAAACCCGGCGGCGGTAATGCCGCTTGAGGCGTGGCTCCCGGACGAGACGATGATCAAGATCGCGGCGGAGAACAACCTTTCCGAAACCGCGTTTTTTGTGAAAGAAGACGGCAAGTACAACATTCGCTGGTTCACGCCGACGGTCGAGGTGAATTTGTGCGGACACGCGACGCTCGCCTCGTCGCACGTGATCTTTAACGAGCTGAAACTCGAAACTAGCGAGATCAAGTTTTATTCGCACCGCAGCGGCGAACTTGGTGTAACGAAGGAAGGCGAACGATTGGTGCTCGATTTTCCAGCGTATCCGATGACGGAGATCGAATCTGTGGCGGGTCTTGCGGAGGCCGTCGGTGCCGAACCGAAGCAGACCTGGGAAGCTCAGGGAAATATGGTGTTTCTGCTGGCCGAGAATGAAAAACAGGTGCGGGAACTCAAGCCGGACTTTCACGCGTTGGGCCAGATCGAGTATGACGAGGTAATCGTGACGGCTCCGGGCGATGAGTGCGATTTTGCATCGCGGATGTTCGCTCCACGGATCGGAATTCCGGAAGACCCGGTGACGGGAGCGATACATTGTTCGCTGATCCCGTATTGGGCAGAGCGGTTGGGCAAGAACGAACTCTTCGCCCGGCAGGTCTCAGCCCGCGGCGGAGAATTGTATTGCGAACTAGCCGGCGACCGCGTAAAGATCGGCGGCAATGCGGTGACGTATCTGAAGGGCGAGATCTATTTTGAGTCCGGTAGCGGAAAAAGCGTCGGGGCGTTGGGTGGCAAATGAAGGGTGGCTCATGTCCAAAATGTGAATCGGCTGAGGTGTATGTGCATGAGGCACCGGGACCACACGGGCTAATAATCCCAATACATAAATTTGCCGCACATCCAACCGACTTATTTGTTTGTGCCGACTGCGGATATATCGAGATCTATGCGAAAACGGGTTTTGATCTTCAGAAAGTAAAAGAAAAATTTAAGAAAGCGAAGTAAAGAATAGGACGATTTGAAAATGCTATTAGAAGTCAAGGACCTGCATGCAGGTATCGAAGGGAAAGAGATATTGAAAGGCCTGAACCTTCAGGTGAAGAAGGGCGAGGTCCATGCGATCATGGGGCCGAACGGGTCGGGCAAATCGACGTTGTCGAAGGTGCTGGCCGGGCATCCGTCGTATGAGGTGATGTCGGGCGAGGTGCTTTATGAAGGTAAGAATTTGCTCGAACTGGAACCGGACGAACGCGCCCGCGAGGGCGTTTTTATGGCGTTTCAATATCCGGTCGAGGTACCGGGCGTTTCGAACTCGCAGTTTCTTCGGCTTGCTTATAACGAGAAGATGAAGCACCTCGGCCAGGAGGAACTTGACCCGCTCGAATTCAACGATTATTTGAAAGAAAAAGCGAAGATCGTCGATATGGACCCGCAGTTTTTCAAACGTTCGGTCAACGAAGGCTTTTCCGGCGGCGAGAAAAAACGCAACGAAATATTGCAGATGGCGGTGCTCGAACCGAAGCTCGCGATCCTCGATGAAACGGATTCAGGCCTCGATATCGACGCCCTTCGAATCGTTGCTGAAGGCGTTAATAAATTGCGAAGCGACGATAACGCGATCATTTTGGTAACGCACTATCAGCGGCTTCTGAACTTTATCGTACCGGACTATGTTCACGTTCTTGCCGATGGGAAGATCGTCAAAGAGGGTGGAAAGGAGCTTGCGCATGAACTCGAAGAAAGAGGATACGACTGGGTGAAGGCGGCGAGAAAGTAGTCTGGGAATCGATCGATGCAGAGGCTCACATTGGAAGAACATATCGAAGCGGAAATCGCGAGTGCCGCTGAGCTCAGCGAGGCCGGCGATGACGATGCCGCCTTCCGGCATCTTGAGCGTGCTCACGTTCTGGGGCAGGCAAGCACCTATCAGCACACGCGGGTTCATATGTTGATGCTGAAGCACGGCCTTAAAACGCGTGATGCTCGCGAGGTGGCCGGCCAGGTTCTGCGGATCGCGGGGGCCGCGACGAAAACACCGCTTGGCATTTATCCGAAGGGCAATACGGGCGGGGCTAACGTAAGTCCGATAAAGCCGATGCCGGTACCCGACGATCTGGCCGAAGTTTTGCGCGAGGCGGGGAGATAAGCCGAATTGGCCGAGACCAGAACCGAAAAGAATGGGCTTCCTCTGCCGGCGATCGCGATCGCTGTGTGGGCGGTAGCGTTGATCGCTGCTTTCCTCGCGAACCGCGGTTCGGACATCGGGCAGATCGGGAATCTGTTTGGAAATTTGGGCGGCGGGCAAATAGGCGGCAGCGGCGTTGCCGATAGTTTTATTGCCGCGGTCGTTGCGGTGTTGATCGCCGCTTCGTGGTTCGGCGTCGGGAGTTTTGCGGTGTCGTTCGTAGAGCTTGAGCGGAGTGAGGACCATTCCCACGTTCTCGAGCTTGCACTGAAAACCGCCATCGGGGCTGCCGTTTGGTCGCTAGTGTGGTTTTTTCTCGGCGTTGCCGGGGCTTACTCGAAACCCGTTGCCTCCGTGGCTTTGCTCGTCGGGCTGGCCTTTGCAGGTTTCAGTCTGCGGCGGGTGAATGAGGCGAGGGCCGAGAGCCGCGTACCCGAACGGCCGGCCGTTTTTGACAAGGTTGTTTTGGGCCTGGTCGCGGTCCCGCTTGTGTTGTCATTCATTGCCAGCCTTGCTCCGCCGACCGCAAAAGACACGCTGCTTTATCACTTTGCCCTACCGAAGGCCTGGATCGCGCAGGGAAGCAACGCCTTTGTTGAAGGCAACATTGCCAGCTATCTCGCTCTCGGGACGGAGATGCATTCGGTTTGGGCGATGCTGCTCGGCGGGTCGATGAGTGCGAGGGCGGCCGAGGCCGCAGCCGGTGCAACGATCTGGATGTTCTTTCCGCTGCTGCTTGCGGCGATATTCGGTTGGGCGCGTGAGATCGGAATTTCGCGGCGGTGGTCGCTGCTGGCGGTGTTGATGGTCGCGGCAGTGCCGAGTGCATATCACGTCGCGTCGAGTGCTTACGTAGATATTGCGCTTGCGTTGTATGTGACGCTGGCGGTTTACGCTATGGCCAGATGGTGGCGGACGCTTGAGACGGGATGGCTGGTATTGATCGCGATCTTTCTCGGTGCGGCTTTGTCGGCGAAATTGACAACGGTTTTTGTGATCGCGGCGTTCGCTTTGGTCGTGCTCCTTCGGGCGCGAGGGGCGAAGAACCCGGTCGCCACCGCTCCCGGTTCTGACGCGGGCGTTTCGCCAACGGGTGGGCGAATCGTTGCCGGCGGGTTTGCGGCATTGCTGTTCGCCGGGATGATCGCGTCGCCGTGGTATTTGCGAACCTGGGCCGAGACCGGCAGCCCGGTCTTCCCTTTCTATTTGAGCATCATTCCGGGCGAGGTCGCTGGATGGGATGTTGAGCGGTCGCAGTTGTTCCAGGCGATGAATTCGCAGTACGGCGGATATTCAAAGACGCCGCTGGACTATCTAGCGGCACCGTGGAATGTTTCGGTTGCGGCCCAACCGGAGCAGGCGGCCCGTTTTGATGGAGTGCTCGGCGTCGCATTTTTGATCGGGCTGCCACTGTTGATCCTTGGGCTTTGGAAATATGAGCTGCCGGTCGAGGTGAAGATCGGCTCGGGCGTGCCGGCGATCGTGTTTCTGTTCTGGTTGTTCTCCAGCCAGCAGCTTCGATACCTGCTGCCGATCCTGCCGCTGATGGCGATCGGCATTGCGGCGTCGGTCGAGGCGATCGCGGCGCGGCGTACACCGCTTTACATGGCAGCCAAGTATTCGATCAGCGTTGCGGCTGTGTGCGGCATTCTGACGACGTTCGCGTGGTTTTTGCAGAAGGCGCCGCTTCGCGTCGTGCTCGGCGGTGAAACGCGTGACGAATATCTGACCCGGAATCTGGATCACTACCGGTATTATCAGGCGTTGAACACAACTACGGCGGGCGATGCTCGAGTTTGGCTGATCAATATGCGGCGGGACACCTATCATCTCGACCGCCCTGTGATTTCGGATTACCTGTTCGAAGATTGGACGCTGCGGCGGTGGGTGTGGGAATCGAACAATGCGGCGGACCTGAGAGCCCGTGCGAGAGAAATGGGCGTGACGTATCTTTTGACGCGGCATGATTTTCTTTTCGATTACGACCGCTCGACGCTGGTCGATGATTCAAATCCGCGGCCGGAGAACGAGGCGAAATTAAAAATCGCGAAGGAGTTTATTTTGGACAAGGCAAACACGATCCACGCTGATGAGAAGTTCAGTTTGGTGAAGTTGTTTTAGAGATATGAACCCACCCGCTAACGCCGGTGGTACTGACATAAGTTTCCCGCAAAAAGTAAGGCGGGAAGGAAGAGTTTTAAAGAATGGTTTCATCGAGTGCAGTAAACGAAACGCGGTTCGCGGAAGAATTCAGGCGGCTGATCGAGCAAGAGAGCGATCAGGCTGTTCGGGCCTTGCGTGAGAGAGCGTTCGAATATTTTACGGTAAATGGTTTTCCGACGCCGAAGCTTGAGGATTGGAAATACACGAACGTCTCATCAGTGGGCAGTGGACAGTGGACAGTGGACAGTGCGAAGACCGCTTTTGATGATGTCCACATAGATATTTTGGGTAAGTTTAATTTTGAACGAAACGGATTTACAGCGCTAAATCTTGCTTTCGCCGAAAGAACAGTCGTAAGAATTCCAAAGGAGACGGTCGTTGAAAAGCCGATCGATCTTTCGTTCGAGGGCGAGGACGGTAAGGCGATATTTCCGCACATTGTTGTCATTGCCGAAGCCGGGAGCAAGACTACGATCGTTGAGTCGTACGCGAGCCCTGCTAAAAGCTTTACGAATACGGCGGTGCAGATCGTCGTCGAAGACAACGCGAATTTGACGCACTATCGCGTGCAAAGGGAATCGCCGGAAGCATTTCATTACGGATCGACCGAGGTCAGCCTTGGCCGCGGAAGTGTTTACAACTCGACGAACATAAACTTGGGTGGTGCGATCTCGCGGCATGATATCGACCTGAAGTTTACGGACGAGGGCGGCGAGGCTTGGGTGGACGGGCTGTATATGCTCAATGGATCCCAGCACGCGGACACACATTCCATAATTGACCACACCGTTCCGAACTGTATTTCGCATCAAACCTATAAGGGCGTGCTGAATGACCGTTCGCGGGGCGTGTTTAACGGGAAGGTTCTCGTCCGCGAGAACGCGAGTGGGACAGATGCTCAGCAGTCGAACAAGAATTTGCTGCTGTCGAACGATGCACGGGTTGATACAAAGCCGCAGTTAGAGATATTTAACGACGACGTTAAATGCTCGCACGGGGCGACGGTCGGGCAGCTTGACGAAGAGGAGTTGTTTTATTTATTGACGCGGGGGTTGCCGCCGACGCTTGCAAGAAATCTGCTGACCTATGGTTTTGCGGAGCAAGTGATAAACAAGATCAAGATCGAATCGATCAAAAAGGAGCTGGATGAAGCGGTGTTGAGCAGGTTGAATACAAATTTAGAAGGTTAAAAGTATGCGAATCAGGACATCATTAATTATCGAAGAATCATTGTTAAAAAAGATCGACGAGATCGCGGGCGAAAAATCACGGCGTGCCGCTGTGATCGAGACGGCTTTGCGCGAATTTATCGTTCGTGAAGATAAGAAGGCCGCTGTAAGGCCCTCTGCTCCCGAGACGGCAAAAACTAAGGCCATCGCGGAGGCCCGGCGATGAACAAGGAGTGGGCCCGATGACAGCAGTAAAGACAATGAGCAATTGGGACGTCGAAAAAGTGCGAAAGGATTTTCCGGTACTGTCCAGAGAGGTGAACGGGAAGCCGCTCGTGTATCTGGACAATGCGGCTTCGTCGCAGGTGCCGCAGTCGGTGATCGACCGCACTTCGAAATATCTCGCCGAGGAGCATTCGAACATCCACCGCGGCGTTCACTATCTATCGCAGCACGCGATGACCGCTTATGAAGCAGCTCGTGAAAAGGTGAAGCGGTTTATCAACGCCCCGGACGTGAACTGCTGCATCTTTGTTCGTGGAACCACTGAGGGAATCAACCTGGTCGCGCACTCGTATGGGAAGGGTTTCATCAACGAGGGCGACGAGATCCTGGTTTCGCAGATGGAGCACCATTCGAACATCATTCCTTGGCAGGTTACTGCGGAGGAGCGTGGTGCGAAGATTCGCGTAATTCCAATGAACGAAAAGGGCGAGCTGATCATCGAGGAGTACGACAAGCTTCTGAACGAGCGGACGAAGATCGTTGCCGTTTCACACGTTTCGAACGCGCTCGGCACGGTCAACCCGCTCAAGGAGATGATCGCGACGGCCCACAAATTCGGAGTGCCCGTGTGTGTAGACGGAGCCCAAAGCGTGCCGCATTTCCCTGTAGACGTGCAGGATTTGGACGCAGATTTCTTTGTGTTTTCAGGGCACAAGATGTTTGCCCCGACGGGAAGCGGCGTGCTTTACGGCAAGCGCGAATGGCTCGACAAGATGCCGCCGTATCAGACGGGCGGAAGCCAGATCAGGACCGTGAGCTTCGAGAAAACGACGTATGCTCCGTTGCCCGCGAAGTTCGAGGCTGGTACGCCCGCTATTGCCGCCGGGATCGGGCTTGGCGCGTCGATCGACTATCTCAATTCGATCGACTTTGCCGCCGCCGCAACTTATGAACACGAACTTCTCGACTACGCAACGCAGCGGCTCGCGGAAATTCCAGGCGTAAAGATCATCGGCACCGCCGCCGAAAAAGCGAGCGTGTTGTCCTTTACCATCGAAGACATCCACCCGCACGACATCGGCACCATCCTCGACCAACAGGGTATCGCTGTCCGGGCCGGACACCACTGTGCTCAGCCGGTAATGCAATTCTTCGACGTGCCCGCTACGGCACGTGCATCGTTCGCGTTTTACAACACCCGCGAAGAGGCGGACAAGCTGGCGGATGCGGTACAGAAGGTTATTGAGGTGTTTGCTTAGCTCGCGAAGAAATGTCACAGAGAACCGCGCGAATTGTATTGTCTGGGTTTGTCCTAATTGTTTTAGGTTTTGTATCCCTTCTATACTTGCTCCATTTAGCTGGACCAGACAGCGAAAGGATCAAAGAGGAGTTTGCCGAGCAGAACCCAGGAACAGAGGTGGTTTTTGCCACGGTCGGGGAAGGCGACTTTGACAATGCGTGGTACCACATCGGCTATCGAAAGAATGGTGAGAACGAAGTGCGAGTTAGGGTAATCCTCTATCAGCGGGACGGCATGGCGTGGCGCACATCTGCCAATCTCCAGAGCCCCTAGGGCTTTTGTCTTTATAAATATTCAACGTCGGGAATGCGACGATTCGGGATCTATCCGGGAGCAGAAATGAAAACCATACGCCTTATTGGCGGAATATCTTGGCAGAGTTCGGTTACCTATTATCAGGTGATCAACCGCAAGGTTAACGGAATGCTCGGCGGTTCGCATTCTGCAAAGGTGTTTTTGTATTCGGTGGACTTCGGTGAGGTCGCGCGGATGCAGCACTAGGGCCGGTGGGCTGATTTTCAGGAGTTGCTGATCGACGCTGCCAAGCGGCTCGAACGCGGCGGGGCGGACCTTTTCCTGATCTGTGCAAATACGCCGCATATCGTTGCCGACGGAGTCGAGCAGGCGGTCGGGATTCCGCTCGTGCACATCGGCGACGCGACAGGTGCAGCGATCCAGCAGGCCGGGATGAAGAAGGTCGGATTGTTGGGTACACGCTACACGATGGAAGAGGACTTTCTAAAAGGGCGGCTGCTCGACAAGTTTGGGATCGAGGCGTTCGTTCCTGAAAAGGAGGACCGCGATGTCGTTCATTCGGTCATCTATGACGAATTGGTCAAAGGCATGATACGTGACGAATCGAGAGTCGGGTATCTGAAGATCATCGACAAGCTGACGGCTGAAGGTGCGGAAGGAGTTATTCTTGGATGCACGGAAATACCGCTGCTCGTAACTCCCGCCGACACGGACGCCGTGCTTTTTGATACAACAAGTCTTCATGCGGACCGGACAGTCGATCTAGCGCTGGATCGGGCCGAGGTTGCGCCTTTGTAACAACGGTCCCGAATCGTCGAGGGGCACACATGTTACTGCTCGTGTTTCCACTCTTGTGAGCCGCGTCACTTTTATAATTCTCTGAAGTTCTCGATAATCAATGGATGCATTCTGACCTATACATCGCTCAACACGCAAAACTGCGCCCGATAACCGAGGTTGCCGAGCAGCTTGGGTTGGGAGCGGACGACATTGATAACTATGGCAGCCCATATATTGCGAAGGTCCGCCTTGATGTCCTTGACCGCTTGAAAGATCGGCCGAACGCAAAGTACATAGACATTTCGGCGATCACGCCGACACCGTTGGGCGAAGGGAAATCTACAACGTTGATCGGGCTCGGCCAGGCGATGAAGCACCTCGGAAAAAGGTCGGTGGTCACGCTGCGGCAGCCCTCGCAGGGGCCGACGTTTGGCATAAAGGGCGGCGCGGCAGGAGGCGGCTATGCCCAGGTCGTTCCGATGGAGACCTTTAACCTGAATCTGACAGGCGACATCCACGCCGTTACTGCCGCCAACAATCTGCTTGCTGCGATGGTGGATAACAAGCTTCTTCGCGGCAATCCGCTCAACATAAATCCGCACAGCATCACGTGGAAGCGTGTGGTTGACACGAACGATCGTGCACTGCGAAAGATCATCGTCGGCCTCGGCGGACGGATGGAAGGCGGCATTCCGCGTGAGACGGGTTTTGACATCACGGTTGCGTCCGAGGTGATGGCGATACTCGCTTTGACGACGTCGCTGCAAGATATGCGGAAGCGATTCGGGCGGATCGTTGTCGGCCTGACGCACGACAAACAGCCCGTCACCGCCGAAGAGATCGGAGCCGCCGGTGCAATGACGGTGCTGATGCGCGACGCCATTCGCCCTACGATAATGCAGACGCTGGAAAACACGCCGGCGCTCGTTCATGCCGGGCCGTTTGCAAACGTCGCACACGGAAACAGCAGCATTCTAGCCGACATGATCGGCATCAAGACGGCCGATTACCTGATGACGGAATCGGGGTTTGGGGCAGACATCGGAGCCGAAAAATTCTTTAACATTAAATGCCGGTACAGCCGCCTGAAACCGGATGCGTGCGTGATAGTTGCGACCATCCGCGCATTGAAGTCGCACAGCGGCAAATACAAGGTTGTCGCCGGCAAGCCGCTGCCGCAGGAGATGCTGGAGAATTGCGTCACCGATGTCGAAGCCGGCGCGTCGAACCTGCGCAAGCAGATCGAGAACGTAAAGTTGCACGGAGTGACGCCGGTCGTTGCGATAAACGCGTTCGCGACCGACCACCCCGAGGAGATCGAAGCGGTTAAACGCATCGCGATCGAATCGGGAGCTCTCGGGGCCGCAGTTTCTACCCACTGGGCGGACGGCGGCAAAGGGGCGATCGAGCTCGCTGAAATGGTGATCGATGCAACGAACCAGCCAAACCAGTTCAAGTTTCTCTACGACCTGGACCAACCGATCAAGTCAAAGATCGAGACGATAGCCAGAAAGATCTACGGTGCCGAAGACGTGTTTTACGAACCATTTGCCGACCAGCAGATCGCATCGTACGAGGAGAACGGTTTCGGGAATCTGCCCATCTGCATGGCGAAAACGCACCTCAGCCTCAGCCATGATCCGAAGCTGAAAGGGGCACCGACGGGCTTCACACTGCCGATCCGCGAGGTCAGGGCGAGCGTCGGGGCCGGGTTCATATATCCAATTTGCGGCGATATGCGGACGATGCCCGCCCTCCCCGAACACCCGGCC